>NZ_JAWOUJ010000021.1:0-65489 GCF_033339315.1 Vibrio sp. 661 | reverse complement strand
TGGCGCTGGACTAAACAAAGGCCCCCTTTTAGGGGGCTCACACAAAGCCACCTTCTTTAGAAGGTGGTAATTTACTTCAGCTATCTAAACTAGATACGGATATTTACTGGGTGATTTGTTTGTAAAGCAATATAACGTAGTGAGTTACATTGCATAAAAGTTACTGTTTTTGTTGAACTCAGCTCAAAGCTAACAACTTCATAGTAGCCTTGTTGCGTAAAATTAAGTTAAAGTGCCATTATTATTCACAAAAAGTGTGTTTAAGAATTTTTTGTAGTGAAGGGTGTAATTAGATACTCAATAACAAAATATGGTAGTTCGACTGGTGAGTATTTGGGAACAGAATTATATAAAACTCAACTTAATAAGTAGTCGAAGATGGAAGATATCAGTTTAGCATCAGATTTAGTGATTTATCTGACTACGGTTGGAATTTTAGGTATATTTGCTTGGTTTTTGTTTGTTATTTATTTGAAATCCAAGTGGTTGAGGTATCTTGAAGATGCTCTTGATAATGGAGTTCGATACTACACTCTGAATATATTCTTATCAGGTCACGGAGTACTACAATATGGAACTGTTTTTCTGAGCACTTTTCATGCGAAACGATATAAAATGTTAGAGAAGAGGGATAAGGTTCCAATTCATATTCAACGATTGTTTGTTCTCTCATTCGTATTATTTATTTCAAGTGCATCATGTCTTTTGGCTGGAGTTATAATTCATCATATTTATATAGAATAAAGGTTATCTAACAAGATTATAGTAATTTGACCTGAATATTTCTATTTAATAGATAATTTAGAATGGACATATCAGTCTAAAGATTTAATTTTCTAGACTATACGGTTTACGCTTATATAGAGCCATTATATAACGGCAGAATATGCCGATAAAATGGTGATTACTAAGCTAACCGCCAAGGATGAGAACTTAAACGTTATCAAATTGTTAACGATTGCTATACTTAAACGGTCATCAACACAAGTAAAAGGGATGTTCAATGTTTAAGTTTAAGCAAATCGCACTTGCGGCTTCTTTGGCTGCACTCACAACAGGCTTTTCTGCGTCTGCGGAGGAAACGTTTGTCACGATTGGTACCGGTGGCGTAACAGGGGTTTATTATCCGACTGGTGGCGCTATTTGTCGCTTGGTTAACAAATCGCGAGAAGATCACGGTATCCGTTGTTCGGTAGAAAGTACTGGGGGATCGATTTATAACATCAACACTATTCGTGCTGGTGAATTGGACCTCGGTATCGCGCAATCAGACTGGCAGTATCATGCTTACAAAGGAACCAGTAAGTTTGAAGAAAGCGGGCCTTTTAAAGAGCTACGCGCCGTATTCTCCGTTCATCCAGAACCGTTTACTGTCGTTGCACGTAAAGACGCGAACATCAAAACTTTTGATGATTTGAAAGGTAAGCGCGTTAACATTGGTAATCCTGGTTCTGGTCAGCGAGGTACTATGGAAGTGCTAATGAACCAGTATGGTTGGAGTAACGACGACTTTAAGCTTGTCTCTGAGTTAAAAGCAGCAGAGCAATCAAAAGCACTTTGTGATAACAAAATTGATGCGATGATTTATACCGTTGGTCACCCAAGTGGAGCGATTAAAGAAGCCACTACGTCGTGTGATAGTAATATCGTAACGGTAGCTGGACCTAATGTAGAAAAACTGGTTGCAGACAACAGCTTCTATCGTGTCGCAAATGTCCCAGGTGGTATGTATCGTGGCACAGATAGTGATGTTCAAACCTTTGGTGTGGGCGCGACGTTTGTTTCTTCTACTGCGGTACCAGAAGATGTGGTTTATAACGTGGTTAAAGCGGTATTTGAAAACTTCGATGATTTCCGCCGTCTCCACCCAGCGTTTGCAAACTTGAAGAAAGAGGAAATGGTAAAAGACGGTTTATCTGCGCCTCTTCACCCAGGTGCGCTCAAATACTACAAAGAAGTAGGGCTGATTAAGTAAGCGTTACCTTCTCTTATTATTGATGTAAAACGCCATCTTTCTCGATCAATGCCACTCGTTTAACCGCGAGTGGCATATTTCTATTTCTCGTCATCCTGTACAGCGACGAAGGAGCGTGATACAGGATCTTCCATCCGAGCACTTTGTGATCAAAATGGTTTCATTAGCCGCTCAGTGTAGTGCTATTAGATTCCTAACCTCGCTGGAGTGACACAAAAAATCGTTAAGCCATCTGCATTAATCTTTCGCGCTGGCGTTTTTGTAGGAGTGTTATCCACTTGTACAAGTTTTGCTTAAACATAAACATCAATGAAAAAGTAGATAGTGATGAGAATAGAAGAAAGAGCAACAAACCCTTTAACATGATTGGGATTCAGTTGACGAGAGACACGAGCTGCAAGATACCCACCTACCAACGTACCGACCAAAACAACACTACCTGTCTGCCAGTCAATGGAACCATTGGCAACAAAAATCACGATAGCAATGAGTGAAACACACGTAGATACGAGCAATTTCAAACCGTTCATTAAATTAATGTCTTGGTGACCAGCTACTACCAGATAACTCAGAACAATAACCCCTAAACCTGCGTTGAAAAAACCACCGTAAGCAGAGACACCAACAAGTAGTAAACCCAACGCGATTGCTCCGAGTATGCCAGCATGTTTGTGCTCTTTCGCGACAGTTTTGATTAGCATTGTTAAACGAGAACCGGTGAGAAAAAGCACGGTGGCAAATAAGAGTAACCAAGGGATGGCTTCCATAAATAGCGATTCTGGCGTGTTGAGCAACAGATATGCTCCGACAGCGCCGCCGACTAAACTGAATGAGACTGTGAACAGCAGTTCATGCTTGTTCTTCATGATCTCTTCTCTGAACCCGACGGCTCCACTAATGTAACCCGCACATGAAGCATATGTGTTTGTTGCGTTAGCCATAATAGGAGGAACACCAACTGCCAATAGAGCCGGAAAAGTAATAAAGCTTCCGCCTCCCGCTATGGAGTTAATGATCCCACCAATTACGCCAGCAACGAATAAAAGTGCTAGTTCTAAAAGCATAAACAATCCTTGTTATGTTCTTTTTCATTGTTAGAGCTTCAGATGATCTAACCTACATGCTCTAATGTTCTGATATGAGGTTTACTTTACCCGCTCTAAAACAAAATTGTTCAGTTCTGTAACGTTTTTGATGACATGAACGGCTTTACTTTGAGAGTACCCTTCGAGACGATACATAAAGTCATCATTCCAGAATGCGGGGCATTGCTGAAGAACTTTGTAGCTTTGTAACGTTCCTTTCAGTACCGAACTACCATCAGGCCAACCTTCAGGTTTTATGAATAGTCCTTTAAGGAGACGTTTCGTCACAAACCAATAGCTTACGGAGTATGGTAGATCAATATAAATGAGAGTATCGGCTGCATCTAAACGAGCGTTGAAAGAGCTGATCGGTCCAAGGCCATCTATAATCCAACGATCTGAGCTTAGTATATTGCTATGGGCTTCATCAAAAACGTTACGCTCGACGGGATCACCGTTTGGTTTATAGACTATTGAATCTAATTGATGAAGAGGAAGACCGGTAGCAGACGCGATTGCTTTACTTACCGTCGATTTTCCACTGCCGGGTTTACCAAAAACTGCTATTTTTTGCATTGTGACCGCCTCCAAGAGAGCTTTTCCCATACGGTAGAGACAGAAAACCCACCGCTATGGGTGGGTTCGATAAATACTGAGCGCATCAAAAAATCCCACCATTCCTATGGAATGATGATAATTCGTTGGTTAAGTTGCGCTAAGTGTGTGTTCATACAATCACCTTCATATAACGACAGTGATTTGTCAATACCATCTGCACAATAAGCGAACGATTTGGAGGGCGGAAGATAAAGCCATCACGATGGATGGCTTTATCTAGGTTGAAAGAGAAAGCGATTACTGCTCAACGCTGACTAGCTGTGCTTTAAACTTTTGAATCAGCTTTACGATTAGTGGACTTGCCAATACCAATACAGCTAAAACAGTAAAGGTAAGGGTAATAGGACGCTCCCATAGGAAACTCAGTTCTCCATCTGAAATCATTAATGCGCGGCGTAAGTTCTCTTCCATTAATCCTCCAAGGATGAAGCCCAGCAATAAAGGTGCGAGCGGGAAGTTAGCGAGCCGAAGTGCAATGGCAGCCATAGCCACAATCAGCATCACGAACACATCCATAGTGTTAAAAGAGACCAAATAAACCCCGGTGATTGAGAAGAATAAAATCATCGGTAGAAGCACCGTTCTTGGAACCGCCAAAAGCTTTGAAATGTACGGAATCAATGGTAAGTTCAGGATCACAAGTACGATGTTGCCGAAGTACATGGAAATGATCACTGACCAGAACACATCTGGGTGTTCAACAAATAGGCGAGGGCCAGGTTGAATACCATAAGCGATCAGCGCACCGAGCATTATTGCTGTTGTACCAGAGCCCGGAATACCAAGCGTTAATAGCGGTACAAATGAACCACTAGATGCTGCATTGTTCGCAGACTCTGGCGCAACCAAACCACGGATACTGCCTTTACCGAACTCATCCTTTTTCTCTTTAGGTGCGAGGTTGCGCTCCATACCATAGCTTAAAAAAGCAGCAATGGTTGCCCCTGCGCCAGGAAGAACGCCAGTGAAGAAACCTAATATTGAAGAGCGAATTGAAACAGGCGCAACATCTTTGATTTCTTCCTTGGTCACTTTCATTGAGCCAATGTTGCTCAGCTTTTCTTGTTCTTCATCGCTGGTGTCTTTTGATGGTTTAAGGATGCCCATCAGTGTCTCACCCAGTGCGAATGTCGCCATTGCAAGCAACAAGAAGCTAAAGCCATCCATTAAATCCGTTAAACCGAAGGTAAAGCGTTCAACGCCTACGCCTTTATCGATTCCAACTGTAGATAGCATCAAACCAAGAATGGTCATCATCCACGCTTTGATTACCTGACCTTTCCCCGCAAAAGCCGCGACAGCTGATAACCCAAGTAGCATCAACGCAAAATAGTCCGACGATTGGAAGCTAAGGGAGACGCTAGCCAATGCTGGTGCGGCAACAAGCAACATAATGGCAGATAACGTTCCGCCAGTGAAAGATGAATAAGCTGCCAAAGCTAATGCTTTACCTGCTTGGCCTTTTTGGGCCATTGGGTAGCCGTCGAATGCTGTCACCACGGTTGAAGAACAACCCGGCGCGTTGATCAAAATCGACGATGTAGAACCACCAAATACCGCACCGTAATAAACACCCGCCATCAAAATAAGGCCAGAGGAGGGCTCTAGGCCATAAGTAATTGGGATCATCAAAGCAATGGCTGAGATCGGCCCAAGTCCAGGTAACATGCCGATAAATGTACCGACGAAGCAGCCCACGATCACCATCATAATGTTCATTGGCATTACTGCGGTGGATAAACCTTGTAGAATTCCATCTAACATAATTCAGTCCTTTCTTTGACTACCAGATGGTGAAAATCAAACCCGGTTCGAGATAGATGTCCAAACCTTGAGTGAGTAATAAGTAGAACGCGATCACGAATGGAAACGACGCGCCAAACAGAACGGGTTTACGTCTTTCCCCGAGCAGATAAAAGCCAGCCAATAAAAAGAAGCCAGTAGCTATCACAAAACCTAGATAAGTCAGGCCCACGCCGTAGAGCGCCATTAAAATTAAAAAGGCAATCAGTAACTTCCAATTGAAGGTAAGCACTGCGCCACTTTGTTTATCTGGTTGTCCTGTCACCAGCAATAGCAAAGAAAGGCCGACACCAACGTAAGTCAGGATGGTTGGCAGAGTACGTGCGGTGAATGGTTCATACTCATCACCTGGAAACAATGGAATCTGCGAGGTTTGATAACCGTAGCAAAGACAGAAGAGTAGAAAGATCATTGCGCCGACGCGGTCACGACAGAGCAAGTACTCTTTGGTGAAAAAGTTGGTTGAACGAGGCATATTCAACTCCTAACAAAAGTAAAAAAGACCGCATATGGACGTCAATGAATAAACTAAACCATTAACAATTAAGCATTTCGCTGCTAGTCGAGCCGCTTTGGGTATATAAACAAAGGAGTGTGCATGCCGATTGTCGACAATGTCCATATGCGGTGAAACTTAGAGTGCAAATACAATGGGGAAATACCAACCTACGTTATTCATTGAGGTTGGTATCTGAGGGACCCCAATTCGACTGTTACTTCAGGAAGCCTAACTCGCGCATTAAGTCACCCATCTGTTGCTCTTGATCTTCAAGAAACGCGAAGAATGCTTTATCCGCTTTATAGTTGTCGATCCAACCATTGCGGTCTCGAACGACTTGCCATTCGTCGGTGTTATACATTTTAGTAAATGCGGCATTCCATTCATCTAGCTTTTCTTGGCTTGTGCCTGGTGCTGCAAAGAATCCACGCCAGTTAGCAAAGACAGTTTCATTACCATATTCGGTGAGAGTTGGAATGTTAGGCGCAGCTTCTAAACGTTTTGGTGCTGTAATCGCTAACACTTTCACTTGCCCAGACTTAGACATTTCGAGTACTTCACCTAGCCCTGTAGAGAGCAGTTGTGTTTCGCCTGAAAGTAGGGCAGCCATGGCTTTTCCACCTGCATCATAGGCAATGTAACGAACTTTGCGCGCATCAAAACCTTCACCTTTGAAAGCCGCTGCTATAACCAAATGATCCATAGAACCACGAGCAGAGCCACCAGCAACCTTCACTTTACGAGGGTTTTCTTTAAAAGCTTTAACGACATCTTCCCAAGAGTTGTAAGGAGAATCGGCTGATGTAACAATGGCGCCATAATCGGCAACCGTTGCGGCAACAGGAGTCAAGTCGCGGAAAGATTGTGGGAAGATCCCACTGAGCGAGCGAACGACGATCGGTGTTGAGTTCACCATGAGTGTATCTTCTTGACGATCAGCCGTTTCAATCAAATGTGCGATTGCTTTGCCACCGCCGCCACCAGATAGGTTTTGAAATGATACGGTTTCGACGATGTCTGACTTTATTAATACATCACCAGTACCTCGGGCGGTCATGTCCCAACCGCCACCGGCACCTCCAGGGATAAGAAAGTGCATTTTTTCAATATCTGCAGCAAGAGCGTTGAATGAAAATGAAGCTGCGATGATTGAAGCGGCGAGCGTTGGTTTGAGTACCTTTAACATGTTCACGTTCCTTATGTTAGCGACTCTATTTAGTTGAGCCTTATTGTTTTTGCTCAGTTGTCATGCCTTGTAAGCGTTAAAGCTGAACTTGGTGTAAAGGTTAATTAAGTGTTAAATATCTGTCTGTAAAAGAGATATAAAGAGAATATTGAGCATTTCGGTTATTTTGTTCATAAAGTTCACGGCGAGAAGTTGGTGTTAGGTCACGCGGCTTTACGCTTTGGTAGGCCATAATAAAATGACGGAAAATGAACGAGGAAAAGAGAATGAAAGGGACGTGTTTGTGCGGCGCAATTGAAGTCATCGCTGAGGTTAAAAATGAGGTTAGCCTGTGCCATTGCTCTATGTGTCGAAAATGGTCGAGTGGCGCACTTCATGCGGTGCATTGTGGGCCTAACGTGACGTTTAAAGGTGGCGAACCTAAACGTTATCAGTCGTCAGACTGGGGAGTGAGGGGGTTTTGCGGTGAGTGTGGCACAAACCTTTTCTACCATTTGTTGCCGACAGGTGAGTACATTCTTTCCGCTGGTTTGTTCGATAACCCAGATTTCAAACTCACTTTAGAGATTTTTACCGATGAAAAGCCAGCTTATTATGACCTCAATTCCGCTTCACAAAAGATGACTTCGCAACAAGTCTTTGATCAATTTGTACCTAAAGAATAGTTTTTTATCCGATTATTGTTCGACAGCTGAGCTTTTAGTTTTTAGATCATAAGCTTAAAGGTTTATAAGTTGTCGACAATATGAACTCACCATTCTTTATTTCTGCTAAAAAAGGCACTTAATGGGCATTTTAGGCCCATTTAAATTACGACCTTAGTCTAAATTGTCGACAATTTACTTGATTGTCGACACTTTGATCGACTACTTTATATTCAGGTTAAGAAATTGTAGACATTTCGATGTCGGTAACAAGAGTATCTGAATATGAACTCTGAGTTGAAAGCTCGTTGTAAAGTGCTGGGTTCTGAGAAAGAACACACCAAATCCGAAACGCTGACCGAAACACTGATTGAAGTCATTGTTAATGGCGATGTGAAGCCTGGCCATAAGATATCAGAGCCTGAGCTAGCAAAGAAATATCAAGTCAGTCGTGGGCCTTTGCGTGAAGCATTGATGCGCTTAGAGGGGCTAGGGCTCATCGAGCGAATTCCTCATGTTGGGGCCAGAGTGACCACTTTTTCTCCGGAAAAGCTGATAGAACTTTATGCCGTTCGAGAAGCATTGGAAGGCATGGCAGCAAGGTTAGCTGCGCGACACATTACGCAAGAAGAGCTCTTAAGCTTGGAAATGCTATTGTCGACACATTCCAAGCATATAGACCAAATGGAAGGCGCGTCTTACTTCCATCAACATGGTGACTTTGATTTTCACTATCGCATCATCCAAGCGAGCAGAAACAGTAAGTTAATATCTCTGCTGTGTGATGAACTCTATCACTTATTACGGATGTATCGTTACCAGTCGCCACGTGCGCAATCTCGCCCGAATGAGGCGCTCACCGAACACAAATTCATTTTGGAAGCCATTCGCAATCGCGATGAAGAGCTTGCAGAAATGTTGATGAGAAGACACATATCAGGAAGTCGAAAGCTCATCCAATCTCAAATTATACATACAGAAAGTTTAGACAAAGACTAGAAGGAATTCGTCATGAGCTTAACACCGGGAGCGAAATTCAGACTCGCCATTGAACAAAATAATCCACTACAAATTGTCGGCACTATAAACCCGTATTGCGCCATGATGGCAAAAAACTTGGGTCACCAAGCGATTTACTTGTCTGGTGGCGGTATCGCAAATGCGTCATACGGATTGCCGGATCTCGGTATCACAACATTAAACGACGTTTTGGTTGATGTTGACCGCATCACTAACGCATGTGATTTGCCTCTTTTGGTTGATATCGACACGGGTTTTGGCGGTGCATTTAACATTGCTCGCACGATCAAAGCGATGGAAAAAGCGGGCGCGGCAGCGGTGCACATGGAAGACCAAGTCGCACAGAAACGTTGTGGTCATCGTCCGAACAAAGCAATAGTCAGCCAGCAAGAGATGGTTGATCGTGTAAAAGCCGCGGTTGATGCACGCAATGATGAAAGTTTCGTGATTATGGCTCGTACTGACGCGTTAGCTGTTGAAGGCATGGACAGCGCAATCGAGCGTGCGATTGCGTGTGTGGAAGCTGGCGCAGACATGATCTTCCCCGAAGCGATGAACAAGCTGGACCAGTACCTTCAGTTTTCAAATGCGCTTGAGCAAGCGACCGGAAAGCACGTTCCTATTCTGGCGAATATTACAGAATTTGGCGCGACACCGCTGTATGGCTGTGATGAGCTAGCGAAAGCAAAAGTGGACATGGTGCTTTATCCATTAAGTGCGTTCCGTGCCATGAACAAAGCTGCTGAAACGGTCTACAAACATTTGCTAGAAGTGGGTAATCAGGAAGCACTGGTTGATTCGATGCAAACACGTAAAGAGTTGTATCAGCACCTGAATTACCACGACTACGAAGACAAACTTGACCAGTTATTCTCTGAAGGGAAATAGCGGGGGAAAAGCAAAAATAAACGGAAGCCCAAGAAAAAGATAATCGGAATTTATCTCATCTAATAACGTGAAATTCGTTTGGCTAAAAACACCCCAGAGAGGGAAAAGTCAGACAGAAAAGGAGTTCAAACAATGTCTCAAACTGCAGAAAAGAAAGCAGAATTAGGTGGCGCAGGCCTTCGTGGTCAAAGCGCAGGAAGCACAGCTTTATGTACTGTCGGAAAAACGGGAACTGGTTTAACTTATCGTGGATACGATATTACTGATCTTGCGAACAACGCACAGTTTGAAGAAGTGGCTCACCTTCTGTTACGCGGTCACTTGCCGAATCAACAAGAACTTGATGCGTACAAGACACACCTACTCAGCTTTAGAGGTTTGCCAGCCGAGCTAAAACAAGCTTTAGAGTTGATTCCTGCAAGCGCACACCCAATGGACGTAATGCGCACGGGTTGTTCTGTATTGGGTAACCTAGAGCAGGAAATGAGCTTCGAGGAGCAACTGAAAGCAACCGAACGTATGCTAGCCTTGTTCCCTGCCATCATCTGTTACTGGTACCGCTTTAGTCATGATGGCGTGCGTATCAACACCGAGGATCAGACTGAAGATTGCATCGGTGGTTACTTTTTGCGATTACTTACAGACAAAGCGCCATCTGCGCTGCACAAACAAGTGATGCATTGCTCGCTTATTCTTTATGCTGAACATGAGTTTAATGCTTCTACATTCGCAGCACGCGTTTGTGCATCAACGTTGTCAGACATCCATTCTTGTATCACGGCAGCAATCGGTACGCTTCGTGGACCACTTCACGGAGGTGCGAACGAAGCGGCGATGGAAATGATTGAAGATTGGCAAACGCCCGACGAGGCGGAAGCGAACATCATGAAAATGCTAGCCAATAAAGACAAGATCATGGGCTTTGGTCATGCGATTTATCGTGAAAGTGACCCTCGCAACGCCTTAATAAAACGCTGGTCCAAAGAGTTATCGAAGCAAGTTGGTGATACACATCTATATGCGGTTTCTGAGCGTGTTGAATCAGTGATGAAGCGAGAGAAAGGTCTGTTCTGTAATGCGGACTTCTTCCATGCATCGGCTTACCACTTCATGGACATTCCAACCAAACTATTTACCCCAATCTTTGTGATGAGTCGTTTAACGGGCTGGGCTGCACACGTTTATGAACAGCGTGCCAATAACCGTATTATTCGCCCAAGTGCTGATTACACGGGCCCAGATCATCAAGAATGGGTGCCTATCGAGAATCGCTAGCGCGAAGGTCAACGAGGGCATTATATGCTTTGGTTGACCACCTCCTTCCTTTGTCATTCTCTCTAACAGAGGAAGGAGATCCTCTCATCACTGTGTTTCTGGAGCAATGGAAAACCTTGATGAAGGCAAGATGTAAAGACTGAATGGAAGCAAACCATGAACACAAATATTAATACTCAATATCGTAAGCCGCTTCCGGGAACTCAACTGGATTATTTTGATGCACGCGAAGCCGTCAATGCCATTTCTCCTGGAGCCTATGAAACACTCCCTTATACCTCTCGCGTGCTAGCTGAGCAACTGGTCCGTCGCTGTGACCCGAACACATTGACAGATAGCCTGAAACAGTTAATTGAACGCAAACGCGATCTTGATTTTCCTTGGTATCCAGCACGCGTTGTTTGTCATGACATTCTTGGTCAGACCGCTCTAGTCGATTTAGCGGGTCTACGCGATGCCATTTCAGATCAGGGCGGCGATCCTGCAAAAGTGAACCCAGTGGTTGAGACACAATTGATCGTTGACCACTCTTTAGCGGTTGAACATGCGGGCTTTGACCCTGATGCCTTCGACAAAAACCGCGCGATTGAAGAGCGCCGTAATGAAGACCGATTCCACTTTATTGAGTGGTGTAAAACAGCGTTTGAAAACGTCAGCGTGATTCCAGCTGGGAATGGCATCATGCACCAAATCAACTTGGAAAAAATGTCTCCTGTGGTACAAGCAAAGCAGGGCATTGCCTACCCAGACACCTGTGTGGGTACGGACAGTCACACGCCTCACGTAGACGCTCTTGGTGTTATTGCGATAGGTGTCGGTGGTCTGGAAGCAGAAACCGTCATGCTTGGCCGACCATCAATGATGCGTCTACCAGATATTGTCGGTGTCAAACTGACGGGTAAACGTCAACCGGGCATTACCGCAACGGATATTGTCCTCGCGATTACTGAGTTTCTGCGTAATGAGCGTGTGGTATCTTCATATCTTGAATTCTTCGGAGAAGGCGCACGTGATCTAACGATCGGAGACCGCGCAACGATTTCAAACATGACACCAGAATACGGCGCAACAGCTGGCATGTTTTATATTGATGAGCAGACCATCAATTACTTGAAACTAACTGGTCGAGATGAAGAACAAGTTGCTCTAGTAGAAAATTACGCAAAACAAACCGGTCTTTGGGCAGACGATCTTGATAGCGCCGTTTACGAGCGCGTACTTGAGTTCGATTTATCATCAGTTAGCCGTAACTTGGCTGGTCCGTCAAACCCTCATCGTCGTTTACCAACTTCTGAGTTGGCACAGCGCGGCATTTCTGGAGCGTGGGAAGAGAAAGAAGGCGAGTTGCCAGATGGTGCAGTGATCATCGCTGCTATTACCTCATGTACGAATACCAGTAACCCAAGAAACGTGGTTGCTGCTGGCCTTGTGGCGAAGAAAGCCAACGAACTTGGTCTTGTACGTAAACCGTGGGTGAAATCGTCTTTTGCTCCGGGTTCTAAAGTTGCACGCTTGTATCTGGAAGAAGCGGGCTTATTACCAGAGCTAGAGAAGCTTGGCTTTGGCATTGTTGGTTACGCATGTACAACTTGTAACGGTATGAGTGGTGCGCTGGATCCAAAAATCCAACAAGAGATCATCGACCGTGATTTATATGCGACAGCGGTGCTTTCTGGTAACCGTAACTTTGATGGTCGAATCCATCCGTACGCCAAACAAGCTTTCTTGGCTTCACCACCATTGGTTGTCGCTTATGCGCTGGCCGGTACCATTCGTTTTGATATCGAGCGCGATGCGCTTGGCACGGACCAAAACGGCAAACCAATTTACTTAAATGATTTGTGGCCAAGCGATGAAGAGATCGATGCAGTTGTCGGTACTCATGTTAAACCTGAGCAGTTTAAGCAAGTTTACATTCAGATGTTTAAGCTGAATGATCAAGAGCAAAATCCCAACCCGCTGTACGACTGGCGTCCGATGAGTACCTATATCCGCCGACCACCGTACTGGGAAGGTGCGCTAGCGGGAGAAAGAACATTGTCTGGTATGCGTCCATTGGCGATTCTGGGCGACAACATCACCACTGATCACTTATCACCATCCAACGCGATTCTCGCAAGCAGCGCAGCAGGTGAATACTTAGCGAAAATGGGTGTGCCAGAAGAGGATTTCAACTCTTACGCGACTCACCGTGGTGACCACTTAACGGCGCAACGCGCGACCTTCGCTAACCCAAAGTTGTTCAATGAAATGGTGAAGGAAAACGGCGAAGTCGTGCAGGGATCTCTGGCGCGTGTAGAGCCAGATGGGCAGGTGGTTCGTATGTGGGAAGCGATTGAAACCTACATGAATCGTAAACAACCATTGATCGTGGTGGCTGGCGCGGATTACGGTCAGGGGTCATCCCGTGACTGGGCAGCAAAAGGCGTTCGACTGGCAGGCGTAGAAGCCATTGTTGCTGAAGGCTTTGAGCGTATTCACCGTACTAACTTGGTTGGCATGGGCGTACTACCACTGCAATTTAAGCCAGGCGTTAACCGCAATACGCTAGAGCTGGATGGTACGGAACTTTACGACGTGGTTGGAGAAATCAAGCCGGGCGCTGATTTAGCGCTGGTTATCACACGCAGCAACGGCGATAAAGTCGATGTTCCGGTTACTTGTCGCTTAGATACCGCTGACGAAGTTCACGTGTACAACGCGGGCGGTGTTCTGCAGCGTTTCGCGCAAGATTTCTTGGCACAATAAGGAGTGCGTATGTCAAATAATACTCCGAATCAAACAAGCCAAATAAAAGTGCCCGCGACGTACATGCGTGGCGGCACGAGTAAAGGTGTCTTTTTCAACCTAGAGGATTTACCTCAAGAAGCGCAAGTGGCTGGAGCCGCACGTGACAAACTGTTGCTACGCGTTATTGGCAGCCCTGATCCTTACGCGAAGCAAATTGATGGCATGGGGGGCGCGACGTCAAGCACCAGTAAAACAGTGATTGTTTCGCGCAGCAGCAGAGCCGATCACGATGTTGACTACTTATTTGGCCAAGTGTCGATCGACAAACCATTCGTCGATTGGAGTGGTAACTGCGGCAACTTGTCTGCCGCTGTCGGTCCTTTCGCCATTCATGCTGGTCTGATCCCACAAGACCGTATTCCAGAAAATGGCATTGTGACGGTGCGTGTTTGGCAAGTGAACATAAGCAAAACGATTTTGATTCACGTGCCAATCGTCAATGGTTTCGTCCAAGAAACCGGAGAGTTTGAACTCGATGGTGTCACGTTTCCAGCGGCAGAGATTCAAGTGGATTTTGTTGATCCTTCCGATGGCGAAGGAAGTATGTTCCCAACGGGCAACTTAGTTGATGATTTGGTGGTGCCGGATGTGGGTACGTTCAACGCGACCTTTATTAACGCGGGCATACCAACCATTTTTATTGATGCTGAATCGATAGGATATCAGGGCACCGAGCTGCAAGACGATATCAACAACGATGACACAGCATTAGCGATGTTCGAATCCATCCGCGCATATGGCGCGTTAAAAATGGGCCTGATTTCTGATTTAGAACAAGCTCAAACACGCCAACATACGCCGAAAATAGCGTTTGTTTCTAAACCGAAAAGTTACCTGTCTTCAAGTGGTAAAGCCGTTAATGAGTTGGATATTGATGTGCTCGTTCGCGCGCTGTCGATGGGCAAGCTACATCATGCAATGATGGGAACAGCAGCCGTTGCTATTGCTTCTGCTGCGTGTGTGCCCGGAACGTTAGTGAATTTAGCCGCTGGTGGCGGTGAAAAAGAGTCCGTGACTTTTGGTCACCCGTCAGGAACGTTAAAAGTTGGGGCACAAGCGAAGCAAACTGAGCAGGGCTGGGTGGTGCAAAAAGCCATTATGAGCCGAAGTGCGAGAATACTGATGGAGGGATTTGTGCGTGTACCCTTCTATGTCTTCGATTAAAAGAGACGATCTTTGGATTAAAAGAGCGATCTTTGAGTAGAACGAGAGCAATGTCAGGACATACTGGAGGAAGCAATATGTCTTCATACGAAAAAGAATACTTATGGGCGAAGAATGAACCGGAGAGTTTTTGGCGCGCTCAAGCGGAGAATCTCGATTGGTTTGAATCTCCTAAAACTATCTTGAAATCTGATGAAAACGGCATAGAACGTTGGTTTCCAGATGGTGTAATGAATACGTGCTGGTTAGCATTAGATTACCATTGCGAGCAAGGACGCGGTGATAATACTGCACTCATTTATGACTCGCCAGTGACAGGTCGTAAAGCCACGTACACCTATAGCGATCTACGTGACCAAGTAGCCAAAATTGCTGGCATGCTGTCTGCTCAAGGTGTTGAAAAAGGCGACCGAGTCGTTATTTACATGCCGATGATCCCAGAAGCCGCAATGGCGATGCTTGCCTGCGCGCGTTTGGGGGCTATTCATTCCGTAGTATTCGGCGGTTTTGCACCTAATGAGCTTGCTGTACGAATTGAAGATGCAGAGCCGAAAGTGATCATGACGGCGTCGTGCGGGATTGAGATCAACAAAGTCATTCCATACAAACCAATGGTAGACAAAGCCATTATGGACAGCCGTTGGAAGCCTGAGAAAGTGTTTGTTTTCCAACGTCCAGAGTGCGACGCTGAGCTAAACCAAGAAAGAGACTTAGATTGGCAGCGAGAGTACAAACAAGCGCTGCCACATGGTTGTGTTCCGGTGTTAGCAACCGATCCGCTCTACATACTCTATACATCAGGTACGACAGGTAAGCCGAAAGGCGTTGTGCGTGATAACGGTGGCCATGCTGTCGCGATGAAGTACTCCATGAGCGCAATCTATAACATTCCTCAAGATGGCGTCTTTTGGGCGGCATCTGATGTGGGATGGGTAGTAGGGCACTCTTACATTGTTTACGCTCCACTGATTCACGGTTGCACTACTATACTATTCGAAGGCAAGCCTGTTCGAACACCGGATCCTGGCGCATTTTGGCGAGTGTGTGATGAATATAAAGTAGATGCGTTGTTCTCTGCACCAACGGCGTTTCGTGCGATTAAGAAAGAGGACCCGGAAGGTGAGCACTTAAAACAGTACGACTTGTCGAATCTGAAAACCATCTTTATGGCGGGAGAACGCCTCGACCCTCCGACACTGGAGTGGGTTCAGAGCAAAGCGGACAAGCCCGTTATTGACCACTGGTGGCAAACCGAGACGGGCTGGGCCATCGCGGGCAACCCGACAGGTGTCGAAATGATGCCAGTTAAAGCTGGTTCTTCGACGAAGCCCATTCCGGGTTATCAGGTCGAGATTCTGAATGAACTTGGAGAGGCTGTCGGGCCTAACCAACAAGGCTTTGTCGCATTAAAACGTCCGCTACCACCAAGTTGTCTGCCAACGGTTTGGCGTAATCATGACCGTTTTGAAACTGGTTATCTTAGCCAATTCCCAGGCTACTACGTGTCAGGTGATGGTGGCTATCTGGATGAAGACGGTTACCTGTTTATTATGGGACGTATTGATGACGTGATTAATGTCGCTGGACACCGATTGTCGACAGGTGAAATGGAAGAAATAGTAGGAGGCCACCCAGCGATTGCAGAATGTGCGGTGGTTGGTATCCACGATGATCTAAAAGGTCAGCTTCCACTTGGCTTTGTGGTACTAAAAGACGGTGTAAAAGTGGATGAGCTAGACCTTGAAGGTGAGCTTGTGGGCAAAGTGCGTAGTGAGATAGGTGCAGTTGCTTGCTTCAAGCATGCGTTGGTTGTAGACCGTTTACCGAAAACACGTTCAGGTAAAATTTTGCGTCGAACTATACGTCAAATAGCTGATGGTGAAAAATACACCGTTCCGTCAACGATTGATGACCCAAGTAGCTTGAACGAAATTGAGCGAGTGCTACGACGCTGAGAAAAACTCAATTCTAACTAACCCCTGCTCCTCGAACTCTGTTGGTTGGTTCTGCCTCTGTACGTTTATTAAGTGCAGGGGCCTTTTTGTTGTTCAAACAGTACAAACGTATCGTGAAAGCATTTGTGACTTGCCAATACGACGTTTTCCTCACAAACTACAGCCATTCCATTTTTAGTGACCCTTTGTATGACCACGTTTGCGATTAAACCTGCGTGTTTTAGCGACCTAGAGTTGCTCAACGATCTTATGTTCGAGCTTCATGATGAGCATCATCTTCAATCTCCTGAGCTTTTCAAAACGGCAGAGGAGATAGAACAAGAAAAAAGCATTGCTCGATATATTGACGACCCTGAGTGCCTTGTTTACGTAGCAAAACAAGGAGATGAAATTATTGGCTTTATCTCTGGTCACTTCTGTGAACTTATTTCTACCGTCAGCCAGCCAGTTATGATGGGAAGTGTGGATGAGCTCTATGTGCTGCCTGAATATCGAAAACAAGGTACGGCGCAGGCATTGATTAATAAAATTGAGTCAACGTTCTCTGATTACGGTGCAAAACAGATGTTTGTTGAAGTATGGCATTTTAACCAGGGCGCAATATCTTTGTATGAAAAACAAGGATTTGCACATCATATCCACTATTTAAGAAAACCGCTGAACGAATAATCGTATTTAACTTTAATATTGTGATTTAGGTTCTATCGAATTGAAATCATTCAGTTCGTCAATAGACTTTTCTCTATAAGTTGCTCGCAATGTTAACAAATTGATATGCACCCACATTGGTATCGGCGTTTTTGTCTGCTTGTTTATTAGTAGCACGAGGATCGTGCTTACAAAAACAAGAGGACAATATTTTGAAACTAACAAAATCGTTACTTGCTTTAGCCGTTTTGCCAATGTTCGCAAGTGCTGATGATTTGTCACAGACGCAAAATCATACTATCCAACCCCAGATCGTAGGCGGAGTAACTGCCGACCCACGTGACTGGAAATTCTACACCCAAATTGTTAGTCGTTATGGTAACCGATCATATTGTGGGGCCAGTTATATCGGGAATGGTTACGTCCTGACTGCTGCGCATTGTGTTGAGGGTGATTCTCCGAGTCAGATTGCGGTTAAAATCGGTGGCGTTGTTTATAACGGTAGTGATGGTGTTCGTGCAAACGTCAGTGAGATCCATATGCACCCGGCATATCGCCGCGCGACGCTTTCTCATGACCTCGCGGTATTGAAGCTCGACTCTGTGCCTCAAGGTGTTTCTTCAGTTGAGATTGCGAATGGTAGTCTAACGCAATACGCGAGCATCGGAGATTGGCTTAGTGTTGCTGGCTTAGGGCGAACTTCTGAAGGAGGAAGCTCTCCGTCTCGATTGCAAGAGGTTGACGTCCCACTTGTGTCGGATATGACTTGCCGTCAAGCCGGTGGCAACTACACAACGGTTGGAGAAGTGTCATTCTGTGCTGGTATTCCTCAAGGTGGGATAGATTCTTGTCAGGGAGATAGTGGTGGTCCAATCGTCATTAATCGCAGTGGTGTAATTACTCAACTTGGTGTGGTCAGTTGGGGAATAGGTTGTGCTCGTCCTGGTATGTATGGGGTTTATAGCGATATCGCTGCTATGCGCAATTTTGTCGATGGTGTTATCGGAACAGTAACACCACCAAAAGAGAATGTTTCTGTTGGATACACCACCGAACAGACACTGGCATCATTTAATGTTGGGGAGTTACAGCAACATAGCTTTGTTATCCAGAATTCAGGGAACACCACGTTCACTGTGGAAAATGTTCGCGCGTTTGCTTCGGGTGTTACTGATGCAGCTGTTATTGCCAATGATCAGTGCTCTCAGGCGACGTTAGCAATGAATGCAAGTTGTCGTGTTGATGTTGAATTTGGTGCTACTCAGAGCGGAGAAGCAAGAGTGGCTTTGAACTTCAACGTTGATAAGACCAGCACACAATACCAAGCGTTAGTATCTGCTCAAGCGAAAACGGTGACAACGCCTCCCACAGATAGCTGTACAACTGTATGGCAAGCCAGCTTAGTGTATCTCAAAGGAGATACGGTTACTTGGAATGGTAAAGTTTGGCAAGCGCAGTGGTGGACTCAAGGTGATAATCCAGCAGACTCAGGGCCTTGGGGTGTTTGGCAAAAAGTCGGCGATGCGAATTGCAAGTCTAACTAACGATCGGGCCAGTGAATTTGATTCGTTGACCATGAGATAAGATTCATTCTTGGTTTCAACGATCAGTACATAGTTACCATAACTGGGGTTTATTGTTTGCGAATAATAAGCCCTTTTTTATTGTGTCAACTATGAGAACCCATAAAATGTGTATGACTTTTTCCTGACGTTATCTTTATATAACTGGCAGAATTGCGATCAACATTTTATGTTTTGTCTGATTTTTGTCAGGTTTGCATTAAATTATTCTCCAGTGAGCGTTGAGATCAGGTTTTACGCGATCAACTCAGTTTGGCATAACTCGTTACTTAATTTTTGTCGAAAAAGATAAGATTAACTGCCATGATTCATTGGTTATCATTATGTTTATTTAAGGTCATATTTTGTGTTGAGACAGCTGTTATTACTCATCCTTTGTTTTATTTTGTTACCTGTTTCACCGATCTCTACGGCTAAAGCCACTGCGAGCGAAGTTAAAGGAGCGCTCTGTATTGTTCGCGCTGATGACAAGTTAGTGTTAGTTCATGAAGTATTAACGGATAAGATTTCTCTACCTGGCGGAACCATTATTGATGGTGAGTCTCCACAAGTTGCTGCTCAACGAGAAACGTGGGAAGAAACCGGTATAGTGGTTACGGTTGGAGAGGAGCTTGGCAGAACGGACACTGCGGTTTTTTACGACTGTATATCAGACTCTGACATTATCGCTTTTTCTATGAATAATTCTTTAGGTGGAAATGAACTGCCTATTTGGTTTGCCCCTCATTATGGAGTAGAAGTTGCGTCAGCGATGTTGCTTAGCCCATCTGAATTACCATCATCTTTATATCGTTATCCTGAGCAATGGCCACAAGCCACTCAGTTTTTTGATCAAGCTACCAAGCAATCAGTATCTTATGTGACTCAGTTGATCGAATCCGCGCCTTCATTTCGTCAGGTTGAATTGGCGTGGCTGATAGATTTACAGAGTTGGGTAGGGGCGTTGTCAGAAACGAGTTACGAGGTAGCTAGTCAGATCTCGAAACTCGTTATAGATCTGACAGAACCGACGGTACTACTCTTTCTATTTCCTTTTGCCATGATGCGCTTTGGTAGCCGGTTTGTGTACCGACTCTTTTTCGCAATTAGTGCAACGTCGCTTATGGTGCTTGTCGCTCAACAAGGCTTTTCGCTACCGCGCCCACATGTCTATATACCAATGATGGAGTTAACGCACAGCTTTGGCTTTAGTTTTCCTAGCTTGCCTATCGCTGTGTGGTTTTGTGTGCTGACGTTCTTGTTTCATAGAACCCAGTATTTTGGTTTGAATGGAACAACGGCAGTCTTCGTGTTCATCACTCTTACTGTGGTGTTAGGTAAGTTTTTCCTCGGCAGTGCCTTTATTTTAGATATGTTATTTGGCGCGCTGTTAGGCAGCTTGGTGGCTTGGCATGTTCTTCGACTGGAGACAAATCAAGATGTGAACGTTGATCAAGTTCTAAGCTCAAAAGGCGTCTGGTTCATTATGACTGCGACAACAGCGGTCATCTCCGTCATCTGGCCATTACCTGTGTTTGGTCGCTGGTTAGCAATTTTAATCACTGCATCAGCGTTGGTCATGACATTTAAAGAGTCGAAAGCACATTTAGATACTCGGCAGATGATCTTTGTGACGCTAGCATTGTTGCTTGTTGATCAACTCTATTTGTACTCGGCTAATATCGTATCGTTTAGCGGTTTGTGGTCATTAGTCTTGTCGACGTTACATTATCCATTATTAATGTTGTTATTTATGCTGCTTGCAAGGAAGCTGACTTGTGAAAACCAACCGAGCAAAACGTTGCTAGATTGATGGCTGTATTTGTTATCTATTAGTATTTGAGTAAAAACAAAGCCTTGCATTACAGCAAGGCTTTTACACGTTTAGTCCACGAACAACGCCGCTTGCCTATCTTGGACGGCTAGGGGTGTTAAACGTAAGAAGCTTAACGCAACAGACATGGCGGAAAGGGCTATGCATTGAGCACGAACTTTTCTATAGCTTTAGCGACACCGTGCTCATCATTACTTGCCGTAATGTAGTCAGCGATTTGCTTGGTTTTTTCCATTGCATTTGCCATCGCGATACCAAGGCCAGCGTATTTCAGCATGTGGTGGTCATTTTCTGCGTCACCCATACAGATAACTTCTTCCGGTTTAATTCCCAGATACTCGGCAATTGCGGCAACACCAATACCTTTGTTGCTCGCAGGGTTAAGAAACTCAAGGAAAAACGGAGCGCTTTGAACAACCGTAAACGCTTCGCGCATTTCAGCTGGCAGTGCTGCTATAACTTCTGTTAGTTTGCTTGGCTCTGCAACCATCATAGCTTTGATGATTGGATGATCGTCTTCTAGTGATTCGAAGTTCATCTCGGTGACATTTAAGCCATTTATCTTTGCTTCAATATCGGTGTAAGGGTTGTGTTCGTTGGTGATTAAACCATGAACTTGACTAAAAGCATGGACGTACGCACCTAGCTCTTCGGCTTTTCGCGCCACCAATTTTGCAGCTTTACCATCTATGATTTGCTGGTGGATGATGTCGTTTGTGCCTACGTTCTTGACCATCGAACCGTTGTAGTAAAGAACAAAATCTCGATCGGAATGGATATTCAGTTCGTCGAGCTTGTCTTGCATTCCTTCTAATGGGCGACCAGAAGCGAGAACGACAGTAACGCCTGCTTCTCGAGCTTTTGCGATCGCTTGTTTGTTTTCTTCAGAAATGGCTTTATCACTATTGAGTAGCGTGCCATCCATATCTAGTGCGATCAGTTTATACATCATTTCTTACCTTAAAGTTTTTTGGGAGCTGTCAGTGAATAAGGCTTGGTTTAACGTTAACCAGAAACCTATATTCATTACGCTATGAAACTACAAAATGGTCTATTTTAACAATTAATTTTTGGTTTAAATTGACCTAGACACGCGTGTCCATTATGGTCTTCGCCTCGAAATGTTATGAGTTGAGTGAGTTCTGCGTTGTATAAGCTAAATGAGATGTTTGAAACCATCCAAGGGGAAGGGGTTTTTACTGGAGTCCCTGCTGTTTTTGTTCGGCTTCAAGAGTGTCCGGTTGGTTGCTCATGGTGCGATACCAAACAAACGTGGTATGCAGATGAGAATGATCAACGTCAAATAGGCGATATTCTGGTGAAAACGGAAGATTCTCCGACGTGGTGTGTTGCATCTGCCGAGAACATCGTAGAGCAATATCAACAGCAAGGCTTTAATGCTAAGCATATCGTGATTACTGGTGGAGAGCCTTGTATTTATGATCTGCGCCCTTTAACAAAGGCGTTTGAAGATATGGGGTGCCAATGCCAAATTGAAACCAGTGGCACATCAGAAGTGATTACTTCAGAAAATACGTGGGTGACAGTGTCACCAAAAGTAGCAATGAAAGGTAAACTGCCAGTGCTTAATAGTGCGTTAGAGCGGGCAAATGAGATTAAGCATCCAGTCGGCACCCAGAAAGACATCGACCACCTTGATGACCTTTTAGCAAATGCGAACGTAGCGGCTGAGACTATCATTGCACTACAACCAATTAGCCAGAAGCCTCGTGCTACGCAATTGTGTATTGATACGTGCATTGCCCGCAATTGGCGTTTGTCTGTTCAAACTCATAAATATTTGAGTATTGCTTAGACGAGAGACTCGTCATCATTCGAGGTAGCTTTGCTATCGAAACATTGTCGATATATCTAAACAGTTTATAGCGTTGTAAAAGCTAAGAAGTGTTGACTGCTGTGGTGTGGTGCTATCTTTGGTTCGACAATCGTTTCGCATTTAATTGATGCCACCAATCTGGCGGCATCAAAATGAAGCTCTGTTGGCTGGAGTTTCACGCTGAGATAAAGCGTTTAGAAGCTAACGCAAAAGGTTTCATCCCACCGCTATTACCGCTAACAAAGACTATTTGCTCGCTAAGTATTCTTCTAAGCCGCTTTGTCGCAGTAGGCACGCTGGGCATTCACCACAGCCTTTACCAACGATTCCGTTGTAACATGTTAAAGTATTGTTTTGGACAAACTCCAACATATTGTGCTTATCAGCTAGAGCCCAGGTCTCTGCTTTAGTAAGCCACATTAAAGGAGTCTTAATATTGAAGGCTTTATCCATACCTAAATTGCAAGAGAGATTTAGAGAGCGAATAAAGTTGTCTCGGCAGTCAGGGTAACCACTAAAGTCTGTTTCGCAAACTCCCGTAATGATGTCTTGAATACCAAGCTGGTAAGCATGGATACATGCGTAAGTAAGAAAGAGGATGTTTCTCCCTGGAACGAATGTATTGGGTACGTTAGCGTCGCTTAAGTCATTAGATACCGGAATGTTGTCTCTTGTCAGCGAGCTTATCGCTAACTCATTAATTGATTTTACATCCAGGACTTTGTGGCTTTTGATGTTAAGTTGCTTACCTAATTCGATAGCGATATCTATTTCATCTGAATGACGCTGGCCATAATCAAACGTTATAGCATGAACCTCATCATATGTATTTAATGCATCGATTAAGCAGGTCGTAGAGTCCTGCCCACCGGAAAAAACCACAAGTGCTTTTGTTGTAGCCATGTTGAACCCTTAGTTATGCTCTTTGATTCTTTGGTATTGATACGTATTCTTAGGCGTTTAATCCCAATTACGTACTCGACTTGTTCGTAGCGATTGCGTCCGCAATCAACTGGGCTGTGCTCTCAAGCACTCTTTGCTTGTCATCATTTGACAGCTTGTGGAGATTCACAGCAAGTTCAGCGGTGATTTCATCTTCACAAAAAAAATAGTTTAGAGGTACGTTTAGCTCATCTGCGATAAGTTTGAGCGTTTTTACGTCGGGAGTATGGCGCTCCCTTTCGTATTGGTTCATCCTTGCACTTGCAGAACTATCATCCATGCCGATACGGATGCCCAGTGCTTTTTGGGACAGATTCGCTTGTTTACGCGCATGCTTAAGGCGGGCTGGGAGTGGGTTATTAAACAACACTTAAAGTTCATACGAAGGACTTGGATGACTAAGATTATCTTAGTTTTTCTGATTTGTGTATACTAAGTAATGCTTAGTTATTGCCGAGGTCGCCAAGGCCGTGTATGTATAGCTAAACAAGATTTCGTATCTTTAGGTTGATTAAGTGACGTTGAATCTACTTCTTCAAAAACTGCCGTATGGAGGCGCGGGAGGAGCGAGTAAGGGCACGAGAAACCGCAGCGATTTGTAGAGCAGAATTTGCTCTTCACATAAACGTAGTCGTCTAAGTTGAAGAGCAATATTGTTCTTGATGATCAACTATATACTTAAGTAAATAACTGTGTCGCACAATAGATCAGAGCTGCTGCTAAGCTCATATTGATGACTTTGCCATATCTCTGGAATTGCGATTGAAGTAGCTTTCCTGCAACGGCCCAAACTACGTTGCTAAGAAGTGCGATCAAAGCAAGAATGAGGCTAGTCGCTAAGATCCAGTAGATATTCTGAGTGTGGGGCAGTACGAACGTAGAAATAGAGGTAATTCCATAAAGAATGATTTTCACATTAACGAACTGCAAACCTAAACCTGTTAAGAAACTGATACCTTTAGAATTATCCGATGAAGTTTTGATCTCACTCGTAGCAAGCCCCCAAGCCAACCAAACAATGTAAGCTGCTCCAATCCATGTTAGCCAAGGTGTAATCACGGGCAAGAGGCTGATCATGTTATACGTGAAAGCGCCACAAAGTAGCATCAAAACAACATAGCCACAAAACATCCCCGAAATCACTTTTGTTGAGCGTTTTAGTCCATATTGCGTCGCGATGCTGAGCGATAAAATGTTGTTTGGCCCTGGTGTAATTGAAGTAATGATTACGTAAGTAAAAAATGCGGTGTAGATGGCGGTCATCTCTATCTCTCCTGTTTTTACTGCACTATACTTCGCTACAATTGATTAAAAAATTGAATAAATTAAAACTTAGACTTTTAATTTATTGAACTGTTGGTTGTGGAGTCTAGTCATGAATCTAAAACGCTTTCTTACTTTTAAAGCTATTGTTGAAGAAGGATCGTTTCTAAAAGCGTCACAGAAGCTTTATTGCACGCAATCAACCGTCACCTTTCAAATCAAGCAGTTGGAACAAGATCTGTCTTTGCAGCTGTTCGAAAAAATAGGGCGTAAGATGGTTTTGACTCAAGCAGGAGAAAAGATACTGCCTTACGTCTATGAACTGGCGCGAGTGATGGAAAATATTGAGGGAACAGCACAGCAAGAAAACTCGGAGCCGACCGGTGAATTGAAAGTGCTGGTTGCTGAGACTCAACTTGCTTATAAGATGGCTAATGTTTTAAAAGAGTTCAGGATCAGAGCGCCCAATGTCCGACTCTCTCTGCAATCACAAAATTGCTATCAGATTCGAGATGAGTTGATAGCGGATAAAGCTGATTTAGGTGTGTTTTATCGAGTAGGTAATGACGATACGCTCAAGGTCCACGAGTTTGAGCAGGAGCCACTGGTATTGGTTGCTTCACCGCTTTTAAAAGGGCTAGATTTAAAGAAGAGAGAGCAACATATTGATTTAGGGTTTATAAGCAATGGCCCTAAGTGCCTTTTTCGACGGATGTTTGAGAGCATTATTCAGGAGCGTGATATTAGCATCGACAACATGATCGAACTTAGCAGTATTAATACGATCAAAAATTGCGTTGAGAGTAATATTGGTATCTCTTACTTACCTCGTTTTACGGTTGAAAAAGAGTTGCAAGAGGGCAGTTTACAAGAGCTTGAATTCACCGAGTT
This sequence comes from Vibrio sp. 661, assembly GCF_033339315.1. NCBI lineage: Bacteria > Pseudomonadati > Pseudomonadota > Gammaproteobacteria > Vibrionales > Vibrionaceae > Vibrio > Vibrio sp. 661. Next base: position 39,610 of record NZ_JAWOUJ010000021.1, on the reverse strand, counting down.
TTCACAGATGATCAAGCCACTCTGTGCTTATCATGCTGGGAAGTGTGTGACGCCGGCGATGGAAGTCTTTATTGATTGTATGCGTAACGAGTATGAACGGTTTTCTACTCAGAGTCGGTGATCTTTAATATGTTCTATCTGATATAGTTTCGTTTTTACTCCTTTTTATTTTCTAAGTGGCTACTTCTAATTTATTGATTTTTATTGCTTTGTTTTGAATCCGACTGTTGTGGGATGATAAATGGGATCTGATGTGAAGAGCTATTTATTGACAGAAAGAGATAAGATATAAAAACGACGGCGTGTGATAACTAGATTAGATAAGGTTACATAATTAACAGTGTAATAAATGCCATTCTTTATGGATTATTTTCAACGAGACTTAATTGTTACGGTTCGTTATTATTAACTCGTTAACGCATCCATTGCTAGGAAGTTAACTTACGCATATTGTTTTTTTCATAATTTGCTGCTTTTTTTTAACCAAAAAAGTTCAAAGCTTGAACTACAAGCTATGAACTTTTATTTATACTTAGTGGTTTTCTACTTTAATAAGTAAAACACCGTTTAAAAGTATCGCGTAACCTAGTAACTCTAAGCTTTCTTCGACCAAGTTTTTCACGTCTCTATTGTATGAGTTCCCCATAAACTCGACCCAAAAATCACCATACCCTGCAAAGCGTGAGAATAAGAAAACAATGAAAAAGCCAATCGTTAATGTCGTGAAGCTAGAATGAGAAATGAAAAGTTTGACCTCATTTTTTATGTTAACTATGTTATTAAAACAAAAATAACAGACCGAGACTATTATAATCCAAGCAGGGTACTTCCATGAACCGTGAGAGAAATACTGCTCTATGTGGTAGTCCATTTCTCTAACGAATATAACCATAAAAAATGAAGACATTATTACTAATATGTGTTTGAGTTCAAGATATTTCTTAGATTTATACAAACACATTAACGATGAAAAAAGCACAAATGCTATTTGAGTCATTTCTATAAGAGAGTTCTCCGATGTGCTTTTGTCCATTTGTACGCTAAAATAAATCGTTGCTAACGTATAAATAACCAAAAAAATAAGATAAGATATTTTATATACTAACAAACTAGTGACCGAGGTGTGTTTTTCTTTAATATACATCGTAACTTGTATAGGTGATGGATTTGTTAGTATTATAAATCAAGAATGTTTTATATTTAGTGAATTAAGCGCCATTTAGAATGGAACTTAATTCACCTAACATTAAACTTCGTTGAATCTTAAATTCTTTCTGGTTTAACTTATTGATTTTATTGATTTTTTTGTTAATTTTGGTTAAATAGAATCGCCTAGCTTTTATTGAAATGCTTTTCCCATATTGGTGGTATGCCAATTTCTTCTTGAACGATATCAATGAATGCCCTAACCAATGGTGATTGCTGACGGTGTGAGTACATGGCATAAATATCACCAAAATCTTGAGTTTCATATTCTGGTAAAAGTTGGACTAAATTAGAAGACTCTAGGTTTTTAGGAAGCATAAATTGACCTATAAGTGCTGCGCCCAGACCTGACTTTACGCTTTCAATTATTAGCTCAGCTTCATTTACCATGTATGACCCTGATATTGGGTATGTATCTAAACCATCTGATTTTGCTTTGTCGTAGAATTTAAGTTTATCGACAATAAAATTACCATTTGAATAAATAATAAAAGGTAGCTTAACTAACTCATCCGGCGTTTCTGGGTTACCATGTTTTTCAATTAAATTTCGAGAAGCAATGATTGCAGTCGTATTTTTTGCTAATTTTCTTGCTACCATTGATGAATCCCTCATAGGTCCGATTCGAAAAGCAATATCAAAATTACTTCTAATCACGTCTACATGAAGATCATCTAGCATTAGTTCAACACTTGCTTTTGGGTACTTATGTAAAAACTTCTCTATCGAAGGTTGTAGATAGAGTTTTCCAAATAATGTTGAGCTTGAAATTCGTACTTTCCCTGAAGGCTCAGTCTGAAAGTTCTCCGCTATTTGTTGAGTATCATCAAGGAGTTGAGATATTTGGTCTGCTTTTTCAACTATTTGCTGGCCGACTTGTGTTAATGAAAGAGAGCGAGTCGTTCTGTTTAATAGCCTAACTCCTAAGTGCTCTTCTAACTGCTTGATGTGTTTAGACAAAACAGAGCGGTCGATATTCATCCCATCTGCTGCTTTTGCAAAAGATCCAGCTTTAGAGACTTCTAAAAGCAGGTGTAGTTTATTTGCTAAATCCACAATGTTTATCCAAGTTAGATATTAGCGTATTAGTTTCATGTATAACTACTGCTCTGTCTAGAAATTATTAATATACTTAATAACCAAAAGAAAAGGGAGCAATAGCTCCCTTTAGTATGAATTTAAATGAGTATTTATATTATGGTTATAGTGTTTGACGTTTTTTGTTTCGACTCACTAACATGTAAAAAACAGGTGTGAGTAGTAATCCAAATACCGTTACGCCTACCATACCCGAGAATACGGCAATACCCATTGCTTGTCGCATTTCCGCTCCGGCCCCTGTACCAATCATTAATGGAATAACACCAGCGGTAAATGCAATTGATGTCATTAGAATCGGTCGAAGACGTAAACGACATGCTTCCAAAATCGCTGATAAGGTATCTTGGCCATTGTCTTTAAGTTCTTTAGCGAACTCCACCATCAAGATGGCATTTTTACACGCTAGAGCCACAAGGACAATCAAAGCAATTTGTGTGAATATATTGTTGTCACCACCAATGAACCAAACACCTGCTAGTGCAGAAAAAATGGTCATAGGAACGATCAAAATGATAGCGAATGGCAGTTTTAAACTCTCGTACTGCGAAGCTAGCACCATGAAAACTAACAAAACAACAAGTGGGAATATATACACCATCGTGTTACCAGCCAAAATCTGCTGGTAGGTTACATCAGTCCATTCATAAACCATTCCCTCTGCTAGGTTTTGATCCAGTACTTCCTCAATAGCCGTTTGGGCTTGGTCAGAACTGTAACCAAAAGCAGGACTGCCGTTTAGTTCTGCACTAGGGTAGCCGTTATAGTGCATCACGCGGTCAGGCCCAATCGTGGGTATGATCTCCAGTACAGCGCCGAGAGGAACCATTTGTCCGGCAGCATTTCTTACTTTGTAGTTAAGTATTTGGTCAGGTTCGAGACGATAGTTCATGTCTGCCTGGGCATTCACTTTGTATGTTCTACCAAACATATTGAAGTCATTGACGTATAATGATCCTAAATAAACTTGAAGCGCATCAAAAACCTGCTCTAGAGGAACACCTTGCAGCATCGCTTGTTCACGATCTATTTGGATGTCCATCTGCGGCACTTGTATACGAAATGTGGAATATAATCCCATCAGCTCGGGTCTTGTTGATGCCTCACTTATTACCAAGTTCAATTGCTTGAAGAGCTCATCAAACCCCTTGTTCGCACGGTCTTCGATTTGAAGTTTAAAGCCGCCAGTAGAGCCAAGTCCTTGGATTGGTGGTGGTGGAAAAATCGCAACGAAGGCTTCATCAATGATTGAAAAGCTCTTATTCAAAGATGCAACAATCGCATTTGCTCCGAGAGTTGGATCATTTCGTTTATCGAAGTCCTCAAGCGTAACAAAAACGATGCCACTATTCGGACTGTTAGTAAAACCATTGACCGATAAGCCTGGGAAAGAAATGGTTTGTGCTACGCCAGGTGTTGCCAGCGCGAGGTTTTCCATTTCTTTAATAACGGACTCTGTTCGATCTAAACTTGCTGCATCTGGAAGTTGGGCGATCGCAACTAAATACTGCTTATCTTGTTGAGGAATGAATCCTCCAGGAACAGCTTTGAATAGAGAAGCCGTTCCCCCGAGTAACGCAATGTATACCACCACAACAACAAGGCTAAAGCGAATCAGCTTCTTGACCAGAGCTTGATATTGGTTCGAGCTATACTCAAAAATTCTATTGAATGGCGCAAAAACATACTTACCAAAAACCGCATCCAAGAGCTTGGTTAGCCGATCGGGTTTTGCGTTCTTATCTTGTAATAGCAGTGCTGATAAAGCAGGCGATAACGTCAACGAGTTAATTGCTGAAATAATCGTCGAGATCGTAATTGTTAGTGCGAACTGCTTATAAAACTGACCGGATAACCCTGTAATAAAGGTCGTCGGGATGAACACCGCACATAACACTAAAGCAATTGCAATAATTGGCCCGGTAACTTCGGTCATTGCTTGTTTCGTTGCTTCTAGTGGTGCAAGTCCATTATGGATGTTCCGTTCCACGTTTTCGACGACGACAATGGCGTCATCGACGACGATGCCTATGGCGAGAACAAGCCCAAACAACGAAAGCGTGTTAATCGATACTCCAAGCATTTGCATTACGGCGAACGTACCGATTAATGAAACAGGCACCGCAATGATAGGGATGATAGACGCGCGCCATGTTTGCAAAAACAAAATGACTACGACAACAACAAGTACAATTGCCTCTAGCAGAGTATGAACCACCGCGTCTATCGAACCACGAACAAAGACGGTCGGGTCGTAGGCTATTTCATATGAAACTCCAGCTGGAAAGGCTGTTTGTAAACGGTCCATGGTTGAACGAACCTGATTAGATAGCTCAATAGCATTAGCACCAGGGCGCTGGAATACGGGCATCGCCACCGCTGGTTTACCATTTAACAAGGCGCGCAGTGCATAAGAGTTTTGACCTAGCTCTACGCGTGCAACGTCTTTAAGACGTGTCAAAGCCCCTGTTTCGTCAACTTTTACTACAATGTCGTTGAATTCATCAATATTCTCCAAGCGGCCTTTTACGTTCAACAAAACTTGGAATTGGTTTTCATTAGCGGCTGGTTGCGCACCTAATGAGCCTGCTGCCACCTGTTGGTTTTGAGATCGGACGGCGGAGACAACGTCCATTACGGTTAGATTTCTAGAAGCGAGCTCATCTGGATTTAACCACAAGCGCATTGAGTACTCGTCACCACCGAAAAGGCGCACATCACCAACGCCTCCGAGCCGAGCTATCTCATCTTTCAAGTTTAAATTAGCGTAGTTAGCTAAATAACTGACTTCACGGCTAGAATCTGGAGAATATATATGCACAACCATGGTGAGATCAGGAGAGGCTTTTTCGGCAACAACTCCTAACCGTTGGACGGCTTCTGGTAATCGGGGCAAAGCTGTAGTGACGCGATTTTGAATTTGAACCTGAGCTTTGTCCAAGTCCGTACCTAAAGCAAAGGTTACGGTCAATGTCATTCTGCCGTCACTGGTTGCCTGTGAAAACATATATAACATGTTTTCTGTACCATTAATTTCTTGCTCCAGAGGCGTAGCAACTGTTTCTGCGATTACTTTTGGGTTCGCACCAGGATAGTTTGCTGTAACTACTACTGTAGGAGGGACAACCTCTGGATATTCACTCACAGGCAACTGCAAAAGTGAAATTGCGCCTACTATTAATATCAATAGCGATAACATAGAGGCAAATATGGGTCTTTGAATAAAAAAGTGTGCAAATTTCATTCGGTTGTCTTCTTAGTCTAGAGCTAAACGTTTGTTTGGCAACGATGTTGAGTTTGAAGCCATAATCAATGAAGTATTGCTAATATCTAGCGTGACATTTTTTGGTGTGACTTTGCTATTTGGGCCAACTTTTGCTGGACCATTTACCGCAATAATTGAGTCGGCGTTCAAGCCATTCTCGATAGCACGAAATGTTCCGTAACGTTCGCCTAAGGTTACGACGCTGTATTGCAACGTATTCTCTTTATTGAGTGTTAATACAAAGCGGTTTTCTAGATCTGTGCCAATAGAACGCTCTGGAACGAGAACTCGTTCAACTGGTTTGGTTGTTGATATCTGAACTCGGCCAAACGATCCCACTTTTAAGTTTGATTTTGTTGCATCGAATACCGCTCGAACCTGCAAAGTACCGGTGTTTTCGTTGATGGAGTTGTCGACAAAGTCAACGCGTCCAAAAAACTCCTGCCCATTTTGTCCAGATAGTTCAAGACGAGTAGGTAAGTTAGAGTCGGCATTGATTGTCGAGAAGTAACGGTTCCAAGTTCGCTCATCGACATCAAAGTATGCATATACCTGATCGTTAGAGACAATGTTTGATATAACGCTTTGATTTGCGTTTACATTGTTTCCTTTAGTAATGAATGCTCTTGAAATAGTGCCGCTAATAGGGGCATATATCTTCGTAAACTCAAGATCTAACTTTGCGGATTCTAACTGAGCACGCAAGGCCATTAGTTCTGCAGAGCGTTGTTTTACTGCGGTATCTCGGGCCTCTGCTTGTTCCGCTGAGATGGCCTTTCGCTTAACAAGTTGAGCGGCTCTCTTTTGTTCGTTTGCTGCTTGCTCTAGCGCAGCTCGAGCACTCTTAACTTGCGCTTCAAGTCGTGAGACCTGAGCTTTGAAGGTTCGATCATCAAGAGTGACGAGTAAGTCGCCTTTGTTGACACTCTGTCCGTCTTTGAACTCTACCGTTTCAATAACTCCGGAAACGCGTGGCATTAAAGAAACTTTCTCTGGGGCTTGAAGCCTTGTTGTAAAGGTGAACCACGATTGAACGGGCTCATAGATGACTTTGGAGACGTCTATCGTAGGTAAGGGAGTATTAGGTTGTTTGGTTATCTCTTCGTCTGCACAAGCAGCTAAAACGGATAAAAGGCCAATGCCGAAAACTTTCTTTAACATTTGTCGCGCCCTAAATGATTCTGTTCATACTAAAAGGAACGGCATTGTATTCATTGTACCTATGGGTAAATAGGCCCTCAGCGAACATAGAGTAGTGATAAAAATGCACGATTAAATATTGGTCAAAATGCTCATTTTTTGGTTTGAAAAAGATCAGTTTAGGGTTTTAAAGACGTGGAGTATTGTTAAATGTAATAAGCCATAATAGATAGGAATAACTAAACAGAAGCTAAAGATAGCGACGAAAATTAAAGCGTTTTTAATTCGTGCATTATTTGCAATTCACTGATGCAATTTGAACCATAAAAAATTGAAATTAATTTTGTAAAATCCATTTCCCATCACATAAAGAATAAAAACTAAATAAGGAATTGTGCAGTGGATCTCGCAAGCCAACTTGAATTACTACTGGATGTCTCTGAATACGGAACTTTTGCTAAGGCTGCTGACAGAAATCATATAGATCGTTCAGCTTTGTCAAAACAGATCAAAAAGCTAGAGGATGAATTGGGCTTACGGCTGTTAAACCGTTCCACGCGTTCGCTATCCCTGACCAATGCAGGTGTTGAGATGGTGGCGCAAGCCAAGAAAGTAAGAGAGGTTCTAACCGAAACTCGTAGTATTGCTGCTACATTTCAGGATGAACCGAAGGGTAACTTGAAAATATCAAGCTCCACTTTCTTTGGCAGAGCATACTTAAATCAGGCAGTTAAAGAGTTTATAAAACAGTACCCAAACATTACTGTAGAGCTGCTGCTCGATGATAATCGAGTCGACGTTATCCACGAAGGTTTTGATGTTGTGTTTCGTATCGGACCAATCCGAGAGTCCAACATGATAGTGCGTAAGTTGGCAAGCAATAATATGGCACTGGTTGCATCGAAGAGTTTTATTGACAAGTATGGAGCCCCGAGCTCTCCAGAAGAGCTTATAAAAATGCCAGCAGTAATATACTCTAATGCTAACTTTAAGGCGGATAAGCTACGTATAGCGCCAAGCCAGTCATCAAGCGACGTTAGAACGTATAATATCAACGGGCAGTACTTCGTGAATGAAACTGAGTTAATGCTCGATGCCGTAAAATCTGATCTAGGGTATGCTTTAATAGGGCAGTTCTTTCTTCAGGAGAGTTTGAGTAAACAAGATCTTGTCCAGTTGCTTCCTGATTATAATCTTCCCGCAATAGGGGAAATATATGCAATGTATACTCACCGAAATCAACAACCATTAGCCAAACTATTCATTGATACTGTTCAAAAAATAATAGGGACGCCTCCTGTTTGGATGGATTATCTCAACTAATATGAGTACTAGGACATAATGTTTTAGATTGAGGGCTTGTTTATATTTATCCATAGAATATGGTTGAATTTGCACTTTAAAAATAATTGCCACTGTTCATAATTTCACTCGATTCAAACAACACAAGTAGTGGTAATTAAATGAAAATGACAAGAACGTCGATCGCAATCGCTGCACTTTTTTCTGCAAGTGCTGCAAATTCAGCCGTAGTTTATGAAGATCAAGAATCAGTATTAAATATTCATGGCCGAGCGCAAGGGATGTATTATTTCTCTGATGATAAAAATGCAGACGGAGATAATAGCTACATTCGTGTAGGACTTGCAGGTGAGTCTAAAATAAATGAAGATCTTTATGCCTTCGGCTTATATGAGTTGGAATTTAAGTCTAATCGCAGAGATGCTGATGGGATTGAAGATGATGAATTTGATATCCGAAAAGGCTATGTAGGAGTTGGTGCAGATTACGGAACAGTAAGTTATGGACGTCAATACGGTGCGGTCACTTTAGTATCTGACTACACGGATATTTTCCCGGAGTTTGGTAATGAAGCTGCTGGCGTAAGTGCGGATCTATATGGTACCGGTCGCTCCGATTCAGTATTTAAGCTAACGACAAGCTATGAAGGTTTGAATATTCATGTTAGCTATCAGGCTGAAAACGATGAAGTGTCAACAGATGCAGCCTCTTATGGTGCGGCGGCGGACTACAAGTTGCCATATGGCTTCAAAGTTGCGCTTGGTTACAACGAAGGTGAAGGGCAATCGGGTGCAGAAGATGCAGAGCTGCTAACGGGTGCTATTGCATTTGAATACGACAAGTTTTATGCCTCTGTTTTATACAGTGATGGTGAAAACTGGGCTAAAGATGGTTCTGAAAGTAATATTGATTACACCGGTATTGAAGCAGTTGCCACTTATGAAATAACAGATAAGCTTTGGGCACTTGTTGGCTATAACAATCTAGAGCGTGATGATGAAGACGTCGTCGATTACTACTCACTAGGTGCAGAGTACGATTTGACTTCTAATTTTAAAGCACTAGCAGAATACAGAATTACAGATGTAGACAATGAAGACGATATTCTTGCAATAGCTGCGAGATATTCATTCTAAAAAATTAATAAATATAAAAAGCCTGAAACTATTTTCAGGCTTTTTTATTTATCGGTGTAATTTTATAAGTGCTGATTTTCATCCATATATAATGGATTATATTGATCGTTACTTGTTAAAGTGTTTTGGATATAATTGTTTTGTTAGCTAGTCCACTGCTAGTTTTCATTTTCATATTTTTTGAATGATGATTTTTTTCTTTGGCAACAAGAAGTATCTTGTTGCCTTTTTTTATTTTTACGTCTTATGGTTAATTAAAACAAAAAGAGTTTTTTATATATTGCTATAAACGAGAAAAATATAACGACAATTGTCAATCTTAGGTTGAGTTAATCTTCATAAAAAAGTGAACTCAATTTCAAGGGTCTTTTTCATTTAAGTGATGTGGAATCCATATGGCGAACCAAGTGAATGATAAAGCGCCAAACGACGAAATGTATCTCAATGAAGATTGGAAAAATTATTTTTATGTAAACGATAGAGGTAGGGATTGATACTGTTTATGTAAGGAGAGAGCGATTTATGAAAAGCCGTCGTTTCAATGTGATTAGACACCTTTACTTTCTTAAAATAGGAAGGGCTCTAAGAAAGTAAAGGTGCAGATGATTTTTTAGTTTTTACCGCCGTCACTTGTTCTGAAGTGATAATCGAAGTTTATGATTGCACGATATTTAACTTCATCACGGTTAAGTGCGTATTCTTCAACTCTCACCTTACTATCATCGATTGCAATATCACGAGGGAAACCGCTTCCAATGATGTTTAGACGATTTCTAAGTTCATGTTTTGATAGCGTTTGGTATTCATCGACAAGATCAAACGCAGAGCTATAAGCGGCATCTTTTGTCGTAAAGTCATTGAGAACAACTTTGTTTGTAGAGTGTTCGACATGAATACCAGCAGTAGCAGATAAACTGAATAATAATAGTGATGAGAGCGTCATTAGTTTTTTCATATAGTCACCTTTTTATTTGTATTACAAAGTCAAGATGTCCAACGAATCCTTGTTAATATCTCTCGACAAAGGTGATAGTGCCATTATAGAAATGTGCTGTACATCACATTTGTGACCATTGACTATGGAAGAATTGTCAACAATAAAACTCAAGCACTTTTGACATTACGGTCAATGTGAAAAAGCGAATATCTGTATGGTTTCGTTAATAATTAAACCACTTTCGGAAACGCTGACTATTCAGTCAAAGCGTATGTTTGTTGTCGTTATAGTGACCTGCCTACAACTTAATCACTTAATGCATGCAATTCAATTGCAATGCCTTGGTATAGATTTTCATTCAGATCTTCCGTCTTAGTGACGATCCTACAAATTCTAGTGATTAAAAAGTCATTATTTGTGGTTTTTTATTCTATTGTCGTGTATAAAAAAACTTTACAACAAATGATAAAGGAATATCCATGAAAAAGTTATTGTGTTTTGCTGCACTGGGGTTAGCTGTTTCGACGACGGTTAATGCAGACCCAATTTTAGACGACATCAAAAGTACAGGGGAGCTAAAAGTCTGCTTTGATTCTGGGTATATGCCTTTTGAAATGACAGCAAAAAATGGGCAGTACATCGGGTTTGATATCGATTTGGGTAAGCAAATGGCGCGTGCCATGGATGTTAAGTTTGTTCCGGTAAACACTTCATGGGATGGCATTATCCCAACACTGTTGACTGGTAAGTGTCACATGATTATGGGCGGGATGACTATCACACCTATGCGAAATACTCAGGTGAATTTCGCTGATCCCTATGTGGTTATTGGTCAATCCATTCTCGTAGATCTCAAACATGAAGGTAAAGTGTCTAGTTACCGAGATCTCAATAGTCCAGAATATGTTGTTGCAACTAAGCTTGGGACAACGGGTGAGCAAGCGGTAAAACGATACCTTCCGAAAGCTAAGATAAATCTATACGAAACTCAGTCTGAAGCGGTACTTGAGGTTGCCAACGGAAAGGTAGATGCGTTTGTTTATGACTTTCCTTACAACTCTATTTATGTGGCGGAAAACAAAGGGCAGTTAATGCACTTGGCTAAACCGTTTACTTACGAGCCTTTGGGTTGGGCTGTGCCGCAAGGAAATCCAGATACGCTCAACTTCTTAAACAACTATTTACGTCAAATTAAGGGCGATGGAACTTACGATCGCATTTACGATAAGTGGTTTAACGACGATAAATGGTTAAAGCAAGTCAAGTAATCATATTGTTATTGTAGAGGAGCGGTTAGCTTCTGGCTTGGTTCATCGCCAACCAAACGGTTCGCGCTGTGAAGCTAACGCTTTTCTTTATTCAAATACCCAACCAACTTTAATCAAAGTCATTCTCGGAATCACATGCAAAATAACTTTAAATCCCTATTGTGGAACGCTGTTTTTGTTCTTGTTTTGCTATCAATTTGCGGTCTTGTCTATCTGTCAGGTAAGCGAATCGATTACAGCTGGAATTGGGAGCGTGTCCTTCCTTATATTGCCACTAACGCTGCTTCATCCATTACCGCGCCTGTCGATGGGAACATCATTCTCGACGAGAATAACCAACTGGCTCTGGAGAGTATTCATGGTGATATTGTTCTTGAACTAAGCCAATATAAGTCTGTGGACGTCTATGAAGGTGATCTTATTTTTGAAGGAGATACCTTAGCAACTATAAAAGAGTGGCGCTCTGGCCCAATTTTAGATGGTGTTGTGACGACCATTAAAATCTCACTCTGGTCACTTATCATTGCTCTAGCGTTGGGCTTAGTTGTCGGACTAATGCGCATATCCAGCAATCCGGCATTAAAAAAGCTGGCGCTTGTGTATGTCGAGGTTATTCGTGGAACGCCTCTTTTAGTACAGATTTTTATCGTTTACTTCTTTATTGGTACTGTGCTTGACCTTGAGCGTTTTACTGCGGGAGTGATAGCGCTCTCCGTGTTTACCGCTGCTTATGTCGCAGAAATTGTGCGGTCAGGAATCCAGTCAATCCCAAGAGGACAAATGGAAGCGGCGCGTTCACTAGGAATGAATTATCCCAAAGCGATGATTTATGTCATTTTACCTCAAGCGTTTAAGCAGACATTACCTCCCTTAGCCGGGCAGTTTATCAACCTGATAAAAGATTCCTCACTCGTCTCCGTGATCTCGATTACTGATCTGACAAAAGCGGGCAGGGAAGTCGTAAGTGGTAGTTTTGCCCCATTTGAAGTTTGGTTTACCGTTGCGGCCCTTTATTTGCTTCTAACTAGTACCTTATCTTGGGCAATACAAACGTTAGAAAAGAAATTGGCAGCAAGTGATTAATGGTGGAGTCATTAATGGAATACATTATTTCAGCAAAAACAATTAATAAAATTTACCCTAATGGCTGCCATGCGCTCAAGGACGTATCGGTAAATGTAGAAAAAGGGGAAGTGATTGTCATCGTAGGACCGTCAGGTTCTGGTAAGTCAACATTCTTACGGACGATTAATCAATTAGAGACAATAAATAGTGGGTCTATTATCGTAGATGGTATCGATATGTACCACAAATCTACGGATATCAATAAACTACGCGCTGATGTGGGCATGGTATTTCAAGGCTTCAACCTTTTTCCACATAAAACGGCGATAGAGAACGTCATGTTAGCACCTTTAAAGGTTTCTAAACGTGACCCTGAATCGGTGAAGAAAGAAGCAAAAGATTTGCTTTATAAAGTCGGTCTGTCGGAGAGAATGGATAATTATCCTAATCATTTATCAGGTGGACAGCAGCAGCGCGTCGCAATCGCTCGTGCGTTAGCAATGAAGCCCAACATTATGTTGTTTGATGAACCCACATCAGCACTAGACCCTGAAATGGTTGGAGAAGTTCTTGATGTGATGAAAGATTTGGCCAAGGACGGAATGACCATGGTCGTGGTTACTCATGAAATGGGTTTCGCAAAAGAGGTCGCTGATAGGGTGTTGTTTATGGAAGATGGTGAGCTTTTGGTTTCTGACTCTCCTGAGCGATTTTTTGATAACCCCTCCAATCCTAGATTGCAGAAATTTTTATCTAAGGTCTTATAATAAAAAGAAAATTTGATTGAGGGTTAGCCCCTCAATCACTTCATGCACTATTGTGGCTCGTAACGTTCGCCTCGCCGAGAGACATAGATAATGGGCTTTTTACTCGAAGTTAATGGCGATAACATTAGCTTGGTCCAAATGAAAGGTCTGGTAAATACTAAAGTGTTTAATCAGCCATTAAGTCTTTGTTCACTTTAAACATAACAATTTCATTTTGAATTGATAAAAATTGTGTTTGAATAGAGCTTATGGATGTTTGGCGGTATGGATGTCTAAATGAAGAAAGTAACAATTTTAGATGGTGGCATGGGGCGAGAGTTGAAACGTATTGGCGCCCCTTTTTCTCAGCCGCTTTGGAGTGCACAAGCGCTAATTGAATCACCACAACATGTAAAAATGGCCCATGAGAATTTCATAGACGCTGGCGCAGAGATTATCACTGTTAACAGTTATGCATGTGTCCCATTTCACTTAGGCGAGGAACTCTATGCAAAACGGGGGACTGAGTTAGCAAAATCTGCAGCTAAAATTGCCAGAGATGTAGTCACCAGCTCTAACGATAGAGTGCTCGTTGCGGGCTCTCTTCCTCCTGTAATGGGGTCTTACAGGCCTGAATTATTCGAGCCGAAAAGGGCACTGGAAGTGGCTTCTGAGTTATTTGAAGCTCAAGATCAATATGTTGATATTTGGTTAGCTGAGACCGTGTCTAGCCTCGCTGAAGTTGAAGTTCTATCAATAATTTTAGCCAAAACAGATAAGCCCAATTATATTGCTTTCACCTTAATGGATGAGCCTAACTCTTTGCCTCGCCTTCGCTCAGGGGAATCTCTTAAAGTCGCGGTTAATACGCTGTTGAAAACAAATGTTTCAGGTATCTTTTTCAATTGCTCTATTCCTGAAGTTGTCGAGCAAGCGATCATAGATACACAAGCAGTATTGAGTGAGTCAGGTAGAGAATTGACGATAGGTGTTTTCGCAAATAGCTTTGCTCCGATAAAGCAAGCGCACCAAGCCAACGAGACCATTCAGGAAGTTCGCCATTTCTCTCCGACTGAATATCTTGAGTATGCTAAAAAGTGGCATGCGCAGGGAGCAAGCATTATTGGTGGTTGCTGTGGGATTGAACCACGTCATATTAAATTGCTAGCGACTTGGAGAGACACTCTCGAAAACGCCTAATTTTGGTGAAGCGCAGGGAAGTATGGCAAGAGGTTTTGTTTTTCATTCATCGTTATAGACAAAATAAAGGTCTTTCATATCTGGCAAAGTAACAAGATGCTTTAACTTGCTCATTACTTTGCCAGTTTGCCTCGAGATCTTTATTAATTATTTTTGGTTCAGATTAACGACAATCTTTCCAACTGTTCTCTGATTTCGCATGTCCAAGAGTGCGTTACCTACATCCTCTAAGCCGATGATCTTCAGTTTCGGTACTTCCAATTCTCCATTTTCTAATAGCTCAGACACTTCCTTTCCGGCATTAACGATACTTGCAAACCCTCTCTCGCCAAAGACATGACCAGAGCCCAAACTTATTTGGTGGAAGCCCAAGCCTTTTAAGAAGGCATCTGGATATTGAGAAGGGTCGACAGTCTTGACGAGCTCCACCATTTCGCCCTCAAAGGTTAACACCGAGGTTGCAATTCGGTCGTTATCACCGCCTACACAATCGAGTGCAACCTCAACGCCATGATTTCCGGTAATGTCCATTACTCGCTGAACTACATCTTCATGATGATAATCAATCATATGGGTTGCTCCTAACGAGGACAAATATGCGTGATTAGCTTCTGAACTAGTAGCAATGATCTGTTCAACACCAAATGTCTTTGCTAACTGAATAGCAAAGCTTCCAACGCCGCCAGCACCTCCGGCGATAAAAATGCTGCTTCGATTTGAAATATCGAGCTTGTCTACCAAAGCGCGATATGCGGTCCAGGCTGCACAAGGTGTAGATGCTGCTACTTCAACCGGAACCTGAGGGTGCTTTATGAGCGTTCTTGAATCATGGATAGCAAATTCAGCGAATCCACCGTGATGGCGTCTCATGTTTCCGTGATACAACACTTTATCGCCAACCTTCCAATCAACGACCGCATCGCCTACAGAGACTATTTCTCCTGATACGTCTAACCCGCCAACAAAATTGTTATCCATGTTAGTGACCATGTCTGACCAATAATGAATTTTTGCATCGACAGGGTTCAAACCAACAGCGTTAACTTTAACCAATACATCAAATTGGGTTTCTAGTTTTGGTGTAGGTAATTCGGATAAAGAGAAAGTATCGTTATCTCGTTGGTAAGTTATCGCTCTCATAGGTTTTCCTTATTATTAAGAATGGTCGAAAGTCATACTAACTCAGAGGGTGCTGCTGCAATAATTATGGTTTTTTCTTATTTTGATAATTTTAGGTTATGTTTGATAAAAAGGATTCGAGATGCTCTGAAATTATCATCGACAACCAGTCTGCATAGCTAACGACATGTAACTTTATGATAAGTAATGACTAGTTTTATTATTCCATTTTTATGGAAATATTTTATTGATCTTTTGTTTTGTGATTCTATAATTCCAAAAATGTCGAAATAAAGGCTTGTCTATCAGGTAAGCTTGTTAGCGAAAAATGACGAGGAGAGTAAATGTGAATACAGAAATTATAACTATGGCTAAAGAAGCGCTGGATATGTTTGCGTTTCTAGCAACCGAACTTATCATCTTATTTCTGGCAATTAGCTACATTGTCGGTGTGTTGCAAGATTTTCTAACGCCAGAAAAAATTCAATCTATTCTCAGCTCGAAAAAGGGTAAAGGTTACTTCATTGCTGCGTTGCTAGGTTCGATTACGCCTTTCTGTTCGTGTTCGACCATTCCTTTCTTAAAAGGCTTGTTGCGTGCAAGAGCAGGTTTTGGACCTATGATGGTGTTCCTATTTGCAAGCCCGTTGCTTAACCCAGTGATTATTGGCTTGTTTGTGGTGACTTTTGGTTGGAAAGTTGCGGTATTTTACTTTGCTATTGCGATGTCAGTATCAGTGGTAGCAGGCTATGTACTTGAAAAACTAGGGTTTGAACGTTACGTCAAACCAGAAGCATATCAAGCGGTAGGTTCTTCTTCGTGCGGTACTTCTTGTGGAGATTCAAGCAAGAAAAAAGAAGAAGCGAGACCAGCATCAAGCTGTGATACCAGCGCCTGCAATGAACCTACGCCAGTTGCGGCGAAAACATCTTGTTGTGGTGATGTACCAAAACCTGAACCTAAAGTGGAAGTATCTTGCTGTTCATCAGACGGTAGTGCAACAGCGACAGTCGTGGAAGAGAAAGAGCCTAGCCGCTGGGTACGTATTTGGCAATCAACTTGGAAAGACTTTAAGCAAGTGTTCCCTTATCTCATGATGGGCATTGCGATTGGTTCATTTATCTATGGCTTCATCCCGACGGAGTTCATTGCGGAGTTCGCTGGTGAAGCGAAGTGGTACGCGATTCCGGTCGCAGCAATCATTGGTATTCCATTGTACATCCGTGCAGAGGCGGTCATTCCACTTAGCGCGGCACTAGTACAAAAAGGTATGGCTCTTGGATCTGTTATGGCGCTTATTATTGGTAGTGCTGGCGCAAGTCTTACAGAAGTGATTTTGTTGAAATCAATTTTTAAGAACCAAATGATCGCTGCCTTCCTAATCGTTATCTTAACGATGGCCATGGGAGCGGGTTACTTATATAGCTGGGCTTTTTTATAAAAATAACCCTCGGGCGATTGCTAGAGGGCTCTGTTTTTGTCGCCATATAGGGAAAGGGAAGTTTCCTATACCGCGCAGACTATAAAAAAATAACGAGGTTACTCGTAAATACTATAGGAGAAATACTTGCTGGCGATGGTTTTATGCTTACCGCTCTGGATCAATTTTTGTATTCCGCTATCGAGTAATGCTTTTAATTCTTTGTCTTGTTTTCTCACTGCTACGCCAATGCCACGGCCGAACCACTTTTCCTCTGTAAACGCTGGTCCAGTAAAGTGATAGCCTTTACCTTGTGCAGTTTCAAGAAAACCAGCACTTAAACCGATTGAGCCGCCAAATACAGCATCTAACCGTCCATTGAGTAGATCGGTAAATGCCTCATCGAACGTACCATAACGACGAATATCAATATCTGGATACAAGGCAGAAAGGTACTTATCACCAATTGTGGCTCTTTGAACTCCAATAGATAAACGATTTAGGCTGCCGTCATCCATGTTGATTTCTCTATCATTTTTCATTATAAAACGAGTCGGTACTTTTGCATAAGGGACGGTGAAATCGACTTTCTTTTCTCGTTCTTCTGTGATTGTCATTGCAGCAATAATCGCATCGTTCTTGCGACTAAGGAGAGAAGGGATGATGCCATCCCAATCCATTTTTGAGATAACGCACTTTACTTCTAACTCTTTGCATAACGCGTTAGCGAGGTCGACTTCAAACCCTTCTAGCTTTCCCTCTTTTGTCGTCCAGCTAAATGGGGGGTAAGCCCCTTCAACAGTGAAGCGAATTTGTTTCCACTCTTTCGCATGGCTGAAAACTGAAAATAAGCTAATAAACAATACGACTATCCATTTCATAAACGTTTCCTTGTAACTGTTTGGAAACCAATGTTTAACACAAAGTAAGCAAATATCAATGAAAGTGCATATATGTGTGACCTTTCGCCCGCATTGTGTGAGCGAAAGGTTTTGCGTGTATTACAGCTTATCTTCAATAGTTACGAGGGGAACTCTCGTTGAGACAGCGTGAAGTGCAATGTTGTGAATCATTTCATCGACCGTGGTACAGCTATCCATTAAGATCGAAACATCATACTTGTCCGCAGATTTTGAAATAGCAGTATGTGTCACGCAGTTTTGTGTCATCATTCCGCATACAAGTAACTCCGTTACATTTTTGCTTGCCAATACTTCTTCTAAACGTGTTCCTTCAAAGCTATCTGCGAAGTGCTTTACCACGATTTCGGAATTCGGCGCTAAAGCAAGAACTTCTGGGTGAATATTGGCACCGTCGCTGCCTTCATTGAAGAATGGGGCAATGCCCATGGCAGGATCGGCAATATGCTGAATATGAATCACAGGAATGTTTTGCTCATTGGCTTTAGTTATTGCTCTCTTAACATTGTCTAAAGTTGATTCTGTATTCCATAAAGGAAACTTTCCTTCCGTGAAATAGTCGTTTTGCAAATCAATTACAAGTAGGGCTTTTTGAGTCATTTTCTTTTCCTTTTATTGAGGATCATTGCGATACGAATAATATAAAGACTTTTAGCCACCTTCTTTAGAGTCTAAAATGACACAAAAGAGTCAAAAAGCGACACTTGAAGATAAATGAAAATAGCACTCGTTAATTACCCAGATAGCTCGCAAGCCTCCGTATATGGTTTAAGCGAACTCTTCGAGATGGCAAACCGTGCGGCGGCTAAATTGGGCGTTGATGTGCACTTTGAAGTAGAGATATTGGATCACTGGTCAAACACGCACTTCGATGTGAAAACAGCGGTAATGATTCCGCCTAGCGGCACTGGTCAATATTACTTAGAACCAGAGCCAGAGCTACTCGACTGGTTAAATGTCCAATATAGTAAAGGTGCGATTTTAGCCTCCGCCTGCGCTGGTACTTTTATTCTTGCTCAAACCCAGTTGTTGACCAATAAGTCTTGTACGACACACTGGGGCTTGGCTCCTTCATTAGCGAGTCAGTTTCCCGATATCCACGTAAGACAAGAAGCCATCCTTATTAACGAAGGAACGATCATTACGGCTGGGGGTATGATGTCATGGGTGGATTTAGGTTTGGAGTTGGTTTCCTTATTTGCGTCACCGGCAGTAATGCGCCTGTTAGGAAAAATGTTGGTTATTGATACTGGTCCGAGAGAGCAACGCTTTTATCAACAGTTTACTCCAAACTTCCAACATGGTGATGAGGTAATTGTTCAAATACAGCACTATATAAACGATCATTATCAAGGAAAACTGAGCAATAAAGAGCTTGCAGAGTTGAGTTGTTTAACAGAAAGGACATTGCAGCGACGCTTTAAAAAGGCGACAGGTTTCAATGTTAACCAATACATACAAAGCTTAAGAGTACAAAAAGCTTGTGATTTACTTGAGTCGACAACCCTAACATTTGACGCAATATCATTTAGAGTGGGTTACCAAGATGTGAGCGCGTTCAGGAAAATATTTAATAGAATCGTAGGTTTAACACCGAAGTCGTTCAGATCTCGGTTCTGTTCATGAACGCCAGAAGTAAGATAATGTTGGTATTAAACATTTATAACTCAGAAGCAAACACCGCATATTTTTACAAGCTGGCTTAGCGTGATGAAAAGGGATAACAAGCTAAGCCAACCGTAGCGCACTCCTAATTACTGAACATTTTGTAGAATGCTTAAAGGGTTCTCAAATTACAATGACTTGTATAGGTCGTTGTTAATCACAAAAGCTATGTGATTTCCAAAACCAGTTTCCCAATATGTTGCTTGCGTGAAAATACTTCTTGCGCTTGACCTATCTGGTTCAAGGGAAATGACTCCGCGACTAAGGGACGAATTGCGTTCTGTTCGATATAGCGAACTAAGTTACCGAATACTTCTGGTGCCAAAACGGTACAACCAAATAACGCTAGGTCTTTAAGGTAAAGAGTTCTTACATCCAGCTCGACAATTGGGCCGCCTATGGCGCCGGAAACAGCGTATCTTGATCCTGGCTTTAGTACCTGAAGAAATTGTGGCCACTGCTCTCCTGCGACCAAATCAATCACTACGTCAACGCTGTTTTCTCCGAGAGTCGCTGTTAAATTTGCATCGCGAGGGATAACTTGGTTTGCTCCTAATGCCGTGATCTGTTCTTTCTTTTCTGGGCTGGCGATAGCAATGACGTATGCTCCACGCGCCTTCGCCAGTTGGATTGCGGCAGAGCCAACACCACCGGATGCCCCTGAAATCAGTACGGTATCGCTCGCTGTGACATTAGAGCGGACAAGCATGTTCTCTGCAGTTGAATAAGAACAAGGGAAGGAGGCCAAGTCGATATCCGATAAACTACTATTCACTGCATATGCATGTTTACTGTCAACAACAGTGAACTGAGCAAAGCCACCATCACATTCTGAACCGAAGTACCAAGGCAAGCTAAGTGCTTGACTGTTGAAGCGCGTAATACATGGTTCGATGAGCACGCGCTGGCCGACTCGTGATGGGCAGATATTCTCACCAACAGCGACGATGGTACCGCATACATCGGCACCTTGGATTCGAGGGAGAGATAGCGCGTCTCCTGACCAACTTGCATCCATGCTATTGGCGTCGTTTTTAGAATACCATGCTGTTCGGGTATTGATGTCGGTGTTATTGACTCCGGCGGCGGCTACTTGGATCAATACATCATCAGGCGAGGGGACTGGCACAGGTATATCATCGCGGTAACGAAGCATATCTGGCCCACCATGACCGATAAGTTGGACGCCTTTCATTACTTTCGGGATTGTGGTCATTGATTGTTCTCCTTCATTAGTTCTAGCAGAGTGTGTTCAGCGGATGCAAAGGCAGCGTGACCGAGAACCGGCCATGCGTTGGATAAACCTTCATGTAACAAGAAGAGTGTGGTTGCGAGGTCTTCTCGCTGACTTAGTTGGAGCATAAGCTGACGGACCGCCAATTTGTGTTGTTTTACTGCTTGATTAATCGATAGATTTTCTGGATAGGCTGCTAATGCATTGATGGACATGCAGCCATTCGGTGCAAACTCCTTCATCCAATCCTCGAGGCGAGTGAATAGGTGTAATACAGCCGGTGTTCCATTGGCAGGGGCGTCTTCGAGCAAAAAACTCAAATACCTTTGATGGCGATGCTCGAGAGCTGCAACAATCATCGCTTCCTTGGAGGGGTAGTATTTGTACAGGGTTCTCAGGCTGACTTCGCAGGCGTTTTTGAGTTGGGGTACGCTCGGCTCGGCGAAGCCATACTGACTAAATGCTTTTTCTAGGCTTGCTGCGATTTTTTCTTTCACTATTTGACATACCAGGTAGAACGTTTGTTTTACCCAAGGGTAGAATAAACTTTCTACCTCAGTCAATGGTGTATTTAAACTCTGTATTGAAAGCCCGACGTAATGCCGGGCTAATTTAAGTGATTTTTATATATTCGGAACGTGAATCAGTGTGCCGTTGCGTGCTGCTCTCCACGCTTGTCTAGCATTCCGCTGAAACGGGTTAGTAGTAGAGCACCTAATACTACGATCGCGCCAATCCAAGGTGTGTGCATCAGCCCAGCATTGGCCACGATAAGGCCACCGCCCCAAGAACCCAGTGCAATACCTACGTTAAATGCAGCAATGTTGAGACCGGAAGCGACGTCGACTGCATCAGGTGAATATTTCTCTGCTAGTTTGACAACATAAACTTGAAGTCCTGGAACGTTACCAAAGGCAAAGGCACCCCAGACAAGAATGGTCACTACTGCAGAAGTTGGATTAAATGCTGTGACACTAAACACGAGCAATACCACAATTAGGCCCGAGAAAATCGCTGTCAGAGCTTTGATTGGCCCCATAGAGTCGGCCATCTTTCCGCCCCAGATGTTGCCGAATGCGACTGATACACCATAAACCAACATAATTAGGCTGATAGCGCTAGAGCCAAACCCCGAAACTTCTTCCAAAATAGGAGCCAAGTAAGTGAAGGCTGTGAACGTACCACCGTAACCGAGCGCGGTGATTGCGTACACCAAAAGTAGACGAGGTTGAGTCAAGACTTTTACTTGCGATGACAGCTTGGTTGCTGGTGGTTGTTTCAGATTACTCGGCACTAGCAGAGCGCTTCCTATCAGTGCGATGATTCCAAGGATCGCGACGATTAGGAAGGTTGCCTGCCAACCAAATGTCTGGCCAATCCAGGTGCCAAGTGGCACGCCCGTCACTAGAGCTACGGTCAGACCGGTAAACATAATAGCAATTGCGCTAGCGGCTTTTTCTTTTGACACTAGGCCAGTGGCGATAGTCGAGCCGATCGAAAAGAACACACCGTGTGCAAGCCCGGTCAGTATCCTTGCTGTAACTAGAGTGTTGTATCCAGGTGCTTGCCAGGCTAACAGATTGCCAAGAACAAACAGTGCCATAACAGAAAGCAGAACGTACTTTCTTTTCCAGTTACCAGTCAGCGCTGTTAAAACGGGAGCACCAACCGCGACACCAAGTGCGTACAGGCTAACTAAAAGACCCGCTGAAGGTAATGATACGTTGAGGTCGGAGGCCATAGTCGGTATCAGACCGACAATTACAAACTCCGTGGTTCCAATAGCAAAGGCGCTAAGCGTCAATGCAAGTAAAGCTAAAGGCATAACAACTCTCTCTTATAATCATTGAATATGAATGGATAAACGAATAGCCCGTTTCCATGTCGTGTATTATTAAAGAGTTATTCGTTGCGAAAAATGGTGTTTATTACAAAATACTTTTGCTATAAATGATGGAAATGCGCAATTAAGAAAGGGGATGAAATGTTAACCCGATCAGATGAATTAGAGATTCTCATGGCAGTTGTGGATAGTGGTGGATTTTCTTCCGCTGCTGATGCACTAGGTATTCAAGTCGCTAGGGTATCTCGTGCGGTTAGTAAAGTTGAATCACAGTTGGGGGTAACCTTGCTGAATCGCACGACACGCAGAGTGGAAGTTACTGAGGAAGGGCATCAGTTTGTTGAAGCGGTTCGCTTAGGTTTACTACAAATACAGCAAGCTGAAGAAGAGATCATTACACGAGGTGAATTACCTAAGGGGCGCTTAAGAGTTGATGCCGCTAGCCCATTTGTTTTACATCAACTCGTGCCGTTAATTCAGCCATTTAAAGAGGCTTATCCTGATATTCAACTCGATCTTACCTCTAATGAGGGTTTTGTGGATCTATTGGAAAAAAGAACCGATGTGGCGATACGTATTGGACGATTATCGGATTCAACACTGCATGCTAAACCTTTAGGAACAAGCCCACTATTTATCGTTGCCACGCCTGGTTATTTATCTAAACGAGGTTTCCCTGAAGCGGTGAGCGATTTGCGCAGTCATAACTTGATCGGTTTTTCTGGCGCTAAAGTGTTAAATCAGTGGCCATTACGAGGGTTTGAGATGATAGAGCCTGATATCCTATCCAGCAGTGGTGAAACGGTTAGACAGTTAGTGCTGGCAGGGAACGGCATTGCATGTTTATCTGGCTTTATGGTGAAAGATGATCTTGATTCTGGACGGTTAGTGGCATTGTTTGAATCGGAAAAAATCACAAATACTGGACGAGAACAGGTCAATGCCGTGTTCTACAAATCTTCTTCAGTCTCTAAACGTATTTCCGCGTTCATCGACTTTATTCAACCAAGACTTACTTTAAAATAACACTATTATTGTTGTTTTAATAAAAGAGTTTTGTTGTTATTGCAGCTTTTGTTTTTTCAACTGCCAAGCCTAGCGTGCCACCCCTTAGTAAGGTGGCACATATTTTTATTTGATCTTAGTTAAAGCGTGGCAACACGTACTGAGCGATCTGTTCCATTGATTTCTCAATTGGTTGGCTATTACGACGGAAATGCAACCCGATGTGATTGACTCCTGCTTCTTGCATTTTTTCTAGCTCATCGCTCAAGCCATTGACTCCGGCCCGGATACCAAAATGATGCCGAACGACTGGTGCATTTGGGTTATCGACTAAATCAAGATGAATAAAGCTGGCGTAGGGTTTGTTTCCCGCTACGGAGCGCCAAAGTGCAACGCGGTGTTCATGATCATCAGGTGTGCCTGGGTAGGCGAGCCAGCCGTCTAGGTTTTCTCCTATCCATTGTGGACTTTGCTGCGCTAACCCTGCGACATAGATAGGAATATCAGCAAACTCGGGTAATAACTGTAGATCGTTACCCAGCTTATCATTTTGCGTATCTTTCAAAATCTCTACACTTTCTCGAAAAGCCGAGCCACGGCTGTCAAAGTTAGCGTTAAAAACGGGATATTCACTAGGACGGTCTCCACTAGCCACACCGAGTATCAGGCGGTCACCACTTAACTCGTTGATGGTCGCAGCGGCTTTTTTTACTAGCCAAGGTTGTCTTAACGGTAATACTATCGCTGCTGTCCCTAGTAGAATGTTGTCGGTGCACGCAGAGAGATAGCCAAGATAACTGAACGGTTCATAAATTTGTGCCGCGTCTCCAAAGTTAGGGTCGTACAACGGGACATCTCTCACCCACGCTACGTTAAAGCCTAACTTATCGGCTAACATAATACGCTGTTTATGTGCACTCATGTCTGGTACGCCGAATGGTTTTCGTTGGAGCAGGCGTTTTGTCTGGCCTTCTTGGGTCCAGTCATTATCTAGGGGGAGCTCAACACCGATGGTGAATCTGTTACTTAAATCTTTATGCATTATGAAGCCTGACTATTACTTTGAGTACTAGGAGGCAAGGTGCCTCCCTGATATTCAGGACACTATGAGATTTTTGTTGTGAGAAAAAGCGGCAAAAAGACAAAAGTGTTTTGCCACAAACAGCGGTGGTCTTTAAAGGAACTGGTGGTTCTCTACCTTGATTTCTTGCTTGATGAAGTCAATAAAAGAGCTGATCCGGCGTGAGGTACTGGCATTTTTGTAATACACCGCATGAACTGGCTGTTCAACATTATGCGTGTGTTCACTAAGCACGCCCACTAAGCGACCAGCTTGTCGGTCAGAGTAGGTCATAAAGTCAGACAGGCAAGCTATCCCCGCACCATGTAAGGCTAAACATCTTAGCGTCTCGCCATTATCAGATCTTAGGCTACTCATAATACGCAGAAGTTTGTTCTTATCATCCATGATCGGCCATTCCTTAAGATACTCCGGCTTGTTGAATCCAAGTAGCTTGTGATTGAGTAACTGATCTATTGAGGTTGGAGTACCATGTTGTCTTAAATACTCTGGACTCGCGACGATTCGAATCCGACTTTTACCAAGAAATATCGCGCGCATGGTTGAGTTTTGTAGCTCACCGATACGAAAAGCAATATCGGTTTTTGTTCCCAAAAGGCTAATATTTTCCTCATTGGAATTGAGATCGATTTCGACTTCCGGATACAAGCTCTGATATTTAGCAATGTGCGGCGTTAGTACGTGCAGTAAGAAGGGGGTAGCTGCGTTTATTCGTAGGAGGCCAGAGGGCTTATATTTCTGGCTTTTCAGTTGTGCTTCGGCATTCTCTACTGCTTCTACAATATGTCTGACTTTATCGAGGTATATCGTTCCTTCATTAGTAACATCTAACTTACGGGTTGTGCGATTTAACAAGGTCGTTTCGAGTTTGGCTTCTAGCCGAGATACCGATCGACTCACCGCCGAGACGGTCATCGATAACAGTTCAGCCGCAGAGCTGATTGAACCCGTATCGACCACGGCCATAAAGGTGCGCATTTCATCTAGAGTAGCTTTCATTGTTGAATATATTTCAAATTAGATTTGATTATTGTTAACTTTACGGAAAGTTTCTTGCGGCGTAAAGTTTTGCTTCGAATCAACTATAAAATCGATAATTCAGGAGATTTAGATGAAAGTACCATCATTTGGCGTCGGCACGTTTCGTTTAGAGGGTGAAGTAGTTAAGGATTCAGTCCGTAATGCGTTAGAAGTGGGTTACCGCGTAATTGATACTGCACAGATTTACGGTAATGAGGCAGAAATCGGTGAAGTATTGACAAAGTCCGGTATTGCACGTGATGAGCTATTCATTACGACCAAGATCTGGGTTGATAACATGAACACGGAACAACTCATTCCAAGTCTAAAAGAGAGCTTAGAAAAGCTAAATACAGATTATGTGGATTTGACCTTGATCCATTGGCCTGGCAATAACAATAACTTGAACGAATACATGGCTTCATTACTTGAAGCTAAATCGCAAGGGTTAACCCGTAATATTGGCGTATCCAACTTTAATATTGACTTGTTGCAACAAGCGATAGAAGTGGTCGGTAAAGAGAATATTGTTACTAACCAAATCGAACTTAGCCCTTATTTGCAAAATCGTAAGTTGGTCAGCTTCATGCAGGAAAACGATATTCAGGTAACGTCTTACATGACCTTGGCATATGGGAAAGTACTTGGGGACCCAACTATTGCAGGTATTGCTGAGGACTATCAGGCCACGCCAGCTCAAGTCGCGCTTGCTTGGGCTTTGTCAAAAGGTTACGCGGTGATCCCGTCTTCAACTAAACGAGAGAATTTAGCAAGTAACCTGAAAGCACTTGAACTTAATCTGAGTGAAGAGGCGATTGCAAAGATAGATGCGTTGGAAAGAAATGGCCGCGAAGTAAACCCTGAAGGGCTAGCGCCTGAGTGGGATGATTGAGTGAGTTTCACGGGAAATCATTGCCTAAATGACACCTCTGCAATCGCTGACTTCCTCAGCGTTTGACGGTAGTACAACACCATAGACGATAACGGCTCGCTTGTCTGACGATAGTGCGAGCTTTTATCTTTTTGGCCTATTAGTTTACTGTATTCTCCCGGCCTTCAATTTGGCCGGGAGACGTCATTTAGAGATCAGTTACCAGTCAATTGTAGAGCCATCAAATACGCGGAAGCTTCCGGATTGCTCAAGTGTTAGCTGTTCTGCGACCGAAACAATGCCTGCAACACTTTCCTCGGCAGAAAAGGTTGCGTCCTCACCGCCCATATCGGTTTTTACCCAGCCGGGATGAACTGCGACAGTTTTTACTCCTCGCGATTCGAGATTGCGTGCTGCTGATACTAGAACCTGATTAAGCGCTGCTTTAGATGCTCGATAACTGTACATGTTACCTGAACTGTTATCGCTTAAACTCGCAACTCGGGTTGAGATTCCCACGATGGTTTTGTGCTGACTTTTCGCAACGTTGTCTTGTAGGGCTTGAATTAGCAGGGCAGGTGCGACGGTATTTATGTTTAGTACTTCTAGCCATTTTTTCTGGGTCATTTCGCCAAGCTTTGCACACTCTTCGCCTAATACACCTGCATTAAGAATTAAATGATCGAGCGGACGATCCGCTAATTGAGTGGCTAACTGATCGATATCTTGTTGGTTAGTGACGTCTAGAGCCATCAGTTGAAGTTGATTAGATTGGGTTACTAGTTCATTGAGCTGCTTAGCATTTTCTGGTGAACGACAAGTTGCGATAACTTGCCAACCTTTTCCAAGGTAGTGGCGGACAAATTGCAAGCCTAAGCCACGGTTAGCGCCGGTGATTAATACAGTAGACATCGCTTCTCCTACGTTGTTGAGTTGAACAACGACCATATTAGAGGCGACGTATAAGCATGTAATCAAAACAGTATAAAAATGGCCTAGGATTCGACATTGTCAAATCTTAAAATTTGAGAAAGATGCTGGCAAAGTGTTTTAGCCTAGTGACCGTCAGTTCGGAGGCAGCACCGCTAACACCTGCAACAGCAACGACCTTACCATCCAAGTAAAGGGGGATCGCTAAGCAATTGAGGTTTGGCTCTGCCTCTTCTAAATCGAGTGCGTAACCTGATAATACAACCTGATTAAGTTCAGTTTCTAACGTGGGGGATATTTGGTTTTCAAGGCGTAATGTTCGACGAAGCTCATCATCAAAACTAAGAAAAACTTTGCCGATCGCAGATGTTGTGAGTCCTTCTCGTTTCCCTCTCGGGCTACGGATAGTAAGAGGGTTATCCTGCTCTATAGCATCGATATACAAGTACTCTTTAGCGCCACTTTGTACAGCGAGGTAAGCTGTGTTGTTAGTCACTTGGGCCATTTTTTTCAGCAATGGAACAAAATGTTGTCGGATAGCTTCGTTTTTTTGTTCAATCGGCTTAGACAGTTCATAGCATCTAAACCCTAGGCTGTAGCTATGGTTGTGTTTGGATACATATCCAAGAGAGTGTAGAGTCGCAAGTAACCCGTGAACAGTCGTCTTATTTAACTGGATCGCATTACTGATCGTCTGTAATGATAGGGGAGACTCACTCATCGAGAGCAACTCGAGGATTAGAAAACCTCGCTCTAGAGACTGAATGTTTTTTCTTGCCTTGGGCACAAAGACTCCTTGATGATGGTGTTGCATCTGAATGGCTTACTGATGCTTCCACCTATAACAAACCACTACGCTGGTGGTTTGGCTTTATTAGAGAATATACTCAGCACTTAAACTGATCGGCTCGTTGTATGCGTCCACAAGGGAGTTTTTTCCTTGCTTCTTAGCATTGTATAACGCTTGGTCTAATATCGAATAGAGCTCATCAAAGTTGGTGAGTGGCATTGAGGTTGATAGATAGGCCAGACTCGCAGATATATTCAATTGATGGTTATTAAGCGAATGTACACTCTTTTCTGAAATTGTTTTATGCAGACTTTGTATTCTAAAGGGAACGTCAATCTCATCGACGTTTTTCAATAGCAAGATAAACTCTTCTCCACCTAAACGACCCAAGTACTCTCCCTTATTAAGTTTAGTTTTAAGCGCTTTGCATACCTGTTGTAGTACTAAGTCGCCAGTCGAATGACCGTACTGATCATTAATCGCCTTAAAGTCATCTAGATCGATTAATGCTAGAACGTAGCGGAAGTCTCCTTCCGCTTTGGAGGTTTGGCTTTTAATCGTCTCTATAATTGCCGCTCTGTTTAATGCACACGTTAAGCTGTCTATTTTGGCTTTTAAGCGTGTTTGTCGCTGAACCATCAATGCCAGAGCGAGGAGAATCAATAAACAGAAAACAACAAAATTATAAGTGCGTTGTTGGTCTGTGAGTTTTTCAAACTGGTACTGACTTAGAAAAGTTTCGTTGTTCAACTGCGCGACTTGTAGATCATATTCATACTCTTTTTTAGTGAGATCTAGTGCCTCTAACGCCTTGATATTACTCGCGTCTCGGTTCGTTAGTTCAATCGTCGAGTAGGCCTTGTGATGCTCCAGTGCCTTTTTGTAATCATTTTGAGCTTGGTATGCTTTTGAGAGGAGTAATTGGGCTTGCGCTTGCAATAAGGGCCTAGCGTTTTTTACCGCTAATCTTAACGCAATTGTACCGTGTTCAATCGATTTTTCGGGTGTATGGTTCTTTAAATATGCCAATCCAGCAGCCAAATGACCCTCTGTTTCAAGGTGCGTATTCTCATAAGTTTGGGCAATGTTTAATGCTCTTCCAATGTAATCTACCGCGGTATCCAATTGCCCAGAATCGGCCAAAGCAGCAGATAACCCTAAATAGGTCAACCCTTGCCCGTATGGATAATGAAGTTGTTCGAGAATCGTTAATGCATTTTTGTAGTGGCTGATGGACTTATCGAGTTCTTTGGATTTTCTGTACATCGCTCCTAGACTATGTTCGACTTGTGCAACTTCAAGAGGTGTCCCTTCATCTTGGCGAACCAGTAGGGCTTGAATGAGATATTGCTCTGATTGTTCAAATTGCCCCAGCTCTGCAAGTAAATTGCCGACGTCATTGTAAATCCCTGAAGGATCGCTTTGCGTCGACATGTTGGCCATCAACTGTCGATACAAACTTAAGGCTTTTTCATAGTCACCGCGGTAATTGTAGTTATTTGCTATTACGCGCAAAGCAAGATCAACAGGGAAGTTTTCTTGATGCTTATGATTTAAGTGGCTCTCTAAGGATGAGCAATAAAAGTTTGCTTTGTGATAACGACCTTGTTGATTCAGCGTATAACAAAGTTGATAGTTCATCAGAGCCTTGCCTTCGGAATCGGATATTTTCTTCATTGTCTGTCGCAAAGAAGAAAAGCTATCTACTGAGGCCTCGTAACTACCATGCTTACGTTCATTTAAGGCAAGAATATATTCTGATTCTAATTGAGAAAAAGGGTTGTCTAAGACTTGACTGCTGCCGTAGTAAGGCTGATTTATGTTTGACATATATTCATAAATCAATCCACTTACGTAGAGCTTTTCGCTGTCCGATTTCGCTGTATGGTAGCGATCTTGAAGCATGCTCAATGCCGACTCAGGGTTGCTTCGTAGTGTAGTTTGGTAGACAGAGTGCCACTGTGTGATATTTTGGTTTGGTTCAATATCTTGAGTGTCGCTTGCATATACTGGAGTGAGCAAAAGTGACGCAAGCAAGGGATAGAGCACGCGCATGTTTAAACGAGCCTTTAATTTAAGGTGCCTTTAAAGTTGAGTTATCATAGCGCTTTTAACGCATCAGCGTTGTGATTAAGTTGGGTGTACTAAGAAAAAGAGTAGTAAAACTATGCACTTGGTCGAGATATTGAAAGAAGAGGCATAAAAAGAAAGACCTCAACATAAAGTTGAGGTCAGAAATCTTTAATCAATGTAAAGCTTTGCTAGATCTTGAGGCTCCATTTCTTTGCCTTCTAACTGATCGTTCCAGTTAGTTCCAACAAGAACACCATCTTCAGCAAGAGTCAAAAGCCAATCTTCAACAAAGATATCTAATGGGATTTCTAGTACAGTAAAATCTGCCCATTCTTCAACATTATGTGCTTCTGCATCTTCTTTAGAAGACCAGAAAGGCATGACTTCGCTGTTTTCGAATTCGGTTGAATCGCAAGATAGCCAACCTTCTTCATTGCGTAAACCCCAAACCAATTGGTTTTCTTTCGTTTCTGCAACAAAAAGGTCAAGGTTCGCTTGGATATCTGATGTAAGTTTGCTCATTTCAAAACTCTCGTTGGTATGACGTGGCTAGAGTAACACTAAAGTGCCGATTCCTAAAGCATAATACGGTTGTCGAAATGAGTAAAAATAAAGGAGCCGAAGCTCCTTTTCTGAGGTTAAGTATTCACTCGTTTTTGTTTGCTTTATGCTTGCAGAGCAGACAAAAACAGGTACTTTACCTTTCTGGAAGAGTTGTGAATATTGTCCACTCTCTTTTTATCTCGCCTTTGTAACCAACGACTGATGCGGTTACTCGACGATTTAAAGCATGGCTGACTTCATCGGTCCCTTGTTGTGCTAAGTGAGTGTCACCAAAACCAACAATGCGGACTCTACTCGGTTCGATGTCGTAGCTTAGTAGGGCTTCACGGACATTGCGTGCTCGTCTTTCAGAAAGATCTTGGTTGTGCTTTGAACCACCAACTTTACTAGCATAGCCGTGCAGCTCTATCGAAGTAGTAGGGTACTCTTTTAAAAAGTCGGAAAGCTCTCGGACTTGTCTTCTGAAGACTGGATTGATCTCATCAGAGTCGTTAGCAAAAAGTATCCGCACTTGCATGTTATCTGATGCTTTAATGTATTCTCCACAACCGTCGTTGTCGACCTCTGAGCCTTCAGGTGTACCTGGGCACATATCTCGAGCATTGATGACACCATCGTTATCGTCATCTTGCAAATCTGCTATTTGTTCTGCATTTGGTACAGGACGATACTCATATTCGTCTTCAGCAACAACGTGTTGAGTGATGGCGAGCATACCCAATGCAAATAGAATCTTCACTGGTTTCATGATCAGTACTCCACCTTTTCATTCCATTCTGTAGGTACATCGACACGCAAGGCATTTAACAATTGGCCAGTCGCGTTCATAACGCGGTACTTGGCGTACTGCTCTGAGTATCGAGCATCCAAGTAGTTCTTTCTTGCTTCGAAAAGTTCGTTTTCAGTATTTAACAAGTCCAGCAGAGTGCGTTTTCCAATGCGATACTGCTTTTCGTAGGCGATGACAGTTTCAGAGGCCGAATCTACGTGATCCGCTAGGAACTCTTTTTGTTGAAGTGTTAAATCTAACGCACTCCAAGATAGACGAAGACCTTCTTCTACTTGGCGGTATGCACGTTCTCTTAGGTCTTTTGCTTTATTTAGTTGGTAGGCAAAACTTTCAGCGTTGGCTACGTCACTACCACCGTTAAAGAGGTTGTAACGCATACGTAACATTGCTGTTGTCTCTTCGCTGCTTCCTTCGATACCGCTTGCATCATCACGCCATGTTTGAGCCGCTTCTACCGATATCGTTGGGTAGTAAGTTCCCTTAGATTGCTTGTATTGGAACTTTGCAGAGTCCACATCAGCTACCGAAATTTTGATTACTGGATGTGACTCGAATGCCAAGTCAATCGCTTCATCGATGGTGTAGGGAATAAAGTTTTGGTCCGCTCTTGGGAAAATCAATCCTTGTGGTGACTGTCCGACAAGGCGTGTAAAGGTGGTGTGGCTGTCATATAAGTTGTTCTGAGCTGCCACCAAGTTACCGTGAGCCTTTGCTAAACGAGCCTCTACCTGGGTTAGGTCTGCTGTAGAACCGATACCTGAGTTAACTCGCTTTTTAATGTCTTCATAGATCTTCTTATGCACTTTCAAGTTATTCTCGGAAAGTGTAAGAATTTCATAAGCTTTTACTGAGTCTAAATAAACTTTCGCGACCTCTAGAGCGGTGTCTTGGGCATCAGCTAGAAGTTGATAACGGACCGATTCAGCATCAGCTGCTGTTCGATCCATATCATTAAGTGTCGCTGAGCCATCCCATATTAGCTGGGTTAGTGTCACGGTGGCTTCTTTTCTTGTCAGATCGGTTGAATCTCGCCCTGACTCTGCGGGTTTGATTCCTTCGTAACCGATACCGGCATCTAAGTCTACGGATGGGAGGTAAGCACCACCAGATGCTTCATTCACATACTGCTTGCTAACGAATTCATTGAACGCACTTTTGATGTCAGGATTGGTTTTTAATGTGTTTTCAACCGCTTGCTCTA
Organism: Vibrio sp. 661; assembly: GCF_033339315.1. Classification (NCBI taxonomy): domain Bacteria; kingdom Pseudomonadati; phylum Pseudomonadota; class Gammaproteobacteria; order Vibrionales; family Vibrionaceae; genus Vibrio; species Vibrio sp. 661. Next base: position 6,721 of record NZ_JAWOUJ010000021.1, on the reverse strand, counting down.
GCGTTTGCCCAAAAGCATGACTAGCGGTGAACATACCAATACAAAAGGCGTTGGCACGAGTCCACTTCACTGTGATTCTCCTAGATAATGGTAAAAATTCTCGAGGTGATAGGGCTTATAAGTGGAATACTTATAAGGGCGTCAATAATTTAGCGCACAATAACATTAATATGCGATGAAGTAACCTGTTGATTCGCTGTTCATTTGTTTCAATTTTGATAAATCAACCTACTAAATCTGCCTAAAAATTGAATTAAGATCTCAAATTAAACATGGAGGTAATGGCTAGAAACGAGAGTCCAGATTTTAATAAAATAAAACACTTATGCATCTGGATTCTTATTGATGTATGACACATAATTACTTTATTGAGCATCAAATTGCTGTTATTGCACTATATATTCGGGCAATATATAGCAAATTAGTATTGTTAGTCAAAAACTTGACAGTTATTTAGGGTTAAGGTTTATATGGATCGTACAGCATTAGTGCCACTCGGTAATCAAGTCGTCGTAATAGGTTTGGATGGGCAGCTGAGAGTCCTTGCAGAAGGACAGCAGCCTCTACCAGGTGAAGTGATAGTGGCAATGACAGATGCTGCGCCTCAAGACCTGAAAATTCAGCTTGCTCAAGAGCAAGGTTTAAAAGATATTTCAGACGATGTAGCACAGATTATTAGTGCTATTGAGCAAGGTCAAGACCCTTCTGCTATTGATGAAGAACTCGCACCTGCAGCGGGTGAAAATAGTGGCTCCAGTTTGCAAAATAGTGCCACGATTGTACGAGATGGTACTGAAGTGCTAGCCTCAACAAACTTTGAAACTATTGGCCTAGAATCCCTCGGCTTATCTGAAACACAAGCGTTGACCTTAAATGACTTCTTCACAACAGGTATCGAGACAAGTGGGGATGGCTCAAGTAAGCCACTTACTAATTCTCCAGTGACATTAAGCGCTGTTGAGGAAGATAGCGATCCAATCACGATAACTACTGAAGAATTACTATCGAATGTCAATATTGATGATGCCGATACTCTTGTCATTACAAACGTCACTATTGAGAGTGGGAATGGCACCTTAATTGATAACAGCGATGGCTCTTGGACTTACATCCCAGAAGCTGATGATGACACTGAAGTGTCATTCTCCTATGACATCATTGATGATGATGGTGGTGTTATTAATGGCACTGCTAACTTAGATATTACGCCTGTTAATGACGCGCCAATAGCAACTAATGATGCGATTCAAACTGACGAAGATTCCCTGGTTGTAATTGATGTGCTCGCTAACGACAGTGATATTGAAGGTGATGATTTAATCATTACCTCTGCTTCTGTACCAGAAGAGCAAGGTATCGTTGAGATTATCGATGGTAAGCTTGTTTTCACTCCGGCTGAAAATTTCAACGGTAATGCAACGATTAGCTACACCATCTCAGATGGTGAGTTAGAGGATGAAGCTCAAGTTTCGGTAACAGTAAACTCAGTTAACGATGCGCCTATTGCCTCTAATGATACAACAATTACAGAGGAAGATAGCTCAGTAACGATTGATGTCCTGCCAAACGACACCGATATTGATGGTGATAAGCTGTCGATTGAATCAGCGTCTGTGCCGAGTGACCAAGGTTCTGTCGAAATTATTGATGGAAAACTGGTGTTCACACCGGCTGAGAACTTCCATGGTGACGCTGTAATCTCTTACACCGTGACCGATGGTTCGCTGACTGACCAAGCGACGGTCAACGTCACCGTAAATGCGGTGAACGACACGCCTGTGGTTGAAAGCAGCATTGCAGACCAAGCCTTGGCGGAAGACTTTACGCCATACAGCATCGATCTAAATACCGCTTTCAGCGATGTGGATAACGTGGATGGCGAGTTAACGTTTAGCGTCTCTGGCAACAGCAACGTGTTGGTGTCGATTGAAAATGGCATCGCGACCATTAGCCCAACGGCAGACTGGAACGGCTCTGAAGCGCTGACCTTTACTGCCGCCGATCCAAGCGGCGAGAGCGTTAGCCAAACGGTGAACTTCACGGTAGCGCCTGTGGCGGACATCGTGGCAGATAAAGCGACGGTTGTGGAAGACACACCAACCATCATTAAGGTTTTAGATAACGACACGTTCGAAGGCAACGATAAAGTGGTGTCGCTGGATACCAATCACGGCCCAGCCAACGGCACGGTCTCGGTCAACCCGGATGGCAGCGTCACTTACACACCAAACGACAACTTCCACGGCACAGACAGCTTCATCTACATCGTTACGTCCGGTGGGGTATCAGAGTCCACCACGGTGAACGTCGATGTGACGCCAGTGAACGATGCGCCAGTGGTAAACGATGATACCGCTGTTACTGACGAAGATACACCAGTGACGATTGATGTTCTGCCAAACGACACCGATATTGATGGCGATACGCTGTCTATTCAATCAGCTTCCGTACCTGAAACACAAGGTACAGTTGAGATTGTTGACGGCAAACTGGTGTTCACACCGGCTGAGAACTTCCATGGTGACGCTGAAATTACTTACACGATTACGGATGGTGCACTGACTGACCAAGCAACGGTCAACGTCACCGTGAATGCGGTGAACGACACGCCTGTGGTTGAGAGCAACATTGCAGACCAAACCTTGGCGGAAGATTTCACGCCATACAGCATCGATCTAAATACGGCCTTCAGCGATGTGGATAATGTTGATGGCGAGCTGAGCTTCAGCGTTTCTGGTAATAGCAACATTCAAGTGGCGATCGTCAATGGCATTGCTACGTTCACTCCAACCGCGGACTGGAGCGGCTCAGAAGCATTGACCTTTACGGCTACCGATCCAAGCGGCGAGAGCGTTAGCCAAACGGTGAACTTCACGGTAGCGCCTGTGGCGGACATCGTGGCAGACAACGCGACGGTTGTGGAAGATACGCCAACCATCATCAAGGTCTTAGGTAACGACACGTTCGAAGGCGACGACAAAGTGGTGTCGCTGGATACCAATAACGGTCCAGCCAACGGCACGGTCTCGGTCAACCCGGATGGCAGCGTCACTTACACGCCAAACGACAACTACCACGGTACAGACAGCTTTACCTACATCGTCACTTCCGGTGGGGTATCAGAGTCCACCACGGTGAACGTCGATGTCACACCAGTCAATGACGCGCCAGTGGCGACCAATGACAATGCCGTTACTGACGAAGACACGCCAGTGACGATTGATGTCCTGCCAAACGACACCGATATTGATGGTGATACGCTGTCTATCCAATCAGCGTCTGTACCTGAAGCACAAGGCACAGTCGAGATCGTTGACGGCAAGTTGGTGTTCACGCCAGCTGAGAACTTCAATGGCGACGCCGAAATTACTTACACCATCACCGATGGTGCACTGACTGACCAAGCTACGGTCAACGTCACCGTAAATGCGGTGAACGACACGCCTGTGGTTGAAAGCGGCATTGCAGATCAAACCTTGGCAGAAGACTTTACGCCATACAGCATCGATCTGAATACCGCTTTCAGCGATGTGGATAACGTGGATGGCGATCTGAGCTTCAGCGTCTCTGGCAACAGCAACATTCAAGTGGCGATCGTCAATGGGATTGCTACGTTCACTCCAACGGCAGACTGGAACGGCTCAGAAGCGCTGACGTTTACTGCTACCGATCCAAGCGGTGAAAGCGTTAGCCAAACGGTGAACTTTACGGTTGCGCCTGTGGCGGACATCGTGGCAGACAAAGCGACGGTTGTGGAAGACACGCCGACCATCATCAAGGTCTTAGGTAACGACACGTTCGAAGGCGACGATAAAGTGGTGTCGCTGGATACCAATAACGGTCCAGCGAACGGCACGGTCTCGGTCAACCCGGATGGCAGCGTGACCTACACGCCGAATGACAACTACCACGGTACAGACAGCTTCACCTACATCGTCACCTCCGGTGGGGTATCGGAGTCCACCACGGTGAACGTCGATGTCACACCAGTGAACGATGCGCCAGTGGCAAACGATGACGCGGCAACAACACAAGAAGATACCGCTGTCACGATTGATGTCCTACCAAACGATACTGACATCGATGGCGATACGCTGTCGATTGACTCGGCATCTGTGCCGAGTGAGCAAGGGACAGTCGAGATTGTTGATGGAAAACTGGTGTTCACACCGGCTGAGAACTTCAATGGTGACGCTGAAATCTCTTACACCGTGACCGATGGTTCGCTGACCGACCAAGCGACGGTCAACGTCACCGTGAATGCGGTGAACGACACGCCTGTGGTTGAAAGTAGCATTGCAGACCAAACCTTGGCGGAAGACTTTACGCCATACACCATCAATCTAAATACGGCCTTCAGTGATGTGGATAACGTGGATGGCGAGTTAACGTTTAGCGTCTCTGGCAACAGCAACATTCAAGTGGCGATCGTCAATGGGATTGCTACGTTCACTCCAACGGCAGACTGGAACGGCTCTGAAATCCTAACGTTTACGGCCACCGATCCAAGCGGTGAAAGCGTCAGCCAAACGGTGAACTTCACAGTAGCGCCTGTGGCGGACATCGTGGCAGATAAAGCGACGGTTGTGGAAGACACACCAACCATCATTAAGGTTTTAGATAACGACACGTTCGAAGGCAACGATAAAGTGGTGTCGCTGGATACCAATCACGGCCCAGCCAACGGCACGGTCTCGGTCAACCCGGATGGCAGCGTCACTTACACACCAAACGACAACTTCCACGGCACAGACAGCTTCATCTACATCGTTACGTCCGGTGGGGTATCAGAGTCCACCACAGTGAACGTCGATGTGACGCCAGTGAACGATGCGCCAGTGGCAAACGATGATACCGCTGTTACTGACGAAGACACGCCAGTGACAATTGATGTTCTGCCAAACGACACCGACATTGATGGCGATACGCTGTCTATCCAATCGGCTTCCGTACCTGAAACACAAGGTACAGTTGAGATCGTTGACGGAAAACTGGTGTTCACACCGGCCGAGAACTTCCATGGTGACGCTGAAATCTCTTACACCGTGACCGATGGTGCACTGACCGACCAAGCGACGGTCAACGTCACCGTGAATGCGGTGAACGACACGCCTGTGGTTGAAAGCAACCTCGCAGACCAAACCTTGGCGGAAGATTTTACGCCATACAGCATCGATCTAAATACCGCTTTCAGCGATGTGGATAATGTGGATGGCGAGTTAACGTTTAGCGTCTCAGGCAACAGTAATGTCAATGTCTCAATAGAAAATGGTATTGCTACGTTCACTCCAACCGCAGACTGGAACGGCTCAGAAGCGCTGACCTTTACGGCCACCGATCCAAGCGGCGAGAGCGTTAGCCAAACGGTGAACTTCACGGTAGCGCCTGTGGCGGACATCGTGGCAGACAACGCGACGGTTGTGGAAGACACGCCGACCATAATTAACGTCCTAGGTAACGACACGTTCGAAGGCGACGATAAAGTGGTGTCGCTCGATACCAACAACGGTCCAGCTAACGGTACGGTCTCGGTCAACCCGGATGGCAGCGTGACTTACACGCCAAACGACAACTACCACGGTGCAGACAGCTTTACCTACATCGTTACGTCAGGTGGGGTATCAGAGTCCACCACGGTGAACGTCGATGTGACGCCAGTGAACGATGCGCCAGTGGCGACCAATGACAATGCCGTTACTGACGAAGACACGCCAGTGACGATTGATGTCCTGCCAAACGACACCGATATTGATGGTGATACGCTGTCTATCCAATCGGCGTCTGTGCCGAGTGAGCAAGGGACAGTCGAGATTGTTGACGGCAAGTTGGTGTTCACGCCAGCTGAGAACTTCCATGGTGACGCTGAAATTACTTACACGATTACTGATGGTGCACTGACTGACCAAGCAACGGTCAACGTCACCGTGAATGCGGTGAACGACACGCCTGTGGTTGAAAGCAACATTGCAGACCAAACCTTGGCGGAAGATTTTACGCCATACAGCATCGATCTGAATACGGCCTTCAGTGATGTGGATAATGTTGATGGCGAGCTGAGCTTCAGTGTCTCTGGCAACAGCAACATTCAAGTGGCGATCGTCAACGGTATTGCTACGTTCACTCCAACCGCAGACTGGAACGGCTCAGAAGCATTGACCTTTACTGCTACCGATCCAAGCGGTGAAAGCGTTAGCCAAACGGTGAACTTTACGGTTGCGCCTGTGGCGGACATCGTGGCAGACAAAGCGACGGTTGTGGAAGACACGCCGACCATCATCAAGGTCTTAGGTAACGACACGTTCGAAGGCGACGATAAAGTGGTGTCGCTGGATACCAATCACGGTCCAGCGAACGGCACGGTCTCGGTCAATCCTGATGGCAGCGTCACTTACACGCCAAATGACAACTTCCACGGGGCAGACAGCTTTACCTACATCGTTACCTCCGGTGGCGTCAGTGAGTCCACCACGGTGAACGTCGATGTCACACCAGTGAACGATGCGCCAGTGGCAAAAGATGACGCGGCAACAACACAAGAAGATACCGCTGTCACGATTGATGTCCTACTAAACGACACCGACATCGATGGTGATACGCTGTCTATCCAATCAGCGTCTGTGCCGAGTGACCAAGGTACAGTTGAGATTGTTGATGGCAAATTGGTGTTCACACCAGCTGAGAACTTCAATGGCGATGCTGAAATCACTTACACCGTTACGGA
>NZ_JAWOUJ010000020.1:0-66521 GCF_033339315.1 Vibrio sp. 661 | reverse complement strand
GGAGCGACACACGAGGTTCGAACTCGTGACCTCAACCTTGGCAAGGTTGCGCTCTACCAACTGAGCTAGTGTCGCATCAACAACGTTTCCGCTGTTTAGGGCTGCGAATTATAAGAGCATTTTTTTGTGATGCAAGTCCTTCCTTCAAAAAAACTTTATTTTTTTACTGAACGACGAAAAAGCAATCAAAAGCGATATAAATTACAACAATTTGGATCGCAACCTTAACAGTTAAATCTTGAAAATAGTACCTCGATAGTACTTAAGTTCTGCGATGGACTCACGAATGTCGTCCAAGGCCAAATGTGTTCCCTGTTTTGTGAACCCATTTAGCACCTCAGGTTGCCAGCGACGTGCTAGTTCTTTAAGAGTACTAACGTCAACATATCGGTAATGGAAGAACTCTTCCAACTCAGGCATATGCTTGTATAAAAAGCGACGATCCTGCCCAATGCTGTTACCACATATTGGCGACGCCCCTTTTGGCACCCATTTTTCTAAAAATTCAATGGTTTGTGCGACTGCGTCTTGTTCTGAGATTTGACTGTTTCGAACGCGCTCCACCAAACCGCTTGCCGTATGCGTATTAGTACACCAGTCGTCCATTTTCGCCAGTTCTTCTTCCGGCTGATGAATCGCTAACACTGGACCTTCAGCCAAAATATTTAGTTCGCTATCCGTGACAATAGAAGCAATTTCGATGATTTTGTGCGTTTCAGGATCAAGCCCTGTCATCTCTAAATCAACCCAAATTAGGTTTTGATCGCTAAAGGACATGGTTACGCCGCCTATTTGTTTATCGATAAAAGAGGTACTATACCTCAAAATACGAGAAACACGATACTCATACACGGAGCCAAGAGTACGGCTCAACCATTTGAGTAAATTCACATAAAGTACAGAATTGTGGCAAAGAAGAAAAAGTTAACCAAAGGTCAGGTGCGACGCGTACGTAGCAACCAACAAAAGCGTTTGAAGAAGCAAGAAGATTCCATCCAGTGGGATGAAAACATGCTAGGCGCCAGCAAGCAAGGTCTCGTGATCACTCGTTTTGGTCAGCACGCGGACATTGAAGACCTTGAAACAGGCGAAATTCAACGCTGTAACCTCCGCCGTGGTATTGAGTCTCTAGTATCTGGCGATCGTGTTTTATGGCGCGAAGGATTGGAGTCTATGGCGGGCATCTCTGGTGTTGTTGAAGCGGTAGAACCTCGCTCTTCAGTGCTCACTCGTCCAGATTATTACGATGGCCTAAAACCCGTTGCAGCCAATATTGATCAAATGGTCATTGTCTCTTCGGTATTACCAGAGCTATCGCTAAATATTATTGACCGCTATCTCGTTGCATCAGAAACACTGAATATTGCGCCATTGTTGGTCTTAAATAAAGTCGACCTTCTAGAAGCCGATGACCGTGCAATGTATGAAGAATGGCTCAAAGAATATGAACGTATTGGCTATAAAGTGCTTCTGGTCAGCAAGAAGTCTGGAGAAGGCATTGCTGAACTAGAAACCCTACTGCGTGATCGAATTAATATCTTTGTTGGTCAATCAGGCGTAGGGAAATCCAGCTTAGTCAACGCGTTAATGCCGGAACTAGAGAGCGAAGTGGAAGAAGGCGAAGTCTCTGAGAACTCTGGCTTGGGCCAACACACCACGACGGCTGCACGTTTATACCACATTCCAACGGGTGGCGATTTGATCGACTCACCTGGAGTACGTGAATTTGGTCTTTGGCATTTGGAAGCAGAAGAAGTAACAAAAGCATTCGTTGAATTTCGACCATATTTAGGCGGTTGCAAGTTCCGAGATTGTAAACACAATGATGACCCAGGCTGCCTTCTACGCGAAGCTGTCGAGAACGGGGAAATTAACGAAACTCGCTTTGAAAACTATCATCGCATTTTGGAAAGCATGGTTGAAAACAAAGCAAATCGTCAGTATTCACGTAATAAAAAAGCCGATCTGTAATTGAGTTAAGGCTGTAACTGTGTAAAAAGTCTTCACCTAATACTGACAAGCAAATTAAATTTCAGTAACATCACGCGCCCTAAAGCGCGAATCTAACAGAAGTATCGGAATTAAAGATGGACAAGTTTAAAGTTGGACTGCAGTACTGGATCCCACAACACGGCCTCACTCGCCTAATGGGTAAACTGGCTTCAGCAAAAGCTGGCGGTCTAACAACAGCAGTTATTCGTTGGTTTATCAAACAATACAATGTGAATATGGATGAGGCAAAGCACTCAGATCCTAAGCATTTTAAAACGTTCAACGAGTTTTTCGTTCGTGAGCTAAAAGAAGGCGCACGCCCAATTTCTGAAGGCGAAAACGTCATCACTCATCCAGCCGACGCTTGTGTTAGCCAGTTTGGCCCTATTGAAGATGGTCAACTTATCCAAGCAAAAGGTCATCACTTCTCAGCACAAGAATTGCTGGGCGGTGACGCGAATTTAGCTGACGAATTTAAAGATGGTTCTTTTGCGACATTGTACCTATCTCCGCGCGATTACCACCGTGTACACATGCCATGTGACGGCACTCTGCGCCAAATGATTTACGTACCAGGTGACCTGTTCTCAGTAAACCCTCTGACAGCAGAAAACGTACCAAACCTATTTGCACGTAACGAGCGTGTGGTGTGTATCTTCGATACTGAGTTTGGTCCAATGGCACAGGTGCTTGTTGGTGCGACAATTGTTGGTAGCATTGAGCAAATATGGGCTGGCACGATCACTCCGCCTCGTGGAAACACTGTCTACAAATGGGATTACCCAGCAGAGGGTGACAAGGCCGTGATCTTGAAAAAAGGCGAAGAGATGGGCCGCTTCAAACTGGGTTCTACTGTTATTAACCTGTTTGCCAAAGACGCGATTGAGTTTGACGCAAGCATGGAAAACGGTAAGCCAACCGTTATGGGCACACCTTACGCCTTAAAAAATTGAGTAAAACACCGTTAAGAGCCCTTTATTCAGGGCTCTTTTTATTGATAAAAAGCAAAACTCCGTTCGAAATTTAGCCTCTATTTCTCAAACTCATACCTGCCTCTAAGACCCTCATTCCACAATCAATTATCCTGCGCTTAGAATGAATATTTAGAGGGGCAGCCAATGCCAAAGATGAGTGTAAACACGTTGGCGAAATTGCTGGTGTGCTTTTTAATTCCGCTCGGTGTTTTGATGATGCCGATCGATGCTATTCCTATTGACGATCTCACTTTAATTCAGCATCGCCTGTTAGCTATTTTTCTTCTTGCTGCCCTACTTTGGGTTCTCGAGCCGGTTCCCGTTTTTGCTACGTCCATTCTTATTATCGCTCTTGAACTGATCATGATATCGGATAAAGGTTTGCATCTATTTCGCAATCCACCAGCGGGGCATGATTTAGGAGAGTTAATTGCTTACACCGATATTTTCTCGGCCTTCTCTTCACCGATCATTATTCTTTTTATGGGTGGTTTTGCTCTTGCGATTGCGGCTTCCAAATACGAGCTCGACAACAACCTCGCCCGAGTTCTATTAAAACCATTCGGCACCCAACCTAAGTTCATCATGCTGGGCTTGATGTTAATTACCGCCGTTTTTTCAATGTTTATGTCCAATACTGCCACGACCGTGATGATGCTAGCCCTGCTTGGCCCCATCGTCGCTTCAGCACCTAAAGGGGATTTAGGCATTAAAGCACTGGTGTTGTGTATTCCAATCGCAGCGAATACAGGCGGCATTGCGACTCCGATAGGCACGCCACCTAATGCGATAGCGCTTCAATATCTCACTGGAGAAAACGCGATAGACTTCCTATCGTGGATGACAATGGGTCTACCCTTTGTGTTGGTACAACTCACTGTAGCTTGGTTCTTGTTGCAAAAGCTGTTTCCGTCTAGCGAACCAGAAATGAAACTAAAGCTAGATGGTACATTCAAAAAGAGCTGGCGTGCGATCGTCGTCTACATCACTTTTGCACTAACCATTTTGCTTTGGATGACAACGAAAGTGCATGGCATGAATACATATGTTGTCGCGATTATCCCACTAGCAGTGTTCACGTTAACGGGCATTATGGGAAAAGAAGAGCTCAAGCTGATTAACTGGGATGTTTTATGGCTGGTTGCCGGTGGTATAGCAATTGGTATTGCCTTAGACAAAACGGGCTTAGCCGAAGCATTAGCGCACGCCATTGATTACAGCCTGCTATCACCATTTGCCGTTGTTTTAGCCCTATCAGTAGTGTGTTGGTTAATGGCGAACTTTATGTCTAATACCGCAACGGCAAACTTATTGATGCCTATTGCTGCCGCTATTGGTACATCCATGCCAAGCCTTATTGCGGTTGGTGGCCTACAAGGTTTACTGGTTGTCGTCGCCTTCTCCGCATCACTTGGCATGATCTTACCGGTTTCCACACCACCAAACTCTTTGGCTTATTCAACAGGCCTCATCGAGAGCAAAGACATGGCGAAAGTGGGGCTGATTCTTGGTTTGATTGGTCTACTTATCGTGTATGGCGCAGTTTTGGTACTGTTTTAATCGAAGAGCTCCATGAAAAAGCGTGTTGTCATGGAGCTGCTCTCCAGCTACTGCCCTTACAGAGCGGCTTTTACATCCCATAAATTTCGTGCATATTAAGACTCCTCTACTCTACAAGGACGTCGACACATCATGGGTTACGAATGGCTTGCTTTATGCGCCGCTTTTCTGTGGGCAGTTTCTAGCCTAATTTCGGTCATTCCTGCACAACACCTAGGCGCATTTTCTTACAGCCGCTGGCGTATGGGCTGCACAGCCGTGATCTTATCAACAATGGCCTGGATAACTGGCGGCTGGTTAACGGTTTCTTGGGAACACGTAACGCCAATGATGGCCTCAGGACTGATTGGTATTTTTATTGGCGATACCGCTCTATTCGCGTGTTTGAATCGTATGGGGCCAAGACAAGCCGGGTTACTCTTCTCTTGCCACGCCGTGTTCTCTGCCATCTTGGGCTACTTCTTATTTAGCGAAGTCATGACCACAATAGAACTACTGGGCGCATCATTGGTATTTAGCGGCGTGGTGATGGCGATATTCTTTGGCCGAAGAGGTCAAGTGAATAACGTCTTGGAAGACATTAAAGGTAACATCTGGGTGGGTATTGGACTTGGCTTAACCGCAGCAATGTGCCAAGCATTGGGCGGCATCATCGCCAAGCCAGTAATGCAAACCAGTATTGACCCAGTTGCGGCTTCTGCTATTCGAATGATCAGTGCCTTTTTCGCCCACAGCATGTTGTTAATTCTAGGAGTCAAAGTCGCTCGCTCGACGCAACACATTACTTGGCGCATATTTGGTATTACTGCCCTTAATGGTTTCTTGGCGATGGCCGTCGGCATGACGCTAATCTTATACGCACTGCAAGAAGGAAATGTAGGTATGGTTGCACTTCTATCTTCAACCACGCCAATTATGTTGCTACCACTGCTCTGGATTTACACTAAACGCCGACCAAACCGATTTGCATGGTTGGGCGCAGCCCTAGCTGTGATTGGTGCGGGCATTTTGGTTCAGTAACCTTACAGACCAGCCCTTATTGCCAGATACAAAAAAGCCCGAGTTTAAACTCGGGCTTTTGTCATTCGGAGCCGTTAGTTAATTATTTATTTAACTAATACTTCACCCGTCATTTCTGCTGGGATTTCTAGACCAGCTAGAGAAAGCATGGTTGGTGCAAGGTCAGACAGTTTACCGCCTTCTTTGAATTCAACCGCTTTGTCACCTACATAGATTAGAGGTACTGGTAGGTTAGTGTGAGCAGTGTGGATGCCGCCAGTTTCAGGGTCGATCATCATTTCTGCGTTACCGTGGTCCGCAGTGATCAATAGTTGACCGCCAACTTCTTTGATTGCTTCAACCACTTTACCCACGCTTTCATCTAGAGCTTCGATTGCTTTCTCAGCCGCTTCATAAACGCCAGTGTGACCAACCATATCTGCATTCGGGTAGTTACAGATGATGGTATCGAACTTACCAGACTTGATAGCCGCAACCATCTTCTCTGTTAGTTCTGGAGAGCTCATTTCAGGCTGCATGTCGTACGTTGCAACTTTTGGAGAAGCAACCAACTGACGCTCTTCGCCTTCGAATTCGTTCTCAACACCACCGTTGAAGAAGAAAGTCACGTGTGCGTATTTCTCTGTTTCAGAGATACGTAGCTGAGTTTGACCTTGTTTAGATAGCCACTCACCGTAAGTGTTTTCTAGAGACGCAGGTGGGAATGCGATAGCTAGAGGGATATCAGCCGCGTATTGAGTCAGCATCACAAAGTTGATTGCTGGGAATACTGCACGCTCAAAGCCGTCAAATGCAGGAACGAATGCACGAGTGATTTGACGTGCACGGTCAGCACGGTAGTTCATGAAGATAACCGCATCACCATCTTGCATGATTGCGTCTTCTTGACCTTCTGCTTTGATAGCTGTTGCTTTAACGAATTCGTCGTTTTCTTCACGAGCGTAAGCCGCTTCTAGACCTGCAACTGCCGTTTCTGCTGTGAACTCAGCTTTAGCTTGAGTTAGAAGATCGTAAGCAACTTGGACGCGATCCCAGTTGTTGTCACGGTCCATTGCGTAGTAACGACCTACTAGAGAAGCAACGCGGCCTTTACCTAGTTTCGCAAATAGGTCTTGGAAACGTTGTAGTGAGTTTTCAGCACTACGTGGTGGTGTGTCACGGCCGTCTAGGAAGCAGTGTAGGTAGATTTTCTCTGCGCCACGCGCCGCTGCCATTTCAACTGCAGCGTAAATGTGGTCTTCGTGAGAGTGAACACCGCCTGGAGACATCAGGCCCATGATGTGTACTGCTTTTTCAGCTTTCACAGCAGAGTCGATTGCTTCAACTAGCGCAGGCGTTTGTTCGAACTCACCATCCGCAATTGATTTAGTGATACGAGTCAGGTCTTGGTATACAACGCGGCCTGCACCAATGTTAGTGTGACCAACTTCAGAGTTACCCATTTGACCATCAGGAAGGCCAACATCCATGCCTGAAGCAGAGATTAATGTGTGTGGGTTATTCGCAATCAGAGCATCCATTACTGGTGTTTTCGCATTCGCAATTGCGTTACTTGCTGTGTCTTCACGGTAACCGTAACCGTCAAGGATAACTAGAGCCAGTGGCTTCTTAGCTGACATAGTGATGACCTCATCAAATTTAAGTAACTTTTGGCGTAGGGCCTCGCTGCCCTATCTAACCTTGAAACAAAACTAGCGTAATTTTACTACACTTTTTAACCAAAACTGTAGGTTAAGATCAAATAATGTTTGCGATTTATTGTTGCTATCTTACAAGTTAAGCGAACAACGAGTCAGTGCCGACAAACGTGTTCCACAAGCATAGTCATTTCTAATACGCTTTGTACACCCCAGTCTAAGTTCGGTTTTCTTACGCTTCTCATTCTTATTTTTGCACTTGAAACAGTGCTAATTTAAAGCAACATCAAACAAGATGGGTTAATACTTATTGTTCTCTTTTCTCAGTAAAACAGAAGTCACTTAAACCGATAAGTCCAATAGGCCAAAGCAATCAAGCTACCAGAGCGAAATGTACGGATAGTAAGGGCATAACGGGTTTATAGAGATCTCAATTATTCGTTAGAAAATTTTAACCCTCTCGCCTAAGAGCCGTAACCTCGCTATACTCCTGCTTTATTTTTCCGCCAACAGCGTAAGAGCTCAAGACATGCAAGAGTACATTGAATTTTTCCAACAGAACATGATTCTATCTTTGGTTTGGGTAGGTCTTCTTGTCGCCTTTATCATGAACATCGTGAAGTCAGCGACAGCCGCATACAAAGAAATCAACGTAAACCAACTGACTCATCTTATGAACCGTGAAAACGGCGTTGTAGTGGATATCCGTACCAAGGACGAGTTCAAAAAAGGTCATATCACCGACTCACTTCACATTTTACCGTCAGACATCAAAGCGGGTAACTTGAGTAGCCTTGAAAACCACAAATCAGACCCAATCATTGTGGTATGCAAGACAGGACAGACCGCTCAAGAAAGCGCAAACCTATTAGTAAAAGCTGGCTTCGAAAAAGTGAGCCTACTAAAAAATGGTTTGATTGCGTGGAACGAAGCGAACCTGCCGTTAGTTCGCGGTAAAAAGTAGGAACGTGGCAAGAACGAAAGTTCGCGTTTAAACGCGCTTTTACCAAGCCTCGCGGACAAAAAACTGAGCAAATTGAAAGCAGTTGGAGCACTAAGTTGTGACGCTTTGCACGTAATACACGCTTCATCTAGTCAAGGTAGATTGGCTCAGTTAGTCTCAGGACATACCAGTTTTCTGAGCTTAGACGTTTCTAGGCTCAACAAATATTGATTTAAGGATTAAAAAATGGCTGAAGCAGCACCTCAAGACGCACAACAAAACTTCGCAATTCAACGCATCTTCCTAAAAGACGTTTCTTTTGAAGCGCCGAACTCTCCAGTAATTTTCCAGAAAGAGTGGAACCCAGACGTTAAACTAGACCTAGACACTCAAAGCCGTGAGCTTGGTGAAGGCGTGTACGAAGTTGTTCTACGTCTAACCGTTACTGTGAAGAACGAAGAAGAGACTGCGTTCCTATGTGAAGTTCAACAAGGTGGTATCTTCACTGCTGAACAAATGGAAGCTGGTCAACTTGCACATTGCCTAGGCGCATTCTGCCCGAACATCCTATTCCCATACGCTCGTGAAACTATCTCAAGTCTAGTCGTTAAAGGTACGTTCCCTCAACTGAACCTAGCGCCAGTAAACTTTGACGCGCTATTCATGAACTACCTACAACAGCAAGCTCAACAAGGCGAAGCTGAAGCGTAATTCACGTTTTATAAGTGACGAATAGCCACAGTGCTGACGTCACCGAATCAAATAAAATGCACAGAGCGTCTACCATCCGATGCAATGTGCATTTTTTATTTCTGACAAAAGTTCCTAGTTCCTAATCGCCAGAAGGCGTAAAATTTGACGATTAGGAACTAGATTCTACTAGTAGCAAGACAATTAGGCGGTAGCATGACACAAGCAAATACAAACAATGCTTACGGTAAAGACATCGCAATGACTGTGATTGGCGCAGGCTCATACGGCACCTCTTTGGCAATCTCACTCGCTCGTAACGGCGCGAACGTTGTCCTTTGGGGACACGAGCCAGAGCACATGGCTCGCCTAGAAGCAGACCGAGCTAACCATGCCTTCTTACCAGGTGTTGATTTCCCTGAAAGCTTGATCATTGAATCGGATTTAGAAAAAGCCGTTCAAGCAAGCCGAGATTTGTTGGTTGTGGTTCCAAGCCATGTCTTTGGCATCGTGCTAAACAGCTGTAAACCATTCTTGCGCGAAGACTCTCGCATCTGTTGGGCAACCAAAGGGCTTGAACCTGAAACGGGGCGCCTACTGAAAGACGTTGCTTATGACATTATCGGTGAAAACTACTCACTAGCAGTATTGTCTGGCCCAACGTTTGCGAAAGAGCTCGCAATGGGTATGCCGACTGCAATCTCTGTTGCGTCTCCAGATTCTGAATTTGTTGCGGATCTACAAGAAAAAATCCACTGTAGCAAAACCTTCCGCGTATACGCCAATAGTGACTTTATTGGTATGCAATTGGGCGGCGCTGTGAAAAACGTTATTGCGATTGGTGCGGGTATGTCTGATGGTATCGGTTTTGGCGCCAATGCTCGTACCGCATTAATTACTCGTGGCTTGGCTGAAATGAGTCGCCTTGGTGCTGCGCTGGGTGCACAGCCAGAAACCTTTATGGGCATGGCGGGTTTAGGCGATCTTGTCCTGACATGTACCGATAACCAATCACGTAACCGACGCTTTGGCTTGGCATTAGGCCAAGGTAAAGACGTTGATACGGCTCAAGAAGAAATTGGTCAAGTGGTTGAAGGTTACCGCAATACAAAAGAAGTATGGCTACTTTCTCAACGTATGGGTGTTGAGATGCCGATAGTTGATCAAATTTATCAAGTATTGTATCAAGGAAAAGATGCGCGCTTAGCAGCGCAAGATTTACTTGCTCGTGACAAAAAAGCCGAAGGAAAGTAGCAATCTACCGCCCTTTGCAGCTCATCTGAGAAAAATTGAAGTTGTCGGGTCACGGAAGAACCACTCTGGATATTGAGAATGAAACACTGCGAAAAACAAAAAGTCTGGAACAAAATTGTCTCAGAAGCCCGTGAAATGTCAGAACAAGAGCCTATGCTGGCAAGCTTCTATCATGCCACCATTATCAAGCATGAAAGTTTGTGTGCCGCTCTGAGTTATATTCTGGCTAACAAATTGAACACCGCTTCCATGCCAGCGATGGCTGTGCGTGAAGTGGTTGAAGAAGCCTTTGCGGCTGATCCAACCATCACTGACGGCGCGGCTTGTGATATTTGTGCCACGGTCAATCGCGACCCTGCTGTTTCAATGTACTCAATGCCATTGCTGTACCTAAAAGGCTATCACGCACTGCAAGGCTACCGAGTAGCAAACTGGCTGTGGAAGCAAGGTCGTCACGCTCTTGCGACTTACCTACAAAATCAGATTTCGGTAGCATGTCAGGTCGATATCCACCCTGCAGCGCGCATTGGTAGTGGTATCATGCTCGACCATGCAACAGGCATCGTGATTGGTGAAACTGCCGTGGTCGAAAACGACGTGTCTATACTGCAAGATGTCACCCTTGGTGGTACTGGTAAAGAATGCGGTGATCGTCACCCGAAAATTCGCGAGGGTGTGATGATCGGAGCTGGTGCAAAGATTCTTGGTAATATCGAAGTCGGTGAAGGCGCGAAAATCGGATCTTGCTCTGTGGTATTGCAAGCCGTGCCTCCTCACACAACGGTGGCTGGCGTGCCTGCAAAAATCGTCGGACGTCCAAAAACGGACAAACCCTCTCTCGATATGGATCAAGGCTTTAACGGCAAGTCGCAAAGCTTTATCCATGGAGATGGTATTTAATCGTCAACAAACCTTTTTGACAACAACGTGGTAGGTAACTCTCAAGTGCGAAAACAAAATCACCCTGTTCTACGCTCGGCTATTTTATTAACTTGTGCTTTATCTGCCACTTATCCCATTACCTCCTCTGCTGTGAGTCAGCAAGAGCTCAAAGGCGTATCCAGTGAGATAAGCCGTCAGCGCAAATCGCTCTCTTCCCAAGAAAAGCAGCTCAATGAGTTACAGAAATCACTAAAAGATCAAGAGCTTGGTATTTCTAAGCTTGAGCGTGAAATACGACAAACCAAGTCTAACCTCGCACAAGCAGACAAAAACATAGAAAACCTGGAAGAGAAAATTGCCTTGCAAGAAGCACAGCGTCAAGAGCAAGAAGAAGAACTCAAACAGCTGCTGCAAACGTATTACGTAACCGAGCGAGCGAAGGCCAATGGTCACTTGTTAAATCAAGGTGTGGAAGAAGACCGCATGAGCCAATACTTCCAGCATTTAGCTAAAGCACGTGCTGAAGTGATTGATGCGATCACCAAAATAACCCAAGAATTAGCGCACAACAAAAACCAGCTCGAGCTAGAAAAAGAGCAAATCGAGACTCTGCTCAAGCAGCAATCCGAAAAACGTACAGCGCTAGCGAGTACACAATCCAAGCGTAAGCAAACCCTGAATAAAATTCAGAGCAGTATCAAGAATGACAAACGCTACTTAGCCGAGCTGCAACGCAACGAAACCCGTTTAAAAGCAGAGATCGCCAAAGCAGCGAAGCGTAATGCGGTGCCAATGGACGGACTCGGCAAACAGCGCGGTAAGTTGCCTTGGCCACTCAAAGGCAGTGTGTTACACAACTTTGGTACGCGACAAACTGGGCAGGTAAACTGGAAGGGTATGGTGTTGTCTGCCAACTATGGTCAACAAGTGAAAGCCGTTTATCCTGGTACTGTCGTATTTGCTGAGTATCTGCGCGGATACGGTTTAGTGGTACTGCTCGACCACGGCAAAGGTGACATGACCCTCTATGGTTACAACCAAGCCTTAACTAAAAAAGAAGGCGACCGAGTCACCGCCGGCGAAGTGATTGCTCTCGCGGGTGATACAGGTGGTCAAGACAGACCATCGCTGTACTTTGAAATTCGTCGTAATAGTGAAGCGCAGAATCCGAAATCTTGGTTAAAACGCTGATTATCTGACTCATAGACTTATAATAAAAAAGGAGCCACTCGGCTCCTTTTTTGTATTCATATTTTGGAAAATGCTATGCGTAGTAGGTTTCTACCGCATCAATAAAAGCATTCACATCATCTTTGCTTAACGCGTTGATTCCTGCCGCCGCCTCTCGCCCCCCACCTGTCGGGAACTGACCACACACGGCAACGGCACCTTGTTTATTGTTTAATGGGGCGCGGAGTGAAACCGTATAAGTACCATCTGCATTTTCAGTAAGTACCGCATGCGCAGAGTCAGGGGTTTGGTTTGCTAGCCAGTTGCCATAAACACCACTGATTCGGCGTGATGCCGCCGTGTTTGGTAACTCAAACAACTTCAGCTTACCACTCTCATGCATGGCAGGCACTGCGAGAGCCGCCTCCATGTCTTGTTGGTAAGCCGATTGCAATTGGTAGTATGGCGAGGCCGTATCTTCAATAGCTTCAAATGGTGACGTGTACTTCAGCAAAGCTCGGTACAGCTCCGCAGGGTGAAAGTGTAAATCTTCGACCTTCGATCCGTAGCCGTTGTAGTTAATTAAAGTACCCAGCTCTTTTAGCTGCTCTTTCTGTTGCTGCAACAAGCCCGCGTTATTCGCTAACTCATCGGCTTTAGCAATCATGTTATCGCCATAAGCCGCCGTAATCGCCCAGTCATGAAAACGCCCATCAAGCAACTTATCGACAATCAACGCCGTGCACATGTTGGCATCGAGATCGATGTGCGCATCCAAATTACCATGCTGAGGAATGTCGCCCGCTTTGTGATGATCGGCGTAAAAGACGTGCGCGCCTTGAGCCAAAGCTTGCTCTAGACCTGCCATGTTCTTTTCCATCGAAATGTCTAACACAGTCAGCTCATCACCCGCTTGCACGTCTACTTTTTCCACCAGCTTGATGTCGCGCTTTACACCGGTTATTAACTGGGCATCGACAGGATCAGCCAAACGCAATTGTAGAAGAGCAATGATGCCATCAGCATCACCATTAAAAATGTCGTAATTCATGGGGCGATAGTTCCTTTATCGAGAATCTTATCCCTGCAAGGGTTTTTAGCGTATGGGACTATTGTGCGTGGCATATTTAACAAGTCAACTCGAGCCACGACTCGAAAATGAGAGTGACTCTCGAAATATTAAGCAGTTTGACGTTTAACTGTGTAGATTGCTAACCGCATCTTCTAATAACAGTAGCTGCTCTAAGCCCTGCTCAGTTGCTAATGGCTTAACGACATTAAGCATCTGCAACATCCCTTGCTTCACCATTTGCTCGGTAATGTTGGTTTTTGAAGCCATCGCGGATTGATACGCCAACCAACTACACGCAATCAAGTGCAATGTACATACCAATGACTTCAACTGTTGTTGATCGACATTCAACAGCTTCATCGTTACGAACTCTTGCATAATAGCAATGAGGTTCGCTTGCAGCTTCTCTTGCACATCGATGTACTGTTCGTGTAGCTGTTCATCTCGTGACAAGATTTCTGGTAAGTTTGCGTAGAAAAAGCGGTATTTCCACATCAAGGTAAAAATAGAGTCTAGGTAGCTCTTCAGCATAGTCAGGCTCTCTTGCGAACCTTGAATAGGGGTAAATCTTTCTAAAAGTTCTGCTGAATAAAGCGCAAAGATCTCACGAACGATTTCTTGCTTATTGCGGAAGTGGTAATACAGATTACCAGGGCTAATTTCGATGTGATCGGCAATGTGATTGGTGGTGATGTTGCGCTCACCATGTTGGTTGAACAACTCCAGTGCCGCGTAGACGATTTTGTCGCGCGTTTTCATTGTTATCGTGTTCCCTCTTCATTAACGAATCGAGTATAGCGACTTCACCAACCTAGGTCGATAGAGGCTCCAAATACGGTAACATAACAGACCAGTTAAGATGCCAGTTGAGTTGGCGACAAGGTCTAACCAAGAAGTTTGTCGCCCTACATACCCTTGCAACCACTCAATAACGGCGCTGAATAGCAAAATACTAATCGCCACCGCCCAACGTTGACGCCAACGCCACACACAAAAACAACCTAAAAACGCAAAGCCGCTATACGCCATAGCGTGCTGCATTTTGTCGAGATACGCGATATTGCCCCAGTCTTGCAGTTCACCTGAACTCAGAGATAAAAAAGCGATCAATATGGCGTAGCTAAAGATGACGAAACGTGCAGCCGTCAGGTTCATTGGACGTCCTTATGCAATTGGAAATGGAAAGGCCGTCACTTGATCAATGTGGTCACAGCCTAGCGCCAGCATGATCAAACGATCGATACCCAACGCGACCCCTGCACAATCTGGCAACCCTGCTTCCAGTGCAGAGATCAGATGATAATCGATCGGCTGTGGTTTTAAACCCATTTCGATACGCTTTGCGTTATCTTGTTCAAAGCGCGCTAATTGCTCTTTCGGGTTATCCAGTTCATGAAATCCGTTCGCCAGCTCTATCCCCTTAAAGTACACTTCAAAACGATCCGCGACGCGATGATCTTGAGGATTGATTTTCGCAAGCGCCGCCTGTGATGCAGGGAAGTCGTACACAAAAGCCGGCACGTCCTGACCAATTTTGTTTTCTACTCCCACGCTAAATAGTAGTTGCAGCAGCGTATCGCGATCTTCTTCTGGCTCAGCAATGTCACTCAAACCCAGCTTGCTTGCCGCCGCTTTCAGCTCAGTCATTGAGCCTTCCAGTGGACACGCACCCAACACATCAATGAAGGCTTGCTGATACGTCATGCGCTGCGCTGCGCCACACTTCAATACCAGCTGCAACAGGTCATCCATTTCATCCATCAATTTATGATGGTCAAAGCCAACGCGATACCACTCCAACATCGTGAATTCAGGGTTGTGGTAGCGACCATTCTCTTCATTACGAAATGCTTTGTTGATTTGATAAATACAACCGCTGCCCGCAGCCAAAAGGCGCTTCATATGGAATTCTGGGCTGGTCATAAAAAACAGCTTACTGCCATCGGCATAGCCTGGGCCAACAAACTCGGTTTGGAAAGTATGCAAATGGATGTCAGTCACGGTTGCGTGACTCATGGCTGGCGTATCGACTTCCATCACCTGTCGGTCAGCGAAGAATTGTCGAATCGACGCGATTAACGTCGCACGTTGACGAAGTTGGTCAATGGAAGCAGTAGGTTGCCAGTTGGTTTGCATAACAAGTCTCTCAAACTTTAATTCAGCGAGGAAAGCCTCATTCTACATTCTTTTTACTCTTCAAGAAGAGAGGAATATCCCTTCTTCTTTTTACTAATGTGCTCGCCAATTTGAGGCAAGCATTACTCGTGCCGCAGAACAAAAAACACTCAGTTAAAATCCTATTATCCATGCGGTTAATGTCGCGCAACACAGGTTTAACATCCCTAATGTTAATGCTTGAGGTCCAAAACCTCGATGCCGTGATAGCAGTCACATAACCTATAAATTCTATGCCCTTAAGTGCATTACCGAAGCAAAAACCCAATTACATCAATTTTTCTGCCATGTGGCTCATCTACACTAACCCTACTACTTTTGGGGAGTTCTTTTTAAAGAGCGCCTCGTAATGACAATAACAAGCGGATTTCCGCAATCACACACTGGAGGATAACTGTGCAAATTATCACCACAGATATCGCAGTCATCGGCGCAGGCGGCGCTGGTCTTCGTACTGCTATTGCAGCGGCTGAAGCAAACCCAGACTTAGAAGTCGCTCTGATTTCTAAAGTTTATCCAATGCGCTCCCACACGGTCGCTGCAGAGGGTGGCTCAGCAGCAGTTATCAAGGATGAAGATAGCTTAGACAACCACTTCAACGACACTGTTGGCGGTGGTGACTGGCTATGTGAACAGGATGTTGTTGAATACTTTGTAGAGAACGCGACTCGCGAAATGATCCAAATGGAGCAATGGGGTTGCCCATGGAGTCGTAAAGAGAACGGTGAAGTCAACGTACGCCGCTTTGGTGGTATGAAGGTTGAACGTACTTGGTTCGCTGCAGACAAAACTGGCTTCCACATGCTTCATACGCTATTCCAGACATCAATGAAGTACAGCAACATCAAACGTTTTGATGAGTACTTTGTGGTGGATCTGCTTGTTGATGAAGGCGAAGTTCAAGGTCTGATTGCTATTCACATGTCTGAAGGCGAGCTTGTTACTATCAAAGCAAAATCTGTTGTTCTAGCAACAGGTGGCGCGGGCCGTGTTTACCACTGTAACACCAACGGCGGTATCGTAACGGGCGATGGTATGGCAATGGCTTACCGTCACGGCGTTCCTCTACGTGATATGGAATTCGTTCAATACCACCCAACAGGTCTTCCTGGTACAGGTATCCTGATGACGGAAGGTTGTCGTGGTGAAGGCGGTATCATCGTTAACAAGAATGGCTACCGTTACCTACAAGATTACGGTATGGGCCCTGAAACTCCAGTTGGCCAACCGAAGAACAAATACATGGAACTGGGTCCTCGTGACAAAGTTTCTCAAGCTTTCTGGCACGAACAACAGAAAGGCAACACCATCAAACACCCACTGGGTGACGTGGTGCACCTAGACCTTCGCCATCTTGGTGAGGAGTACCTACAAGAGCGTCTACCGTTCATCTGTGAACTAGCAAAAGCTTACGTAAACGTGGACCCTGCAAAAGAGCCAATTCCAATTCGTCCAACCGTTCACTACACCATGGGTGGTATTGAAACGGACGGCGGTTGTGAAACTCGCATTAAAGGCCTATTCGCGGTGGGTGAATGTGCGTCTGTTGGTCTTCACGGTGCAAACCGTCTAGGTTCAAACTCACTGGCTGAATTCGTAGTATTTGGGCGCGTAGCGGGTGAAAACGCAGTGAAACGCGCGGCAGAATTCAAAGGTTGGAACGACGCGGCAATTGACGCGCAAGTCAAAGCCGTTGAAGAGCGCATCGTGAAACTGATGAACCAAGAAGGCGACGAAAACTGGGCAGAAATACGCACAGAAATGGGCCACACCATGGAAGCGGGCTGTGGTATCTACCGCCAAGAAGATTTGATGCAAGCGACTATCGACAAAATCACTGAGTTGAAAGAACGCTACAAACGCATCAGCATCAAAGACAAAGGTAAAGTGTTCAACACAGACCTTCTATACGCAATCGAAGTGGGTTACGGCCTAGAAGTCGCAGAAGCGATGGTTCACTCTGCGATTCTACGTAAAGAGTCGCGCGGCGCGCACCAACGTCTAGACGACGGTTGTACAGAACGTGATGACGTGAATTTCCTAAAACACTCACTTGCTTTCTACAAGCCAGAGTCAGCACCAAGTATCGATTACAGCAATGTGACCATCACTAAGTCACAGCCAAAAGCTCGTCTATACGGTGAAGCAGCAGAAAAAGCAGCGGCTGAAGAGAAGAACGCAGAGGAGCAAGCATAATGTCAGCAAATCGCATTCAAAAAGTAGACATCCTGCGTTACGACCCAGAGAAAGATGCAGAACCATACAAGCAAACATTCGAAGTCCCATTCGATGAAACCATGTCTGTACTTGACGCACTTGGTTACATCAAAGACCACCTAGACAAAGATCTGTCTTACCGTTGGTCTTGCCGTATGGCGATCTGTGGTTCTTGCGGCATCATGGTGAACAACGTACCGAAACTTGCTTGTAAGAGCTTCCTACGTGACTACCCAGACGGTGTGACTATCGAGCCTCTAGCGAACTTCCCAATCGAGAAAGACTTGATTGTTGATATGACGCCATTCATCGAGCGCCTAGAAGCAATCAAACCATACATCATTGGTAACGATCGTAAACCAGAAGACGGTACGAACTTGCAAACGCCAGAACAGATGGCGAAATACAAGCAGTTCGCTGGCTGTATCAACTGTGGTCTGTGCTATGCCGCATGTCCTCAGTTTGGTCTTAACCCAGAGTTCATCGGTCCTGCTGCACTAACGCTAGCCCACCGCTACAACCTAGACAGCCGTGACAACGGTAAAGATGAGCGCATGAAGCTTATCAACGGTGAAAACGGTGCTTGGGGTTGTACGTTTGTTGGTTACTGTTCTGAAGTTTGTCCGAAGAACGTTGACCCAGCAGCGGCAGTAAACCAAGGCAAAGTGGAGTCTTCGATGGACTTCGTGATTGCTATGTTGAAACCTGATGGTTCACCAAAGAAAGTGGAGGCATAAGGATGAGCAATCGTAAACCTTACGTTCGTGAAGTAAAACGCACTTGGTGGAAGAACCATCCTTTCTACCGCTTCTACATGCTACGTGAAGCGACGGTGCTTCCGTTAATCCTATTCACTCTGTTCCTAACTTTCGGTTTAGGTTGCTTGGTGAAAGGTCCTGAAGCATGGCAAGGTTGGTTAGCGTTCATGGCGAACCCAATCGTCGTCGCAATCAACATCGTTGCACTACTCGGTAGCCTATTCCACGCTCAAACTTTCTTCAGCATGATGCCACAAGTAATGCCAATTCGTTTGAAGGGCAAACCAGTGGACAAGAAGATCATCGTATTGACTCAGTGGGCCGCTGTTGCGTTTATCTCACTGATCGTTCTCATCGTGGTGTAAGGAGCTGAGCAATGAAACCGAATTATAGTGTAAACACATCACCAAAACGTTCTGATGAGCCAATCTGGTGGGGTCTGTTTGGCGCAGGCGGTACTTGGTTCGCGATGATCACGCCAATCACTGTTCTTGTGCTAGGTATCTTGGTACCACTAGGCGTGATTGACGCAGAAGCGATGAGCTACGAGCGTGTCTCTGCATTCGCAACCAGCATCATCGGTGCGCTATTCATCATTGGCACGCTAGCATTGCCAATGTGGCATGCAATGCACCGTGTACACCACGGCATGCACGACCTTAAGTTCCACACTGGTGTGATTGGTAAAATTGCATGCTATGCATTTGCAGGCCTCATCACTGCACTAGCAGTTATCTTTATCTTCATGATTTAAGAGACTGACCAAAAAAAGAAAAAGCTGGCTAAATGCCAGCTTTTTATTGCTTTGGGTTACCTATGATCTTTTTGCTTTTTAAGCTTTTGACCACCCATGATCTTATTGCTGTGCGACCTTCTTTGTCTGGTCCATAAGACCCAGAGCACCAAAGCCAGTAATCACATCTAGGTTTGTTTTCAAGCCCGTTTCGTCACTTCCACCAATGTAATTTTGTGGCATCTGAACTTGGAAGTTTTGCAAATTGTTGTACAGCGAGTTCGCTACGTCTCGATTCAATTCTGCCAAGTAAACTTCACGGTTTGCTCCTAACGCCGCATACTTACCTTTTAGGACTTCAGATTCTGCGCGACCTTTCGCTAATATCGCTTTCGCTTCAAACTCAGCAGAAAGTGCGTTCGCTTTTTGAATCGCTAAGTTAGCCTCTGCGATAGCTAGCTCTTTCTCCTTCTCGACCTCAGCAAGTCGTTTGGTTTTTTCCACTTCAACGATTTCACGCTCTGCAATCTGACGCGCCACTTCCACTTCTTTTTGTTGAGCAATAATTGCGAGTTCTTTACCACGCTGGGCGTCTTGCACCTCACGTGTTCGTTGAATCTCTTTGCGTAACTGCTCGGTCTCTGCCTGTGCTTTCGACGTTTCTTGTTCCTGAATCGCGCGAATACGATCCGCCACTAAACGCTTTTTATCTGCCAATAGCTGATCTAATTGCTTTTCTGGCTGCGGGTCACCAATGGTCACCTGCGTCACTTGAATACCGTATTGTTGTAACGGATTGTCTTGACGAATTGGTTGCCCGGTTTTGTCTACGACTGGCACAGTTTTCCATACCAGTTGATTGGTGCGCTGTAATTGGTTCGGATTAGCTTGATTCACCCCAACAGGCGCAAGATCCAACTCTTCCACTTCAACCTGACGTCGCTCTGTTAGATAAATCCCCTCTCGTAACTGATCGCCAAGTTTCGATTTGAACTGGTTCAAACCACCTTGGAAAAACTCTTCACCCGTGTATTGGGTTGCGGTAATCACCGTTACGTTACGTGCGTTCTTTACAAGCAGCGCATCGATCAAGTTACTGTTGTTGCGGAACTCTTTATGCATCTTCTTCACCGCTTCAGGGTCATTACTGAGCTTAAAGCGGAATGTTACGGGGATCTGACCAATATAGGTGTCGGCAAATCGAACCTGAATCGCATCAAGGCGTTGATAAAAATCTTCGCCCTTGCTGTTACCGAATGACACGGTGATCACTTGGTCATACTTGGTGATTTTGGACAGAAATGGCATGCGAAAATGAATGCCAGGTTCAGTAAACACATCCAACTCACCAGTAATATTATTCTGATGCACGTAGCTGTAACCCGCATCGGTCATCAGCACCGAGCTATTAATCGTTAAGCCTATTGCCAACAGCGGTACGCCAAATACGGCTGCTTTTAATCCTTTATGTAGTAACTGACGTCTTTCTTCCACCTTTAAACCCCTTCCTAAACCTCTGCTTTCCATTTTGTTCTCCTTTTTGGATTGTTACTGAGTTAAATCGATAAAAATCAGATTGCTATGCAACTCAGCGACAAGTACTAATGTATCAAAATGTTACATTAAGGAATAATCGACAGATTCATGGAATAAATAAGATTTTTACGAATAATACAAAATCATCAAAAATTTGCGGAGGATATCGATGTTTTACGCAGAGGGATTAAAAGAGAAGAATCACAGGCAATAAAAAAGGCCGCCGAAGCGACCTTTCTAACAATCATATAAAGTGCTTACTTCACACGACCTACGTATTCAGCAGTACGAGTATCTACACGAATCACTTCACCAATTGAGATGAACAGAGGAACACGAACAACAGCGCCAGTTGATAGCGTCGCTGGTTTACCGCCAGTACCTTGAGTATCACCTTTCAGGCCTGGATCTGTGTCTACAACTTCTAGCTCAACGAAGTTTGGTGGAGTAACAGTAATTGGGTTACCGTTCCAAAGAGTGATCATACAAGTGTTGTTTTCTACCAACCACTTAGCGTTTTCACCTACCGCTTTTGCATCCGCTGCGATCTGTTCAAACGTTTCACTGTTCATAAAGTGGTAGAATTCGCCGTCTGAATATAGATAATCTAGGTCGATATCCATTACGTCTGCCACTTCACAAGTGTCACCAGACTTGAATGTTTTCTCTAGCACTTTACCAGAAAGAAGTTTACGAATTTTAACACGGTTGAACGCTTGGCCTTTACCTGGTTTAACGTATTCGTTTTCCAGAATTACACAAGGCTCGTTATCAAGCATTAACTTAAGACCGCCTTTAAATTCATTGGTGCTAACTGTAGCCATTTTTTCCTCTTACATTCTTAGAGCTAAATTCAATGCCGCACATAATAACCCGAAAAGTCGAATCTGTTGAGCAAAACTGGCTCAAACAGTTGGCGAATGGGATCTCTGATCCTGCAAAATTGCTCGAAATACTGGAAATTGATCCTTCACCGTGGCAAGACGGGTTTGCCGCGCGCAAGCTGTTTGCACAGCGTGTACCGCAAAGTTTTGTCGATAGGATGGAGAAAGGCAACCCTAAAGACCCTCTTTTACGTCAGGTTTTACCACTGAGCGACGAATTTGAGGTGCATCCGGGTTACTCCAATGATCCATTGGAAGAGCAAGACAATGAAGTCCCTGGCCTGCTACACAAGTATCGCAACCGCGCCCTGATGATTGTCAAAGGTGGCTGCGCGGTAAATTGCCGTTACTGTTTTCGTCGTCACTTCCCTTATCAAGAGAACAAAAGCGGGAAACAAGCCTGGACCAAGTGCTTAGAGTACATGGCACAACAACCAGAGTTGAACGAAGTCATCTTCTCAGGTGGTGATCCATTAATGGCAAAAGACGATGAGATTCATTGGCTTTTAGAGCACATTGCTCATATTCCTCACATCAAACGTCTGCGTATTCATAGCCGTTTACCTGTGGTGATTCCAGCTCGAGTCACTGATGAACTATGCCAACTTCTGCAAGCATCAAGGTTACAAATCATCCTCGTCACTCACATCAACCATGCCAACGAAATCAATGACGAATTTGCTGAACAGATGTTCAAGCTCAAAAGAGCGGGCGTTACGCTTCTAAACCAAGGCGTTCTGCTGAAAGGCGTGAATGATTCGGTAGAAGCTCAAGTGACGTTAAGTGAGGCCTTATTTGACGCGGGTATCTTGCCTTATTACCTCCACGTTCTTGATAAGGTGCAAGGCGCAGCGCACTATTTTATTTCGGACGAAGAAGCGAAAGCTATTATGCGCGGACTCATCACGCGTGTATCGGGTTATCTGGTACCAAAACTCACACGAGAAATTGGTGGCAGGCCAAGTAAAACGCCGTTGGATTTGCATTTAGAGTAAGCTCTGACGCTCAATTAAATTTGTCGTCTAGATTGATTATTTTTGTTCGCTTTGCACGGTAAGTCTATGCATACTCCGCACTTTTGGAGGTCAAGATGCATACAGCATTCGAACAAATTTTCGATCTTGGCCCATTCAGTTGGCCTGCCCTACTATGCTGCGCCATTAATGGGCTCATGATCGGTATAGAGCGCCAAACTCGTGGTAAACCGGTTGGCATTCGCACAGCAATATTAATTATTTCAGGCACCTACCTGTTTATGTCGATGGCAGTGTCGTTATCGCCAAATACACTTGATCAAGCACGAGTGCTTGGTCAGATCATTACTGGCGTCGGCTTCTTAGGCGCTGGCGTTATGATGACACTTGATGGAAAAATCCATGGCGTAACATCCGCGGCTGTAATATGGGTACTAGCAGGTTTAGGTTTGATGATAGGTTTGGGTTATTTAACGCAGTCGGTGGTTATTACTCTCCTGACATTAACCGTGTTGTTAGGTGTGGATAAAGCAGAAAACCACATCAAAGCATTACGCCGCGGTGTTCATCAAAGAATTCAACAACGCAAAACTTCATCACGATTAATTAAATAGTTAACGCTCCGAGAAACTCACTTCATCTCATCAGTAATTAAAGAGCCCTCGACGAACATCGAGGGCTTTCTGTATATAAAGATTCTGACTTTCTCAGGGATTACTTAGCAAAGTTGATGAGTGGGAAACACTTGAAGAAACCGTTATCCGCACAGTTCAAAAGACCAATTTGCACGCCATCGATTTGATCGGTCATGTTGAAGAAACCAAACTGGAAATTAGACTTCTTAGAGATACTCGCTAAGCCCACATCCGCCATGGTGTAGCCTTCAGAATAGTTCACCGCGCTCCAGTTCAAGCCTTTTACGTTGTTCGTAATGTTAACAGCACCCAAGTTAACACCCGTCGTCTGACCTTGGTTCCAGTTAACTAAGCCTAAAGACGCGCCTTTCATTTCTTGATTTACTTTTGCTGCGCCAAAAAACAGACCGAAGTTCACACCTGTCGTACGATCCGTTTCTGACATACCAAGCAGTGAAAAGTCGACACCTTTAACCTCATTTACCTGCCCATGCAACACAGCTAAACGAACGCCACCTACTGAAGAATTAGAGGGTGCGTTTGTGTTATCGATAGTAGAGAACATCACAGGTGTACTGTCGGCAAAAGCAACAGGTGATGCGATAGCGGCTGCAACCGCCAATGACGTCATAAGCTTTTTCATTTTCATCTCCATGATGGGAAGCAACAATTTACAACATAGTGTAATGTTCAGATTTTGCTCTGTCCCCGTTCAAAAAGTGTTAGCAATAGGTCAGATTTAACCATCTGACTCAAAAGAAAAAATATTTCTCTTCGATTTTTTGCTTCTGAAATGGCGCTTTTTACGCTCAAAAATTTCATGATAAGCCACACCAGAACGTCATGTTTCTCAGGTGACACGCATAAAAAAGTCGAGGCATCTGCCTCGACTTTTAAGGGTTTGGTCGGTTATCTTTCCGCTATAAGGTTTCCCTAGAGCGATGAGATAAGCTGGCTTACATCATGCCGCCCATACCGCCCATGCCACCCATGCCGCCCATGTCAGGCATCGCTGGCGCGTCTTTTTGCGGTAGGTCAGTAACCATCGCTTCAGTTGTGATCATCAGACCTGCAACCGATGCTGCGAATTGTAGTGCAGAACGAGTAACTTTAGTTGGATCTAGGATACCCATTTCTAGCATGTCGCCGTATTCGCCTGTTGCCGCGTTGTAACCGTAGCTACCTTCACCCGCTTTCACGTTGTTCGCAACAACTGAGTCTTCCTCACCTGCGTTCTTCGTGATTTGACGGATTGGCGCTTCCATTGCACGTAGTGCAACGCGGATACCAACGTTTTGTTCTTCGTTGTCACCCGTTAGGTGAGCAATCTTAGATGCCGCGCGGATAAGTGCAACACCACCACCAGCAACAACACCTTCTTCAACCGCTGCGCGAGTTGCGGCTAGCGCATCTTCTACACGGTCTTTCTTCTCTTTCATTTCAACTTCAGTCGCAGCACCAACTTTGATTACTGCAACACCGCCAGCCAGTTTAGCTACGCGCTCTTGTAGTTTCTCTTTGTCGTAGTCTGAAGTTGCGTCTTCGATTTGTTGACGAATCTGAGCAACACGGCCAGAGATCATCTCTTCTTCACCGATACCATCGATGATAGTCGTGTTTTCTTTCGTGATAGAAACACGCTTCGCTTGACCTAGATCTTCTAGTGCAACTTTTTCTAGCTCTAGACCGATCTCTTCAGAAATCACAGTACCGCCAGTTAGGATAGCGATGTCTTGTAGCATTGCTTTACGACGGTCACCGAAGCCAGGTGCTTTCACAGCTGCAACTTTTACGATGCCACGCATGTTGTTCACAACCAATGTTGCTAGCGCTTCGCCTTCTACATCTTCTGCAATGATAAGCAGTGGACGAGATGCTTTCGCGACAGCTTCTAGCGTTGGAAGAAGCTCACGAATGTTTGAGATCTTCTTATCAACAAGAAGAATGAATGGGTTTTCTAGATCAACACTGCCTGACTCTTGGTTGTTGATGAAGTAAGGAGACAGGTAACCGCGGTCGAACTGCATACCTTCTACTACGTCTAACTCGTCTTGTAGCGCCTGACCTTCTTCAACCGTGATAACGCCATCACGACCCACACGCTCCATTGCTTCTGCAATGATATTACCTACGCTTGCGTCTGAGTTTGCAGAGATAGTACCAACCTGCGCGATCGCTTTTGTGTCGTTACATTCAACAGAAAGCTCTTTTAGTTGCTCAACTGCCGCGGCAACAGCTTTGTCGATACCACGCTTAAGATCCATTGGGTTCATGCCCGCTGCGACTGCTTTTAGACCTTCGTTAACGATAGATTGCGCTAGTACCGTTGCTGTTGTTGTACCGTCACCCGCTGCGTCGTTTGCTTTAGACGCAACTTCTTTAACCATTTGTGCGCCCATGTTCTGGAATTTATCTTCCAGCTCGATTTCACGCGCTACTGATACACCATCTTTAGTGATAGTTGGTGCACCAAAAGATTTGTCTAGAACGACATTACGTCCTTTAGGACCCAGTGTTACTTTTACTGCGTCAGCCAGAACGTTTACACCTTCCAGCATTTTAACTCGTGCGTCATTACCAAATTTAACGTCTTTAGCAGCCATCTTTGATTTCCTTTCTAAAATTCTTTGTGTGTAATTTCGTAATTGAATCTGAGCAAAAAATTACTCAATGATTGCTATTATTCAACGATCGCCATGATGTCGTTTTCAGACATGACAAGCACTTCTTTACCGTCGATTTTTTCAGTTTTTGTACCGTAACCTTCAGCGAAGATAACGGTATCACCGACTTTAACGTCTAGTGGCAGTACGGTGCCGTTTTCTAGGATGCGGCCTTTACCCACAGCTAGAACAACACCGCGAGTCGATTTTTCTGCAGCAGAACCAGTCAGAACGATGCCACCAGCAGACTTAGATTCAACTTCTTTACGTTCAACGATAACTCGGTCATGTAATGGACGAATGTTCATCGGTCGTCTCTCCTGAAAATTTCCATGTTTATTTGATAATTGTCCTTAGGGACTGTAGCCCCAGACACGTGATCCCTATATAAGGGGTCGAAGCAGCGATCCCAAGGGGGTGGCACAAAATTTTTGTGACTTAGTTAAAATAACGAACAACTAGGCAACGGTTTGCGTTAGAAATGCTCACTCGCTCGGCATCTCGCTTTCTTGTATCCTTGCAGTTTGCTCACCAGATAGTTGTCACACATGCAGGAAAATAACAAGCTGGAACCCCAAGCGAACGATAAGCATGGTTTGTTGACCGCACCCATTCCTGAAACGCTGCGGAAAATGACCGTACCCATGACCATGGGCATGATCGCAATTTTGATGTTTAACTTGGTGGACACGTTTTTTATCTCGTTGCTTGGCACTCAAGCGCTAGCAGCTATCAGCTATACCTTCCCTGTAACCTTTGCGGTTAACTGCATTACGATGGGGATTGGGATGGGACTATCGACCAATATTGGTCGCTTGCTTGGGCAAGGTCATGCACCACAAGCTGCTCGGTTCACCACCCACGGTTTGTTGTTAGCCGTGTTACTTGTGGCTATCGCGTCTTCTATTGGCTTTACCACCATTGCGCCATTGTTTCGTTTTCTTGGTGCGTCTGATGATCTCATCCCTCTTATTGAGCAATATATGCAGGTCTGGTATCTCACCATTCCTCTGCTAGTGATCCCAATGGCGGGCAACAGTGCTATCCGAGCTACTGGCGACACAAAAACACCAGCAAAAGTCATGATGTTGGCTGGTTTGATTAATGGCATGCTCGACCCATTGTTGATTTTCGGTTATGGCCCTTTTCCGGAACTTGGCATTCAAGGCGCAGCCATAGCAAGTGCCTTTAGCTGGTTAGGTGCTTTGTGTGGCTCATTCTATGTGCTAATTAAACGGGAAAAATTGCTTGCTCAACCCCAATGGGCTTTGCTGAAACAAGACTGGCAACAGACACTAAAAATTGGTACCCCTGCTGCGCTATCAAACGCGATGAATCCGTTGTCCGGTGCCATTCTGATGATGCTGTTATCCAACCATGGTACAGCGGCGGTTGCTGCTTACGGCGCAGCGCAGCGTATTGAGTCTATATTGATTTTAGTATTGATGTCGCTGACCTCTGCCCTCACACCGTTTATGGCACAAAATTTAGGAGCCAAACAACCGCAACGAGCCTTTTCCGGTTTATTTATTAGCATGCGTTTTGCAGTGGTATTCCAAGGGTTTATCTTCTTGATGATGGTACCGCTGAGCATTCCTCTGGCTGCGCTATTTTCTCAGGAAGATGCGGTGAAAAACCTGCTTTGGCATTATTTACTGGTGGTGCCATTTAGTTATGGCTTCCAAGGCATCGTAATGATGTTAGTCAGTGGTTTGAATGCGATGCACAAGCCATTGCGTGCATTCCAGTGGAGCTTTATGCGGCTGTTCATTTTTACCTTGCCATCGGCGTGGATCGGGAGCCAAATCTACAGCATTGAAGGCTTGTTTATCGGTATCGCGGTTGGAAATACGTTGGGTGGGCTACTGGGCTACTTGTTTGCGCTGCGCGAGCGAAAATTAACGCTCATAGAGCAGAGCAGCGTGTCTTAACACTCGTCTATCACTAGTTTCTTTTTGTTGATTCTCAAATACAAAAAAACCGCGGAAAG
Source organism: Vibrio sp. 661 (assembly GCF_033339315.1). Classification (NCBI taxonomy): domain Bacteria; kingdom Pseudomonadati; phylum Pseudomonadota; class Gammaproteobacteria; order Vibrionales; family Vibrionaceae; genus Vibrio; species Vibrio sp. 661. The sequence goes on along the minus strand of NZ_JAWOUJ010000020.1, from coordinate 38,762 downwards.
CCGCGGTTTTGTTTATCTATTTCAAGCTTGCTTAGAACAACTCTTCAGCAACTTTGTATAGATCGTTGCGTACTGGACGCTTCATGTTTTCGATTGCGTCGATGATATCGTGGTGAACAAGTTGCTCTTTCACGATACCTACACAACGACCACCATGACCTTCGATCAATAGGTGAACAGCGTAGTTACCCATACGAGATGCTAGTACGCGGTCAAATGCAGTTGGACGACCACCACGTTGGATGTGACCAAGTACTGTTGCACGAGTTTCACGACCTGTCGCGGCTTCGATGTCACGTGCTAGTTCATTAGCATCCATCATTAGCTCAGTAAGCGCGATGATCGCGTGTTTCTTACCTTTAGCGATACCATCTTGGATGTTGCTGATCAGCTTGTCTTTGTCTAGACCAGTTTCCGGAGTGATGATGTATTCACAACCGCCCGCAATTGCAGACATCAGAGTCAAATCACCACAGTGACGGCCCATGATTTCTACAATTGAAATGCGTTGGTGAGATGAAGAAGTATCACGTAGACGGTCGATTGCATCGATAACGGTGTTTAGTGCACTTAGGTAGCCCACAGTGTAATCCGTACCTGCGATATCGTTGTCGATTGTGCCCGGAAGACCGATACATGGGTAACCCATTTCAGTCAGTTTCTTCGCACCCATGTACGAACCATCACCACCGATTACCACTAGTGCATCGATACCATGTTTTTTCAGGTTCTCAATCGCTTTTTCACGAACTTCCACTTGTTTAAATTCAGGGAAACGTGCAGAACCTAGGAACGTACCACCTTTGTTGATCACATCTGAAACGCTAGAACGATCTAGCTTCTCGATGCGGCCTTCGTATAGGCCTAGGTAGCCGTCGTACACACCGAATACTTCCAATCCTTCGGATAGTGCTGTACGTACTACGCCGCGTATCGCAGCGTTCATACCAGGTGCGTCACCGCCACTTGTTAAAACACCGATCTTCTTAATCATGCTCACCCTCGATCTTTGGCAATCAATTATTTAATTTTCTTTTAGGCCCCTTGTTACCAAGCAACCTGCATAATCCAGAACTGTGCGTTATGTTACATTTCCTCTACAGGATTACCAATGAAAACGCACTTTTTTATGTAACTTTTCTACTTATGTAAGAGTATTACAGTTTCTCTATGAAACTTTGTTGATTCATATCAGGATCACGAATCTTAATAAGTATTGATGGAAAGATAGTCAATAAGTACCTGTTTGTCGTCGGGCACTGATGGATTTTTCAAGCCTACCAATGTTGCGCTTTTTGCTCTTTCTCTGGTCCGAAAACGACAGACAATGGATCTTGATGGATCAATACGTCCGCATCAGGAAAAAGAGCCAATAAATTATCTTCCACTTTATCAGCGATGTAATGCGCCTCAATTAATCGTAAGTTATCGTCTAGCTCTAAATGCAACTGTATAAAGCGCGTCGGTCCGGACATTCGCGTGCGTAACTGATGCACACCCAATACCCCTTTTACGCTCAAACAAGCTTGGTTAATTTGCTCAAGTTCTTCATCGGGCAACTTTCTATCAAGTAAGGTTTGAATCGCTTCGCTGACCATTTTGAAAGCGCTATAAAGAATGAAGACACCAATACCAATCGCAAACACAGCATCCGCTTGAGTCACTCCAAAATAACTGAGCCCCAGAGCAACCATGATCGCAGCATTCATATACAAGTCAGTCTGATAATGCAGAGAATCCGCCGCTATTGCTTGGCTCCCCGTCACGCGAACCACATGTTTTTGGAACATCACCAAGCCAAGTGTGACCACAATCGCAAACAGCGATACATACACACCTAACTCCGGTGCGTGTAAAGCATGTGGGCGGAAAAATCGGTCAATCCCGTTAAGAATCAAAAATACTGCCGAGCCCGAAATAAACATTGCTTGGGCTAGGGCCGCTAAGGACTCAGCTTTACCATGTCCAAACGTATGTTCGCGGTCTGCCGGTTGTAAGGCGTAACGAACCACCACAAGATTCACAACCGAAGCCGCGATATCTAACATGGAGTCAATCAATGACGCCAATAAGCTCACTGAGCCGGTTACCCACCACGTGATGACTTTTACTATCAGAAGAAGCGTCGCCACAATGGTTGCAGTCCAAGCGGCGGTCGTAACTAAACGTGCGTATTGCTGTTTCATAATCAAAGAGTTAACTAAAACCATACGTTGAGTATATTGAATGACCATGAAATAACCAGATCAAAAAGAGGCAACCAATGGCTGCCTCTTTATATAACATCAATTCATGACTTAATTATTGCGCGACTTTTCCATGCGCTTGTGCATTCTGTCGCCACACTCTTGCATACGTTCATTTTGTAGCTCAACAAATTTCGCTTTCTGCTCAGGTGTTAATACGCTAAGCATTTGGTGCTTTCTTTCTAGCATTTGCACGCGACGTTCCGTTTGGCGCTCAACCATCTCTTTTGCTAATTCGCTAGCTTGAGCTTCATCAAAGTTATCCGCCAGCAAAAGCGATTGTACTTTTGCGTGATGCGCTTGACGCTCAGCCATACGTGCTTCTTTGCCATCAGCGAATTTTGCTTTCATTTCTGCTTTGTTTGCTTCACGCATTTCTTTTAGCTGATCTTTTTGTGCATCAGTCAGGTCTAGTTGACGCATGACACCTCGGTCCATACCCATGCCGCATTCGTCACGAGGACCTTTATGATGGTTTTTACCACCGTAAGCGAATGCGCTTGCGGCGCCAAGAGTAAGAGGTAGAACAACAGCAGCTAACACAAGTTTTTTTGCAGACTTCATAATACGATTCCTTACACAGGTGAGTGGTTCTTCTGAGCTGTTCTCACAGCGCTTGAGTATAGAATACGACCCGCTAGGTAAAGCGACGTATAGGGAGCGTAAAGAATCGTAAAGAGTGATTTTTCTCCTCTTCGTTGCGCATCATTCCAATGTAATATTAGGCTATCGGTAACTTACTATAGGTGCCCCCATGGCAAACATTCTTTTAATCGATGACGATATCGAGCTAACCAGCTTATTAAAAGAAGTACTCAGTTTCGAAGGGTTTGACGTCAGCGAAGCAAATGACGGTGAAGCCGGCTTAGCCGCGATCAATGATAAGATTGATTTGATTTTGTTGGATGTCATGATGCCAAAACTCAATGGCATGGAAACGCTGAAACGCTTACGTGAAAATTGGGAAACTCCCGTCTTGATGCTGACCGCTAAAGGGGAAGAAATTGATCGCGTGATCGGCTTGGAACTGGGCGCGGACGACTATTTACCAAAACCTTTTAGTGACCGAGAGCTGTTAGCGCGTATCCGCGCGATTTTACGCCGCACTAGCAGCACACAAAAAAATACCAAAAACAGCGATTGCATTGAGTATCAAGAAATCCGCCTCTATCCCGGTAAGCAAGAAGCGTATTGTGAGCAACAGTTACTCGATCTCACAGCAACCGAGTTTGCGCTACTCACCCACTTCGTACAAAACCCAGGACAAGTGCTGACCAAAGAGACACTGAGCTTAGATGTGCTTGGTAAACGACTCGCTGCTTTTGATCGCGCTATCGATATGCATGTCTCGAACTTACGTAAAAAATTACCAGATCAAAGCAATGGCAAGCCGCGAATCAAAACCCTGCGTGGTCGTGGCTACATGCTGCTTGAGGAGGATTAATGCGCCTATCACGCATCAAACTGCCAAACATCAATAGCCTGTATGGACGCATCTTTGCCATTTTTTGGTTCACCATGTTATTAGTATTGATAGCCGTGCTATCACTGCCACATTTGGACCCACGCAAAGCTCGCGATATTCCAGAAGAACACTACAAACGTATGGTAGAAACGCGTGACTCAATCCAACAAAAATACAGCCAGCAAACAGATTTAGGCCGCATACTTTTTCGTATCGAGGGCAACCGTCACGGCAAGCACGACCCTCGCCCACGAGTCTTTTTTTCTGACTACAGCGGTAATGTTCTTACGACAGAAAAACGCAGCAATTTTCAATTGCGTGCCATGCAAAACTTTGTCACCAGTATCGAAGATTACAATAATCCAAAGCAGAAGCTGTATGGTCGATACATGATTGCGGGCCCAATTCCTATTACTTTGGCAGGTTCCGATATCTTGATGTACGTGGGCTTCAAATGGAATGAGCCACCACCTCTACTCCTGCGTCTGTTTGATCACCCATTCCAGCTCTTGCTTGCGGTCATGTTGGTTAGTACACCATTGCTGTTATGGCTTGCTTGGGCTTTGAGTCAGCCTGCACGTCGTCTTGAAGCCGCTGCTCAACGTGTAGCGAAAGGTGAATTTGTCACAGACCCAAATTTAGAAAAAGGTACGGCGGAATTTCGTCAAGCAGGCAGCAGCTTCAACCAGATGGTCGAAGCGGTTAATCAAATGATTTCAGGACAACAACGTTTGCTATCCGATATCTCTCACGAGCTGCGCTCACCTTTAACTCGTCTGCGCATGGCAAGCGCATTAGCGACGCGTAAACAAGGCGAAAGCCCAGAACTGACTCGTATCGATACCGAAGCGCAGCGCTTGGAACAGATGATCAGCGAACTATTAGAGCTTTCTCGCATGCAGGCGAACAGTCATATGACTCGCGAAACACAGCCACTAGAAAGTTTATGGGAAGAAATCATTAAAGATGCGCAGTTTGAAGCAGAGCAAATGGGCAAACAGCTACACTATTCAGAATTACCTAAGCGCAATATTTCCGGTAACCCTAAACTGCTGATGAGTGCGGTGGAAAATATCGTTCGTAACGCCATTTACTACGGAAAAGATGAGGTACAAATCGACATCAAAGCCGATGACGATACGCTTCGTATCACGGTTGACGATAATGGAGAAGGTGTACCAGAAGAGGAACTGGCCGCGATTTTTCGCCCGTTCTATCGCGTTTCCACGGCACGCGATCGCCACTCTGGCGGCACAGGTCTCGGCCTAACCATTACCGAAAGTGCCATTCGCCAGCACAGTGGCACGATCGCAGCCAGCCGAAGTCCTTTAGGCGGATTGCGTATGAGTATCACCTTACCGATCAATTGTTAGTCTCAATTTGATGAACTAACAATAATTCGCACCATATTTCTAGAGTGAGTGATTAACAGCCCCACCCTCACTTTAGAAATTGGTGAGGCTTCTTAGAATACCCTTACAAAGATCAAAGTTGATAATAATTATCGTTAGCATTAAAGTGAATTTTCCAATTAAGGAGGATTTACTATGTCACATACATTTCCCGCTCTGCCTTACCCGTACGATTCACTAGAGCCGTACATCGACGCGAAAACCATGGAAGTGCATTACAGCAAACACCACAAGACGTACTTTGATAAGTTTGTAAATGCCGTTGAAGGGAGCGAGCTCGAAACTCAGTCATTAGACGAGATCTTTGACAATATCTCTAAGCTCAGTCCAGCAGTACGTAATAATGGTGGCGGCTATTACAACCACATCATTTATTGGAATTGCATGTCACCAAACGGTGGCGGAGAGCCTCAAGGCGCGCTTGCTCAAGCAATTAACGATAAATTTGGTAGCTTTGCGCAATTTAAAGAGGCGTTTGCCCAAGCTGCCATCAATACCTTTGGGTCTGGCTTTGCATGGCTGATCGTAAAAGATGGTGAGATTCACATTACGTCCACCAGTAATCAAGACAACCCTCTGATGGATGTAGTGGATGTGCGCGGTGAACCAATCCTCGCATTAGACGTGTGGGAGCACGCGTATTACATCAGTTACCAAAACCGTCGCCCAGAATATATTGATGCGTGGTGGAACGTCGTCAACTGGCGAGCAGTTGAAGAAAACTATGCTCACGCTCTCTTATAAAGAGCATCACTACTTACGGTATTAACATCCGCGCTAATGCCTGCTTTCATACCCAGGTCAATCTTGCTGAATCTCGCATATCTCGGTGACTTGGGTATATACTGCCCCTCTCTTTGACCAACTCTATTTCAATACCATGTTTGATATCGCTTTATACGAACCAGAAATCGCGCCGAACACCGGCAACATCATTCGACTATGCGCCAACTGCGGTGCAAACCTTCACTTAATTGAACCTCTGGGTTTCGATCTTGAAGAGAAAAAAGTCCGCCGTGCTGGTTTGGATTACCATGATTTAGCTCGCGTAACACGCCATAAAAACTATCAAGCGTTCTTAGAGTATTTAGAGACAGAGAGGCACGGTAACTACCGATTGTTTGCCTGCACCACCAAAACCACAGGTCACCACGTTGATGCACAATACCAAACGGGTGATGTTTTGATGTTTGGTCCAGAAACTCGTGGTTTGCCTGCTGAAATCATCGATAGCTTGCCAATGGAGCAGCGTATTCGCATTCCAATGATGCCGGACGCACGCAGCCTAAACCTTTCGAATGCCGTTGCGATCATTGCTTTTGAAGCATGGCGTCAAATGGGCTTTGAAGGCGCATTGTAAGCAGCACGAATTCCAAATACAGAAAAGGGCGCTTGGTGCGCCCTTTTGTTTTCTTTACTGACTAACTCAATCAGTTGAGCTTGTTGCGATCATCATCGTCTTTACGCTCGTATTCCCCTTCGAAGGTCTTGCCATTATCTGACTGGGAATCAAATGGGTCACGACGGAACGGGTCTTGCTCAAATGGCCCCTGGTTAGAGAAACCACCTTGGAAGCCACCGCCATGCATGGTTTTCACCACCATTTTGCTCATCAAGTATTTAGCTATCGCGGCGCGTGGCGCAGGAAGCAACACCAACATACCAAGGGCATCGGTCATAAAGCCCGGGGTTAACAGTAGCACGCCAGCCACCGCTAGCATTACGCCTTCAAAAATTTGCTGGGCTGGAATTTCACCTTGTTCAAGACGCCCCTGTACTGACATCAGTGTTTGTATACCTTGGCTACGAACCAACGATGCACCAACAAATGCCGTGATTAAGACTAGTGCAATGGTCGGCCATAAACCTAAAAAACCGCCCACCTGAATAAATAAGCCGATTTCAATGATCGGAACAAAAATAAACGCTAATAATAAGATAGGAAACACACGCCCTCCTTTGTTTAATTCAGTGTAATGGTAAAAGCAGACTAAGCTCAAACGAATCGTTGTAAAAAAGCGTGTTCATACTGGTCTCCTTCTTTTTTAGACAAAGTAGCGGGAGCGCGTTTCATTCAATTGCATACCGATTTTTTCGTGCTTTAAAGTGCTAATTTCGAACTCTAAAAACTCATGTTTGTCGAGGAAAATCGAGTACCCATAAAGGGTTATTAATAACCCGTTCATACTTTGCAAATTATTGACTCATGAAAAACGAAAAAGGTGATCTAGTTACTATTTTTATGCGCTAGGTGCAGTATCATGTGCCACATAAGTCAGGACGGATTTTCCAGCCAAAAATTCTGATGAATGGATTCTAGATTGCAGAAATGGCTAATAAATAACTTTATTCTCAGAATTATCATCTAAGGATCCTGCTATGGCTACCCTATCTGATGCTCCAAAAACAGCAAACCCAGCCACTCGTATTGAAGAAGATCTATTAGGTCAACGTCATGTCCCTGCAGATGCGTACTACGGTATTCATACGCTACGTGCGATCGAGAACTTCAACATCTCTAATATGACCATCTCTGACGTACCAGAATTTGTACGCGGCATGGTAATGACCAAAAAAGCAGCAGCGTTAGCAAACAAAGAACTTGGCGCTATTCCAAAAGACGTTGCAAACTACATCATCGAAGCGTGTGATTTGATCCTAGAAACTGGCAAGTGTATGGATCAGTTCCCATCAGACGTATTCCAAGGCGGTGCAGGCACTTCAGTTAACATGAACACGAACGAAGTGATCGCAAACGTTGCGCTTGAGTTGATGGGTAAAGAGAAAGGCCAATACGAATTTGTTAACCCAAATGACCATGTAAACAAGAGCCAATCAACCAACTGTGCGTACCCAACAGGTTTCCGTATTGCGGTATACAACAGCGTACACAAGCTAATGGAAGCAATTGAGTACCTAAAAGGCGCATTCGAACTTAAAGCCGTTGAGTTTAAAGATGTACTGAAAATGGGCCGTACTCAGCTTCAAGACGCAGTACCAATGACAGTAGGTCAAGAGTTCCATGCATGGGCGGTAACACTAAACGAAGAGATTCGTGCTCTAGATTACACATCTAAACTCCTCCTAGAAATCAACCTAGGCGCAACCGCAATCGGTACTGGTCTAAATACACCAACTGGCTACCAAGCGCTTGCAGTAAAACACCTAGCGGAAGTAACAGGCCTTGACGTTGTTGCAGCAGAAGACCTTATCGAAGCAACGTCTGACTGTGGTGCATACGTAATGACTCACGGCGCACTAAAACGTCTAGCAGTGAAACTATCGAAGATCTGTAACGACCTTCGTCTACTTTCTTCTGGTCCTCGTGCGGGTCTAAATGAATTGAACCTACCTGAAATGCAAGCAGGCTCTTCAATCATGCCAGCTAAAGTAAACCCAGTTATCCCAGAAGTAGTAAACCAAGTTTGCTTCAAAGTTCTCGGTAACGACAACACGGTTTCTTTCGCAGCAGAAGGCGGTCAGCTACAGCTAAACGTAATGGAACCTGTGATCGCACAAAGCGTGTTTGAGTCTATCTCTCTACTACACAACGCGTGTGTGAACTTACGTGATAAATGTATCGACGGCATCACTGTGAACAAAGAAGTTTGCGAAAACTACGTTTACAACTCTATCGGTATCGTCACTTACCTAAACCCATACATCGGCCACCACGAAGGTGACATCGTAGGTAAGATTTGTGCAGAAACTGGTAAAAGTGTTCGTGAAGTCGTGCTAGAGCGCGGTCTGCTTACAGCAGAGGAGCTTGATGAAATCTTGTCAGTAGAAAACTTCATGCATCCTACTTACAAAGCAAAACGTTACGAGTAATAACGAATCCGAAGGGGGCCACTCAGGCCCCTTTTTTAGGCTCTCATACGGTTAACCACATTTTTTATATGCTTTTATTGCCGCTAAACCACTAGGTTCTCATTCTCTGAGCATTTACTCCTGTTCCTGAGTGTTCAAAAAATCAGAATCAAATAAAAAACTAAAGAGGTATCAATATGGTCATGGTCGAACTCTTCGTGGTTCTGCTCTTCATCTATTTGGGGGCAAGAATCGGTGGTATCGGCATTGGTTTTGCCGGTGGTGCTGGGGTCATTGCGTTGTCTTTGATCTTGGGCGTACCAACAAGCCAAGCTTACATTCCCGTTGACGTAATTTTGATCATCATGTCTGTAATCACCGCTATCGCAGCAATGCAAGTAGCTGGTGGTTTAGACTGGATGGTGCAAGTTGCTGAAAACTTTTTGCGCAAGCATCCTGAGCGCATCACCTTTTATGCGCCTATCGTAACTTACCTAATGACATTAATGGCGGGTACTGGCCACACGGCATTCTCTACTTTGCCAGTGATTGCAGAAGTAGCGAAAGGCCAAGGCGTGCGCCCTTCTCGTCCACTGTCTATCGCGGTCGTAGCATCGCAAATCGCTATCACCGCATCACCAATCTCAGCGGCTGTTGTAGCGTTCGCGGCAATGCTGCACCCATTTGGCGTTGACTACCTAACACTACTAGCAATCTGTATCCCAACGACGTTCATCGCGTGCATGATCGGTGCGTTCGTGGCGAACTTCATGGGCTGTGAGCTAAAAGACGATGCTGAATACCAAGAGCGTCTAGAAAAAGGCTTAATCAAGCTAAATACAGAAGCAAAACGCGAAATCCTACCAACAGCGAAGAAAGCGACATTCATCTTCCTAGGCGCAATCGCATTTGTCGTGTGTTACGCAGCAGCAATTTCTGGCTCTGTTGGCCTTATCGAGAACCCTGCTCTAGGCCGTAACGAAGCTATCATGACGGTAATGCTAGCAGCTGCGGCAGCTATCGTAATGAGCTGTAAAATCGATGCTGGCAAAATCCCAGCAGCAGCAACATTCCGCTCTGGTATGACAGCGTGTGTGTGTGTTCTTGGTGTGGCATGGCTAGGTTCTACGTTCGTTAACGCGCACGTTGACGGCATCAAAGAAGTTGCGGGTGCGCTACTAGCAGACTACCCATGGATGCTAGCACTTGTTCTATTCTTCGCTTCAATGCTGCTTTACTCTCAAGGTGCAACCACGGTTGCGCTAATGCCAGCAGCACTTGCTATCGGTGTGGCACCACTTACCGCAGTTGCATCTTTCGCAGCAGTAAGTGCGCTATTCGTACTGCCAACTTACCCAACGCTACTTGCCGCGGTTGAGATGGACGACACGGGTTCAACTCGTATCGGTAAGTACGTATTCAACCACCCATTCTTTGTACCTGGTGTGGTAACCATCGCTTCTGCGGTAGCACTTGGCTTCGCATTCGGTGGTCTACTGATCTAGTAGAAACAGAGTCTTACTCGGGGAGCTTCGGCTCCCTTTTTTATTGCCTGTTGTCTTGATTTATGCTCAATAAATCTTCATTTTCATGAAACTTATTGACTCGCCTCCGGGTCTGATTGAGTTACACTAACGGCAATTATCTAAGATGAATTGACTCTTTTATGCGCGCATTACTTTCCGTTTTACTCTTAGGGCTCATTACCTTTTCCACTCCGTCTTTAGCTTTATTTGGCAAAGACCAGTTTAACAGTAGCCAGAACAACAGTTTTGGTAGCAGCAGCGACAGCTTTGTTCCGGTTGATCAGGCGTTTCCATTTAACTTCTACCAGCAAGATGACAAATTGATGCTCGATTGGCAGGTACGTGACGGGTACTACCTATATCAAGAGCGCTTGTCTGTAGCTGGTGAGAAAGTATCGCTAGGCGAACTGCAAATGGAAGACGGCACACCGCATAAAGATGAATTCTTTGGTGACGTGCATATCTATACTCAACCTCTCTTCGTTAATGTACCAATGCATGATTGGCAAGACGGTGCGCGCGTGGTGGTGCAATACCAAGGTTGTGCGAAAGCAGGCTTCTGTTACCCGCCAGAAACTCGCGTGATTCCTATCAACGCGTTTACTTCGTCGAACTCAGATTCAACAACGGCGACAACTGCATCAAAAGCAGAACAGGCACCAACAGCAACGCCACCAGCGGCGCAATCATCTACGTCTGGTGACACACCATCAGCGCCAGTAACACAGCAAGATAGCCTTGCAGCCAACCTTGCTGATAACTGGTGGACACCACTTCTGTTCTTGGCGCTTGGTGTGGGCTTGGCGTTTACACCTTGTGTGCTACCGATGTACCCAATTCTGACCAGCATAGTGCTTGGCAGTGGCAAACTAAGCCAACGCCGCGCGCTAGGCTTGTCATTCGTCTACGTGCAAGGCATGGCGCTGACTTACACCCTACTCGGCCTTGTGGTCGCGTCTGCTGGCATGCAGTTCCAAGCGGCAATGCAACACCCTTATGTGCTGATTGGTTTGAGCGTACTGTTCATCGCACTCGCTTTGTCTATGTTTGGTGTTTATAACCTGCAACTGCCAAGTGGCGTGCAAACGTGGTTAAACAACCTCAGCAACAAACAACAAGGCGGCAGCAGTGCAGGCGTATTCGCTATGGGGGCGATTTCTGGACTGGTGTGCTCACCATGTACCACAGCGCCTCTGTCTGGTGCGCTACTTTACGTTGCACAAAGCGGCGATTTGCTTACCGGTGGTATCGCGTTATACGCGCTGGCGATGGGCATGGGTATTCCGCTGATTCTTGTTGCGGTCTTCGGCAACAAACTGCTACCAAAAGCAGGTGGTTGGATGGACCGAGTGAAAACACTCTTCGGCTTTATTCTGCTTGCCGCACCTATCTTCTTACTAGAACGCATCATGCCAGAAATGTGGTCAACGATTCTGTGGTCAGCACTGGGTATTGCTGCTTTTGGTTGGCTATACCACATCAAAAACAGTCTAGAGTTTGGTGGCTGGAAACAAAGTGCCGTGGGCATAATCACCGTCTTAGGTTTGCTAGCCTCAGCACAACCTATCTTAAATTACTGGTTTGGCAACAGCACAACACAAACTCAGCAAGCCACTGTTAGCTTTACTCGCATTGCTAACGTGGCGGAGCTTGAAGAACAACTGGCACTTGCGAAAGCGGCAAGTAAACCCGTCATGCTCGATTTCTACGCCGATTGGTGTGTAGCATGTAAAGAGTTTGAAAAGTACACCTTCCATGACCCAAGCGTCGAAGCCAAACTGCAAGACTTCGTTCTTCTGCAAGCGGACGTGACCAAAAACCAAGTGCAAGACATCGAACTACTGAAGCACATGAGTGTGCTTGGTTTACCAACAATTGAGTTTTGGGATGCCAGTGGTGAACACGTTTCAAACGCTCGTTTGACGGGCTTTATGCAAGCCGAGCCTTTCTTAGAGCATATCAAGCAGTTCTGATAACCAGATATTCAAACGCCAGTGATGTCCACTGGCGTTTTTTATTGCTCAGATTTGAATAAGAACATTGCGTTTATATGCAATTTTCCTAATAAAAGTCGATTTGGTTCAGACTTTTAGCGAATAAATATTGTCCACTCTCTCAAAGCTGGACAATAATAAATTTAACGAAATAGTCAAAAGTGTTTAACGTCATGGATTCGACCTACACCATCATTATTGCAGATGATCACCCACTCTTCCGGAATGCCTTGTTTCAATCTATCCACATGGCTATTAGTGGTGCAAATTTGCTGGAAGCGGACTCACTCGACGCACTTCTGGCTTTGTTGGAGCGAGAGGAAGAGCCAGATTTAGTGCTATTGGATCTCAAAATGCCAGGAGCAAATGGTATGTCTGGCTTGATTCATTTGCGAGCAGAGCATCCAGATTTACCTATCGTCGTCGTTTCAGCGAGTGAAGAGCCGGCGATCGTGACGCAGGTGAAAAGCCATGGTGCATTTGGTTTTATTCCCAAGTCCAGCGACATGCGCGAATTAGTGAACGCGCTCAATCAAGTGCTGAATGGCGACCCATACTTCCCTGAAGGGTTGATCACCAATAACGCGGCATGTAATGACTTAGCGGAAAAGATTGCTGCGCTAACACCGCAGCAATATAAAGTGTTGGGAATGTTGTCCGATGGCTTGCTGAACAAGCAAATCGCTTACGAATTGAATGTTTCAGAAGCCACCATAAAAGCGCACATGACAGCTATTTTCCGTAAGCTCGGTGTAAAGAACCGCACGCAAGCCGTGATTATGCTGACGGAAATGAGCGACTAGATTGACGTCTTATCGTCAGACTTACTTTTTTCGTTTGGCAATCGGATACCGACTTTCGTGACCTGCTGATCAACAACATCAGCGACGATCCAATGCAAACCTTGCCACTCGAAATGGTCTCCCAATACTGGCGTGCTACCTAATTGCTCTTCGACAAGGTTTCTCAAACTTTTATCCAGCGGTTCATCCCCCAGATTCAAACCATACATCACGGCAATATCGGCAAGCTTCACTTCAATATCGAGGAAGAAGTCACCGAAGAATCGCGCTAGCGACGCTTTCTCTGGGGCTTCACTAAACAGTAAGCTCAGTGCATCTAAATCCTTTTCTTGTGCTAATACACACAAGGTATCATCTTCCTCAAGACGCGTACTGCCGGATGGGTGCAATAGCTCTTTACTGCGAAATACAGCGGCGATACGCGTTCCTTCCGGCATCGAAAGACTACGTAATGGCTCACCAATGCACCATTTATCTGCTTTAAGTCTATAGATAAACAGCTCCCACTCACTGGTCGGGTAAATCTCTACACCCGTACGCGAAATTGGCTCAGGCTTAGAAGGTAGCTCGACCTTTGCAAGAGACATCGCCTTGGTCAACGTCCCCCCTTGCACTATCAAAGACACCATTACAACAAAGAATGCCAAATTGAAGTACAGTTGAGCATCTGGCAATCCTGCCATCATTGGAAATACCGCGAGGATGATAGGTACAGCGCCACGCAATCCTACCCAAGAGACAAACCACTTTTCACGTGGCGTGAAACTCTTGAATGGCAGTAAACCAATCCAAACTGAGATTGGTCGGGCAAACAAAATCATCCCGAAGGCAAGCGCAAGACCTGGCAACGCAATAGAGAGTAAATTAGATGGTGTAACCAACAAGCCAAGCACCAAAAACATACCAATTTGAGCTAGCCACGTCATACCATCTAAAACATGAAGAATAGAGTGTCGGCTGCGTGTTGGACGGTTACCTAATAAAAGACCAACGAGGTAAATCGACAAAATACCACTGCCACCCAAAGTGTTAGATAAAGCAAAAATAAGCAAGCCACCACTGACCGTTAAAATAGAATACAGCCCATCTGGTAATTGATTGCGATTGATAACTTTCCATAAGATCCAGCCACCAGCGAAGCCAAGTAACGCGCCGATACCAAACTGCTTAAGAAAACTGAACGCCAAAAAGCCCGCACTTAAATCTGCGCCAGGGTTCGCTAAAATAGCAATCAGAGTTACGGTCAGAAACACCGCCATAGGGTCATTGGTGCCGGATTCAATTTCCAGCGTTGAACCAACACGTTCGTTCAGGCTACGACCTTTGAGTAGAGAGAAGACCGCGGCAGCATCGGTGGAACCAACAATCGCACCAACCAATATGCCTTGCAATAAATCTAAGTCGAATAACCACGTTGCCATCAGCCCGGTTAAAATGGTGGTGATCGCAACGCCAAATGTCGCCAAAGAGACCGAGGGCCATAACGCAACCCTAAAGCTGGCGACCCGCGTTCTCATCCCACCATCAAGCAAAATGATGGCTAATGCGAGGTTACTAACCAAATAAGCGATCGAAAAGTTATCGAATAAAATGCCGCCTAAGCCGTCTTCCCCCGCTAGCATTCCAACGGCTAAAAATACCAAAAGAATTGGGATTCCCAACTTAGAAGACACTGGGCTTAAAAGAACGCTAAGTGCGATTAACAACGCACCTATTAGAAAAAAACTGTTAATGGTGTCTGCGTCCATTCTCACCCTCCCTTAATGAAAAACGATAATAATTGTGATGAGCAAGGCTACTTCGTTAATGAGGTAATGCCCTAATCTGCCTCCCCTTTACACCGTCTCAAAATGCGAGGTTGTACGAGAATGACTCAGTTATATTACTTTATTGTGCGTTAAAACGGTGATTTGATGCGAAAACTTTATGTAAATAAATTACTTGTGAGCTTTCTTATCTACGCCTTCTCTCTTTAAGAGCCACAAGATCACCACCAATACTTACACAGCATCTCCAAGTTCAATGAAGAAAAGATTAATGGCCCGTCTTAATCATGCCTGTTTATCCAATCAACCTTTAGACCTTTGGCTAACTTAACAGTTTATTAACATAACGTTTTACCCCTTTGTTCGCTGCAAAAGCCCATAATATGGGGGTTCTTCATTTTTAACACCCCGACTAAAGTTGAAAAGAGTTATTGCCAACACCTTGCTAATGTACATATTGAAACATTTCATTAACAACAATACCAATCGTAAGGAGACGGCAATGGCATTTGAAAGCGAAGAAAGAGCCAAAGCCTATTGGGACAAAAACGTGAAGCTCATGATCGGCCTAATGGTCATCTGGTTCGTCGTGTCTTTCGGCTGCGGCATTTTATTTGTCGACGTACTAAATCAATTTCAACTAGGCGGTTACAAACTCGGTTTCTGGTTTGCTCAACAAGGCTCCATCTATGCGTTCCTAGGAATTATTTTCTATTACGCATGGAAGATGCGCCAAATTGACCGTGAATTCGGCGTGGACGAATAAGGAGTCACTCAGATGGATTTGAAAACTATTACCTACCTGGTCGTTGGCGCCACGTTCATCCTGTACATCGGGATTGCTATTTGGGCTCGCGCCGGCTCAACCAAAGAGTTTTATGTTGCTGGTGGCGGTGTAAACCCGATTGCAAACGGTATGGCAACCGCAGCCGATTGGATGTCCGCAGCGTCGTTTATCTCAATGGCAGGCTTAATTGCCTTCATGGGCTATGGCGGCTCAGTATTTCTAATGGGTTGGACTGGTGGCTACGTTCTGCTTGCGCTGTTGCTAGCACCTTACCTACGCAAATTTGGTAAGTTTACGGTGCCAGAGTTTGTTGGTGAACGCTTTTACTCCAACACAGCACGTATCGTAGCGGTTGTTTGTCTTATCATCGCATCAGTGACTTATGTTATCGGTCAGATGAAAGGCGTGGGCGTTGCGTTTGGTCGCTTCTTAGAAGTGGATTACTCCACTGGCCTATTAATTGGTATGTGTATCGTTTTCATGTACGCGGTTCTTGGCGGCATGAAAGGCATCACTTACACGCAGATTGCTCAATATTGCGTACTCATTCTTGCTTACACTATCCCTGCAATCTTTATCTCTCTGCAACTCACTGGTAACCCAATCCCACAAATTGGTCTAGGGAGTACCATGGCTGGTACCGATGTCTATCTACTCGATCGGCTTGACCAAGTGGTGACCGAACTCGGATTCAGTGAATACACGACCCAAGTACGTGGCGACACACTTAATATGTTTGTCTACACCATGTCACTGATGATTGGTACTGCCGGTCTACCACACGTAATTATCCGTTTCTTTACCGTGCCGAAGGTTCGCGACGCACGTACATCAGCAGGCTGGGCTCTGATCTTCATCGCAATCCTTTACACTACTGCACCAGCGGTATCAGCGATGGCTCGTCTCAACCTAATGAATACGGTAAATCCAGCTCCGGGTCAGCACCTAGCGTATGACGAGCGTCCTGCGTGGTTCAAAAACTGGGAAACAACTGGACTACTCGGTTTTGACGATAAAAATGGCGATGGCAATATCCAATACACTTCAGATGCGTCCACCAACGAACTGCGCGTTGATAACGACATCATGGTATTGGCTAACCCAGAGATCGCTAAACTACCAAACTGGGTGATCGCACTTGTGGCAGCAGGTGGTCTTGCAGCTGCACTATCTACCGCAGCAGGTTTACTACTCGCCATTTCTTCAGCTATTTCCCATGACTTAATCAAAGGGGTTATCAATCCGAACATATCCGAGAAAAAAGAGCTACTTGCTAGTCGAATATCAATGGCAGTAGCGATAGCAGCCGCAGGCTATCTCGGTTTAAATCCGCCTGGATTTGCCGCAGGTACGGTAGCACTCGCCTTTGGTCTTGCCGCTTCATCCATCTTCCCTGCATTGATGATGGGCATCTTCAGCAAGAGCATCAACAAAGAAGGCGCAATCGCCGGTATGATTGCGGGTATCAGTATTACGCTGTTCTACGTATTCCAACACAAAGGCATCCTTTTCGTTGCTGATTGGAAATATCTAGAAAGCTGGGGAACAAACTGGTTCCTGGGTATTGAGCCAAACGCGTTTGGTGCTATTGGCGCACTATTTAACTTCATCGTCGCATTCGCTGTCTCCAAAGTAACAGCAGAAACGCCACAAGAAGTAAAAGACCTAGTCGAACACGTTCGCGTGCCAGTAGGTGCTGGTAGTGCAGTGGATCACTAAAAACTAATCAAAACCACAAAAGCCCCGTTTGGAACCAGCCGTCCGGGGCTTTTTTATTCTCACTTTTCAGTTACCATATTCGCAGTATGTCGTTGCAAGGAAGCCAAGATGTTCAAAAACAAGCACTTTATTCTCGCTCTACTGATTGCGCCAGTTCTCTCTTTGATCGCTTACTTCGGTACCGATATGGCCCTCAGCGAGAAGCCCCACGCGGCGCAAGAAGGGGAAACTTACAAACTCGCGAGTAAGTCTAATTGTCGTTACACCAGTGGTCTGTGTGATATGGAAAATGGCGATTTTAAAGTGAAATTTCGCTCGGAAAAACTCACTAAAAATAACTTAGAATTGTCACTCAACGCCGCTTACCCACTCGAAGGTGTTAAAGTTTCTATTGTGAGTGACAAAGAGAAAAACGCTCAACCGATTGATATGAAGCCCGCCGATCAAGCAGGCCAAAGCTGGTACATCACCTTACCAAAGCCTGCATCTGCAGAAAGCTGGTTAAGAGTCGTCATTCAATCAGGCGGCACACTGTATTATGGTGAAACGCAAACCGCATTTGTGAAGTACGAAACCTTATTTACTGAATAACGGCGACAAGCTAATTCACCGGTATTCAAACGACAGCGACTTAGTTTCACTCAGCATAAATGAATTCCTACTCAGCCGACGCCTTTGCGTCGGCTTTTGTTTCCGTAAGTCTTTCTTCAACAACCTCTTACTCTAAAAAGGGTTGCCAACCCACAACTTAATTGATAATAATTATCATTACATTTAATGAGAGGTGGTTATGGACAACAAACGGGACATCTTTAACGCATTTTTTAAAGCCCAAGATAGATTCCTTCTCGCCGCACCACATGGCTTTGAGCCAGACGTGATTCATGACTATATTCATTGGGGAATGGTGTTGTCTTCTTGTTATGAACACGATGCCGATGAAGAAAATCTATTGTTGTGTGAGCTGTTTTTACGTCAGGTTTATTTCCATTTACTAGACGCAATTCAAGACTCAACTCGCAGTCGTATCTTCCGTCGTGTCTGTCTCGATTCTATCCATACGCCATTATTTTGCCTCAAACGCTATTACTACCAGTTTGAACAAGGCGACGTGAAATTTCTCGCACTACAACAACAATTACGCCTGATTCAAATCTCACTCGATTAACCAAAAGGATCCCTACCATGAGCACCGAATTCCGCATAGAAACTGACAGTATGGGCGAAGTAACGGTCCCTGCAGATGCTCTCTACCAAGCCCAGACTCAACGCGCCGTCGATAACTTCTCATTCAGTCAACATAAAATGCCATCTGGTTTTATCAAAGCGTTAGCACACATCAAGCAGACTGCGGCACTCACCAACGCACAGCTAGGGCTGCTTGAGGGAGATATTGCCAACGCGATTGCTGACGCAGCTCAAGCAATTATCGAAGGCAATCATATTGAGCAATTCCCAATTGACGTGTTCCAAACGGGATCTGGCACTAGCTCAAATATGAATGCGAATGAAGTAATTGCAACACTGGCCTCCCAGCATCTAGGCGGCACTGTCAGCCCTAATGATCACGTCAACATAGGACAAAGCAGCAACGATGTGGTACCGACGGCCATTCAAGTTAGCGCAGCATTAGCCATTGAAAAACAGCTCTTCCCGGCCCTGTCACACCTAAGCCAAACACTAGAGTCTAAGCAACAAGCATTGAAAGATGTTGTAAAAACCGGTCGCACCCACTTAATGGATGCGATGCCAATTACCTTTGCTCAAGAACTTGGCGGTTGGCAGTTCCAAATCGAGCATGCAAAACAAGCGATTGAACAAGCTCTTCCTGCTGTAAAAGCCTTAGCCCAAGGTGGTACGGCAGTTGGAACGGGGATCAATGCCGATCCACGCTTTGCAGACTTATTCGCTAGCAACCTAACCCAGTCAACTCGTATTCAGTTCACGGCCAGTGATAACTTCTTTTTCAATTTAAGCAGTCAAGATGCGATCGTCGCTCTGTCGGGACAGCTCAAAACAGCAGCAGTTGCGATCATGAAGATCGCAAATGATCTTCGTTGGATGAATTCAGGCCCATTGGCTGGTTTAGGTGAGATTGAATTACAAGGCTTGCAACCGGGTTCTTCCATCATGCCTGGCAAAGTAAATCCTGTGATCCCAGAAGCCGCAGCTATGGCATCAGCGCAAGTCATTGGTAATGACACCACCATTACCGTCGCAGGCCAAGCGGGCAACTTCCAGCTTAACGTCATGCTGCCAGTTATTGCTCATAACGTATTGGAGAGCATCGAGTTACTCTCTAACAGCGCAACCGCTTTAGCTGACAAAGCCATTGCGACGTTTGAAGTTCGCCAAGATAACTTGGATGTAGCACTCGCCAAAAACCCTATTTTGGTCACGGCTCTCAACCCGGTCATTGGTTACCTAAAAGCGGCAGAAGTCGCGAAAAAAGCCTACAAACAGGGACGCGCGATTATTGATGTCGCGGAAGAAGAAACTGATTTGGATAGAGCCACACTAGAGCGATTGCTTAATCCAGCCAAACTGACTCAAGGCGGCGTCGCAGAATAAGCGGCAAACTCAGCCTATCAACTAAGATTACAAACATCGAGACCTCCATTCGGAGGTCTCTTTTTATAGCGATTTTTCAAACACTCCAATCCTAAGCGACTCGATTGAGCACCGAACGCAGCTTAAGCGGCTTAACTGGCTTAGCAATAAAGCTGAACCCATTTGCTTTGATGCCATCAAGCATATCATCGGTACGATCTGCACTGATGATGACGCCTTCAAAGCTGTGGCCTAATCTCAGGCGGCATTGCTGTAGCACTTCTAAACCAGTACGACCATCATCAAGTCGGTAATCGGAGAAAATTACATCCGGAATCCAACCATCCTCAAGCGCTTGTAGACTTTCAACTAAATCAATCGCAACTCGTGTATCGCAGCCCCATCGGGAAAGTAAGTTTTCCATGCCGACTAGAATGTCAGGCTCATTATCGACACATAGGATTCTCAGATGACCAAGTTCAGATTGCTTACTCATTGCCACGTGAACTGGATGAGGCTGAACATGATCAGCTTTATCTAGGGTGATGGAAAAAACACTGCCTTTTCCAACCCAAGAGCGCATCGAAATTTCATGCCCAAGTACCTGAGCAATTCCTTTCGAAATCGCCAAACCAAGTCCGAGACCTTGGTCGGAACGAACTTGAGTTCCGCGATTAAACTCTTCAAAAATCTCTTGCTGCTTCTCTTCTTCAATCCCCACTCCATTATCCCATACATCAATACGCACTCGCCCTTTCACGCGGCGAACACCGAGTGCGACTTTGCCATTCGGGTTATAACGAAACGCATTGGTCAGGAAGTTTTGCACCACACGGCGCAGCAGTTTGGGATCCGACTTAACCATGAGTGAGGACGGAATCATGGTGAACTCTATACCTTGCTGTTTGGCTAACGCACTAAACTCAGCATTCAAATTCGATAACACATCATTTAACGCAAAGCCATGCACGTTGACTTCCAACTTGCCCGATTCCAAACGCGAGATATCCAGCAAATCTCCAATTAAGTCTTCGGCAGCCTCTAAAGCACTTTCAATGTGTGCTGACAGCTTTTTGGCTTCGCTGTCTTTGGCGACTTCCGATAGTGAAGATGCGAATAGACGCGCCGCGTTGAGCGGTTGCATCAAGTCATGGCTTACTGCCGCCAAGAACCGTGATTTGGACTTCGATTCCAAATCAGAGCGCTGCGTCGCTTCCACCAGCTGCTTGTTGAGTTGTTCTAATTCTCGAGTCCGCAGACGTACCCTTTCTTCCAATGTCTCGTTGGCGTCTTTCAGTGCTTGCTCTGCATCACGGAATACGGTGATGTCGGTAAAGCTCATCACAAAGCCACCACCTGGCATTGGGTTACCTTGCACCTCTATCACGCGACCATCGGGACGAACCCGAGAAGAGGTGTGCCGAGTCCCTTGCTCAAGGTGATAAACACGGCGACGGACGTGGTCATCAGGGTCACCAGGGCCACACAACCCCTGCTCTGCATTGTGCCGAATCACATCCGCAATCGGTCGACCTACTTGAATCAGGCCTGGCGGAAATTCAAAGAGTTCTAAATAGCGTTGGTTCCACGCTACCAAGCGTAGTTGCTTATCGACGACCGCAATACCTTGTCCAATATGCTCAATCGCGCCTTGGAGTAAACCCCGACTAAAATCGTACAGTTCAGAGGCTTCATCGACGATAGTCGCCACCTCTTCAAGCTGCATGTTTCTTCCTTGCAGAGCGGAAGTAAGCACTAACTTAGCAGAAGATGCACCAAATACCCCTGCCAGCACACGCTCCGTATGCCGAATCAGAGAAGATGGCGCTTGCTGATTCGGCATTAACTCTTCTCGTTGTTGGCTCCAGTAGGCTTGAAACGCCGCTTTAACTCGCGTTCGTCCTACAAATCTGGACGCTAGCATTTCCAGTTCTGCAACCGTAACGCGGCTCTGGTACAGACTCATATTTTCGCTTTCAGGCAACGGTGTACCAACGAATGATGCCGATTGTAAGCGCTCACTTAGGCTTGGTCGGGTAGCCATAGAAACCACAACAAAACACACTGCATTAGCGACCACGCTGAGGATCATCCCCCAATCTGAAATCGCGATATCAAAGCTAGCCAATACCTCTGGTGGCGTAATCAACCAGATCAGGAAGTTATTACTGGCGTCTCCGGCAAGCATGTCTGTTTGGCTCATTAACGTAATCAACCAGGTAGCAAAACCCACCGCGAGGCCAACATACACACCTTTCTTATTCCCTTGACGCCAATACATACCGCCAACCAGCGCAGGAGCGAATTGCGTGATAGCCGCGAACGAGAGAAAGCCGATAGCAGAAAGTGAATGAATAGTGTCCAACGCTTGATAGAAACACCACGCGCCAATCAACAAAACTAATATCAAACCACGGCGGATCCGCAGTAATAATTCAGAAAAATGGTGATGGTTACGCTGCGTCAGTCGCATGCGACGCAATAGCAATGGCATAACCAAGTCATTCGAGACCATGATCGCTAAGGCAATCGTCGATACGATAACCATGCCACTTGCCGCTGAAGTACCGCCTAAAAACGCAAGCAAGGCGATTTCACTCGCCCCTACCGACATCGGCACACTGATGACATAAGTATCAGGCGAAGCGCCACTCAAGAGACCTTGCCCTACCCACGCAATAGGTAAGACAAAAATCCCCATTAAGATCAGATAAATGGGGAACAACCAACGAGCCACATGCAAATCTTGAGCACGTTCATTTTCTACCACCATCGTATGGAATTGTCGCGGAAGGCAAACTATCGCCAGCATGGTCAGTACAGTATGAATCAATATAGTCGGGATATTTGGTGACTGATACGTCTGCGCGGCAACATCAATTAAGCTCAAATTCTCGGTGTTCATCGCCAACCAAACAATGAAAACACCAACCACTAAAAAAGCCAGCAGTTTGATAATGGATTCGAAGGCAATTGCCATCATCATCCCACGATGGTGTTCCGTGTTATCAATGTGGCGGGTACCGAATAGCATCGTAAAAATCGCCAATGCGACCACAACAAACCACGACACGCTATCGTTTTGATAACCAAAATCAGTAGCTAGCTCCGGAGCAATGATTTCAAGCCCCATAGTGATACCACGCAGCTGTAAAGCGATGTACGGCAAAATTCCCGCAACCGCTATGAGCGTAACAACCACGGCCAAACCTTGGGATTTACCGTAGCGTGCTCCGATAAAGTCAGCAATCGACGTGATGTGTTCCCGTTTAGCAATCAAAATAAGCCGAGCTAAAACGCGCCATCCGATGGTAAACACTAAAATGGGAGCAATATAAATGGGCAAGAAAGACCAAGGATTACTGCTGGCCTGCCCGACCGTGCCGTAGAAGGTCCACGATGTACAGTACACCGCAATGGAAAGGCTATAAATCCAAGGCCGCCAGCGCGCTAGCCACCTTTTCTGAATGTCGCCGTACCACGCGATGATAAATAAAGCTCCCAAATACGCTAAAGAAACGGGAACCACCAGCCATCCTTGCATCCGATATCCTTTCTTGCCTTTCTTGCTACTTTTAAAGCAAGAGAATAAAAAAACCTCTCCATGAGGGAGAGGTTTCATTTAACACTGCTTTGATAACGGAGACAAAGCTTAGTTTTTAACCTTTGTTACATAAGTCTAATTCTGAGTTTCAAGTGGCTTGTCTGATACATCAACCACCTGATGTGGGTCTTGCGAATCAAGCTTGATGAACAGAGCCAATAACCCCATCGCGGCCATGCCCCAGAACACAAGCGGTCCCCAGTGCTCATAACCCCAGCCACTCAATACGGTCATTAACGCGATAAATGCGCCCAACGGAATCGCGTTATACAACGCTTGCAACGCTACGATCTTATTTTCTTCGGAGTTTTGGATATATTGGATCGCGGCAATGTGTGCGGTAGCAAAAGTCACACCATGCAATAGTTGAACAACCACCAAAGCAATAATTGATGTTGTCGACGCCGTAATACCCCAACGCATCATTACACCAACGGCAGCAGCAATAAACAGCGCGCGTATTGACCAACCTACGAATAAGCGCTTACTCAATGCAAACACTGCCACTTCTGCGGCCACTCCTAAGCTCCACAAGTAGCCAATGACATCTTCCGAGTGACCAGCGGCCTTCCAGTGAATCGCACTAAAGCCGTAGTAAGCCGCATGACTGCCCTGAATTAGTGACACCAACACTAAGAATTTTAGTATCGGTTTGTCAGTCAAAAGAGCGGTCAGCTTTGGACGTTCTGCGCTTTGCCCACCATGCGTTACAGGCATTGGGTTAGTCGGTCGCATAGCAAACAGCAACGAGATAAACACGCCGAACATCGCAGTGTACAAGATCATATCGGAGCCAAATTCAGCCACCAGGTAGCCCACTGCCGTCGAGCCTGCGATAAAGGCGATCGAACCCCATAGCCGCGTGCGGCCATAATCGAGCATTTTCAGGCGAGCGTAGTAATTTGCCATCGCGTCCGACAACGGAATAATCGGTCCACAACAAAGATTGAACAACACTGTCGCTAGTGCCATTAACCAAAAGCTACCACCCGTAAAAAAGTGAAATCCAACAAAAAGGAGGGCAGCGAAACTCAACCAACGTAAAGCAGGCATAAGATGTTCGACTTTGTGTACTCGTGGGGTGATCACGATATTGGCAACACAACGTGTCGCAAGGCCTAACCCGACCAGCAAACCGATATCTGTCGAAGATACGCCCTGATCCTTAAACCAAAGTGACCAAAATGGCAGATACACGCCATACGCAAAGAAGAATCCGAGAAAGTACTGGGAAATCCAGCCATACGGAGAAGGTTTCAACATTACTAATATCCTAAAACGGGAACACCAACGTTCGAGCCGGGAATTATGGATCGCCATGCGTATTATAAAAAGGGAAGAATAAGAAACTTATCGTTTCCTCGATGGAATACTAACTTTGCGACATTTGGCATCTTCAAGCGAAAACATCGTAATTTAGACCAAAGTCGTCTGGCTTCCGGTAAGAAATTTGTCAGACTTAGAGAGTGTTCCTTCCATCATTATTGGGTGTTCTCATGCCTGACAAATTTAACATGCAATCTCCACCGTTCGATCGCTTAACTGAAGCACAACAAACGCGACTGCGATCGTCTCTGGACGTCGCCTACTATCGAGCTCGAGATGTTATTTTATCCTGCGGACAGAAGAACCCCCACTTACATATTCTGATCAAAGGCGCGGTAGAAGAGCGCTCCAACGATCAACAGGAAGTGTTCGCACATTATGCCAACGACGATATGTTCGATGTACGCTCGTTACTTGAAGACAAGGTACGTCATCACTACATCGCGCTTGAGGACACGCTCTCTTACCTACTGCCGAAAGAAATTTTCCTTGCCCTTTACAACGAAAATGGCCAGTTTGCAGCCTATTTCGATAACAATTTATCGAAACGGCAAGAGCTCATCGAAGCGGCCCATCAACAGCAAAACTTAGCGGAGTTTATTCTCACTAAAGTTGACCGCAGCATTTATCACCCACCGATGATCCTTGAACCAAATACACCAATTAACGAGGTAACACGTTCCTTAAAAGAAAATGGGATTGACGCTGCATTGGTTCAACTCCATGGCGATAATCCACGATTGGAAAAATGGCCATCAGCCCACCCGTACGCAATAGTGACTCGTACTAATATGCTGCATTCTGTGATGTTGGATGGTTGCGCGCTCGACACACCTGTGGGTGAGATCGCGAGCTTTCCTGTTTATCACGTTGATGATGGTGACTTTCTATTCAACGCCATGATCACAATGACCAGAAACAGAATGAAACGCCTCATGGTATGTGAAGGCAACAGAGCCGTCGGCATGCTGGATATGACCCAAATTCTTAGCGCGTTCTCAACCCACTCTCACGTGTTAACGCTCAGTATTGCTCGAGCAAGCAGCGTGGAAGAGCTCGCTTTGGCCTCAAACCGCCAACGTCAATTGGTCGAGAGCTTATTGAAAAACGGCATCCGCACTCGCTTCATCATGGAGCTGATCTCAGCCGTAAACGAGCAAATTATCGAGAAAGCGTTCGAGTTAGTAATACCACCAGCCTTGCACGACCATTGTTGCTTGATCGTACTCGGCTCTGAAGGCCGAGGAGAGCAAATTCTCAAAACCGATCAAGACAATGCCCTGATTATTCAAGATGGTCTGGAATGGCCTCATTGCGAACAAGTGATGCAATCCTTCACACACACCCTACAACAGCTCGGTTATCCACTTTGCCCTGGTAAAGTGATGGTTAACAACCCGAAATGGGTCAAAACACAGCAAGAATGGATAAGCACCCTAAACCACTGGATAGCTAAAGCCGAACCACAACAAATCATGGACTTAGCCATTTTCAGTGACGCCCATGCTGTTGCTGGGAATTGCGAGCTGCTGGCTCCAATTGCGGCGCATCTTCGTGACACAATGAAAGATCGCATGTTGATATTGTCTGACTTTACTCGCCCTGCCTTGCAGTTTTCTGTGCCCCTAACTCTGTTTGGCAACGTAAAAAGTGCTAAAGACGGATTGGACATTAAACGCGGCGGTATTTTCCCAATTGTACACGGCATTCGCACCTTGTCTTTGGAATATGCCATTGAAGAGAAGAACACGTTTGAGCGCATTGAAGCTCTGAGAAATAAGCGCATCTTAGAATCCGAAACGGCAGATAATCTCAACGAAGCACTGAAATTGTTTTTTAAACTTCGCCTTAATCAGCAACTCAAAAAGCAAGAAGCGTTGAATAACATTGATATTAAACAACTGGATAGAACTGAGCGTGATTTGCTTCGCCACAGCTTACATGTGGTGAAGAAATTTAAGCAATTTTTAGGCTTCCATTATCAAATTCGTGATTAACCCTGATTTTCATAAATCACAGAGGCGTAAGCAATGAACTGGTTACAACGCAAATACTGGTACTACAAATTGAAAGGCTCGCCTTATCAGTCGCTGTTTTGCACGCCAGATAAAACAGAATACGTCTCTCTTGACTGCGAAACCACCAGCCTTGACCCAAATCGTGCCGAGCTAGTGACTATTGCAGCCACCAAGATCATCGACAACCGCATCATCACCAGTCAACCATTTGAAGTCCGCTTACGCGCGCCACAATCGCTCGACTCTGGCTCGGTCAAGATCCATCGAATTCGCCACCAAGACTTAGTCGATGGCATCAGTGAAAAAGAGGCGCTGCTCGAGCTGCTCGACTTTATCGGCAACCGACCACTTGTGGGCTATCACATTCGTTACGATAAAAAGATCTTAGACCTTGCTTGTCTGCGGCAACTTGGCTTCCCACTTCCTAACCCACTTATCGAGGTCAGTCAGATTTATCACGATAAGTTGGAACGACATTTGCCGAATGCCTACTTCGACTTAAGTCTGGATGCCATTTGTAAACACCTCGAACTTCCTATCCAAGACAAACACGACGCCTTGCAAGACACGATTTCTGCCGCTTTGGTCTTTGTCCGCTTAACGAAAGGCGATTTACCCAACCTAACCGCACCGTATACATAAAAATCAGTTGACCTAGCTCCCAGAAATACTTTTGTTTCAGCGATTTCCCGGCGCTTCTATCACTCTCATCCTAAAGTCTAATTGTGGAAATACGCGCGGTGACTGACAGTTATAAGCACAACGTCGTCATTACCACGACCACGTTATTTAGAACCAAAAAACAGCCCTACAAAAATATATTCAAAATCTTATCTAGATTGGTGTAAGGCCGAGAAATAAGGCACAAGGAGAGAAGCCATGAGCGAAGCCCACGTTTATCCGGTAAAAGAAAATATTAAAACTCATACACACGCGGATAATGATACTTACTTAGCCATGTATCAGCAGTCGGTAACCGATCCAGAGGGCTTCTGGAACGAACACGGCAAAATCGTTGATTGGATCAAACCTTTCACCAAAGTAAAAAGCACTTCTTTCGACACTGGCCATGTTGATATTCGCTGGTTTGAAGATGGCACACTGAACGTCTCGGCTAACTGTATTGACCGTCATCTTGCAGAACACGGGGATAACGTCGCCATCATTTGGGAAGGCGATGATCCAGCCGACGACAAAACACTCACTTTCAACGAACTGCACAAAGAAGTGTGTAAATTCTCCAACGCATTGAAAGAGCAAGGCGTACGCAAGGGCGACGTGGTGTGTCTATACATGCCAATGGTGCCAGAAGCTGCAGTGGCTATGCTCGCTTGTACCCGTATTGGTGCGGTTCACACCGTAGTATTTGGCGGTTTCTCACCAGAAGCGCTATCCGGCCGTATCATCGACTCTGACGCTAAAGTCGTGATCACCGCAGACGAAGGCGTACGTGGCGGACGCGCTGTTCCACTGAAAAAGAACGTGGATGAAGCACTAACCAACCCAGACGTAAAAACCATCAATAAAGTCGTCGTGCTTAAACGTACAGGTGGTGATGTTGAATGGCATGAACACCGTGATGTTTGGTGGCACGAAGCAACAGCCAACGTTTCTGACGTTTGCCCACCAGAAGAGATGAAAGCCGAAGACCCGCTGTTCATCCTCTACACATCTGGCTCGACAGGTAAACCTAAAGGCGTACTACATACTACAGGCGGTTACCTCGTCTACGCGGCAATGACCTTTAAATATGTCTTCGATTATCAACCAGGTGAAACCTTCTGGTGTACCGCGGATGTGGGCTGGATTACAGGCCATACTTACCTAATTTATGGTCCACTAGCGAACGGGGCCAAAACCATTCTGTTTGAAGGTGTTCCAAACTACCCAAGCACGGCTCGTATGAGTGAAGTGGTTGATAAGCACCAAGTGAACATTCTCTACACTGCGCCAACCGCTATTCGTGCACTAATGGCAAAAGGTAACGAAGCGGTAGCAGGGACATCTCGTTCAAGCTTACGTGTGATGGGTTCAGTAGGTGAGCCTATCAACCCTGAAGCGTGGGAGTGGTACTACAAAACGATTGGTAACGAGAGCTCGCCTATCGTTGATACTTGGTGGCAAACAGAGACCGGCGGTATCTTAATTGCACCACTACCAGGCGCAACAGACTTAAAACCAGGTTCAGCAACTCGACCATTCTTCGGAGTCCAACCTGCACTGGTTGATAACATGGGCAACATCATTGAAGAAACCGCAGCAGAAGGTAACTTGGTGATCCTTGATTCATGGCCAGGTCAGATGCGTACTGTTTATGGCGACCACGAGCGCTTTGAACAGACCTACTTCTCAACCTTCAAGGGAATGTACTTTACTAGTGATGGTGCTCGTCGTGACGAAGACGGTTACTACTGGATCACAGGCCGTGTTGATGACGTACTAAACGTGTCGGGTCACCGCATGGGTACCGCTGAAATAGAATCGGCTCTTGTCGCACATCATAAAATTGCTGAGGCCGCTATTGTGGGCATTCCGCATGATATCAAAGGCCAAGCTATCTACGCTTACATTACCTTGAACGATGGTGAATTCCCGTCAGCAGAGCTACACAAAGAAGTGAAAGATTGGGTGCGTAAAGAAATTGGTCCAATTGCAACACCAGATGTACTGCACTGGACGGATTCCTTACCGAAGACTCGTTCTGGTAAGATCATGCGTCGAATCCTGCGTAAAATTGCAACGGGTGATACCAGCAACCTCGGAGACACATCAACGCTTGCCGATCCGAGCGTTGTAGATAAACTTATCGCAGAGAAAGCAGAATTGGCATAAATTCAACCAACTGTTTTAAAAGCACTTTAAAAACCGCCATCACTCATGGCGGTTTTTTGCTTTAGTGCACAAATTGGCCACACAAAAAATATGGCAATTATGTTGTTTTTGTTAACTTGGTTACAGAAACGAGAGTGGCTATTAGGAGATTAGACCAGTAAATTGCTGCTAATTGCTATGAATTAGCTATAATCTTGGTCGATTTTTTAAAATTTGCTCGGTTTTAACAAAAAAATCGTGCTGAACTATCGTATATTTGGGAATATAAACGTTCCACTCACGATAAGGGAAGATAGCAACACAATGTCTGCAAAGTCACGGATTCTTGTTCTAAACGGACCAAATCTTAATCTATTGGGTCTGCGCGAACCGACACACTATGGTCACAGTACCTTAGCTCAAGTTGTGGATACTCTTACAGAGCAAGCCCATAACGCTGGGGTAGAACTGGAACACCTACAATCAAATCGTGAGTACGAACTGATTGAAGCCATTCACGCTGCCTATGGCAAGATTGACTTCATCATCATCAATCCAGCGGCTTTCACTCATACTAGTGTGGCGCTGCGAGATGCATTACTTGGCGTCGCCATCCCATTTATTGAGGTGCACTTATCAAATGTGCACGCACGTGAACCATTCCGTCATCACTCTTATCTGTCAGATAAAGCAGAGGGTGTGATTTGCGGTTTAGGCGCACAAGGTTATGAATTTGCTCTGTCTGCAGCGATCAATAAGCTACAGGCAAAGTAACCCTAACACTCTGCAACCCTACGAGGGTTGTCTTAATCACAAGATAAAAGAGAAAGAAAAGATGGATATTCGTAAAATCAAGAAGCTAATTGAGTTAGTTGAAGAGTCTGGCATTGCTGAGCTAGAGATCTCTGAAGGTGAAGAGTCAGTGCGCATCAGCCGTCATGGCACTGCAGCCCCTCAAGCACCAATTCACTACGCAGCAGCTCCAGCGGCGGCACCTGCTCCAGTAGCAGCGGCACCAGTAGCGGAAGCGCCAGCAGCAGAAGCTCCAGCAGCAACACCTGCAGGTCACCAAGTTCTTTCTCCAATGGTTGGTACTTTCTACCGCTCTCCAAGCCCAGACTCTAAAGCATTCGTAGAAGTGGGTCAGAAAGTAAATGCTGGCGATACTCTATGTATTGTTGAAGCAATGAAAATGATGAACCAAATCGAAGCGGACAAATCTGGCGTTGTTACAGCAATCCTAGCTGAAGACGGCCAACCAGTTGAATTCGACCAACCTCTTGTTGTAATCGAATAAGCGGGGCTTGCCTTATGCTAGACAAAGTAGTCATCGCGAACCGAGGTGAAATTGCACTTCGTATTCTTCGCGCTTGTAAAGAATTAGGTATTAAGACCGTCGCTGTTCACTCAACAGCGGACCGCGATCTTAAGCACGTACTACTCGCAGACGAAACCGTATGTATCGGCCCTGCTCGTGGTATCGACAGCTACCTAAACATTCCACGCATCATTTCTGCAGCAGAAGTGACTGGTGCTGTGGCTATCCACCCAGGTTACGGCTTCCTGTCTGAGAACGCAGACTTCGCAGAGCAAGTTGAGCGCAGTGGTTTCATCTTCGTTGGTCCAAAGGCAGACACTATCCGCCTAATGGGCGATAAAGTATCTGCTATCAATGCAATGAAGAAAGCAGGCGTTCCTTGTGTACCGGGTTCTGACGGCCCTCTAGACAATGACGAAGAGAAAAACAAAGCATTTGCTAAGCGCATTGGTTACCCAGTAATCATCAAAGCATCTGGCGGCGGCGGCGGTCGTGGTATGCGTGTTGTTCGCGCAGAGAAAGACCTTATCCAAGCCATTGCAATGACACGTGCTGAAGCAAAAGCGGCGTTCAACAATGACATGGTTTACATGGAGAAATTCCTAGAAAACCCTCGTCACGTTGAAGTTCAGGTTATTGCTGACGGTCAAGGCGGCGCAATCCACCTTGGTGAGCGTGACTGTTCAATGCAACGTCGTCACCAAAAAGTAGTGGAAGAAGCTCCAGCACCTGGTATCACCGAAGAAATGCGTAAGTACATCGGTGAACGCTGTACTCGTGCATGTATCGAGATCGGTTACCGCGGCGCAGGTACGTTTGAATTCCTATACGAGAACGGTGAGTTCTACTTCATCGAAATGAACACTCGTATTCAGGTAGAGCACCCAGTAACAGAGATGGTTACTGGCATCGACCTAATCAAAGAACAGCTTCGTGTTGCAGCGGGTCAGCCTCTGTCATTCACTCAAGATGATATTAAGATCCGTGGCCATGCGATTGAGTGTCGTATCAACGCAGAAGACCCTGAGCGCTTCCTACCATCTCCGGGTAAGATCGAGCGTTTCCACGCTCCTGGCGGTATGGGTGTACGTTGGGAATCTCATATCTACACAGGCTACACAGTACCACCTCATTACGATTCAATGATTGGTAAACTGATCACTTACGGTGAGAACCGTGATGTAGCGATTGCACGTATGAAAAACGCACTGGGTGAGATGATCATCGAAGGCATCAAAACTAACGTGCCACTGCAATTCTCCATTATGAATGACGAAAACTTCCAACACGGTGGTGCAAACATCCACTACCTAGAGAAGAAGCTTGGCTTACAATAAACCTAAGCAAACGTCTTAAAAAATGCCCACTCCCGTGGGCATTTTTGTTTTATATGTACGCGAAGGGCTCAACATATAAATAGGCTTATTTGGGTATATACTCAAACAAATCGTAGAGTTCTGGTAAACTCTGCGCCACTTCATTCACTTTAAGAGCAAAAACCAATGCCTTGGATTCAAATCAAACTCAACGCGACCAATGAAAACGCTGAGCAAATCGGCGATATGCTAATGGAAGAGACTGGCGCGCTGTCTGTTACATTCTTAGACGCGCAGGATACACCTGTATTCGAACCTCTACCTGGCGAAACTCGCTTATGGGGCGATACTGATATTCTGGCACTGTATGATGCAGAAGCAGACACTAACTTCATCATCGACCAAATTAAAGCGAGCAATATGCTGGCTGACAATTTTGCTTACAAAGTAGAACAGCTTGAAGATAAAGACTGGGAACGCGAATGGATGGAAAACTTCCACCCAATGAAATTTGGTGAACGCCTATGGATTTGTCCAAGCTGGCGCGACATTCCAGATCCTGACGCTGTTAATGTTATGTTGGATCCAGGCCTTGCATTCGGTACGGGTACTCACCCTACAACAGCACTTTGTCTTGAGTGGCTAGAAAGCATGGACTTAAGCGGTAAGACCGTTATCGACTTCGGTTGTGGCTCAGGTATTCTTGCGATCGCAGCGATCAAACTGGGCGCTGAAAAAGTGATAGGGATCGACATTGATCCTCAAGCCCTGCTTGCTTCAAAAGACAATGCTGAGCGTAATGGCGTTGCAGACAAACTAGAAGTTTACTTACCGCAAAATCAACCAGAAGGTCTCGTCGCTGACGTCGTTGTGGCCAACATCCTTGCGGGACCTTTACGTGAACTTGCACCTATCATCAAAGGGCTAGTTAAGCCAAATGGCGACCTCGCTATGTCCGGCGTATTAGACACTCAAGCTGAAGATGTTGCGAACTATTACCGTGACGAGCTTCACATTGACCCAATTGTTGAGCAAAGTGAATGGTGTCGCATCTCTGGTCGTAAGCAAGGCTAGACAAGGTTTTCAGAGCTAATTGTTTGAAATTCATACAATTTACAAAAACAATTTGTAAATGCTCAAATATTAGTCTTTTCACGCAGTGAAAAAATGCGTAAAATGCGCGCCCTTGCTGGTACAGAACTGTGATGACGTTTTGAAAATCGGAAACTATCAACTTAAGAACAATCTAATCGTAGCCCCTATGGCTGGTGTAACGGATAGACCGTTTCGCGAGTTGTGTCTTCGCTATGGTGCGGGAATGGCCGTCAGTGAAATGATGTCTGCTAACCCAAAACTATGGGGAACGTCAAAGTCGAAACAGCGCATGGTACACGAGGGCGAATCGGGCATTCGCTCTGTACAGATTGCGGGTTCCGATCCACAGCTTATGGCGGACGCAGCTCAATTCAGTGTTGAGAACGGTGCACAAATCATCGACATCAACATGGGCTGCCCGGCAAAAAAAGTGAATAAGAAGCTAGCGGGCTCTGCTCTGCTTCAATACCCAAACATTATCGAAGAGATTTTGAAAGCGGTCGTGAATGCAGTGGACGTTCCTATAACGTTAAAGACTCGAACTGGCTGGGATACAGACAACAAGAACTGTGTCCAGATCGCTAAATTAGCCGAAAACTGCGGCATACAAGCTCTTGCTCTGCATGGCAGAACGAAAGCATGTATGTACAAAGGTGAGGCCGAATATGACAGCATTAAAGCGGTAAAAGAGGCGATTTCAATTCCGGTTATCGCGAACGGTGATATCGATAGCCCGGAGAAAGCCAAATTTGTACTGGAGTACACCGGTGCGGACGCTTTAATGATTGGACGCCCTGCCCAGGGTCGTCCTTGGATTTTCCAGGAAATCCATCACTATTTGGAAAACGGCACCACAATGGAGGAACTTCCAACTGAGGAAGTGAAAACCATTATGCTTGGTCATGTAAATGCTCTGCATGAGTTTTATGGGGAGTTCTTAGGTCCACGTATCGCGCGCAAGCACGTTGGGTGGTACCTGAAAGAGCATGAACAGGCAAGTGAGTTTCGCCGTACCTTCAACGCTATCGACGCAGCTCCGCTGCAAATTGAGGCGTTAGAAGGTTATTTTGATAACGTTGCATCATAATTAAGAGAAGAGCTAGACCGAATATGTTCGAACAAAATCTGACTTCAGAAGCATTAACAGTAACTACAGTAACGTCACAAGACCAGATTACTCAGAAGCCTTTACGTGACTCTGTTAAAGCGTCTCTTAAAAACTACCTTGCTCAACTAAACGGCCAGGAAGTAACAGAACTATACGAATTAGTTCTAGCTGAAGTTGAACAGCCACTATTAGATACTATCATGCAGTACACTCGCGGTAACCAAACTCGCGCAGCAACTATGATGGGTATCAACCGCGGTACTCTTCGCAAGAAACTTAAGAAATACGGCATGAACTAAGACCGGCTTTCAAAAAGTATTTGGAACAAGCCGTTACCTTTTTAGATAACGGCTTTTCTTTATCTACTAAAACACTACGAATAACGCTCACTTTGTTCAGCATTACCAACTGGCTTTAATATAACTACCGCTGAGTCAAACAATAACAAAGCCACGACAGCGACCCATTCACTACCTACAGAATAAGCAAAGCCCGCCAAGGCAGACCAAATCGCGACACCAAAGTGCATCATACTCATTCCAGAAGACATCAGCACACCTCGATGTTCATCAGATAAGCTTGCTATATGTGCTTGTAACGCCGGAGAGCCTACCCCTCCAGCAAGAGACCAGAGCACTAGAGCTGGAAGATAAGCGGTTACCGTACTCATCTCATTTGAGAACACCCATGCACTGCAAGGTATGCACACCATTAAAGCCACTCGCATAACGGCTCGAGAGCTACCAAGCCAGCGAGAAGCTCTCGCCACGCACATATTTCCAACCACACTCACGATCCCTAGAGCTGCATAAATAGCGCCCACCCAACCGAGCGCCAAATCACTGGTATCTCGAATATGAAGGCCTATCAGGTTAAATACACCAATACCTCCCCCTAGGCCTAAACACATCGCTAGAATCGCCCTCAACGCGCCTGGAAGATGAATGACGTCTGTGATAGGTGGCAGAGTATCTGACTTCTTGGACTCATTATGCTTGTTGTTCATGGACACTACGCTCATGGCACCGACAAAAAGAGCCGCAACGCCCAAAATAATAAAAGCGGCACGCCATGATAAAAGCTGGGTCAACAATGCTCCGATCGCCGGGCTAGTTATCATACCTAGCGTTAATCCCGCCTGAACCATCACAATTTGACGCATCGCTCTATTACCCTTCGCGTCTCCCGCTAACGCGAATGCAATTGGTAACATGCCTGCACTTGCAATACCAGTGATCACTCGAGTTGCAATAGCAAGTTCAAAATCATGAACTATGCCCGTCGTAATAGACGCAACCCCAAATACAAAGCAAGCAGGCACCATGATACGAATACGCCCAACTCGGTCTGATAAACGGCCCAAGTAAGGAGCGCAAATTGCTATGGCTAAACTATATGCTGTAATAAATAAGGTCACCTGACTCGGTTGAACACTTAAATCATTTCCGATAGGTTCAAGAATAGATCCAAGCATCAACTCATCAGCACCAACAAGAAAAGCAACGAGAAATAGGATCATGGACTGCATCATAGCTCCACCTCCTGTTCTGTTTCCGATTCAGCACAAGTGAGCAACGAAATATCTAAAACTCTATCAGGCCAAGATTGCAAAAATGCCTTCTCATGAGATACTACAATCACGCTACCGGAAAAGCGCTGGAGAGCCTCTTTAAGCGCATTTTTACTGCTGCTATCCAAATGTGTTGTTGGTTCGTCCAACAGCAAAACATTGCATTTCTGAACCGATAAACAACACAGTTTCACCCGAGTTTGCTCACCACCGCTCAATGTATCTAAGTGGCGCTGCGTCTTATCCCCCGTGATCCCAAAGCGAGCTAATAGCTTGCGTGACTCTTTGCTTGAGATTGTTGGCGCACAAGAGCACAGCTCCTGTTCAGGCGTGTTCTGAGGATGGCGCCAAGACAAATCTTGAGAAAAATAACCAATCATTGCACCTTTTGCCAATACCACCTCACCAGAGAGTGGCTCGATCTTCCCCATCAGGGTTTTAAGTAAGGTCGACTTACCCACGCCGTTAAAGCCAGCAACAACCAACTTTTCCCCGCGCGCTAACGTGATATCAAATACTGGAAGCAGAGGCTGCTGATAACCGATCATCAACGCTTTTGCCTCAACCACATTCGGTTGCTCAATGGGCTGGTAAGCAAAGTCAAACGTCGATACTTTCTCTACATGATTCAGTTGAATACGTTCGATTTTATCCAGTCTCTTCTTACGCCCTTTAGCAAGACTGGCGTTAACTCCTGCACCATTTTGGGCAATAAATTTCTCTAACTTTCGAATTTCACTTTGCTGAGCCTTATATTGCTTTTCTAATAAAGCACCGTCGTGCTGCTTTTGCTGCATTGCTTTGACATAAGTACCGCTGTATTTTCGAACCGTTTGATAATCAATATCACAAATACTGGTCGCTACTTGATTAAGAAAATCAACATCATGAGAAACCAGTAAAACGGTACCAATGTAATCATTGAGAAACGTGACTAGCCATTCAATGTGCGGAGCATCAAGATAGTTTGTCGGCTCATCAAGAATTAACACATCGGGGTTGCGAAGTAACAACCTGCCTAAAAGGACTTTGTGCCTTTGACCGCCACTTAGCGAGATAAGCGGTGTATCTAAGCCAAATTGATAAATACCAAGACCTACAGCAACTCGTTCAATTTTGGTATTAATTGCATAGAAGTCTTCATCTTCTAAATATGCCTGTAGCCGAGCGACTTGGCTTAAAAAAGATGTAGAGTGAGACTCGGTCATCGCATGATACAAAGTCCAAAGCTTTTGCTCTGCAGCGTATAAACTCTCAAAAGAGCCCTTTAAACACTCATGAACTGTCAGCACATTATCGATCTTAAAATGTTGTTCTAAATACCCCACCTCAAGGTTTGGTAACCATTCAATGCAGCCCTTATCTGCAGATAATTCACCGAAAAGCAGTTTCAATAAGGTGCTTTTTCCAACACCATTCGCTCCGGTGATACCTATTTTCTCTCCCACGTTAATACGAAAGGTCACGTTGTTGTATAACGTCTTATCAGCTATCTGATAAGACAAATTTTTAACTTGTAAAATACTCATGTTTTCAACCAAATAAAAAAGGGCCGGCGATCAATACCGGCCCTTATTTCAATACTGGGTAATGCTTTGTAGCTGCTTAACAGATACAAAAAGGCCGATGATGAAATATCACCGGCCATCTCTTCTCTTTTATCAGGTGTACAAGCTCCTGCGTATAACTTCAGCGAAGCTACCCACACATAAAACACCTGATGAAGATTAATTTAAGACTCCGAGCAACACTTCATCGCGTTTTTTGCATGGAGTTCAGCCTTCTTACAAAGCTTTTAAACAAGAGATATAACATGATTTACTGTCGAAAAAATATTCGATGTGAAGCGTACACCTTTAGAATAAAAAGTACCAGATAATTATTAAAACTATCGTGACTTACACGAAGGTCCACAGAAAGAAGACTTTTCCTCAGTCAATGTGCCAGGTGAACTGCTTACTCAGCAAACACAGCTATGAAAGCACCTATACCGCTCACGTTATACGTACGTAGTGGTGGCTTTGAAGGTTGGAGAGGGTTAGAGGGAAGAAGTAGCGAATATACTTTAAGACACTGGCTTAAATAGGTCGACAAAACAAAATCCATGTTTGGAAAGTTTTAAATGCGCTGAGTTTATATTAATAAGCGCCTATGGCTAAATCAAAACATCTAAAGCAGAGAAATCTCCCCCGAAAATAACATAACCTAGTGAATAAATTTTCCAGGTAATAATAAAGGAAGCTTTGGTAAGTAAGCACAAGGGCTGAGAACTAGCGCTCGATACTAGGACCCGGTTCAGTAGAAACCACACAAAACTGCGTTCCACTTCACTCATAACAGGGCTTAGAAAGCATAGCCAGAGGGAAGCCTGCCTCTCGATGCAAGGTTTCAATATGAAAGTGGATTTAAGGTAAGTCGGTTAACCAAAACAAAAAAAGCCTCAGTCTTTCGACTGAGGCTTAATATAAGTGGCGGAGTGGACGGGACTCGAACCCGCGACCCCCGGCGTGACAGGCCG
>NZ_JAWOUJ010000019.1:0-74918 GCF_033339315.1 Vibrio sp. 661 | reverse complement strand
ACACTAGCTCAGTTGGTAGAGCGCAACCTTGCCAAGGTTGAGGTCACGAGTTCGAACCTCGTGTGTCGCTCCAAATTATTCAGATATGGCCATGGCGGTATCTCGATGCCAAGTGCATCAACTTAAAACCAGCGACAGCTGGTTTTTTTGTATCTGAAGACTGATAAATTCATACCATCTCTTTTTCATTACCTGTGAGCTTAGCAACCCCATCTCTGTCACGAGTTTCTGATATTAAGTGTGACCTGATGTTTCGCACCTCAGCCAATTTCAGTTTACAATACGGGCTTCCAAAGGATTTGACGAAGACGCATGAGAAATACCGACGATTACATCATTTTTTATCACTTGATCGAGCAAGGTTCATTCAGTGCTGCCGCGAGACATATGTCACTGACTAAATCGGTCGTCAGTAAACGCATTGCCAAGCTTGAACAAGAGCTTGGTGTACAGCTTCTCTACCGAACAACGCGAACGCTAACGTTGACTGAAGCAGGACGAGCGTTTTTTACTCATGCAAAAGCGGTTTATCAAGCGGTGGCAACGGCGGAAGAATCCATTGTGGGTTTAGGTAAAAACTTATCTGGAAACATTAAAATTTCGGTGCCTACTATCTCTGGTGAATTAATTCTTCCTCAAGTGATTAATGAATTTAATCAGAAATACCCAGACATCAATATCGATATGGATCTAGATAATCGTTTCGTCGATATCGTGAATGAACGTTTTGATTTGGCAATTAGAACGGGTGTGTTGCCAGATTCTAGTCTGATTGCAAGAAAGCTGGTGGATGCGAATTGGATCATTTGCGCGTCACCCCAATACCTAGCTAAACATGGCATACCTAAACAACCTCAAGCCTTGGCTAAACACAATTGTTTAGTCTATTCCTACCAAGAAACCGGAGCGCATGAGTGGGCGTTTAAAGATGGAGACGAGGTATATCAAATCACCGTCGACGGTAACCTCTGTACCAACAATTCTTCTGTATTGAGAAATGTGGCGCTATTAGGGCAGGGAATCATCTATGTACCGCGTGTCTTGGTTTATGAAGACTTAAAGCAAGGCAGTCTGATTCAGTTATTTAAAGACGAAACCGCCAAATGTTTGGGTATTTATGCGGTGTATCCTTACACTCGTCAGCAACCAGAAAAAATTAAGATCTTTATCGATCATCTATACTCAAGCTTTCAAAGTCAAAACCATCGATTTTAAGCCAATAACTCAACACCGATCGTTATATTGGTGTTGAGCTTATGTTTCCATCTTCATTTCTAAGAATCCTCTTAAATTTAGGGGCTTACGCTTCTCCTCGTTTTCTTCACTAATATTGATAACAAGATACCCCGCACAACTGTTAACAAATGGTTTTGCTATTGTTTCTTTTAAGAAACGGTCTGTTTCTTACATTAAATTTCTCAAATGTAAAAGATAAGTGACAGAAAAATAAAGAATTATTTTGTTTGTTGTTTATTGATTACGTATTGTTCGTCCGCCTGACATAGACGCAGAGAAATGGACTGCTTATAGTGGCTCAAACGCCATGCCTGCCGCTAAGCGGTGTTGTGAGCGAAGTACAATAACTAGAGATACGGATATGAAACAAAAGCAGCTGATTGAAGAATTTAAAGCCATCGTTGGGGAAGAAAATGTTCTAACCGACGAGGTTAAAACGAAATATTACCGCTCGGGGTTTCGTTCGGGTAGTGGTAATGCGCTTGCTATCGTGTTTCCTAACACTCTTCTGGAACAATGGAAGATTATTAAACAGTGTGTTGAAGCAAACTGCATCATTATCATGCAGGCGGCTAAAACAGGTTTAACAGAGGGCTCGGCTCCGAGTGGTAATGATTATGATCGCGATGTGGTTGTGATCAATATTACCAAAATCAAGAAGATTCACTTATTAGATGGCGGTAAGCAGGCGGTTTGCTTGCCTGGTGCGAGCTTACACTCTTTGGAGAAAGAGTTGAAGGCAGTGAACCGAGCACCGCATTCTATCATCGGCTCTTCATCGCTAGGTGCCACTGTGGTCGGTGGTATCGCCAATAACTCAGGTGGTGCGCTAGTTAAGCGTGGTCCTGCTTATACGGAACTGGCGATCTATGCGCAGGTGGATAAGCAAGGCCAGTTACATTTGGTGAACCACCTTGGTATTGAAGGATTAGGTGAAACGCCAGAAGAAATTCTAACAAACCTGCAAGAAGGGAACTTTGACCCAGCGAAGATCATTCATGATGAGCGAATGGCGTCAGACAAAGAATACGATGAACGTGTTCGAGACGTGACTTCTGACATTCCTTCTCGCTTTAATGCCGATGAACGCCGATTATTTGAAGCCAGTGGCTGCGCTGGTAAGTTGGGGGTTTTTGCCGTTCGGGTTGACAGCTACCCAGTCCCAGAAAAAGAGCAGGTTTTTTACCTTGGCACCAATGACCCTGCGAAACTAACGAAGTTGCGAAAAGACTTCTTATCTACGTTTGATAACTTGCCTGAGATGGGAGAATACTTGCATCGAGATATCTTCAACATGGCAGAGAAGTACGGCAAGGATGTGTTCTTATCCATCGACTTGTTAGGCACAGATAAGCTGCCAAAAATGTTCGCACTTAAAGCTAAGGTAGAAAACTTCTTAGAGCGCATCCCGTTTGTCAGTAAATATCTGCCAGACACCATTTTGTACTACGCGAGCAAGTTGTTCCCACAACACTTACCAGAGCGAATGCTGGATTTCCGTGACAAGTATGAGCATCACCTGGTATTGAAAATGAGTGATGGTGGTATTGCTGAGGCGCAAAAATACCTCAAAGAAGTTTGGGCTGTTGAAGACGACTGTGATTTCTTCGAGTGTACGCCGGAAGAGGGTAAAAAAGCTTATTTACATCGCTTTGCAGCAGCAGGTGCAGCAATTCGTTACGAGACGATTCACCGAAAAGACGTAGAAGACATCGTTGCACTTGATATTGCTTTGCGACGTAATGATGAAGAGTGGCTAGAAACTTTGCCTGAAGAGGTAAGTAAGAACCTTGTTCAAGCGCTCTATTATGGTCACTTTATGTGTTACGTCTTCCATCAAGATTACATTTTCAAAAAAGGGACTGACACGAAGTTGATGAAAAAGATGATGCTAGAGCACCTCAATAGCCGTGGTGCCAAATACCCAGCAGAACATAACGTGGGTCACTTGTATGAAGCCGAAAACTCGTTGCAGAAGTTTTACCACGAATTAGACCCAACCAATACCTTTAACCCTGGTATTGGTAAAATGGACAAATATAAGCGCAATTGTAACTGCTGTGCGTAATGTGCTGTCTCACCATGATTAATAATCGTTGTTCATCGTTAAAATGATGAGCATAAGATAAGCCCTGATGACACTTGTGGCATCAGGGCTTTGTGTTTTGGGTCTTTTATTGATGACTGGTATCGGCGTTGAAACAGCGACTAAAGAGCACGTACTGCGGCGGCGGCGATGATGCCTGCTGCAATTGCGGGTAGAGGCTTTTTCACGATGAACATGACAACGGCAGTAGAAAACAGTGCTGCTCTAGCACCGTTATCACCCTCTACTGCTAGCGGAGCTAAAAGCGCAACCAATACAGAGCCTGACATCGCAGTAATGAAACGTTGAACCCGTTCGCTAATTGGAATGAATGACATAACATACACTCCGCCCCAGCGGGTTATGAGCGTGACTAACGCCATAGCGATGATGATAAGCAGTGTGCCACCTATGGTTGTTTCGATGTTCATGCTTTCTTCTCCTTCCAACAAGCACCCAAGACTCCGCCAGTAATGGCGCCAACCACTACGTGGCTATTCTCTGGCAAATACCAATACGCCAACATAGAAGATGCCGCTGCTATGGCCCAAATCGCAAAGATTCTTAAGTCTTTCGGCCCGG
Organism: Vibrio sp. 661; assembly: GCF_033339315.1. Taxonomy (NCBI): domain Bacteria; kingdom Pseudomonadati; phylum Pseudomonadota; class Gammaproteobacteria; order Vibrionales; family Vibrionaceae; genus Vibrio; species Vibrio sp. 661. The sequence continues at coordinate 71,014 of NZ_JAWOUJ010000019.1, read as the reverse complement.
CTACCACCATAGACAGCAGGAAGCACCCCATAACCATATCGAGCCCTAGCGCTACCGGATCTTTGATTGCGCTACCAAAATAAATGCCGATCCAGGTGCCAACAATCCAAAAAGACCACATCGCTAAGCCGCCACCAACAAGCAAGCCAAAGCCTGGTTCTTTTCTACCAAATGCATTGAGTGCCATTGCCCAGTTAGCGTCTGATGCTACCAGCATGACACCGTAACGTTTTGTTGGTGGGAGTTGTCGTAACCATGGATAAAGTGTGGCTCCCATCAAGAGGTGACGAGCATTAATCGCAAATACAGTAATAAGGACTGGAATGAGAGGGACTTCTGCTCCCCACATTTCTAACGTGGCAAATTGTGAAGCACCGGCGAAGACCAGTGTGCTCATCAACATAGTGGGAAATACATCTAGTCCAGTCTGTACGGCAGCAACACCGAAAGCGAGGCCAAATATGACCACGAACATAGATAGGGGTAGAAGTTGGGTGAATCCGTTCCAGACGTCAAGCCGATTAAATTCGTGCAACTCAGTGGAGGAGCGTTGAAGATGTTGAGTATTTTCTGTCATAGAGATACCTAGCTAGCAGGCAAAGGGGCAGTGCCATACGAGTGTGTTTGTTATTCTTTTGTAAACTTCATGTTTAACATCAATTAGAGGGGCTTTCAAACACTAAGTGCTATATAAAATTGAGCCATCCAAGCGGCTTTAAAAAACAGAGTGTAGAGAGTCGCACTTGGTAGTGCTAAAGGAGATTAAAACAACAGAAATGGTAAGCTCTGTTTAATTGATAGAATCACGAGCTAGTACAGATTAGTAAATAAGAAAGAAAGCGAGCACGAGGCTCGCTTTTTTCGCTCTGTTACGAATAACTGAATAGGTTTATTTTACGTAGACACGAGGGTTCGCGCTTCCCCAAACCGTGTATAGTTCAGGGAAGATGACTTCTGCGTGTTTTTCCATCTCAGCAGCTGAAATCGTTTTGCCTTGTTGGGAGCCAAACAAAACAACTTCAGAACCAGGCTCAACATCTCTGATACCTGTAACATCTACCATAGTAGTGTTCATTGAAGCAACGCCCGCAACTTTTGCTCGTTGACCATTGATCAGAACTTCTGCCGCATTCCCCATCTTTCGTGGGTAACCATCAGAGTAACCAACAGGAATGTTCGCCATTAAGCTTTCTTTGCTTGTTGTGTAGCTGCTGTCGTAACCGACTGTGCTATTTTTTGGCAGGTGGTGAACGGATGCCACGCGTGTTTTGAAAGACACGATAGAAGGGTACTCAGGGTTAGTCGGTAGGTCTCCGTATAAAACGCCACCAGGACGAACCATATCAAGCTGCGCTTCAGGAACATTAAGCGCGGTGTAAGAGTTTGCTACGTGCAGTAAAATGTTGTCGCGTTTTAGATTCGCTTCTTTAATCAGCCATGCAGAACTGTCTTTGAATGAAGCTAACTTTTGGCGCACGTCGTCTGCATTGTAGTTAGGGAAATGAGTCATGATGCCAACAATATTAACGCCAGCTTGTTGAGCGATTTCTAGCGCTTCTTTCTTGCCCGCTTCTGTCGTCATATCAACACCATTACGTCCCATACCACCGTCGTTCAGAGCAAGGTGAACTTTGATTTCTTTACCAGCTTTCTCGGCTAGTTTAGACAGTGCTTTAGCTTGCTCTGCTGTGCCTATCAACTCTTCGACATTTAGGTCGATTGCGGCTTCAATCTCGCCAATATCCGCTGAGCGTACACGCATAAGTTGGCCTTTAAAGCCACTGTCGCGAACAGTTTGTGCTTCGGCGTTACTTGCAACGGCAACGCAAGGAATTTGTTGCTCGATAATAGTCGGCATCAGGCCTGCGATACCATTGCCGTATGCGTCGGCTTTCATCACGGCACAAATTTTCGTTTTGCCATCCATGTGCGATTTAAACTGCTCAATATTATCGCGGAACTGACCTAAGTTTATTTCTAGCCAAGCGTTAGCACCTTGAACTTGCTCTGCTTTTGCTGCTGTATTGCTAATTTGAAGAGGAGCAGCAGTAGCTTGCATTACAGGAACCGCGATTGCAGCAGCGATAGTCAGTGATAGTAAGGTTTTATTTAAGCGCATAAAGTCTCCGTACGCGTTTTTTGTATTGGTTATGTTATTGAGTACTTGGGGAAAGTACCTGACGAAGTAAAACGCTCCAAGTGGTGCTTTGGAGCGTTTGTTAAGATAGTGATTGAATATATACCTAAACATACCTCAGTGATGACATTCAATTTAAGCAAATCGGGATTGATTTGATATCTACTAAGGTACCCACTGAGTTTAACTCAGTTTAAAGCGGCTCATTACATCTTTAAGAGAAATGGATAGCTGGCTTAGTTCGCGGCACGCCTGTGCGGTTTGCTCCGAACCTTGCGAGACCTCTTGAGATGCCAAATGTATGTTTTCAATGCTGCGGTTAAGCTCTTCCGCAACAGAGTCTTGCTGGTTACAAGCCGTGGCGATTTGGGTACCCATGTCTGAGATGTCCGAAATCGAATGCTCAATGTCGCTCATCAGCTGTTTTGATTGAATGCCTTGTTCTGCACATTCTGAAATACTGGTTCTAGAAAGTTCAGTGGCTGATTTTGCGTCTTTTGCAAGTGATTGTAGCTGCTCAATGATCGAAGTGATTTCACTCGTTGAATCTTGCGTACGGCCGGCAAGAGTTCGAACTTCGTCTGCAACGACGGCAAAGCCGCGACCAGACTCACCAGCACGCGCCGCTTCAATGGCTGCATTAAGTGCAAGTAGGTTGGTTTGATCGGCGATGTCGCGGATAACATCCACGATCACGTTAATTTTATTCGATTGCTGTTCAAGCTCTGCTACGGTATCGCCTGCAGCGCCAATTACGTTTGAAACTTCTTGAATCGCGTCAACCATACCTTGGGTTTCACGAACACCGTGTTGTGTGCGGCGGTTTGCTTCGTTAGCTTGGTTCGCTGAGTCTTCAGTGTTACGAGCAACATCGGCTACGGCCGCTTTCATTTCTGTCATTGCTGTTGCGATGTGCGTAATTTGCAGCTGTTGATCTTTCATACCAGACGCAGAAATATCGGAGATTTGGTTCATCTCTTCGACAGCGCTGCTTAACTGAGTAACTGCAGCAATCACGTTATCGATAACTTGGCGTAAGTCGTCTTGCATCTTAGTGGTCGCGTCTGCCAGTTCACCAAGCTCGTCATTGCCGATTGCTTTACGGTCAATGTCACTTGATAGATCACCTGTCGCGATGGCATTTGCTTGCTCAACAACAAGTTTAAGTGGGCCACAAATTAGGCGAGTCAGCACGTATGTCATGCCTACCATGATCAGTAGAATAATCACGTTACTTGCAATTGAAGAATTACTCAATCCATTTACAGAGGACAGGATATGAGTTTTGTTGCTATCCATAGCTTCTTTAAGGAGACGGATTAGTTCGCCTAACTCTGAGTCAACCGCTTCGAAAGCAGACAAAGAGTTCGCCAAAATAGGGTGGGCCTTGCTTTTGTCGTTAGCTAGCATCGCTTCATTGTACTGGTCCATAGTAACCAAGTACTTTTTCCATTGACGCATAAGACGCTGGTAAGTTTGCTGCTCTTCGCCAGGCCAGATAGTTTCCCCGTAAGCGTTGAGCTCTCTAGTGATCTTTTCGCGTTCTCTAATATTGTTAGAAATTTTAGTTTTGACTTGGTCTGCGTCTTCATAAGTGTACGCAGCAAATTGAGCTCGGCGCCAGCGAGACAAGTGATCTCGAATCGAATCGACCCTTTCCATTGCAGGAAGCGTATCATCGGTATAGTTTAAAAGCTCAGATTTGATGCTTTTGAGCTCTGTAGATAAAAATACGCCAAATGCAATGTTGACGATGGCAATGAGTAAAAACGATAGCGATATCTTTTTCGCTATAGAAAGATTCTTGATAGACATTAGTGATATACCTTGTTTTTCTTATGTTGTGTCGCCAAAGTAAACCACATCCTTATATGTGATATATGTCCATTAAATTACTGCAACTCGTGTAACGTACCATTATTTATTGATATTTTCGATAATGAATTGAGCTTTGTTTGAAAATAAAAAAAGTCAATGATTTTATAAAGGTACGACCACATTCGATATAAAGTTATCGGTAACAAAATATGATGTTCTGTACGCAGTCGTGCCAAGAGTAGGGAATCAAATTGTTACAGATGTTACAGCGGTGAAAAGATCAGCGTTCATAGCTGATAGTCGCGTGTTTACCTCGAAGCAGTTTCGGGCACTAGTATGCGTATGACTTTATAGCTAATTGAAAGGGAACGGGTGCTTATTGGTCTAATTGAATGCCAAATATACTAGGCAGATCGCTTTTTAAGCACTTAAATCAAAAAGATAAAATTTATTGTTGACCAGATAAATTAATCCGTTAAAGTACGCCTCGTTCTCACGGCAAAGGTCGCTGAGACAGATGGTGTCTAACTCATCGCATGATTGCGTTGCCCTGGTGGTGGAATTGGTAGACACAAGGGATTTAAAATCCCTCGGCGTTCGCGCTGTGCCGGTTCAAGTCCGGCCCGGGGCACCATCAAAATCTTTGGTGACAGAGATAAAAAATCAGAAAGGCGCCTTGGCAGAGTGGCTATGCAGCGGATTGCAAATCCGTGGACCTCGGTTCGACTCCGGGAGGCGCCTCCACTATTTCGAAAGCCAGTCTTAAATGACTGGCTTTTTTCGTTTTTAGTCCACCTTTTCGTAACCCTTCGCGCTTTCCTAAAGTCTCCCATGTTTTGATCACCATTCAATATTTTTAACGCGCTACTCATTGATTTTATAAATGTTAGACAACTCAATAATTGTATAGTGTGATTGGTGATAGTTTCTCTTCGATTGTAATCCGAGCTTTTTGTATTACAGGCAGCAACCTAGCTAGCGTCATAGTTAGTATCGCTTGGTGCGTATATACAGAAAGGAGGATTCTAGTCCTCAACGTGAGAGAAAAATAATGAAAACATTCAACCTTAAACCTACACTTTTACCCTTAACTTTGCTGCTCAGTTCGCCTGTAATGGCGGCACAAAATGGCACCATGATGCAGTATTTCCATTGGTATGTGCCAAATGACGGTGCACTCTGGACACAAGTTGAAAACAACGCGTCGGCACTATCTGATAACGGCTTTACTGCGTTATGGTTACCACCCGCCTATAAAGGTGCTGGTGGTAGCAACGACGTCGGTTATGGCGTTTATGATATGTACGATTTGGGAGAGTTTGATCAAAAAGGTTCGGTGCGCACCAAGTATGGCACCAAAGATCAGTACCTAAGCGCCATCAATGCTGCCCATAAAAACAATATCCAGATTTATGGCGATGTGGTGTTCAACCATCGCGGTGGTGCGGATGGAAAGTCTTGGGTTGATACCAAGCGAGTAGATTGGAACAACCGAAATATTGAACTTGGTGATAAATGGATTGAAGCGTGGGTAGAGTTTGATTTCCCTGGGCGCAACGACAAGTACTCAAACTTTCATTGGACGTGGTACCACTTTGATGGCGTGGATTGGGACGATGCTGGCGAAGAAAAAGCTATCTTCAAATTCAAAGGTGAGGGTAAGGCATGGGATTGGGAAGTTAGCTCGGAAAAAGGCAACTACGATTACCTTATGTACGCTGATCTAGACATGGATCACCCTGAAGTGAAGCAAGAGCTGAAAGACTGGGGCGAGTGGTATATCAACATGACGGGTGTGGATGGGTTTAGAATGGACGCGGTGAAGCACATCAAATATCAATACCTGCAAGAATGGATTGATCACCTACGTTGGAAAACAGGGAAAGAACTTTTCACGGTCGGAGAGTACTGGAACTACGATGTGAATCAGCTGCATAACTTTATCATCAAAACTTCTGGCAGCATGTCTCTATTCGATGCACCGTTACATATGAACTTCTACAATGCGTCTAAATCGGGTGGTAGCTACGATATGCGTCAAATCATGGATGGTACGCTGATGAAGGACAATTCAGTCAAAGCGGTAACCTTAGTAGAAAACCATGACACTCAACCTTTGCAGGCTTTGGAGTCGACGGTTGATTGGTGGTTTAAGCCGCTCGCTTACGCGTTTATCTTATTGCGTGAAGAAGGTTATCCATCCGTGTTTTATGCAGATTACTACGGCGCGCAGTACAGTGATAAAGGGCATGACATCAACATGGTCAAAGTGCCTTACATTGAAGAGCTAGTAACACTGCGTAAAGATTATGCGTATGGCAAACAACATTCTTATCTCGACCACTGGGACGTAATTGGTTGGACTCGAGAAGGTGATGCAGAGCATCTACATTCAATGGCCGTGATCATGAGCGATGGACCAGGCGGCTCGAAGTGGATGTATACGGGTAAACCAAGTGCTCGCTACGTAGACAAGTTGGGTATCCGAACTGAAGAAGTTTGGACTGATGCGAATGGTTGGGCTGAGTTCCCAGTAAACGGCGGATCTGTCTCGGTTTGGGTTGGCGTTGAATAATCCATTCCTGTGATTTTGATACAGAGTAGGCAATTCTTGATAAAACTTTTCAATGAATCAATGTGTTATTTGATATTCATTCAACAAATGAGTAACTTATATTTGAGCATAATCTAGAGGAAGATAAAGAATGGAATCTATTGCTGATGTATTGGTTGTGGCTATTGTGTTCGGTGCCATATTTGGGGGCGGGATAATAAAGTTAATCTTGAACCATCGTAAAGAAGTAAGAGCGTTGGAGATATCTGAACGTAATACGATGAGCCGAGAAGAACAAGATAACCTTAACAAGCAAATTGGTGACTTGAAGCGACGTGTTGAAGTGTTAGAGCGAATTGTCACAGATAACAAATATCAACTTGAAAAAGAAATTGCCTCTCTGTAGATCACCACTTAATCGTAAAGCCGGCGAAGTCCGGCTTTTTCGTGTCTGTACGTCATACCTTTCGGATGTTTAACTCAGCGTTCATCAAAAAAGTCTTTGTCGCGAATGTATTTACTCATAAAGTGATAAGAGAACGGTCGCATCAGCCAACTAAATAAGGAGCGCCCAAGCCGTATGAGCGTTGGGGTGTTCTCGTATATTCTCCCGTTATATAACCATAGCATTTTGCCTACATGCCAATACAAAAAAGGTACGGGCGGCATAAAGGTCACGATGTCGATGTCGCAACAAATCCTGTATGTTTTGTGCCCCAAACGGTAGCGTTTCTTAAACGTCCAATCCCCGACAGCGGGCTGTCCGAAAGTGACCACGCGTTTAATGCTTTTTGGGTATTTTTTCTCAATATAGTCAGCAAAAACACTGCCAATCGCGCCACCTGAAGAGTGGCCAGTAATAGTGATTCTTTTCCCCCTGAGAATAAGTGGTACAACGATACCTTCGAGGCGTTCGATCACGGTCAACCCTAACCGATCTTCATTCCGGCTCGGTAAACTTTCTTGGAACAACAGATGATAGAAACCCGCGTGAATGCGATAGTTTAGTCCCAACCTTCGACAGCTTCTCGTCCACATCGCGAAGTTCAACAACCAATCACTGATACTGTGTGAGCCTTTAATCACTACGACCACTTCACTCTGTTTTTTACTCCAGAGCACGCGAATCATAATCTTACCGTGTTCATTTCTAATGACTCGTTGCCCATTAGGATCGAACCCGTATTGAGTTTGCCTGAAGACGCGAGGGTAGGCGAGATTACAAAGCACCGCATAGCGCTCGTATTGGTATCGTTTTAATGGTTTCACGTTAACTTTCTTAGTGGAGCCTAACGGTTGACTGTAATTAATGAATATTAAAAATACGTGAACCTTGATTTAGGGTCGGTAGAGATTCTGTGTATTGGTATCGCGAATGAAAGACTCAAACTGGCTTAAATGCGTCAAGATGGTTTGGCGAGAGAGTTCATGATGTTCGCTAAGTACGTTAATTAGCTTTTTCAAAGCCTTACGATCTTGTTTATTGAGATTTGCTGTCTCTTTGAGTTGTGCGAAAAATTCAATTTGACTTGAAGTGTCGTTAAAGTCACCGAGCTTGTCTTGCAATAGTTTTAGTTGTTTCACGTTGTTTTTGTGCTGTTGGGAAGGATAGAGCGTGGAAAATCCTTCTAACAAATAACGCAGCGCTTTGCACTTTATCCGCATCGAATGAATCACACTGTCACGACTTTTGTCCGAGATCTTGCGTCGTGCTTTATCAACTTTTTTAAATTGATCGGAGATTTTTTGGCTTGCGAAGAGTAACGCAGGTACGTTGCTATCCACTCGTTCGTGTTGCGTACTTCGCAGCAGACTATTCCTGACCAAAGTGCAGTGCGTTGTGTATTCTTCTGTAGCTAGCCAACGCGTAACTTTTGCCTGTTCGTAAGCACGTTCGGCTTCGATAAAGCCAAAAAGCTGCTCAAGAGACGATTTGTGGTTTGGGAGCATTTCAATGTATTGTTTTTTGCCCAAGATAAATACGTCCAAATCACGCAGCTTATTTGTTTTCTTCATCATTATTTTTAAATGAGGTTTCAAAATACGCTGTTCAAAAGGAGGGATCAGTTCGCGAAGTAGTGAGCATAGTGAGCGTATGCGCCTCAGTGTGACGCGATATTGGTGTGTATATTCAGGATCCAAGTCGTCGATGACTCCCTGCTCCAGAGAGCGTGCATAATCAAATTCAGTAAGGAAGAAGTGGGGCACTACGAAGTCGAGTTCGGAGTCGGCATGTAAGGGTAAGTGAAATGATGGTTTTCGAAACATGATGAGCGCTATTTTGTTCTCTGAAATACACGTTAAGTTTATACCCATACTGTTAACTTGCGCGATTTGTTGGCTCTTCATTGATATAAAATGAGAAGGTTAAAAGGCACGAAAGCAAAGCGTATTGATGATCAAATAAGCAAAATGATCGCCCTTTGTTCGTTAGAGTCGTCTTTTTAACCATTTGAATAAAAAAGACTAATTTTTTGTTGACCAGATAAATTAATCCGTTAAAGTACGCCTCGTTCTCACGGCAAAGGTCGCGAGATAGATGGTGTCTAACCCATCGCATGATTGCGTTGCCCTGGTGGTGGAATTGGTAGACACAAGGGATTTAAAATCCCTCGGCGTTCGCGCTGTGCCGGTTCAAGTCCGGCCCGGGGCACCATCAAAATCTTTGGTGACAGAGATAAAAAATCAGAAAGGCGCCTTGGCAGAGTGGCTATGCAGCGGATTGCAAATCCGTGGACCTCGGTTCGACTCCGGGAGGCGCCTCCATTCTTTTACTTGTCCATGAGTTCCGATAGTAACCTGTAGGATCTCAACTTCTCAGATTGTTCAAACACCATCGTGTTTACCATAATTTCATCTGCCCCAGTGCGTTCCAAAAGTTTCTCAATTTTCTGTCTTACATATGTTTGATCACCATGGATAGATTCACGTAATTGAGTTTCAACGTGAAGCTTTTCCTGTGCTGACCATAGTGGTGCCATACTTTTCACTGGTGCGCGAAGTTTTTCGCGATTGCCGCGAATCATTTTTAAGAATTTTTGCTTCTCTGTTGTCGCGAGAAAATCTGCATGTGACTGAGTATCCGCTACGATAACGTTGGCACAAATCATCACATAGGGTTGAGCTAAATGCTCGGATGGGACAAACTCATCTCGATAAAAGTTTAGAGCACGAGACATTGCATCTGGAGCAAAGTGTGCAGCAAATGCGAAAGGTAAGCCTCTCTTAGCTGCTAAACGTGCGCTGTATGTACTCGACCCCAGAAGCCAAATCGGCAGAGATGTGTTGTTACCTGGATAAGCCGCGACTGGTTGATTTCGAGATACGGGACCAAGAAAGAAATTAAGTTCCTCCAACAGCTCTTCAAAGTCAGGATCCATATGCTCTGGTTCCCGCCTTAATGCATGCATTGTTTGGTAGTCGGTGCCTGGTGCGCGTCCTAATCCGAGGTCAATACGACCAGGGTATAATGCCTCTAACGTTCCGAATTGCTCTGCAATAACTAGTGGTGCATGGTTAGGTAACATGATTCCACCTGATCCTAAACGGATCGAGTTCGTGTGCGCTCCAATATGACTGAGTAATACACTGGTTGCGGCACTGGCGATGTCGGGCATGTTATGGTGTTCAGCCATCCAAAACCGATGATAGCCCCAGGACTCGATTGATTGAGCTAATTCAACGGAGCGTTCGAACGTTTCGGTGAAGTTTGTTCCGTCGGACACGGGTGCCAAATCCAGAACAGATAAACGAGGAAAAGACATAGGATAGTTATAGCCTGTTAATGAATCTTAACTATCATATGGTGGTGAAAGTTGACGTTTAAAAGGGGAGGATTAACCATTCACAATGGATTATTTTTCTTCAATGCCTGGAGAGCGTTTAGCTTACGAGTTTAGCTTTTGCTATGTGATAAAAGCGGCTTTATTACTGTAAGTGGCCACAGTGGTCGATGTCGTTGAATATTCGCATGTAGAACGTTTCCACAGCTACTTTAGATTAAAACATAGGCCTCTTTAACAGCGAACTGCTGTTGTCGACAATAGTGAACGAGCTAGCTTTAGAACGTTTTGACTGATACATAGACTTGTCTGCCGCTGTTAATAATTCATGTACATTCGACCCATGCTCAGGATAGAGTGCAATACCAATGCTAGCTCCGACGCATAACTCTTTACCTTTAAAATGAATTACTTTTTCTATTTCTTGGATATAGCGTAGTGCACATGCAGACAGAGACGTACCTGTTGTGTGTGAACGATGAATAATAATAAATTCATCTCCACCAAAGCGGCCTACCATGTCTGATTCGTCGATAATACTTGATAATCTACTAGCTACAGATTTTAACACTGCATCACCTGCCTCATGGCCATGGCTATCGTTAATATCCTTAAATAAATTTAAATCTATAAAAAACAAACTAAAACTATTCTCACTGCCTCTGAAATTACGCGTAAGCTGGATCAAATGTTTTTCTATTGCTCGACGATTGTAGATATTAGTTAAGGAGTCGTGCTCAGACAAAAATACCAAACTTTCTTTTTGACGATTTAGAACTGAAGTTTGATTCTCTACTTCTTCTTTAAGTTTTGATTTTGATATTGTTGTGTGGTTTAACAATGCCGCCATTTTATTGAAGTAACAAGACAGATTTTCAAATTCCGTGAATTGATTTTCTGAAGGGATTTTATAGTCAAAATTTGACCTGCTTAATTGTTTTATTCCATTTATAAACCTTTGAAAGCTTCTCTTGAACTTTATTTTTATATAAAAGCATAATAGCATAACAACCAGAGAGATAAAAATAATACCTGCTTGAGTGTAATAATTTAAATTTTGTAGTTTTGTAGACTTATTATTAAGTATTTTTTTATAAATATATATTATTTCATTATTCATATCCTGGGATACAATGTTTATTCTGGATTGTATGACAGGATTTGATTTATTATAATTTACGACTGAATCATAATGGCGATCTTTGTCTAGTAAATGATTATTTTCGTATTGAACTAAAAAATACAGTTCGAGATTCATTTTTTTTAGGTCTTTAGTAAGGTATAAAACATCTTCATTTTGAGATAATAATTCGTTTAATTTGTTATGAGAAATCATGAATTGTGTGAAATTGTTTTTTCCTCTATTTTGAGTGTAAGCCCAAAGATAACTACTTAATGACTCTAATGATATTTGTATGTCCATTATTTGGTTTAATTGTTTCTTGGCTTTATAATCTTCTATTTTTATGAAGCTTATGTATACTATAACGCTGATACATAGTATTACGCTTAGACTGAATAGTGATGCTAAATAGTGGTTTAACGAACGATGCATTTTAATCTAGACCATCAAAATATGAATTGATATAGTTTTCTTTAAATATTTTTCTGTAATTTGGAATCTGTCCTTCTACATAGTTTTGTTTTAATGCCCAATTAGCTTCTGATTGTAATGTAAATAATAAAGAATTCGTTAAATTTAATCGAAAGTTATAATCATCCCAACTCCAAGATATTTCTTCAACTGTTATGTTAAGTTTTTGTGATAGTATTTTCATTGTTAAATGAGGGTTTTTATCCATCCAGTTAATTGAGTGATGAAGTGACTTTATTATTTTCATTACTTCTTGATCTGATTTTTCAATGTGTATTTCTTTTGATACAAGCAAAAAGTAAAGTTTATACACGCCAATAATTCCTATGTTCTTTACTTCTTCATTTATTCTATTCTTGGCCATAAATCCGTATGGCTCCCAAGTAGATATTGCATCGACGTTTCCTTGCATTAAATGATTTATAATAACGTGCGTTGTTGATGATATTTTTTCTACTTTTTCTAAATCAATGTCATTTACCTGTAGCAACAAGTCTAAGTAATATTCGCTAGCGCTCTTTTTTATTACACCAACCTTTTTTCCTGGTAATTTATCTATACTTTCTATGCCAGACCGCTTTTTAGTTAGCAGCTTAATATCATTCGTAGAAGATGCAAAAGAAGTGATTAATGCTAAATCTTTGTATTCAAAGCTTTTAAACATCAGTACGCTTTCAGAAAAAGTGGCGTAATTAACATGGTTTTCTAGAAGTAGGTTTGAACATTCGACCCCTCCAAAGCACATGATAAGTTCGACGTTTAAATCGTTTTCTTCAAACGCACCTATGTGCTCTGCAATGATAAAAGGGGCTGACAGAGGCGTCTTAGATATACCGATTGTTGTAGGTTTGTGGATAGCATTTGATACCGTTGTTAACTTTAAATAAGCAACTACTAATGCAGAAAGAACTAAAATTATGATAACTGTAGAAATCTGTTTTGTATCCATCAAAAACAACTCCCTTCATAATAGTAGTAATTAATCTATCAGTTAAATGAGTGTAGTTGCTTATTGGGTTGATGCTAGGAGAGGAGGGGATTTATTTGTATCGTGCCAAATTTATGAGTACCTAGGGGTAATTTCGGTAACTGGCTTAGATATAAAGAATTTATCTTTAGTTAGTTCAAGTTGTAGCAAATGACTGATTTCATAACATGATGATTTATGGAGAGATATCAACTTTTTAAGTTGAAAAATTGTACTCCATTTTTGCCATTTTTCTTTATCTCATACATTGCGTGATCGGCTTTTTGATACACTTCATTAAACGGTTGCTTTCCTTTGTTAAAGAGACAAACACCGATACTCATTCCTATCGTTACTTTATGTAAGTCTTGATTTATCGCTGGAATGATTGAATCTAAGAGTTGATTGCAAAGTTGGGATATTTCCTCTCGACTTGAATGCCAGTTTAAGATAACAAATTCATCGCCTCCTATGCGTCCAACTTGAGACTTGCTTGACGCAAGCTCTGTTAAGCTATTGGCGATATTGATGAGGAGGGTGTCGCCAGTATGATGGCCTAGCTGGTCGTTAACTGCTTTAAAATTATCTATATCAACAAACACTAAAGCAGACTGCTGAGACGGTTCGGTTTGAGGTTGATGATTAAAGTTTTCCTCAATTGCTTTTCTATTTAACAATCCAGTCAATGGATCACTCGAAGCCAACTTGGCCAGTTGCTGCTCATAACGCTTTTCTTTTGTAATATCGATATGAGTACCCATCATCCGTAGTGGTTCGCCATCAGAACCATACTCGACGATGCGCCCTCGATCGTAGACCCAACTATCACTGCCGTCTTTATGAATCATGCGATGAACTACCTCATAAAGGTCGGTTTTGCCAGCTAGGTGATCTTCAAATGCACCCACCGCAAGATCATAATCTTCAGGGTGGAGATTGTTTTTCCACGTTTCAACCGTCGCGGTTAACTCATGGGGCTGATAACCTAGCATTTTGCCCCACTGCATATTGAATATCGTCAAAGTACCTGAAGGAATATGCTGCTCCCACAAACACAGTCCATTACTGTCGAGTGCAGCATTCAACTTTTCTTGTAGTCGCGCATTCTTCCGCTTCAGCTCTTCATTTTCTTTTTCTAAGCAGGCAATTCGAGTTAGATATTCTTCCATTTTGCGCATAATTTACGTCGTTTTCGGAGCGACAATATACGAAAAATACTTTGCAATTTCTATGATTGAGCTTGGAGATATAAATATTGAATATGCGGTAAATAATAAAGAATCGGTGATGTTACTTAAGAGCAGCAAAGTAAATGCTTGGAAAACAAAGAAGGAAATAGGGGGTAAGCGAGGGGCTCTCCTGGTGCAAAGTCTTAAATGGAGGCCTTTGCACCGGGACTACTGAGGGCTAGCGGTTTAGTGCACCACAACGCTCAGGTTGGTATGTGATATCGACAATTTCAATTGTCTTCACTTGATTATTTGGCATTGGCCATTCAAGTTTTTGGCCGACAGACAAACCGATCAGTGCGCTGCCTACGGGCGCAAAAATAGAGATATCATCACTGCTTTTCAGTTCAGAAGGGTAAACCAGTGTCTTTGTCATGGTTCTATCTTCACCTGAAAATTTAAACTCTACAGTCGAGTTCATCGTGACCACGTTATCTGGCATTTGTTCTGGCTCAAGAACTGTTGCTCGGTCGAGCTCTGCTTCTAATTCCACAAGCTCCGCTGCGATGTTTGGCATTTTATCCAACAAGGCCGTGATTCGGTTCATATCTAAGCTTGAGATGTAGATAGAATTGTTTTCTGACATTTTATGACTCCCAAATAAAAGGCCGCCTCACAAAAATGGGACGGCACTCTATATGTCAATTACGGTATCAATCATATGGACGCTATTCCATATGAACTAAACCCGATTTTAGTCTTTATAGTGCGACTTAGCTAGTAAAAAATTTTTGTTGTGAAGCTTGATTTTTCTAAATCTTTCAATCACTTCAGATATTGTTCTCTGATCACCTTGAAACGGTGAAGTCAAGTGAGTGCGTCGTTTAGAAGCAAAACAGGATTTATCGTAGGTGTGCTCGGTTTCGATGGTCAGCCTAACTTCATAAAAGCAAAACGGTATAGTCCGTTGCTAGCATGGCTTCGGTTATCTCAGTTTGTTAAAACTACCAATATCCGTTAATAAATTACTTTTTATTTCGCAATAGTCAGATAAATACGTTCATCTACCCCTTTAGGGTAGTTTGAAATTGTAATTGATTTACATCATGTATTAATTTTCTTTCACAATTAACAATGAGCTCAGTGATAAGAACCTAACCCTTAGGAATTATAATGAGCAAGTTGAAGCTAGTAGTCATCGGTAACGGTATGGTAGGGCACCGTTATATTGAAGACTTAGTCGAGAAAGCTGATATGTCTAATATAGACATTACGGTTTTCTGTGAAGAACCTCGTGTCGCATACGACCGTGTGCACCTTTCCTCTTACTTTTCTCACCATACTGCAGATGAACTTTCTTTAGTAAAAGAAGGCTTCTACGAGAAACACGGTATTAACATGCTGATCGGTGAACGCGCGATTAACATCAACCGTGAAAACCGCATTGTTTACTCAAGCACTGGTCGCGAAGTTCAATACGACAAGCTGATTCTTGCTACTGGCTCATTCCCATTTGTTCCACCTATCAAAGGTCACGAAAGCAAAGACTGTTTTGTTTACCGTACTATCGAAGATCTTAAAGCGATCGAAGCGTGTGCGAAGAAGAGCAAATCAGGCGTTGTTGTCGGTGGTGGTCTGCTAGGTCTTGAAGCTGCGGGCGCATTGAAAGCTCTGGGTGTAGAAACGCACGTTGTTGAGTTCGCACCGAAGCTAATGGCTGAGCAACTTGACCTTGCTGGTGGTAACCAACTTCGTCAAAAAATCGAGCGTATGGGCGTGAACGTTCACACCAGCAAAAATACGCTTGAGATTGCGGCAGAAGGCACAAACGCACGCAATGTTATGCGTTTTGCTGACGGTTCAGAGCTAGAAACAGACTTCATCGTATTCTCTGCAGGTATTCGTCCACAAGACAAACTAGCACGTCAAATGGAGCTAGAAGTGGCACCTCGTGGCGGTGTTGCTATTAACGACCATTGTCAGACTTCTGATGAGAACATCTACGCTATCGGTGAATGTGCGTCTTGGAACGAAATGTTCTACGGCCTTGTTGCTCCTGGTTACAAGATGGCGACAGTTGCTGTTGATCACCTACTAGGTAACACAGAAAGCAAATTCGAAGGCGCTGACATGTCTGCGAAGCTGAAACTTCTAGGTGTAAAAGTAGGTTCAATCGGTGACGCGAACGGTCGTACTGAAGGTTGTAAGAGTTACGTTTACCAGAACGAAGAACAAGAAGTCTACAAACGTCTTATCGTTTCTAAAGACAACAAGAAACTGCTTGGCGCGGTTATGGTTGGCGATACGTCTGACTACGGCGACCTGCTTCAACTTATGTTGAACGAAATCGACCTACCAGAACACCCAGATGCGTTGATCCTTCCTGCACACGCAGGCGCTGAGAAACCAGCACTAGGTGCAGATGCTCTACCAGAAAGTGCAGTGATCTGCTCTTGTTTCGACGTAACCAAAGGCAAGATCGCACAAGCGGTTGCTGATGGTCACCACACATTGGGCGACATCAAAGCCGTGACGGGTGCGGGTACAGGCTGTGGTGGTTGTATTCCCCTAGTGACGTCTGTTCTAAATGCTGAGCTTGCTAAATCTGGTATCGAAGTGAAGAACGACGTGTGTGAGCACTTTGCATACTCACGCCAAGAGCTGTTCCACCTAATCCGTATTGAAGAGATCAAAACGTTTGATGAGCTTCTAGAGAAATACGGTAAAGGTTACGGCTGTGAAGTTTGTAAACCACTGGCTGGTTCTATCTTGGCTTCTTGCTGGGGTGAGCACATCCTTAAGCCACAACTGGTTAAGCTGCACGACACGAACGATAACTTCCTAGGTAACATCCAAAAAGACGGTACTTACTCTGTTATCCCACGTATGGCGGGTGGTGAAGTAACACCTCAAGCACTGAGTGCACTAGCGAACGTTGCAGCAGAATACAACCTATACACCAAAGTAACCGGTGCTCAACGTATTGGTCTGTTTGGTGCTCAAAAAGACGATCTTCCAGAGATCTGGCGCAAGCTTATCGACGCTGGTTTCGAAACAGGTCAAGCGTACGCAAAAGCACTTCGTATGGCGAAGACCTGTGTGGGCTCTACTTGGTGTCGTTACGGTGTTCAAGACTCTGTTGGTCTAGGTTCTTACATCGAGAACCGTTACAAAGGCATTCGTACACCTCATAAGATGAAGTTCGGTGTTTCTGGCTGTACTCGTGAGTGTGCGGAAGCACAAGGTAAAGACCTTGGTATTATCGCGACTGACGCTGGTTGGAACATGTACGTATGTGGTAACGGTGGTATGAAACCTCGTCACGCAGACCTACTTGCAAGTGACCTAGATAAAGAAACGCTAATCAAGTACATCGACCGCTTCATGATGTTCTACATCCGTACTGCTGCGCCACTACAACGCACATCAGTTTGGATGGAAAACATGGAAGGTGGCGTTGACTACCTACGCGAAGTGATTGTTGAAGACAAACTTGGCATCAACGCTCAACTAGAAGCAGACGTAGCGAAGCTTGTCGACGAGTACGAGTGTGAGTGGACTGCGACCATCAACGACGAATCACAACTGACTCGTTTCGCGCACTTCATCAACTCTGACAAGCGCGATGAAAACGTCGTGTTTGTACAAGAGCGTGAACAGCACCGCCCAGCAACCTTCACGGAAAAACACCCTGAAGCGAAAGGCGACATCCTACACGTAGCGATCACTGAAGCATAAGGGAAGGTTGATTATGTCATTTGAAAAGATTTGCCAAATCAGCGACATCGTACCGGGCACTGGCGTTTGTGCTTTGGTTAATGGTCAGCAAGTTGCGGTATTTCGCCCAACACAAGCAGAAGAAGTGCTGGCGATCAGCAACACAGACCCGTTCTTCCAATCAAACGTGCTTTCTCGCGGTTTGATCTGTGAGCACCAAGGCGAGCTTTGGGTGGCAAGCCCACTTAAGAAGCAGCGCTTTAACCTGACAACAGGTGCGTGCATGGAAGACGAACGTTTTAGCGTGAAAGCGTACAAAACGCGTGTAACCAACGGCGAAGTAGAAATCTCTGCGTAAGCTTGGTTTTCATTCCCTCCTCTTAGGGGGAGGGAATGAACTGAAACCTAGATTCAATAGACAAAGGCTTTCCAAGCATCATCTCAGGGGAACAGGGAAGCGAGGTGTTGTAGATAGCGTTCAGGTGTCAACGGGAAGCCTTTCTCTATTCAATCTTTAACTTTTTAACTTTCAATTTTGGATAAGGACACATTCATGTCTACTGATTTTAAGCCTGCAGAATTCGTGCAAACCATGATCAATGTTGGTGAAGCGAAAACTAATACAAGCACGCGAGACCTTCTGCTTCGCGGTACGATGGCTGGCGTTATTCTTTCGCTTGCGGTGGTGGTTGCTATTACCGCGATTGTACAAACGGGTATCGGTCTTGTAGGAGCACTTGTTTTCCCCGTTGGTTTCGTAATTCTAAGTGTGATGGGGTATGACCTAGTAACCGGTGTTTTTGGTCTAGCGCCTCTGGCTAAGTTTGCTAACCGTCCGGGCATCACTTGGGGTCGTATCTTCCGTTGTTGGGGTCTTGTAGGCTTGGGTAACCTTATCGGTTCTCTGATCGTTGCTTACCTAGTGGCTATCTCTCTAACAGGTAACTTCTCTCTAGAACTGAATGCAGTAGCGAAGAAATTTGTGGCTGTTTCTACCGCGCGTAGCCTTGGTTTTGAAAACATGGGTATGGACGGATGGATCACATGTTTCGTACGCGGCATCTTCTGTAACCTAATGGTGTGTCTAGGCGTTATCGGCAACATGACGGCACGTTCGGTGTCTGGTCGTGTAGCAATGATGTGGTTCCCAATCTTCATCTTCTTTGCGCTAGTATTTGAACACACCGTAGTAAACATGTTCCTATTCCCACTAGGTATGATTCTAGGTGCGGATTTTGGTATCGCGACTTGGTTGAACTTCAACCTTATTCCAACCATTCTAGGTAATATTGTCGGTGGTCTCGTAATGACTTGTATTCCACTGTACCTAACTCACGCAAAAACAGCGCCTTCTATCAACGTAGTTGAAGAAGAAGTAAAAACAGAGCCTGCAATCGCAAAATAAACCGCTTTTATCTGGCCCTACCTATGGTAGGTAGGGCTGTTCAACTCATTTAACTTTCGATAAGTATTGTATTGATTTAGCTATAAAAAGTAATAACTCCTTGGGGTGATTTTAACCTTGAGTTAATGACTTGAGTGTTACTTTTTATGTCCAAATTTTCGATAGGCGTTGATATGACAACTGTTAACTCATCTTTAAACAGCGGCTTTGTTTCTCTTGTTGGTGCAGGTCCTGGTGACCCTGATTTACTCACAGTAAAAGGCTTAAAAGCCATTCAAGCGGCTGAAGTTGTTGTGTACGACCGATTGGTATCAAAAGAGATTCTTGAGTTGGCGCATGCATCAGCAGAGATGATTTATGTTGGGAAAAAGCTCGATTTTCACTGCGTGCCTCAAGATCAAATCAACCAAATCTTGGTGCAAAAAGCGCAAGAAGGTAAACGCGTTGTACGTCTAAAAGGCGGCGATTCATTTATCTTTGGTCGTGGCGGTGAAGAGCTAGAAGAGCTAGCAGAATTCGGCATCAAATACGAAGTGGTTCCGGGTATCACAGCTGCTGCGGGTGCAACGGCTTACGCAGGTATTCCATTAACACACCGCGACCATGCACAAAGCGTTCAATTTATCACTGGTCATGTACAAAAAGATGGTCGTGAGATTGAATGGCATTCACTAGCGCAATCCAACAACACACTTGTGTTCTATATGGGTTTGAAGCAAAGCGGCCATATTATGGATAAGCTGATCACTCATGGGTTAGATCCTGAGATGTCATGCGCCATTATTGAAAACGGTACGCGCCCAGAGCAGCGCGTGTTCCAAGGAAAGTTGAACGAGCTATCGATCATGGCAGAGCAAGCCGTGAGCCCAGCATTGATTGTGGTTGGCAGCGTGACTCAACTTCACAACAAGTTGGATTGGTTCGCAAAGTAATACTGCTCAGAAGTGACTATATTTTACAGGGGCTTTGTTGCCTCTGCATTTCTTGCTTACGCATAGGCATTTGATCAATGAGGTTGTTGATAAACGGCCAGTCTGTTTCTGCGCCCCAGCGGTGCTTTTCTAGACCATCTTTACCAAGCAAAATAGCGGTATGAGAACCTTTTTCGACCGCATAAAGACGAGCTAGCATTTTTAGGTCGAACTCTTCTTTAAGCCAAGCAGGAAAAGTATAACCTTGTTCTGTAATGACCAGTGTGACGACATCTCTGTCTTCCAACTCACACTCATTCATAAGTGTTTCTAGCAAGAATTGTTTGACGTATTCATCATTTTCCGGCGCAAAGTAGAGCACACTTCTATGTGGCCAGTATTTGGAGTGCGCTGGATAACCAAATGCTGTCGATGACAAGATACAAGAAAGTAGTATCACTAGTAACTTTCCGCCCATGACAGTCCCCCTAGAAACCCAAATAACTTTTTATACGTTAAGTTTAGTGGAATTGGCTCATTGTGCTTTTTCCAAAACTGGCATAGGGTAGGCAGCAAATAAATTGAGCGTAGAAATAGATGAGTTCGGAAAGCAAACAAAAAATCGCCATTTTGGTTGATGTACAGAATGTGTATTACACCTGTCGCGAAGCGTATCGAAGCAATTTTGATTACAACCAGTTTTGGTATGTTGCCACACAAGGGAAAGAGGTGGTAAGTGCTCGTGCTTATGCTATTGCGAGCAATGATCCCAAGCAACGTCAGTTCCACCATATTCTTCGTGGTGTTGGATTTGAGGTGATGCTTAAACCCTACATCCAGCGTCGTGATGGCAGCTCGAAAGGCGATTGGGATGTGGGTATTACTCTCGATGCAATTGAAATTGCTCCCGAAGTTGAGGAAGTGATTCTAGTTTCGGGAGATGGAGACTTTAGTCTGCTAGTAGAGAGAATTCAGCAGCGCTTCAATAAAACGGTGACCGTTTATGGTGTACCTAAACTTACATCTCAAACTCTGATTGATTGTGCCGACAATTTTGTCGCGATTGATGACGATTTCTTGCTGTAGTTAATAGTGCAATAAAGAAAGGCGAGTCACTCAGGCTGTACGAAAATGTACAATGACTCGCCTCTAATTTATCGTTGATTTGGCTAGTTACGAAGGAATGATCATTTGCCCTAGCAAGTAACCCAAGCAACACGCACCAATCACGCCGATTAAGCCCACAGACATGAATGAGTGGTTGAAGTACCACTTACCAATCTTAGTTGTGCCCGAGGTATCGAAGTTCACAGTCGCGATATCTGAAGGGTAGTTGGGAATAAAGAAGTAGCCGTATACCGCTGGCATCAAGCCGATAAGCAGCGCAGGTTCCAAACCTAAGCCGAGACCAACAGGTAGCATCATGCGAGCCGTTGCAGCTTGAGAGTTCACCACAACCGACACAATGAATAACGCAAGCGCGAATGTCCAAGGGTAGTTGGTTACCATCTCTACGATGCCGGATTTAAATTGAGGCATAGCGTACTGGAAGTAGGTATCTGACATCCATGCAATACCGAAGATAGCAATCGCCGCCACCATACCAGATTTAAATACCACGCCATTTGGTACGTCGCGCGGGTCAGTTTTGGTCGCAAGCAAAATGATACCGCCGAAGCAGAGCATCATCATTTGAATCACAACGGCCATGCTGATTGGCTTCGAGCCATCTACGATGGTACGAATGTCTGGCCACATCGCGATAACGACGATAACCAAGATCGATGCAATGAACAGCAATACAGAGTTACGAGCACTTGTTGGTAGTACTTCATCAAGAGACGTTGCAGTTGTGTTGAGGATTTTTTCTCTCCACACTGGATCTTTCAAACGCTCTTGGTATTCTTCATCGTCGTCTAGCTCTTTACCACGCTTTAGGCTGTAAAGTGACATCAACAACGTACCGAATAGCGTTGCAGGTACAGTAACGAGCAGAATTGAGAGCAGAGTGATCTCGTGTTGAATGTCGGAGAGTTGCGCCAAGTAGTAAACCACTGCTGCTGAAATTGGCGAGGCTGTGATTGCGATTTGAGACGCGACAGAAGCGGCAGCCATAGGACGCTCTGGACGAATGCCGTTTTTCAATGCAACGTCGCCAATGATTGGCATAATGGAGTAAACCGCGTGGCCAGTACCAAGCAGGAAGGTCATAAAGTAAGTCACGAAAGGAGCAATAAGGGTGACGCGTTTTGGGTTCTTACGAAGCACACGCTCGGCAACTTGCAGCATGTATTTCAAACCGCCAGCGGCTTCAAGAATGGAAGCACATGTTACCACCGCTAAAATGATCAACATGACGGTGACAGGAGGAGAGGTTGGCGGCATCTTAAAGATGAATACTTCAATCACCAAGCCAATTCCGGATACGACACCAAGGCCTATACCACCATAACGTGAGCCGATATACAGCATCACGAGCAAAAATAGAAACTCAAGATACAACATGTGGATTTCCTTATTCAAAACAGAGGGCTACATAGCCAAATTACCTCTTTGTATTGTCTCGATATTCAGAAAGAAAATACTTCATGTTGTTCACAATCCGCTGGATAAGAAACAGCAATATTCAATTATTGGCAATAACTCACGCTACACAGGGAAACTGTTAACACAGTTTTATCAGGGTGTTTTTATGCTGTGTATTTTTGCGGTCATGTCAGCGCTAAATGCGAAGAGGTTTAAGAGTTTGTTGCTATTCATCGCATACTTAACCAGACCTTACAGCTTCACAGAACTCGGAAATACAGTCATAACTAACCCTAAGAGTGTTTCTTTGTTATGAAAACGCAAAGGATAATAGTTTGCATTGCGATTGGTGCTTGGGTATAAAGGTGTCAGAATGACTACACCAACAATAAGCCATCATGTCTGAGCAATTTTTCCCGCAACTGTTTCAAACTTCGAGTGAGATTACACCTTACCTACACGGTGATATCGGCGAGATAGGGCAAGAAGCTATCCATATCGAGAATGATATCAACCCGATCATCCAAGGCCTTTACCAGCAAATCTCGGAGGCTCATCCGGAAGCGGGAAAAGCATATTGGTTGACAAGAACGTGGGATTTACTTTGTTGGCAGCCAGTTTATGTCGCATTCATCTCTATTTACGGTTACCACACGTTGCCAAACATTCGCGAGATAGCGCAGCACCTCAAACCTTGTTTTGTTTCTGGGTACCGATTCGCCGACGAAGCGCATATACATGGCGAGCCAGAAGCGTTGATAAAAGAGGCGGGGCGTCAAATCCGAGAACTGTTCGACTTCTATCAACAAGAGATGAGTCAATGGACACGCATTCGTCCTGGCTTCACCCATCAATTGATGTCGGACGGAATCATGGCTTGTTTAATTCGTCTCCAACAGCGCTTTCCGCAAATGACTAACTCGACACTTCAGGAGCATGCGGTCTTGTGGCTAAGCGCAATGGGTTTGGATGTTGATAATAGCCGCTCACTTCATGAGACGGAATCAGATCAGTCGCTAAAGTTAGTAAGAAAAAGTTGTTGTTTAGTCTATAAGTGTGAAGGCAGAAAGCTTTGTGCAGATTGTCCTCGTTTAGAGGAAAATCGACAGCTTATGAGCAAGAAGGTTCTTAATTAACATTTATTTAACTTGTGTAACAGTGCTCGATTTGAGAGTGAGAATAAGTATCATTGCATGCTCTTGTTGACAACAAAAAGATAAATACAATGATGAAAAGGACGTTTTCTTTCAATCTCATCGTACTTGCGATGAGCAGTGGATACGCAGTTAGCTCAATAGCAGCAGAAGATCTTCAACAAACATCGACTCCAAGCGATGAGCAATTGGTTGTTGTAGGCAGTGTGATGCCGAAATCGATCTCCGATATTCCAGGAACGGTTTGGTTTGTTGGCCAAGAAGAGATTGCTCAGCAATATCGTGCGGGCAAGACACTGGGTGATATTCTTTCTGCAACCATCCCTTCTTTAGACGTCGGCACCGGTGGTCGAACTAACTATGGTCAGAACCTTCGCGGTAGAGCAATGTTGGTAATGATTGATGGTGTCTCGTTACAGTCTTCTCGCCCGATTAGTCGTCAGTTAGACGCAATAGACCCATTCAACATCGAGCGAATTGAAGTACTATCTGGTGCAACCTCCATTTATGGTGCAGGCGCTACTGGTGGTGTTATTAACATTATCACCAAGAAAGCGTACTCGGATGACTTGTCGTTTGAATCCTACGTGAGTGGCACTACAGGCTTTAATAGCAGCGATGACTTTGATTACAAACTCGCTCAGTCTATCTCGGGTGGTAATGAGCGAATTACCGCTAGAGGTTCGGTTGTGTACACCGAGACACAAGGTGCATTTGACGCAAATGGCGACATTGTCACCCCAGACATTTCACAGGGCTCTTTGCAGTATAATTCAACGCTCGATGTTATGGGATCGACCGAGATTCAAATCTCCGATGCCAGCAAGTTAAACCTTGTCGCACAATACTATGACAGCCAGCAAGATTCGCCATACGGTTTGTACATTGTTAACAATAAATTTGTTGACGTACGAGAGGGGTTCGATTCCGACCGTGAACATGGTACAGAGCGAGTTCTCTTAAGTGCGAACTACGCTCACGACAGCGTATTCGGTCATCAACTGATAGGCGAGTTATCTTACCGTAGTGAAGACCAAACCTTTACTCCTTATTACCAAAGTGCCTCTCAACAAAAAACAGAAGTTTTTGCTGGGCGCTTAGCGTTAGCTAAAAGCTGGGAGTCATTCAAACTTGTTTATGGTGTCGATGCGTACTTAGACCGTTTTGAAAGTAACCAGGCTCTGTTCGATCCAACCATTGCGAACAGCTCTGGGAACTTAATTAATCGAACCTATGCCGAAGTGGGACGTTACCCAGATGTTGATGTGGCGTCTTACGCAATGTTTGTCCAGGGGGATTACCAAATCAATCAAGATTGGTCAGTACAAGCAGGCTACCGCTACCAATACATGGACAATAAGATTGATGATTTTGTTGCCTATAGTATACAAAAGAAGATCGCATCGGGTAATGGTGTATCAGCGGATGCGGTTCCAGGTGGCAGCACCGACTACTCTGTGAGCTTATTTAATTTGGGCACTATTTATCAGCTTAACGATGAATCTCAGCTTTGGGCGAACTTCTCTCAAGGTTTCGAACTCGCTGATCCTGCAAAGTACTACGGCCAAGGTAGCTACGATGCCGCGGATGCAAATGGTCACTACTCGTTGAACAATAGCATTAATGTATCTGACTCAAAAATGTCGGGCATCAAAACGGACAGCTATGAAATTGGTTACCGATTAGATACGGATACTGTCGCACTGCAAGCGGCGGGTTACTACTCGGTGTCGGATAACTCAATCAAGTATGACAAGAAGACGCTCCTAATCACCAATGTTGATGACGAGCAACGTGTATACGGTGCCGAAGCAAACATTAAGTACTGGGTAAACCGTGATATTTTGTTAGGTGCATCAGGTCACTATGTGGTTTCTGAGCTGAAAACCAACGGTAAGTGGGAAGATCTAAGCGCGGGTAAAGCAAGTACATCAAAAGCGAACGCGTGGGCGGCTTACTATCAGGATGGCTATTCAGTACGTTTACAAAGCCAGACGATGTTTGATTACGAAGATGACGCAAACAATAAGCTAGATGGATACACTACGTTTGATCTTCTTGGTAACGTAACACTACCTATCGGGCAGTTAGGTTTTGGTATTCAAAACCTATTTGACGAAGACTACACAACCGCTTGGGGACAACGTGCGCAGATTCTTTATGCAGCACACTACGATGCTGCAGCGTACGACTACAAAGGAAGAGGTCGCACATTCACACTGAACTACAGTGTCGAATACTAAAGCTAACTATCTCCGAATATCAAAAAAGCCGCTTGAAGCGGCTTTTCTTTTAGGCTTGATCTGTCTGCGCTGTGTCTACAACGTTTTCCGTGTGTTCTGAAGCTTGGTTTTGTTCTTCAGCTTCCATTTTCGCGCGTTCAGCTTTGGAGATATAACGCGGCTTATTGCTCTTATGTAGCTTAGCGTTATGCTTCTTCTGCTTCGCTTTCAAGATCTGATTGATTTTCTTCTTGCGGTTCATGGTGGTGGTCCTTTAATTTAGCGAGGCAGGATAGTTACTTTTTTATCAAGTTACAACTAAATAAGCGCCGGTATCGGTCGCAAAATTCAAGTACGTTCCTATGTCCAATCATCTATCGCGTTTTAATGGAGCCCAAATGAAAACACTGTACACCGAACGTTTGATACTGCGTCTTGTGAGTGTAGATGATGCACCATTTATACTAGAACTTTATAACCACCCAGACTTCTACCGTTTTGTCGGAGACAAACAAATTCGTACCGAATATGAAGCGGCGCGTTACATAAAAGAAAACATGCTACGCATGCAACAAATTAAAGGCGTGAGTTTACTCGTTGTAGAGAAGAAAGAAGATGGGCAACCCATCGGGATTTGTGGGTTGGTTAAACGTGACACATTACAACACTATGATCTCGGATATGGATTTTTACCTTCCGCTTATGGCAACGGCTACGGAACGGAGTCTGCAACCGCAGTGCTGGATTACGCTAGAGAGGAAATGAAACTCGATAATTTGGTTGCCATCACCAACAATGACAATATTCGTAGTATAAGTTTGCTCAAAAAACTGGGCTTTGAGTTTGAACGAGTTGAGCAGCAATATGATAATGGCCGCACGTTAGAACTTTACACAATGATGTTGTGATTTTTGGATAGCGCATGAGCGATATTTTACTTGGCAAACTCGCCACTGAATTTAAGACAGTAAAAGCCATGGTAGAGGTTTACTGTCATGACCATCATGGAACAAAACGTGAATTATGCTCAGAATGTCGTGAGCTGCTTGAATACGCAGAAGTGCGCCTCGACCGCTGTCCTTATGGAGAGAATAAACCGACGTGTAATAAATGTCCGATTCACTGCTACAAACCAGAGCCGAAAGAACAAATGCGTTTGGTCATGCGTTACTCTGGCCCCAGAATGTTACTGAAACATCCCATCTTGGCGGTTCGTCATTTGCTTCATGAAAAGCGAATGGTACCGGAAAAGCCTGCAGCGAACGCGTCAAACCGTCACAAGCGTTTATCTAAACAAAAATGCGAAGAATAAAAAAACGAGGGCGACATGCCCTCGTTTTCGTTGAGTAGAAGCGGCGTGATTAGAGGCCAGCGGCCATACGCTGTTTGGTTTTGCTCGCAGCAAGTAGCATGTATACGCCAGTCGCAACCAAAGCGGCAAACAAGTAGCCTAGTAAGCCGTGTTCTTGGCCCATAAATTTATCAGCGACAACTGGGCCAGCAACAGAGCCGATGCTGTAGCTAAACAGCATGACTTGTGTCGCAGAGACAATAAAGCGTTCATCAAGTCCTTCGCAACCTAAGTTGATTGCTATCGGGTACAAGGCAAAAGTAGCTGCACCTAAAAAGAATAATGCAGCAGCCAATACCACGGCTGACGAGGAAATAAAGGTCATACCGATCGAAAAAATACCCAAAATACAGAAAAACGCCATTAGCACTGTGCGGCTCATGTATTTGTTTAACGCGGTCACCATTGGTTGAACTAGCATGCCACCTAGAATCACTAGCGCCATCAATGTACCAATGTCTTGATGGCTAATTTTACGGTTAGTTAACTCAACTGGCATTAATCCGTAGATTGCACCTAAGGTCAAACCTGAAACAACACAACCAATAATTGCTGCATGGTTTAGTTTGGCAATTTGCTTAAATGATAAAGCGGTTGATTCATGGCTGTTTGGCTGCTCACACTCAATGAACATTAGCACCAGCATTGCCATTAGGATCAACGTCGTGATCGCAATAAACGGAACGCCGCCACTTACGCCAAGCACGCCAATACCAAACTGGCCTAATGCTGAACCACCATAAAGCGATAGCATGTACAAGCTCAAACGTTTCGCACGCGATGCTTCGTCTCCAGACATTAGCCAAGACTCAACAATGACAAAAACACCAGCAACCGCGATACCCGCAATAAAGCGAGCGGCAAGCCACATCAATCCGTTAGCAAACACGGGTAGTGTGACGATAGTTAGCGAAAATACGGCCAAGCAACCAATAAACGCGTTACGGTGACCAACTTGACGTACGATACGTTCAATAAAAATAGCACCGGTTAATAAGCCGCCATAAAACACACTCGCCAACCAACTCGCGTAATCTGCTGAGATGTTGTATTCACCGAGCATGAGAGGGATCAAGCTCATTAAATAGCCCGAAGCCACCGCATAAAGAGACAGTGCGACGACTGGAACTGTAACTCGTGGTGATGCTGCAGGAACGACTGTGTTTTCCACTGTTTTGCGCCTATAAGTTAAATGAAATCTAAGGGTTATTCGGCGCGAATATGAGGCTAATAGTTAGGCAAGTAAAATGATAAATTTAAGTCGTTTCGACAAATAATATTTATTATCTAGATAGGTTGATAAGTTGCATAAAAACGCCAACCTACAAACAAGGTTGGCGTGGAAGATTATTTAGTAAGTGCTTGATTTAACCATTGATCAAATTGAGTTTTAGGTAACGCACCATTGATCATATCAACACGTTGACCATTTTTGAAAACCATAATGGTAGGAATGCTGCGAATACCAAATTGCGCCGCAAGTTGTTGTTGAGCTTCGGTATCAATCTTAACAAAACGAGCCGTTCCGGCTTGCTCATGAGCAACATCAGAGAAAACAGGAGCAAAACCAACGCACGGGTTGCACCATGGGGCCCAAAAATCTACTACAACAGGCATATCACTTTGTAATAGAGCAGAAAAGTTATCTTGTGTACCTTCGATAGGCGAGCCGTCTAAAAGTGCACTTTTACATTTACCGCAAGTTGCAGATTCGGCAACGCGCTCATTAGGGACACGATTTAGACCGCCGCACGAAGGGCAGCGAGTTTTAAACGATGACATGACTTCTTCCTTTATTACGTATTGATGAAAACATGACTTACCAGTCAGCCTCATTATTTGTATACTTATTTTTTAACCTGCCGAAATAACGCAGCGCAGGTTTGTATTTGAGCCTAAGGTTCTAAGAAATTTTATTAAAATACAACAATAAATAGGTCTGCGATGACAAATTACTACGCTGAAATTACAGGTTGGGGGAAATGTGTTCCGCCAGCCGTGCTCTCTAACGATGATCTTAGCACTTTCCTCGATACTTCCGATGAGTGGATTCGTACCCGCACTGGTATCGAAAACCGCCGTATTAGTCATGTAAACACGTCAGACATGGCGACCGTTGCTGCTAAACATGCATTAGCTCGAGCAGGCGTCGATGCAACAGACGTGGATTTAATCATTGTGGCGACTTGTTCACCAGATTCATTGATTCCAAATATCGCGTCTAAGGTACAGCAGAACCTAGGTATTCGTGCAGCCGCTGCCTTTGACTTAAATGCCGCATGTACGGGATTTGTCTATGGCCTAGAAACGGGCACACGTTTGATTCAATCAGGTAACTATCGTAACGCGATCATTATTGGTGCGGAAAGATTGTCTTTCTACATCGATTGGGCAATGCGAGATACCGCTGTTCTATTTGGTGATGGTGCGGGCGCCGTTGTGTTATCAAGAACGGAAAAAGAAACGGGTTTACTACAGTCTCAAATTGGTTGTGACGCAAAAGGCCGCGATATTCTGTCCGTACCAAAGTTTGGTACTTGTATGGATCGCTTTGCGGAAGACAACGGTTACTGGGATTTCAACTTTGTAGGACAAGAAATTTTCAAACGTGCAGTAAAAGGTATGGGGCTAGCTGCGAAAACCGTACTGAAAGCATCACAGTTAACGACGGAAAAAATCGATGTTGTGATTCCGCATCAAGCGAATATTCGTATTATTCAAACCTTGTGTGACCTGTCTGGAATTCCACACGACAAAGCGTTTGTTAACATTCAAAACTATGGCAATACTTCAGCTGCGACGGTGCCAATTGCATTGTGTGAAGCGGTAGAGCAAGGTCGAGTTAACCCAGGTGATAATATGCTTCTTGCTGCGTTTGGTGCAGGTTTGACATGGGGTGCGGCAGTATTGAAATGGGGTGACCGCGTAACGCCAATTGGCGAAAGTGATGCGGTTCTGCCTGAATGTGAGCAATCCGCGTTAGAATTACTTGAGCGTGCCATTAAGCTGTGTAACGAACGCCGTCGCGACGAGGTGTAACGGACACTTTGCAAACATAAGATGAGTAAGGGAGCGCGAGGCTCCCTTATTTGATGATGCGTTCTACAGCTACCTGTAAAATATCTTACGACATAAAACCCAGGTTTGAATGAGTAAAATTACGGATGTTCGGGAACACGTATTCCAGTGCAGCGTTATCACTCACGCCCATCCACTGCGCTAGTGTTGAACCAACTTGATCAGCGGCAATTTTGGGTATGAGTCGGCCTTGAGAGTAATCATCGTTTCCGCCCAGTATTAGTTCCGGCCATGTACCGATAGGTTGTTTCCCATTTACCGCGCCTCCAATTAATAGTTGATGGCCACCCCAGCCATGATCGGTACCATTTCCGTTGCTCATCATCCGTCGACCGAAGTCAGACATAGTGAAAGAGGTGACTTGCTTGTTTAGCCCTAACCGTTCGACCGCACGATACATTGCTAAAAGGTTTGTCGCGAGATCCTCAAGTAACACTGGATGACGTGCCAGTTGCGAATCGTGTAGGTCATACCCAGAGTGTTTAACGAAAAAGACTTGTCGTTGCTGCTTCAATACATCTTGGCTTGCTATCAATTTGTACACGGTTTGCATCTGCTTGCCGAGCGTCGATGACGTAAACAGCGGCTCGTCAGCAATGTGGTTGAGTTGCTCGCTCAGGACACTACTCATTACCATCGACTCATCAACCATCAAATTAAAATGACCATTAAATGGATTGTCAGTTTGATGAGAGAGAAGGCGACCATAGATCCCCTTGTATAGCGGGTTATCAATCGCGGTAAGCTGAACTGCGCGATCTTTTTTCAGGACGGTTTGGCGGTGTTCCATTGCCCGTAACCAAAGCGAGTTGCCATGCACACTGTATAGCGGTGTTATTTCTGATTCAGAGTTTAATACATCCAACATTCTGCCAGCCCAACCAAGATTTTTAGACTCGCTCATTCCACCAAGTAACCAAGCGTCTGTTTGAGAATTATGAGAAAACAGTTGCTCGGGAAGTGATGCTTCATCTTGCTCAATAGCTTGTTTGGTGACGGGATGGTTGAGAATGCCACTATTGAGCACGATGCTGGCATCGCCTTGTTCGAAAACGGAAGTTAACGCATTTAACTTTGGGTGTAAGCCGAGCTTCACTGGGTGATTTGAGCTATCGACAGCACTTAAATTGATAGGGAGTATGTCTTCTTTTGCGACAGAGAGTGGCCCTCTGACTTTGGAATATTGACGATAGTGCGCCTCCGATA
The DNA here is from genome assembly GCF_033339315.1 of Vibrio sp. 661. Classification (NCBI taxonomy): domain Bacteria; kingdom Pseudomonadati; phylum Pseudomonadota; class Gammaproteobacteria; order Vibrionales; family Vibrionaceae; genus Vibrio; species Vibrio sp. 661. The sequence continues at coordinate 39,423 of NZ_JAWOUJ010000019.1, read as the reverse complement.
ATGGCAGTATGGTGTTGAATGCATCGTTTCCGCCTGCTAAATACACACATATTAATGCTCGAAAGTCATTGGATGGCGCTGCGAGAGAGTAACCTGGCAGACTAAGAGAGGCTAGTGCGCCCATCGATAGCGTGCTTTGTATAAAATGTCGTCGTGAAATATCCATAATTCACTCCTAATCCTGAATATAGAATTCGTCGCCAGAAATGGCGGTAAATATCACTAGAGCGAGTTTTGTTGTTGGCACATAGTCCCCACGATAATCATTCAGGGCGGTGAGCATGAGCTCTTTCAATTCAGCAGAAGCCGTTCCAGCAAAGAAACGCTCGTTAACCAATTCGACTAAGGCACGGTGATCGTCCAGAAGAAGATAAAACTCGTTAAGATCGAAGTGGTAGGAATCACCACCTCCTCTACGAGTGCTGGTTAACATATAGTTGACCAAATCGGTATAAACAGACCAATTGAGAAGTTCATACTCTGGAGAGTTAATACCAGACTCCGTAAACTCGTTAGACGGCTGATAGTCTGGAGAGTAAAAATTAAACACGGAAGGAGAACGAAGCGGCCCTTGATTAGCGATGTTCATCATCGTTGTTGCGTCTTCGTAACGTGATCCTTTAACCGTAAAACCTGATGCTCGATGAAAATTAGTCAGGACCAGTATCGGTTCTTTCACTTTTATAGGCGGGGTATCCGTCATCCCTAATGCTTCAGGGTCGAGCAATATGGCTCGAACAACGGCGGTTAGATCGCCTTTTTCTCCTTCCCCATTGTTGTTAAATATCGTAGCAACACGCGCGACGTACTCTGGGCTTGGATTTGAACTGACCAAACGTTGGATAAGTAACTTTGAAACAAATGGAGCAACATTTGGGTGAGACATCAACATATCAATCACTTTTGAAAGCTCTTCTTGTGCGGTTAGACCCGATGGGATCACGTTCCCTAGAAATCGCTTCTCGCCGGTGTCGTGTCTTTGACTGATAACTCGCATCGGTTTCACGAATGCGATGTCGGAATTTTTCCATCCAGTTAATGCTCGCGCGAGCTCTTGAATATCAGTTTGATTGTACGTGGGGATAGGTTTGCCTGTTGCGTGGTTTAGCTTTTTACTGCCATCTAAATTGAGTTCATACAAACCGATAGTGAATAACTGCATTAACTCTCGAGCAAAGTTCTCATCGGGAAGCGTTCCTGTCGCACTATTTTCTTTTGCACTACCGAGCATAGACAAATAGCTCCCCATGACTGGATGGATGGAAACGTCATACAACAGGTCTCGGTAGTTGCCAAACGCATGCTCAACCAACAGATCGTAGTAATTCACTAACCCTGTAGGTTTGCTGGAAAGAACGCCGCCATAACGAGAAACGACTACGATCTGACTCAATGCATAAGCCGTTCGCTGCCTAAGCTGATCTTCAGCAGTAACAACAATTTGATACCAAGCATTTTCTCGGTTTGACTGTAGGCCTTTAGAAAAAGGCGTTTGATAAAGTGGTTGATGGTAGGTTGCTGGCAGGTTGATTTGTTTCTGTATCCAATCCTCTAACCCGTTTTCCCTAACCTCATTAATTAACGCAGGTGTTGGTCCAAAAGAGGTTTGATAGAGAAAACGCGCAACGGTTTGATCGGATGGGGATTGCTGTATTTGTGCTGATACATTAGACACATGGCTCAGCAATAAGATAGCCAATCCTAGTACCCAAGCAGAGATTTTATTTAGCTTCTGACGTCTCATAGTTAACTCGCTTACCCGAAGTAACGATTTAAGTCCATTTAACGGGAGTTATTAAGCTCTTTTGAGCTGTTTAGTAAATTTATGAAAATCAAGCAGCTGCATAGGCGAGTATAGTAGCTATAAGTGGTGAACAAAAAACTCAAACGGTGAATTTGGTACTATAGTGCTAGAAGTTTTTGATGCTATTTTTTCTAAGATACTGATATTAAATATGGCCAATGAAGAGTGACAAGCAGAGATATCGCAATGGATATAGAAGGGGGACAGCTAAAGTACTGTTAACAAGAGATTGGTATGTTTGTTAAGGCTTAAGTTAGTTTCAAGAAATTATTGAGCCAATAAATAAAGTCCATTGGTTTACACAAGAGAAAACCACACGGATGTTCTCTTGTACAAAGCAACAAAGGTTATTTTCGGGCAAGCTTATGGTGAGCACGAGAGAAGTGATCGGCACAAAATGCGCCCACAATCGAGAGTTCGCCAGCTAGACAAAGCGAAGCTGCGACTTCGGCTAACGCTTTCGCATTGCCGTTGCCGTGCAAACCCAAAATATCCAAACATGCTTTTTGCGTTGGAAGGCCAGTACCACCGCCAACCGTTCCCACCATGATGTTTGGCAAGGTCACGCACGCGTACAAGTTGCCTTGAGCGTCCACATCCATACGAGTGATTCCAATGGCAGACTCTGCAACGCAAGCGGCATCTTGACCACAAGCAATGTAAAGCGCGGCAAGGGCATTTGCGTAATGCGCGTTGACGCCAATTGTCCCGCTGAGTAAACCACCCACCGTGGTCATTTTGCCAAATTGAACCATAGACTCCGGCGTCGTATGCAGATATTTTTCCACCAACTCAGCAGGAATGGTCACTTCGGCGGATACTTTCTTACCGCGTACCGAGCGCAGTGTGTGTGCGTTTGGTTTTTTGTCGCCTGATAAGTTGCCATCCAAGAATGCTTGAGTTGGTTTGATTGGGCTGGTCGCCAAAATATGATGGAACACTTCGTTTGTTGCGATGGTCACCATGTTTTGTCCGGAAGCGTCACCAGTCACGTATTCAAAGACCAAATAAACATGGTTTCCTTCGATATTTACATTGATGTCTTTGAGTTTGCCATGTGAGGTGGTGGATTCCGCAATTTGACGAAATACGTCAAACTGGGTCACAACCCAACTGACGAACTGGCCGGCGTCAGCAAGGTGATTAAAGGCGAATACTGGTGTTCGGCTCACCCCTTCACTTAGTAACAATGCGCTCGCGCCACCAGCGGCGGTGATAAGATTTGCGCCACGGTTGTAGGAAGCGACTAACGCGGCTTCTGTCGTTGCGAGCGGAACCAAAAAGTCATCGTTCGCATACAAGCCGTTGACGCGCAAAGGGCCTGCAATGCCGACCGGCACATTAACAGTACCAATGAAGTGCTCGATGTTGTTGGAGTAAGCATCGCAATGTGACTGCGTGAAAGGATCAAGGAGATGATCTTTATTGGTCACGTGTTCCAATACTTGCCAACGGCGCGCCAAATGCTTATCCGACAGGCCAGGGCTTAAGCAGAGACGTTTCTCTGGCTTGTGAAACTTCGGTTCTAATGCCGATTGAATCTTACTGCTGGTTTCGATATCGGAAAGGGCGGAGCTTTGAACAGGGTTATCTTGGTTTAACTTCGGCATACAAACGTTAACTGAAAAATCGAACCAGAGATTGTAGTGATTGAGGCTTTGATTACAACGTTGATTATACGTTTTGCAACAAATACCACTGTGCAAGCGCCTTTATTATCCAAGTGATTTGATATTGGAGCGACGAATTTACCGGACATAAATGGGTTTTGACAATGAATGTTGCAGTAAATGGCAGATCCGGGAGGTTATGCCTCTTAGAGAAACTGGCCTGTAGGTGTTTGGATTCGACAAGGTGTAAGCATGAGTGCCTTAAAAGCGGAATGGTTCAATCTATGACAGGAATAAATTGTCTAACCCAGTCCCTTGGGTTAGACGCTAGTTTGAATCCGTTGTTCAAAAACTAGTTGAAGGCGCGAGCCACACGTCCCGCACTTCGAATACGGTAATGGCCAACGTAAGCAGGAACAAATACAGACTGTCCTTTCGCGGCGGTTAACGTCTCACCGTTATCACTGATGAGTGTCAGGTCGGCATCAATCGCCATCAAAATCTCTGCGCTATTGGCATCAACCACTTCATTGTTCGGTTGGTTAAGAATGCTGAAACTAAAGTCTGCCACTGGGACCGGATAAAGGCTTTGGCAACCATCGGCACTGGGTTCTAGAACAAGGCTGTTAAACGGCTTAGGCACAAAGTCTGTGCATTTAACCAGTTCTTCAACATCCATGTGTTTCGGCGTGAGTCCTGCACGCAAAACGTTATCTGAGTTCGCCATGATCTCTAATCCCGTACCTTTAATGTAAGCGTGTGGCGTTCTTGCGCTCAGGAACATCGCTTCGCCAGGTTGCAGCGTGATGACATTCAACAGTAATGGCGCAAACAAGCCGACATCGCCAGGGTATTGAGTGGATAGATCCAAGATGAGCTGGAAAACGTCGCTGTCAGTGCCTTGCTCCGATTGACGTGAAGCGTGGGCAAGAAGCTGTTTCAGTGCTCGCTCTTTTGTTTCTCCTTCCATGGTAAGAATGTGCACAAAGAAATCGCGTAAACCTTGTGAGTTGATTTCGCGTTTGAATGTGTCAAGAGGCGCGCGTAGCTCATCGATATCGCAAAGGCTAAATGCCTCAATAATCTCGGCATACGAGCGAAAACCGTTCATGGCTTGGTAACTTGTCAGCGCGTACACCAACTCAGGTTTGTGGTTTGGATCCTTGTAGTTACGATGGCTTGCGTTTAGTGGGATCCCGGCACTTTGTTCTTTTTCGAAGCCTATTTCGGCATCTTGTTTGCTTGGGTGAACTTGAATCGACAGTGCATGTTCGGCCGCTAAGATCTTAAACAGAAAGGGCAGGTCGCCAAATTTCGCTGCGGTTTCTGCTGATAAGTAAGCGGGTTGGTTTTGTTTGATCAGTTCAGACAAAGGCAGCGTGTTTTGCTCAATCTGAACTTCAGAGCAGCCGTTTGGGTGAGTACCCATCCATACTTCTGCTTGAGGCTCATTCGTTTCGTTAGAAAAGCCAAACAAATCGTGAATAGAAGAGGTGCTTCCCCAAGCGTAGTTTTGGATTTTGTTGTTCATTTGAAAGAAGCTATGCGATGAAATAGTGTTCAAATTCATGAATTTTTCCCATAGTTAACCCTCCGAACTGAATCGGAAGAAAAATTGAGCAGAGATACGTTAAATAAGGTGGGCGAGCGCGGTTAGGTCACTCGCCAATTTGCCCGAAGGGCGATAAGTCGATTTACAACCGAGGTTTTGGTTCGAGTGGTTTTCGTGATGGTTGCGCTTGCAAAAATGGCAGCAACAAAAGGCCAATGACGGCTGCACAAACTGAAATGGTGATGAAGAAACCCGTCCAATGATATTCTTCAAGAATTAACGCCAGTGGATAACCAGACAATGCTGCGCCCATGTAGGCGAACAAGCCCACGAATCCTGTTGCCGCGCCGGCAGAATCTTTGTGAGAGCACTCAGCCGCCGCCATACCGATCAGCATTTGTGGTCCAAAGACAAAGAAGCCGATGGAGAACAATCCCGCCGCTTGGAATGCAAAGTTGGTCAGAGGCATCAGCCAAAGCGCAGAGACAGATAAGAAAATCCCAATCGCGAACAGCAAGTTCATTGGCCCACGGTTACCGCCGAAGAGTTTGTCTGAGCCCCAACCCGCAACCAATGAACCAACAAAACCGCCGATTTCAAACATAGACAGAGCAGCGTTGGCGTTAATCAGGCTATAGTGATGCTGCTCGGTCAAGTATAGGTTTCCCCAGTCATTGATTGCGGTACGAACGATGTAAACCAACACATAACTGAACGCGAGCAGCCAGATGTATTTGTTGTTAAATACGTACGATTTCAGAATTTCGCGGTAGGTGAGGCCACGTCCGTAATTTTCTTGCGCAAGTTCTAGCGCGTCGTTGCGCCATTGTCCGACACTTGGTAAACCCATTGTTGTGGGTTTATCGCGCAATCGCCAACAAACGAATAGACCGAGCAATACCCCGATGATGCCGGGTAGAATAAAGCCTTCACGCCAGCTGTAGTGCAACGTTAAATAGCCCACCCAAATAGGGATCAGCGCGCCACCAACGTTGTGTGCGGTGTTCCAAATGGCCCATAAGAAGCCACGCTCGGAGCGTGAATACCAAGTGGTTAACAGCTTGGAGCATGAAGGCCAGCCCCAGCCTTGGAACCACGCGTTTAAGATCCACAGAGTAATGAAAGCCGCGAGTGAGCTAGAAAAACCGAACGCGATATTGACCAGACCTGTCGCAATCAATCCTAATCCCATGAAATAACGAGGATTAGAGCGATCCGAAATCGTGCCAGAAATAAACTTCGAACAGCCGTAAGTAATGTAGAAAAGTGTACCGATAAGACCCAAATCGCCTTTATCTAAGCCAAGATCGGTAATCATCGCTGGTGCGGCGTAGTTAAAGGTCTTACGGGTAAAGTAGAAACCTGCGTAGCCGATGTACATCCCCAACATAATGTGCAAACGCCAATGGTGGTAATGCTGGTCGATTTGCTCGTTGCTCAGGCTCGGTTGAGTAAATTTAGGTGAACGTAAAAATCCAAACATCTTGAGTTACACCTTAGGTAAAGTAATGCTGATTTGTGTGCCGATCACTTGATCGCTGGTGGAGTAGATAACCATTTTTCCACCTAACGCGTGCACACGTTCTTGCATGCCGCGAACGCCCATGCCTTTCATGCTGTCCTGAACTTTGAATCCGACACCATCATCGTGAATCATCAGTGACACCGCAGCTTCTCCAATTGTCAGTTCAATATTGATCAACTGCGCTTCTGCGTACTTGGCAGCGTTATTTAATGACTCTTGGCATAAACGGAATAGGGTTACTTTGAGTGTGTCACTCAGGCTGGTGTAATCGCCTTGCCAGTTCAGTTGAACAGTTGTTCCGTGATTGGCGAATTCCATCTCTCGCGTCAGTTGCTCGACGGATTCTTTCAAGTCCAAATCATCCAGCATTTTGGGTCTTAGCTTGCTCAACAGTCGCTTAGTGGTGTCGTACACGTTGAGCGAAAGTCCTTCAATCATGTCTGCGCAACCTACGCGTGTTTCTGTGTTATTTACCCGCTTAATGATGTTGGCTTGTGTGCGGATTGCCGTGATGTTCTGGCCGATTTCGTCATGTAGCTCGCGCGCAATATCGCGTCTTACCGATTCTTCCGCTTTGATAAGCTGGCGAGACAAATTCTGATTGCGTGCAAGTTCGCCGCGCAGTTTGTGATTGAGGTCTTTTTGTTTCTGAACCCCTAAGCCGAGCATAATGCCGGTGATGGTTTGCGCCGAGAGAGATAATAACAAATCGGTGATTTCTAGATTTGATACGCCGCTGCGAGCCGCAATCAGCGCAATGCTGTTGAGCATGGTGGCGAGCAGGGCTCCTTGCCAGCCGTAACGAAGTGCCAACACGATAATTGGGATAGCCATACAAAATGGCGCAAATCGTTTTAGCTCTTCAGGTAAACTGGTTTGCACCAAAATACTGCCGATCAAAAGCAGCGCATAAAGCACGATATGACGCACCTGAAATACGACGGCATTACTAAGTAGGAGAGAGCTAAGCGGAGACCAACGACTTTGGAACAAATAGCTCCACAACAGGTAGCACATAGGCACCACGAGCAAGCCTCCAGAAATGCTAGCCAGCCATACCATGTAAACAGAAGGCACGTGAAATCCGACCGCCATTACGTTGATGAAGGCGGTAATGATGATCACAATGCCCATGACGGCTAAGTGGCGGTTTTGGTCACCGTAGTAGTATTTTTTCGCAATCAGTGTGACCGGGATACTGGCAATGCTCGCAATCAGCACGGTAAGCCACTGCGGTTGACCCAGTAACATCGCAAGTGCGATGGAAAGTCCCCACTCCGAAAGGTAAATCGTCGGCCAATAAGCGGTGCGAGTGTGTAGGGTGACACCTAATCGTAAAGCGAAAGGAAACAATAAGATCGCCAACTCGGGATCATTGACAAAGTAATAGGCAATCACCCACAAGCAAAACCAGGCGCAAGCCATAACAAATAGTCCGCAAATGGTGGTAACAGCGTAAGCTCGCATTAAAAGGACTCTTGAGAAAATAGTTTGGCGAGCTCAACGTTATTTTTCACGCCGAGTTTGTCGATGGCATTCGCACGATGCACATGCACGGTCTTGTGGCTCAAGCCAAGCTCTGCCGCGACAGACTTTACATCCAACCCGGTCGCAAGTAGCTGACATACCTCGTTTTCACGTTTTGTCAGTTGGCATAGAGAGGTGGTGTTGTCGCTAGGCGTTGCAAGTTTAAGTGCAATATCTGATGTGAGGTAACAGCCGCCAGAAGCACTGGTTCTCACGGCTTGAATAAGTTCGTCTGGGCTACAGCGTTTACTAAGATAGCCTTTTGCACCTAGCTTTAGTGATTTTTCCACCATCGCAGGGGAGTCATGCACGCTAAGCATCACGCAGGCAATGCCAGTTGGTATTTCGCTAAGAAAGTTTAAGCCGCTTTCATCTGGCATGGATATATCTAGGATGACGACATGAGGGTGTACCGCAGGCAAGCCTTTTCGCGCTTCGGCGACAGAGCCGAATTCACCAACAACGGTAATATCACTTTCTAAATTTAATAATTGTGCGAAACCTGAACGCACGATGACGTGATCATCAACTAGAGCAACATGAATCATTATTACAACCAAATAGAGCAGACGACTAACAACAATAAGCTCCAACAGGAGCCAATAGAAAAATCTTTAATGATACTGAATTGAACCTTGCTTTTTAATGATCTTGCGCGCTTTACCGAAGTAAAGCGCGCAGAGAAGTTAGGCTTGGTTTTGTGCAAGTTGAAGCTTCTTCGCGTGTCGAATCTTCTTCTCTTCCGCGATAGCGACGAAAGCAAGCAAAACAATACAAATCATGGCGGAGGTATCTAGGGCTGCGAAGGTACCTTTCCAGCCTGTTAAACCGAAGATTGGTGTACCGTCTGCAATCATACCGAGACCAAGTTTCGCGAAGCTGTCACCGATTAGGTAAGCGAATGTACCTTTCACACCGTCAGCCACACTGATTGCTTTTTTAGGAACAAAACCAACCGCGGCAACACCGATAAGAAGTTGCGGACCAAACACCAAGAAACCAAGTACGAATAGAGATGACAAGTACATGAATTCATTTGTTGCGTGTTGGTAGAACTCAAGCGATACGATGATCAAACCAAGAGACACACAAGCAACCAATGCGCGGCGACCGTTTGCTAGGTCAGATAAGTAACCCCACATCAAAGTACCCACAAGCGCACCGACTTCGAACAGAGTAAAGCCAGAGATTGCCGTTTCTTTTGACAGACCAAGCTCTTGGTACGCGTATACCGTTGACCATTGGTCGATACCAATACGCACGATGTAAAGGAAGATGTTGGCAAAGCAAAGTAGCCAGATAACTTTGTTTTTAAGAACGTATTCAACAAAGATTTCTTTTTTGGTCATCTGGTTTTCTTCAGCAGCGGTGTCTTCTTCACTCACTGCTTCATCGAAAAGTTCTTCTACTTTACCTAGACCGTAAGCTTCTGGAGAGTCGCTACCAAAGCGCATACCGATAAAACCAACGATGATCGCGATGATAGAAGGGAACACGAACATGCCGATTACGTGTCCGTCGAATAGGTAGTTGGCACCGAAAAGAGCAACACCCGCTGCGCCCGCACCACCAACGTTGTGTGACATGTTCCACAAGCCTAGGTAAGAGCCGCGTTTGTTACGAGGTGTCCATTTTGTAATGGTTGAGTAACTAGAAGGGCCACCAGTACTTTGGAAGAAACCACTCAGAGCGTAGAAAGCCACCATCAAGAACAGGCTTGCACTACCGCCGCCCATGCTGAAGCTGAAACCAAGCATTGCAAGACCAGAAAGGATCAGCATAAAAGGGAGGAATTGCTTGGTGTTCTTACCGTCAGCGTAGTAAGACACAACGGTTTTACCGATGCCGTATGTGATGGAGAAGCCAAGGCCAATAAGACCTAGGTCTGTCATGCTCAAACCGTAAGTTGAGATCATGTCGTTTTGCGCGACATTGAAGTTCTTACGAATCAAGTACATGGTTAGGTAGCCGATAAATACGACCAAGTAAGATTGGATGAACGGTTTAAACCACATCTTTCTTCTAACTTCGACAGGAAGATCGAGGGTCGGCTTCCGCACCTGTTCGAGGAATTTTAACATGATGAACTCTCTTGTAATTGTTTTAGAAACACAACGGAGACCGTTATGCGCTCTTGTTACCTTTGACTGAGCGGAATTCTAGAGAGTGGTTTTGTGAGGCACATGAGATGGTTGCCTAGATCGGCTAGGAAAAATTCCTAGAAATGCCTAGGAAGGAGGAAAAGCGTGAAAAGAGTCACACAAAATCCTTACTAATCTATGGGTTTTTGACTGGGTTCTTATCGGATTGGAAAGCGTTCAAATGCAAACGGGTTAATATGCGTAAGCTTAGTGCAGACAAGGGGTGAGCACGTTTGGTTGGAGAGAATAGTGTCTTGTCGCTAAGTATCAATAGGGAACGAGAAGCAAACAACAGAGATCCAGAGGTCTCTGTTAGAAATATTAGGAATTCGGCTAGGTTGACGTGTTAAGGCGCGGGGCTGTATAGACGCGGCGAGCCGTGTTTTGGGAAGTGAATTAGGTTCAAATGGTTTCTTCTTGCCCATTCGACGGTTAACGCTGTCGGTGCAGATAAGCAAACCAGAGTGGGGATACGCGCGCGAACGGCTTTGTGGATCAACTCTAAGCTGCAACGGCTTGTCATGATTGCGAAGCCACTTTGAGGTTCGATGTGATTGTTGGCCAATGCGCCAATCAACTTATCTAGCGCGTTGTGGCGGCCGATGTCCTCTCGGCACAACTTGATGTTGCCTTGTAAATCTGCAAATAAGGCGGCGTGTAACGCGCCAGATTCACGTGCGGCTTCTTGATGCAGTGCGACTTTGTCTCGCAGCCCTTCGAATACATCGGAGCGCGGAGGAAGAGACGGTGTTAGCGGTGCTAAATCAGGCAAAGCTTGTTCCAGAGCCTCGACACCACAAATGCCGCATCCAGTTGTGCCGGCAAGATTCCGGCGTTGTGTTTTTAACGCCCAGAAAGCGCGGTTGCTGATTTCCACTTCCGCATAGTGAGATTCGTGATCGCCACCAACTTCAATGTCTTTGATCTCTTTGAAGTCGTGGACGATGCCTGTGCTTAGGCTAAATCCTTTTACGAAGTCTTCCAGATGGCCTGGCGTCACCATCATGACCGCTTGGCTAATGCCGTTGTAGCTGATAGCTAAGGCGGATTCACTCGCCAGCGACATTTGTTGCACTGGGCGGCCATCAATCAATTCTCGGTAATTGAACGCACTTGGTTGAGGTGGTGCTTGATTGAAATCGGATAGTTCAAAATAAGATTGAGTAGTACATCTCATGAAATCACCTCATAAGCCGTTATGTATGCCAAACATTGACGTGTGGGTTGTTGTTATCGATTGAATATGTTTTTTGCTTCTGCGAAGCACTGATCGGTTAGCGCGGAAAAGGGTTCTTGTTTTCGCTTTAACAAACCTAGCGGGGCGTGAACGGCGGCTTCTTCGATAGGGATAATGCGAAGCGTATCGTTCAACTCTTCTAATCCACAGTTCAGCGGCATAATGGCGCAACAAAGGCCACTGGTTACTGCTTGGATCAAGTGAAAGGTGGAGTTACTTTCAATGACGGTTTGCGGAACCAGCCCTTTACTCACAAAGCTAAGATCAATTGAGTGGCGATAGTGCATACCCTTCGAAAGCAGCCCTAGCGGAATGTTATTGAGTGACTCCCACAACACTTCAGATTCGGCAAAATCGAAATGACGCTCATCGAATAAAACGCCAAGTTTGGTCGAGTATAGCTCGATAACATCGAAGTAAGCGGTGTTGACTTGATCGACATAACACATCCCCAAATCAAGTTGATTGCGATTGAGTTGGTCTATGATCTGTTCGGTCGTCATGGAGAGTATTTGAAAGCGTAACTCAGGGAACTGTTGAGCTAATGGTTTGAGCAATTCCATCGGGTTTTGGCTGGCGAGTGGCACCATTCCAAGCCGAAGTGAACCGACCAACTGACCACGGCAGTTAGCAGCCTCGGCTTGCAGTCCATCATGAGCGGCTAAGACGGTTTTCGCCCAAGCTAAAATGCGTTCTCCTGCTTCAGTAAACCCTTCAAATCTTTGACTTCTTTGGATTAATTCGAGATCGAGTTCTTCCTCTAAGCTTCGGATTCTCATGGACAAGGTAGGCTGCGTAATGTGGCACAATGCGGCGGCTTGACCAAAGTGTTTGGTCTGTTCAAGTGCGATGAGATATTTAAGTTGTTTGATATCCATAATGGCTTGTTAACCTTGCGTTGTGAGTCACATGTACGGGGGGAACTCCCTAAAAAGGGCACAGCACTACCGTACTTTTTAAGCGCTGGAGCGTTTTAACTGGGGAATGGAAAACCAAAACCAAGTCAAGAATAAAACCTCACTCAAAATTGATCTGAATCAAGGCTATTCCTGATATTAATTAGGGTCAAATTTAAAGTATCTATAGTGTGATAGATATTATCTATTATCAAGAGTGGCGATTTTATTGAGTTCGTTAAGCGAACTAGGTGGAATCGGATGGGAAAACGATTAACCTCATAAATTGTATTGATTAAAAATGTGATGACCGTCAGTGGAAAAATTCGTCATAGATTTTGTTTATCACTCGGTCAGGATTATCAATTGGACGCATATTGAATAACGACTTAATCTTTGATTTAGATCAAGACGCAACAATGCGCATTGAATCTAACAGTCTTAGAAGCAGTAGGCGGGTATCCGATATCAAGAATCTAGATAAGTAAACGCTCGGACAAGCGAGAGCATGTTGAGTGGTTACTTATTTGGATTAAAAAATACATGGATTAGAAACTAAGCCCTTCAATACTTCCGCATTATCTCAATAAATAACGCGCTTGTTTTCACGGGCACCCTGCTTGCTGGTATATCTGCGAGGAGTAAAGTCGTGAGCCAAAAAGAACAAATAAAAACATACAAAGGTCCAGCTGGTGGTTGGGGTGCACTGAAAGCCGTAACCAGAAGTTGGTGGGGCAGTGAAAATGCAGTTAAAAACATTCGCACTATGCTCAAAACCAACCAAAATGGCGGTTTCGACTGCCCTGGATGTGCATGGGGCGAGTCGCCAGATAGTGGTAAAGTCAATTTCTGTGAGAATGGCGCGAAAGCGGTAAACTGGGAGGCGACCAATCGTCTGGTTGATCCTGAGTTTTTTGCCAATCACAGCGTTTCTTCTCTCTCAACGCAAACCGATTACTGGTTGGAATACCAAGGCCGTATCACGCACCCAATGCGATACGATGCTGAATCCGATCACTACGTGCCAGTCTCTTGGGATGAGGCTTTTGCACTTGTCGCGAAACATCTCAATCAATTGGATTCACCACACCAAGCTGAGTTTTATACCTCTGGTCGTGCAAGCAACGAAGCGGCGTTTTTGTATCAGCTATTTGTGCGCGCATTCGGTACCAATAACTTTCCAGATTGTTCCAACATGTGCCACGAAGCCAGTGCTATCGGGATGAAAGACACCATTGGCGTTGGTAAAGGCACAGTGATCTTTGATGATTTTGAAGAAGCTGATGCGATTTTCGTGATTGGTCAAAACCCGGGTACGAACCACCCACGAATGCTTGAACCTCTGCGTGAAGCGGTAAAACGTGGAGCACAGGTTATCTGTCTAAACCCGCTGAAAGAGCGCGGATTAGAGCGTTTCCAAAACCCACAGATGCCGATTGAGATGTTGAGTAACGGTTCAGAGCCTACCAACACGGCGTACCTGCGTCCTGCTTTAGGTGGAGACATGGCAGTGTTTCGTGGCATCGCGAAATTCTTGTTGCAATGGGAACGCAAGGCATTGCAAAACGGTGGAAAAGCGGTATTTGATCGTGAATTCATCAAGCAACACACAACAGGTATTGATGAGTATTTGGCTGAAGTGGACGCAACCTCTTGGGAACACATCGCGGAACAATCGGGTCTTGATTTAAGTGAAATCGAGATGGTGGCGAGCATGTATCGACGTGCAGAACGTGTGATCATGTGTTGGGCGATGGGGTTGACTCAGCATCGTCACTCTGTGCCAACCATTAAAGAAGTCGCAAACGTGCAAATGTTACGAGGTAACGTTGGTAAGCCGGGAGCGGGGCTTTCACCAGTGCGTGGTCACAGTAACGTTCAGGGCGACCGTACGATGGGCATTGATGAAAAACCTTCAGATCTGTTGTTGGATCGCATTGAAAGTCGATTTAACTTTGACGTCCCGCGTGGTGAAGGCCACAACACTGTGCAAGCCATTAAAGCGATGGAAGAAGGGCAAGCGAAAGTATTTATCGGTTTGGGCGGCAACTTTGCACAAGCAACGCCAGACACAGAACGTACGCACAACGCGATGCGAAACTGTAATTTAACCGTACACATTTCGACGAAGTTAAATCGTTCTCACCTTGTCACAGGTAAAGATGCGCTTATTCTTCCATGCTTAGGCCGTACTCAGATTGATCAGCAAGCGACTGGCCCACAAGGCGTGACGGTTGAAGATACCTTCAGCATGGTACATATTTCATTTGGTCAGCTAAAACCGCGTTCGGAGCATTTGCGTTCAGAACCAGCGATTATTGCCGGTATTGCCAATGCTACACTTGGAGCAAAACCAATTGATTGGTTGTGGGCGATTGAAGATTACGACCGTATTCGCGATTTGATTGCCGACACGATTCCGGGCTTTACCGACTTTAACCATAAGCTTAAACACCCAGGTGGATTCCACTTGGTAAACCCAGCTGCCGAGCGTCGATGGAATACACCAAGCGGCAAAGCGCAGTTCAGCTCTAGCGAGTTGCCGAAGCAGTTGATCAGCGAAGCGATACTCGAAAAAGGCCAAAAGCCAGATTTGATCTTGCAAACCATGCGCTCACACGACCAATACAATACGACACTTTACGGCTTGAATGACCGTTATCGTGGAGTATTTGGTATGCGCGAAGTGCTGTTTATCAATGAAGCGGATATTCGTAAACTCGGTTTTGAACCGGGCGACAAAGTGGACATGGTGTCATTATGGGAAGATGGCGTAGAGCGTCGCGTAAGCGGATTTACGCTTGTTGCCTATGATGTGCCAGCAGGTCAGGCGGCGGCTTACTATCCAGAAACAAACCCATTAGTTCCTTTGGACAGTTATGGGGATAGAACGTTTACGCCAACCTCTAAGTTTATTGCGATAAAATTGGAAAAATCGACATCCGATAAGATCGCTTTGGTGGAAGCGGAATAGTGACCAAACCGGCACAACGACATTTCCGATAAGCAAACGGCTGATATTAATTATCAGCCGTTTTTAATTGCGCTCAGTCTGCATTTAGTGCGCATAGCTTGTGTATAATGTTAATGACATTATGCTGCTCGATAATAGACAGATAAGGCCGATTTGAATCTAATTTCAAGTAGTAAAACTAATAAGAAGATGCTTATGACCTTGAAAAATATAATTAAATTAACAATCAGTCACTTAGTGGCAGTTTCTATTGGCATTGCGATCGGTATCTATACTTTACCGATCCTTATTGCACCACCTGCGCCGACCGATGAGCAAGTTGCTAAGAGCAAGCAAGGCGCAGAATACAGCGCAGTGTTTAAGAGGGAACTCAAAGGTAGCGACGCTTTTCATTGGGGGGAGGGAGAAATTCATTTGAGTTCTGAAGTCATTACGTTGGTAGGAAAACTCGCTCCCGGACCAGACTATAAACTCTATCTATCTCCTAAGTTTGTCGAAACGGAACAAGAGTTTAATGACCTTAAATCTGAGATGAGCTTAATTGGTGATGTCAAAACGTTCGATAACTTCGTTGTTGAGGTTCCTCAAAGCACTTCAATTTCTGAATACAATACGGTTGTTGTATGGTGCGAGACATTCGGTGAGTTCATTACTTCGGCAAAGTATCAATAAACCTTAGCAGTAGAGTGAAAGGCTTTTCTTTTCACTTTACGCTAGGATGTTGTTTCGCATAATTAAGAGGCAAAGACTCTTAAACATTCTAAATTTAAGAGCCTTTGTTTAGAGTTATTGACAGAACCATTCGACTTGTAAGTCGTTTGCACCTTTCAGGCTACGTTCTGGAAAAACAAGATTTCGAACTATTTAGAGTTATTCTCTGTTTGGCTTGTTTCGTTCGATGACGCTAATCGCAATGGCTAAAAATAGAATATCTTTTACTAAAAAGAAGTTTGTCACCAAAACCCCATCAGACACTTTCCATGTATTCGGTGTCGTAATTAGAAAGCTGAGTGTCGCAAGAAAAATAATTGCGGCGGCTATGCCAGAAAAATAAGCGACTCGTGTGTTTTTAAGGCCAACGATTAATCCAATAGCGACAATGATTTCTGTTGCGCCAATGATGTTTGATACGGTTTGAACTGACATCACATCATACAACCAACTCATCAGAAAATGATTTTCAACGAGCGGTTGTATAAGCTTGGCCTCTGTAGGTGTGAATTTATAAATACCAATCCATATTAGAACTAAAGAAACGCCGAAAACTCCGATAAGATATCCAATTGAGTCACATTGATGATGGCTTTTTACGTTTTGCATAATTAACTACATTCTCCTGTTTGTTAGCGCTTCCAACAAGACCTATAAGGTTGGTAGAAAATTTCATAGGTTTTTTCGCTCAAACAGATATTAAAAATCACGTGATACAGAATTACGTGTTTGATAGAACTTAAGGATATTTCGTGGAAGTTAAAATTTTTCAGGTTGACTCGTTTACATCAGAGGTTTTCAAAGGTAATCCCGCGGGTGTTTGTATCACAGAGTCAAGCCTTGATGAGGAAACGATGTTGGCCATCGCGGCCGAGATGTCGTTATCTGAAACGGCATTTCTGTCACTCAGTACAATGCAACTTCGTTGGTTTACACCGAGGACGGAAGTTGCTTTGTGTGGACACGGCACACTTGCAACGGCGCACGTTCTGAAAGAGCAGGGGTTATATAATACTGGAGATACGATTGAGTTCGTTACGCTATCCGGGGTTTTAACTGCACAACTCGATCATGAAGAAATTCATTTGGTGTTTCCTGCTCCAACTTTAGATATGAGAGCTAGTATTAACAAAGACTTACTTCATGGCTTGGGGCTAGATGCCGCCAATGTAGCCGCCTACGCTCAGTTTGATAATAAGCAGTTGATCGTCATTAATAATGAATTTGTGCTTGAACAGCTCGACCCTGATTTTGGTGCGCTGCTTAAACAAAAAGGCCGTGGCGTCGTCATCACTGCTCAATCAAGCACTGACGCCGATTTTGTCTCTCGATACTTCGCGCCTTGGGTAGGTGTTAATGAGGACCCAGTTACAGGCTCTGCACATTGCGCTTTATGTGTTTACTGGGCTAAAGAGCTCAACAAAAAGCAACTGAAAGGCTTCCAAGCCTCCAAGAGAAGTGGGGTCGTCCATACAGAGTTGTTAAGCACTGAGCACGTTAAGCTTTCTGGAAATGCAGTAACGATATTGCGAGGATATATGAGAATCGCGTAGCGGTCCTTGTGGGAATGATTTTATTTTCGTGTTACCCAATGCTCAATAGTGAAGACGCTTGAATGCTGCTTATTTAAGTGGCTGATTTTTTTTTGTAAAAACACCCCTGGCACGGTGGTGTATAACGATTGGAGAGTTATATGAAAACTATCGGTCTTCTAGGTGGTATGAGCTGGGAGTCGACGCTTAGTTATTACAAATTGATCAACGAAGGAGTCAAAGAGGCGTTAGGCGGCCTAAATTCCGCAAAAATTTGTATGTATAGCGTGAATTTTTCGGAGATAGAGAAACTTCAACATCAAGGTAAATGGGAAGAAACGGCAAGCATTCTATCTGATGCTGCATCTTCAATAGAAAAAGGGGGCGCTGACTTCATTCTTATTTGTACTAACACAATGCACAAAGTTGCGCCTCAAATTGAAGCCAGTATTAATATCCCCATACTACATATCGCAGACGCGACTGCTGAGTTACTTCGTGAGAAAGGGGTTCAAAAGGTCGGACTCCTTGGTACTCAATTCACAATGGAGCAAGACTTTTATAAAGGAAGGCTTTCCGACCGTTATGGGCTTGATGTCGTCATTCCCGATCAAGACGACCGCTCTAAAGTACATAACATTATTTATAAAGAGTTATGCCAAGGTGAAATCAAAGAGGAGTCAAGGACGATATACTTGCAAATTATTGAAAAACTAAAAGAGCAGGGAGCTGAAGCTGTGATTCTCGGGTGTACTGAAATTGCCTTACTTGTAAACCAAAGTCACACCGATGTTACACTACTCGATACCACTTCTATCCATGCTCAAGCAGCAGTCCGTTTGGCAATTGAAGGTGAATGATCTACGCTTTCTTTCCTGCAAAAAAAGAGAAAACCAAGCACGTGGTTTTCTCTTTTTATTATCAAGTTATAAGCGAGCAAATTTGAGAGTTCTGTATCCACCAATCAAGTTGCGGGCTTTGTAACCATTGTTGACCAGCTGACGGTATGCTACGTTACCACGTAACCCAACTTGACAGTAAATCACGATCTCTTTGTCTTTAGGAAGTTCGTGCATGCGACGACGTAGTTGATCGACAGGAATATTAATTGCACCTTCAAGATAACCAACGGACTCCAATTCACCAGGATTACGAACATCAAGTAACAGTTGGTCTTCTGTCAGTGAATCCATTTCATCATAATGAATCGCAATCGCGTCACCTTTGATGATGTTATTTGCCACAAACGCCGCTTGGTTAATTACATCTTTAGCAGAGCCATAAGGTGGCGCGTAAGTTAGCTCGAGGTGTTGCAGTTGCTCTACCGTCATACCAGCACGCTGAGCAACTGCCATTACGTCGATACGTTTATCAACACCGTCTTTACCTACTGCTTGCGCACCTAATATTTTACCTGTTACTGGATCAAACAGCATTTTGAATGACACGGTTTCTGCACCTGGGTAGTAACTCGCGTGACTTGCTGTATGCACATACACTTTTTCATAAGCGATGTTTTCACGTTTCAGCTGTTTCTCGTTTTTACCAGTAGAAGCGACGGCTAAATCAAAAATCTTACAGATCGCCGTGCCTTGCGTACCTTGGTAAGTTTCTTGGCGGCCAAGCATGTTGTCTGCTGCCATTCGGCCTTGACGGTTTGCCGGGCCCGCAAGTGGCACTAGAGTTTGCTCGCCAGTCACAAAGTCTTTCTCTTCTACCGCGTCGCCGACAGCGTAGATCGAAGGATCGCTGGTTTGCATGTATTCATTGATATAAATACCACCAAGAGCGCCGATTTCTAAGCCAGCTTCTTTTGCTAATTTGGTCTCGGGGCGAACACCAATTGCCATAATCAAAATATCGGTGGTGAGTCTTTCACCATTGTTTAGTGTTAATTCCAATTCACCTTCTAGATGTTGGTGTTTTTCGCTCTCACCAGAGTCGAAACTTGCCACGTGCTCGTTAGGTACGAATTTCACCGACTCAAGTGCGACGCCAAGTTTAAGGTCGATGCCTTTCTCACGAATTTCAGCATGTGCGAAGCCAGCCATTTCACGGTCAACGGGCGTCATCACTTGATCCGCCATTTCAACTAATGTGGTTTTTATGCCTAGCTGGTGGAAGGCTTCCATCATTTCCAAACCGATAAAACCACCACCAACGACCGTAGCGTGTTCAACTTTGTTGGTTTCGATCGTTTTAATGATGCGATCCATATCTGGAATATTGCGCAGCGAGTGCGTTAACGGGTTATCAATACCCGGAATAGGCGGCACAACTGGACCTGCGCCAGGGCTGAGTAGAAGAAAGTCGTAGCTCTCTTGGTATTCCGAGCCATCAAGCAAATTGTTAACCGTAACCGTTTTGTCTTGACGGTTAATAGAAACCACTTCGTTCATCACACGGACATCAACATTGAAACGCGCTAGAAAGCTCTCAGGCGTTTGAAGAAGCAGTTTGCTGCGCTCTTGGATATCGCCACCAATGTGATAGGGTAAGCCACAGTTTGCAAAAGCTAATTGTATGATAGACTGCATCTGACTTAAAAGGTTTGTGAGAGATAAAAAATGAGTAAATACCACCTTTATCACCGTGTTAGTACGTCTGTCCAAAGTGAGGAAGGACATGGTATAGCTCGTCAACAACAGGGTAGCGAAATTTGGATTGAGAACCATAACAAGAAAAGGATTGATGACGGCTTGCCAACTTATAGCCGTGGGCAGATCTACGAGGATAGAGGTCGTAGTGGATACACAGCAGCTAACCTAAAGAAAGGTGAGCTTGGTCAGCTAATGAGTGATATTGAGCGTGGCTTTATCGCAAAAGGTGACATTATTGTTATCGAGCTGATTGATAGGTTTAGTCGAGCAAAGCCAGATTTTGTGCGCAAGCAATTTGAACAAATTTTGTCCGCAGGTGTGAAAATAGCGATTACTAAATGGGACATTGTGTTCGAAGAGGACATGCAAGGCATTGAAGGTGTGAGTGCTCGAGTCCTGCTGGAGATTAGTATCTATCTTGCAAACCAAGAATCATCTCAGAAAAGCGCAAGGATCCGAGCAAGCAATAATACAATGAAAGAACAGGGCTTAAAGCATATAGCAAAAACCCCGATCTGGCTCACTCGTTCCTATGATCGTAAGAATCACGAAGTCATCCCCCAAAACGCTGAGATTGTTCAAAAGATTTTTGAACTGAAATTGAAGTATGGCTGGGGCGCTATAAGAATTATGAATAAGTTAAGAGACCTCGAAGCTGAAGGCGAGCTAAAAGGCTTTGTTACTGTGGGTGATGAGCCAAGCTTAGTTTTGGCTAGGTACACATATAATCAGAAAGGGCAGTTGGTTCGAGGGGCGCTGAACTCTCCTCTTGCTGAATCTACAATTA
Source organism: Vibrio sp. 661 (assembly GCF_033339315.1). NCBI lineage: Bacteria > Pseudomonadati > Pseudomonadota > Gammaproteobacteria > Vibrionales > Vibrionaceae > Vibrio > Vibrio sp. 661. Next base: position 18,527 of record NZ_JAWOUJ010000019.1, on the reverse strand, counting down.
ATGCGGTTTTACGTAATAAAAATGTAATTGGACAATTGGGTGAACAAAAAACTTACTACCCGCCTATTGTAGATGAAGGTGTATATTATGCAGTACAGAAAAATTTCGATACCAATAGGGGAGGCGGAGGTAGTGGTAAATTCAACAATGTGTTCCGTAACATCGCAACATGCGGCTGGCCTAGCGACCGAGGGAATGAGTGTGGATACACGTTAGCTTACGGGCGAAAACCTGGGACTAAACCACCGAAAGGCATGTATCTTAAGTGTAATAACAAAAAGAAGCGTCACCGTTGCAAAGCTAAAAATGTTAACTATTTTCAAGCTCAGAATATCGTGTATGGAGTATTAAAAGAGATCAAATATGAAATAAGTAGTTCGATTGATATCTCTGCATTAGAAGCACAAAGAGGTGAAAAAACTGAGCACTTAAAGAATATTAGACAGTTTTTAGCTAGGAATCCCAACGATACGGGGTGGTTAGAACTATACGACAAGTTACGCTTGGAAGAAGCTGAAATAATGGCGCAGTTAGAGAGTGCTAAAGCAAAAATCACGGGTACTTTAAAAGAACTAAATTTAGACCTAGGCAACTCTGAAGGTAGGTATAAATTTAATCAAATTATGAAAGACTATAAAATTAAAATTATCTTTTATGAAATGCAGATAGTGATTAAAGTTGGAGTCTGGAATGACTTTGAGATAAGAATTCCCCACGATTATACTGAAAGAGATGTTAGTAAATTAACTATAACAGCGAAAGATACCATGCAAGGTATTGTATTGAGGAAGGGTAAAACTCCATCGCTGTTACTATCTTCGAGAAAGCTGTAGCGTTGCTATCGAAAACTTAAATACTGATGAAGATCTTGCGGAAGCACAATCAGACTCTAATCAAGACATAGAGTGCGAATTCTGGCTATTAAAGCATCAAACGTAGCCAAACTATAGAGATCAATCGGGTTCGACATAAGTGGGTGACATTGGCAAATAGTTGTAGAGATTGAAACCAGATCTTGACCCAAGAAACTACAGATTAAAGAGTTATCTGACTTTTTTGATAAGTATCTAACACGTTATAGAACTCGCAATACTAAACAGTTTCAGTTGATAACAAAGGCTAGCAAACAGAAATAATGTCTGTCGTAACAGATAGTTTAAATAGGTTTTTCTGCTCACAATTGCCCTTTTCATGCTGGCAACTAGGAAGTGATCCTTCTCGGTTGCTTTCCAGCTCTTAGCGATACTTAGTAATTGCGTCCTCGGTCGCTGTAACGAGCCTTTGCCCCAAAATGAGTTGCAACAAGTGTCAAAGAGAATTATTTACAGGGTCACTAGATATCACACATTTTTTGAGTCTGACTTCTATTAGACTCCATGGGTGTTTGTGGACAGATGCATACTAGTTATGAGTAACGAATCCCAGTTCACCTATGGAATCCCTAACAGCCGCCATATCTTCTTTAGCGAGTAAATCGTGATCTAAAGCTAACACCAGCCTCTTTTTGGCACGAGTAAGAGCGACATAGATTTTTTTCCATTCTTTATTAAATCGATTTGCTTTGCTAATACCATTTTGAGTTAAGTATTTCAGGGTATTAGGGCTAAGTATGATTACACACACATCAGCATCCAATCCCTTGATAGATTCGATACTTTGGACTTTGAATTGAACATCATTTTTTGTGCATGAATTGCATAGCTCATGTAATTGGGCGAAGTGCTGTTTATTAAGAGCCAATGAATGCCGAGCAATGAGTTTACTTATGGCTTTCTTATTATCTTCATTGATCGCATCGTCCATAAAGTCAGAAAAAGCTGCTTTAACAAACAAAGCTTTGTCTTTCTTGTGGTTAGAATCACGAATCATTTCCTCGATCTCTCGTGGGAATGAGTGTTTGTGTTTAGATGAAGTTGTATAGCGACCATTCTTTTTGTCGATACAAACAAGCTGTTTTGTATCTAAGTAGTGCGTTAGTAGATCGTCATATCGCCCGTCCGTCGATTCAATGTACATGAGTTCACCAACCATTTCTGATAGTGACTCTTGTTGCTGATTTTCATAACAGAAGCTGTTTGAGACAGTTAGTATCTCTCTGGGGACTCGCCTAGTTTGATTGTTGATCGGTAGTATGGTCGCGTATTTTTTTTGAGCTAATTTTTGAACGAAAGCATCAAGATCTTGGGGAAACTTGATTGCTTGTTTTGGATCTCCGATCATGTATATGTCAATATCGTTGCTGCCTAGAACTTCGAAAAAGCGAAGTGCATCTTTATCTAAGTCTTGGACTTCGTCGATGAATATCTTGTCAAAACAGCTTCCTAGAATAGCCAAAAGTCTGCGGACTTTAGCTTTCTTCGCTCTGTTGTTGTGCTTGCTGGTGGTTTCATCAACAATTTGTTTAGCGATGTTGTAGACGCTCTCGGCATGAATGATGTTTTTATCTTTTAATCGCTTTAAGTGCCAGTTTTTGAATCTAGCATCGCTCGGTAACATCATTATTGATGCGTCGTTATACACATCTCCGAGAGTGAATGACGAGAATGGGTAGATGATTTCGTTTAACAAGAAGCTATGTATGGTCTGTATACAGAGATTCGACGGAATAAAGCCATGCTGTTTGATTATCTCTTGCTCTATCTTCGCTGTTGCAGAGTTTGTGTACGTAAGTGCAAATGTCTTTTTGTGACTAGTACAAGCTTCGATGTGCTCTATCAAAGTCTTTGCTAAACCATAAGTTTTTCCAGCACCTGCACCAGCAATCTGTACTTCTATCATGATACCGCCTCGATAACCTCAGCGATGTGAGCTGGTAACTTGATATCCAGCGGATTCTCTTCATCAACCATCGCATCACATACATCAAGCATTCTTGCTGTCTTACCATTAATCATGTGTTTGGATACTGCGTCGAGGTCGCCTTCCATTTCGAATAAATCACTTAGTAAAGCTAGGTTGTCTTCTGCTTCTACTAAATCAATTTCAAGTGTGTAGTTTGTTGTTGTTCTTACAGTGACATTCGCATGCGCTGTGTCATAGGCATCATGTTTGGCTTTAGCCGCATCTGAATTGTCATAATCACGGACAACACCAATTTTCTTGTTCTGGTTATCTTTGTTCAAGGCTAGCCATATATCTAAGAAAGTGGCGTAACCACGTTGACCAATTGGAATAATATCAATGTCGTTGAGGGCTGGCTGTTTAGACAGATAAGTGCTGATTAGCATTTCTTCAGTCGGACCCTCTAGGAGAATGACTTTGTTCGCAAACAGCAGCTTTAAGATGTCGAAGTTAGGTCTCTTTCTTAGGTAGTCAACTAGCTTAGTTGGAGTATCAGACAGACTAATTGCTTTCTCGCCAGTAAACGCCAACACATTAGAGATCTTTAGCTTGTTGATGATCGATGGGTTATGGGTCGAAATGATAGTTTGTACAAGCGAGCCACTGTTGCTTGAGCTTTTCTCAATGAAGTCTCTTACTAAACGAAGGTTGTTAACGCTCAAGTGTGCTTCTGGTTCTTCTATACAGCACAAGTTGAATGTATCACCACATGACTTGTAGTAAGCAAACAAGATGAGTATGTAGATAAGATTTCGTTGTCCTAAGCCTTTTTGGTACAGAAATTCATTCCCGTATTTCAAAGTGATGTTCGATAAGATGTTCTTCAAGTTAGGCAGGTTAGGAGTGCACTCAAGCTGTTTGATAATACTGTCGTAATTCTCAAAATCGTCATTAGTTCTAATGACTTTGTCGAATGTTTCAGTCTTTTCAATAGCACTAAAAAACTCAGAGTAGGCGGTATTGATCTGACCTTTGTCGTCATCGTTGAGAGTGTTCATAAGCAGTTTGGTGAAAATGCTATTGGACTTCATTGAACTGCTTTCTGAGAAGTCATCTCGCTCTGCATTGATGCTATGGAGACTGACGTGTTTTAAGTCACTGTATGCGATAGGCTTTTCGTTGTTCACAGAGACGACTTGGTAGTCGTATAGCTCAACGGGTAGAGTAAACCAGTTAATATCATCTAAAGTCTTACCAGCGAACGATTTCTTCACGACCTCAAGCAAATCTTTGTCGTCTTTAGGCTTAAAGTCGTATCTGATTTTGTAAGTTTCTTTATCTCCATCTGCAACAATCCACTTAGCTAACAGTGCTGTTTCATAAGCATCTTTCGGATCAGCGAACTCTACGGTTACTGATACTTTAGGGATCTTTTTAAGCTGATTCTCTTCGGTGTCATCATTGACAACGGACGTTAGAAAATCAATAACGGAATCTTTGTTGATATCAGAAACACTCAAACGCTTCTGGTTGAAGTCTATTAGGTTGCCGCTTAACGGTAACGAAAGTGCGGTGAAAAAGTTCGTCTTACCAGTATCGTTTTCACCAATAACAACTGTCAGTTGTTGAAGTTTAGCTTCGAAAGTGCGGAAACTACGGTAGTTGTTAATCGTTACCTTTCTGATGTACATAGGAATTTCCCTAAAAAAGAAAACAAGCGCATATGCTACTAATGTACTACAGGTTATTGTATTGTTCCTACTACTTGTTGGTGCCTAAGTGTGATCGCACGTAACTCACAAATGTCCACTTTCGAGCTAGTGAGGTTAAGCTTGATTGGTCGGACTATAGGTCAGCACAAGCACTTGTTGCTTGTGCATTCAGAAAAGTGCATTTTTGTTCGATTATATATATAAACTGAACAAATGCACTTTTTACATTAACTGAAGCTCTTTCACTAGAACACTCACTCTTTGTCTAGATAGTCCCATTTCTCTGGCAATTTGGGATAAATTGACACGTCCGTTATCTTCCAACTGCTTACGATAGAGTTCACGCAAAATTTCTCGGCGTTTCACGTCTGCACCATAGCCTTTCATAGGCCCCGACTTCAATGGCTGATATATGCGCTGCGTAGCTTCATACCTCGCTAAAATATTCAGAATAGCAAACCTCAATGGACCGTTATTGAAATGATTTAATTCTTCTGAAGCTTCCCATCGTGAAGATTCAACCCCCGAGTCATCAAGGCTTTCGATAACCATGAATCCCCAACCTAGAAGAGAATTAAAGCTGGAGAATTGCGTTAAATTATCGGTCTGTTGTAAGCGATGAAAGCTAGTAGGGTAGTTATTTTTAGCATAGAGAATTATCGATTCGGCATATGACTCCCAGTGTTCATCGGTTTGATAACTGAGAACATCAACTACTGCTGGGACGCTATCGTTCACCATGCTGAACAACTTAGCAGCTAGGCCTCTTTGCTTTCCGTTCTTCTTTCTATATGCATTGGAAAAATCTTTTAACTCTGAATTAGAAGAGTGTCTTTCCGTAAACGATAGAACCTTTCGTACGGCCGAGTTGTACGCCTTTTTGTTGTGAATGGAATGGTGATCTTTACAATAGTAACTGGATGAAAATGTCCGTTTCCAACAAACAGCACACATAGGCAAACGAGTTTTGTATTGGGACTCAAAAAGATTTAATCGTCCTTGCTCTTGAGCGATTTCAAAAGGTATCCACTTTTTAGTTTGGCTAGTTGCACTCCTTGCTTTTAGTAAAACGCTTTCTAACGAAAAAAGTAAGAACTCTAAATCATCATCTACTTCCACCCTCATCGGTAATTCGAATTCGTAAGCATATTGGATGTTATTTATAGCTGTGCTTAGTCCACCACAGTAGCGTATTAACTCTTCAACACTTTGTGGCTTCAGGCCTTCATATTTCCTGCAAAAAGGAATGGTATCTGAAATTAAGCTTGAATAATGGGCTGACAATTGTGGTTGAGAAAATGCTGTTGAAACCAGAATTCCCGAACTCTTGTGACACTTCTTTTTGAGGAGGTTAAGCCCTTTGTGAGATGCACTAGCTTCGAGTTTTTCAAGGTTGGATACTAATTCGGCTTCTAGTTCTTTATATCTCATGTCAACAGGGTTGGGTGGTTTTTTGGTTATTTTGTGTATGGTACAGAGATTTTAAAGTGAAGTCATGTTCAACACATAAGTCGAAAAACAAAAATGAAAAAACAAAATTACAACCAAACAATGTCAGTCAGCGAGCAGACTATAAGTAACTTACTTACTGACGGACATACCGAACAGACTGACCAAACTTACTTGCTGATGGAAGCATCGTTTTTAGAGAAACTGAAATTGTTGGGGTATAGCCCCCAAAAAGGAAAGCCATTTTCAGATTACTACAAAGCAATGAAAGAGGGTGAAAATTCAGGGGACTCAATTGAAAACATGACCCAATTGAATGAAGCGGTCGGCGGTAAGTTCAATAAATCGAGAGCGGCTTATGAAGCGTACTGGGAATTCCAATCTCCAAACCTGCCGTCAGAGCCAGTTCCGCAAGATTTTTCTCAAAAACTAATGGGTTCGATTCAGGTGGATATTAAAAGTATTTGGCGACAGACACAGGAAGAGATTAACAATGCCCTAGCTGAAAAATCTGCTCAAGACGAAGATGAAAAATCAATGCTATCACTTAAGTTGATAGATAGTGATGAACTCATCGATGAGTTGAGGGGCCAGTTAGTAGTATTGGAAGGGAAGGCGATTGAGTCTCAATCAAAGATGGAAGAACTTTTTGAGACTAAAGCTCAGCTTATGCAACTAGAGCAATGTCAGATAGAAATTGAAAGCTTACAAGACAGAGATGCTGAAAATCAGAGAGTGATAACTGAGCTTAATGTCATGAATCGACAGCTAGAAATTCAAGCTCATCAACTCATGGAGCAAAACCAAAGGTTACAACAAGAATATGAGTTCTCAATGGCAGAGAGGTACCGTCTCGAAGGCCGCTTAGAACAGCATTTATCTGAACAGATATAGAGCAATCAACATAGATATACAGGCACTCAGTGCCTGCTTCAAAAAACTAGAATAAGAATAAGAATAATGAAACTAGTAGCTAAAAATCATAATTTTGCTCATTTAGTTGAGCAAGAAAGACAAACGAAAAGTATCGTTGTTAAGGCATCAGGCAAAATCAATTTCCAGTCAGAAACAGCAACAATCGTAACCCCTTTAGATAAAAAAAATCTCCAGAAAGTTTGTGAGTATTATCGATATGCAAACTATCGTGTAACCATTGCTATTGACAGCCAAAATTTTCGCAAAGACGCAGTCAGGATATTACAAGAGAATTACTTAGGGCTAGGTTGTTCTGTGTTTGATTTGTCAATTTCGGAGTCCCTCCCGCATCCTAAAAATGCAAAGCTTGAGTACTTATGTAAAGCATTTGAGTTAACGCGCTCTGGAAACCTTGCTCAGCTAGCAGCGAAGATAGCGATCATAAAAATTCCGTTTGTTTTTTCTTGTGCTAAACAGTGTGCAGCAGCATATATTCAGGATGATAGTTTGAAAGCACCTTTCATTCGATGTCTTGAGCGCAAGATAGAAAGGGTGAAGGAGGCTGTAGAGCGTGACTTTAAAATCAATTCATCTGATAACTATCAGCGAGTAGACAGCTTGAGAGGTTTAGAACTCTCTCAACTCCCGTCAACCACGGCAATTATCGCTGCGACGGGAGTGGGTAAAACAAGCTATGTATATACTCCTATTGCTCGTAGCGCTTCGGCAGATAAAAATGTGACTTATATTTCGCATTTGATTTCGTTAGTGGAGCAATTTTGTTTGGAAGTAAGCTGTGCGTCCTATCAAGAGCAAGATCTAATGAAGTTAGGACAAGCCAACAGCATGGGGAGTGTAATTAATAGTATTTGGAAACCCCATCTCTTCGAGAAGATATGCTCATCACATACTTTACTTATCGATGAGTTTGAGAAGGTCTACAAGACTCTCGTATGTAGCGAGAACAGTCGAACGATGCAAGCAGATAGAGTGTTTGATGCACTAGTTCATATTTTAAAAACTGTACCAAGGGTAATAGTAGCTGACGCTGATCTTACTGATAACTCATTAGCTTTTCTCAAGCAGATTCGCGGGGAACTGTCAGTAATTGAGTGCGAAGAAAACCCATATAAAGGCCTTAACGCAACGATCTTGAACAAAAAGGAATTTTTAAATCCGAAGCACGTTCGAGATGTATTAGAACGGGATAAAGTGTTTCTGTTTGACAATCTTCAAACACTGAAACAAGTCGTTGGTCAGCTAGGCTATCAAAATCATCTGGGTTTAGATTGCGAAACGAAAGCTTTAAATGACGGTGTACTTGTGCTGCATAGTGATAATCGAGATATGCCAGCTCAGAAAGCTTTTCTAAAAGATCCAAATCGAGAAGTGACAAAGTACAAAGCTGTCATTGCATCTCCATGTTTAGGTGCTGGTTTTTCGATTATTGAAAACTATACCAACACAGTGAATGTCATCTGTGAATCCACCTTGATACCAAGAGAGTTAGTTAATTTCTCGAGGCGATTTCGATGTGCAAAGGAATATAACTTTTGGTGTGGCGATTTGAAAAGCTCTCGTAATAACCAATCTAACGACTGTCTTGAAAAACACCGCCACTCACATCTCGGGCTACGTTATACAGAAAGGTTGAAATTCGAAAGGCAAAAGCGAGAGCTTAATGAGCATCTAGCTCTATCAATGCGATTTACACTAGAAAAGCTTGGCTTTGCAGTCTCTTGTGAAAATTCTATGCAGCACAATACTGCCGTTTCCAAACATAAAAGGCAGTTTGATATTGAATTCAAAGCCCAACAGCAAATTGCAGTCGTGAAAGCGGTTGATATAACATCGACGGAATTTGCCACCAAACAACGTTGTAATGCACTATCGTCAATAGCTTTAGCAGAGGTCAGAAAGTTTGAGATCAAAATGATCTACAACTTAGACAAAATCAATGTAGAGCATGTAAAGTTTGATGATAACTTCGATAGAGAGCTATTTGCTCACCTCCCGTTTGTGTTGGACAAATCGAGTCTTCTAAAGCTCGGTATTTATTCAAGGCAGAAAGAATACATAGCGAATATGATTTATCTCGTAGTGTTTGATGGCTATAACTTCGAAGAAGAAAAGTCGAATCACTTCTTATTTAAATCTTCTGTAGCCGACGTATTGAGAAAGATGGATGGTGATGGCCTTGGCCTCTATTTCCCACCGCACTTGAAATTCCCCAGCTTAGATAAAGCGGAGCAGACTTACAAAGCAACAAGTTATTTAAAAGCAGTGCTGGCTAAGCTTGGGTTTGTGCTTGGAAGATACGGTGGAAAGGAGCAAAAAGCTAGAGTATCGGTGTCACCTCTAGCAATAGAGTACAAAATATGGTTGCGTAACGCCTCACTGAAGGTTGTAACTGGTTACGAATGATTTAATGTATTAGTTATATAATCAGTTTTTATACAGTACGGTAAGAGAGGGTCTAGAACAAGAAAAGTGGTGCTTCTTAGTACCGCTTTATATCACTCCCACTCATACAACATTCTTTAGACAGTAGTACGATTGACAAGCTTATTTCGCTCTCAGTTACCAAGTACAGAGAACTAGAAAAAATAAAGTGATTAGTATTTCAGATATAATTTTAAATAAAACATTGACTCTTTGCTATGAAGTGATTAATGTATTAATAAGTTGGCTGGCAATTTGGTCTCTCATCGCTAACTAGACACTAAATGTATCGTTCTGATATCGGTGTTCTCATAGATAATAATAGTCTTAAGAAAAATAAAGCTGCTTAAAGCAAAGTTTAAATCTACTTAATTCTGATTGTCTGTGGAGGACATTATGTATAATTCTGACATTATTGAATTCGATCTATCTAGTCACCCTTTAACCTCGTCAAATCTTGATGTACACATATCTAATATTATTAATAACATCGGTGTGATTAATAATATTAATCCTAAAGAATATATATGTGATATTCCATTAATAAAATCAGTACAATTGGCACTATTAAATAGAAAGCCAGACATGGACTTAGATTTTGAGATTAGTTGCAGTCTCTCAAAATATATCTCAAACATAACCGAATATAATGAGTTAGAAAGCTATGTTAGGCAGAACTATCTTGATACTAATTACTTGTATTTCCAAGGAAATGCTCTTCGCGGAGAACTTTCTGCTGTAAATGAGATTAAGCATATCTTGCTATATCATAATAACAAACTCATTGTTGATGATGATTGTTTTTCTGCGTTTAAGTTTGGGTTAATCACCAAGAGTGGTTCTCATTTTTCTTGCTTATTCATAAATAGAACTTCTGATTTACAAAGCCATCATGTTAAAGGTGTCGACTATATATTCTGTCAAGTTGATGATTTCCTTATCCCTATGTCAGAAGAAGTAACCAAGTGGGAATATAAGCCGCATTTAAAAATTGTAACAACTGCCGAATTGGGTTCTTGGCACGAGAAGAAGCTTTGTTGCTAGATAGGGGAGCCGCTATGTATGGATATTCAGAAGTGTATTATTTTTGTGCGCTTAGATTTGTTTATCAACTTACACCAACGGAGAGGATGTTACTGAGACAGAACCCGAGAGGTTCTCAGTTTAATCAAGAGTTGATTAAATGTTGTTTAATGATGGTTGATGGAACAGCGAAGGTGTCGGATATGAGAATAAGTGATGTAAATTTGGTGAAACTTCTCGAGCGATTTAGCAAGAAGTCTTTGAGTACAGAAATTGGTAACTACATAATCGAGCGCGACAATGGGCGAGACATTACGATTGATTACGATGTTTACCAATTATATTTTGAAGATATAAAAACTGATTTTGATTATCAAAACAGAAACATGAGTCACGGTACTACTTTATTAAACGTGAATATACCTGCTTATGGTGTGATGTCAAAGTTGAAAGTGAATGATAGGTTGGAGATGATCCCTCACTCCTCTGTGTCATTAGCAGTCACGTTTTTAAAATCAAAACCCTCTTGGATTTTGAAAAGCTTCGATGCAATAAAATTTTCAAATTCAGAAAAAAGTAGCGCTCTGATAGGAAAATTCCTGACTTCTGATGGTTGTGAGAATAGGTTTATTTTTAGCATTTATGCATCTCACGTTAAGAGTAATCGAGAAAACTTGGATGTAATATGCTTAATCGATGACCGTGAATACGAAGTTTGTATTCACGGACAAGAGCAAATGCATGCAATCTCAATAATTGATTTGTTAGTTTGAAAGGGACTTGCAGCTTAAGCTTAAGATAGACAGGGCAGTATGATTCATCATACTGCTTTTTCTAGAGTAACCTTACTCCCGAAGTCTCCAGTATCACTCTCTCTGAATGATCTAGGCCTAAGGCTTTTCCACTAATATGATCAATGCTTATGCTTTAATTATACATAAACGTAAGCAAAAAATACTATTTTGAAACTTCTCGCTTTAATAAATGGTTTTTCTGTTGACTTTGTGTTGGATGTGGTGGTAGCTTCTATAGCGTTCCAGTGAGGAAACTCAATGGACTCAATAATAATATAACAACTTAGATAATAAAATAATAAGTTCGATGTGTGTTTCTAAAAAGTACTTGAAGCAGCATTGAAAGATACGTGCCAAAACGGCTAAAAATTAGCCAGAAGATTTGGCGTTTGAACTAAGTTATCAAGCTCAACAATGAGTTTGTATTATTAATTGGAGTCCATCATGGATACATTTAACACAGAAAAACAATTCACTTCTTTCTACCTAGATCTTGATTGGGATAGATTAGACTCTCTATTTAAGTCTTCCGACGCTCATCTCATAGTCACATCTTACGACGGTATTCCACTTGATGATGATGTATCAGGTCAGTACCAGATAAGACTCTTTATGGATTTAGAGCTAGTTGCTATTTGTAACGCTGATGAATATAACGGCATTAGCGACGTAGCGCTGCATCCATCATTTGCCAGCCATAGACAACTTATTACTCAACTTTTTTCTGGATACCTGAATGCTCCAGAGTTTTTGTTCGAAATTAGTGAATTTAATGTTATCTCATTGACAGTACGACAAGCAATGCGAGATGGTCAGTACGCAGTTCACACTCTTAATGGTGATGAAGTTCTTCTTCTACACGATTATGGAGACATCGCTGCGTTGAGTTTTTCCGCCGAAGGCCAAAAGGTATCATTTACATCTGAATTAGTCATTGGCAGCCCAATTTATAGTGACAAACTAACATCTCAAATCCTCGATTCATTTAGCCCCAAGGTACAAGGGCTGATCAAACAAGTTAAAGCAGACCTTGTAGAAAAGGTTAAGACTCTGAATGAAGATCTTTTATTCGATCGCGTTCCTCGTGCCATGTTGACGACGAAAGAACCATTATTTGTATCGTCAATTTTCAAAGAAGGTGAGGTATAAGATGGTGATTAAGGAGCAAAAACTTATTCTGGTGCGAGGTATCCCAGGCTCTGGAAAGTCAACGCACGCTAAAGCTTTAGATGCAAAGTTGGTCGAGGCTGATAAGTTTTTCATCGATAAAGATGGTCGATATCAACACGATAGTACATACATTAAGGATGCTCATAACTGGTGTAAGCTTGAAACTAAGCGTCTCTTGAAAGCTGGTTTCAATGTTGTTGTTGCTAACACGTTCGTGAAAAACTGGGAAATGAAATTCTATCAAAACCTAGCGAATGAAATGGGTCTAGTCTTTGAGGTCATTGAAATGAAGGGGAATTATCAGAACATACATGGTGTCCCTGATTCAGTGGTTACTCGTATGGCTTCTCAGTTTGAAACGCTAGACTCAAGCTTTGGAACTGCAAAAAGATGTTACGCAGCATGAGTAGGATTGAAGTTAGATTTAGTAACATTGAAAAAATGTATATGAAAGCTACGAAGCATTGGTATGGGCGAGTGTTGAGAGTGATACTGTCAAGAGGGAAGGTGAGTTTTCGGTTCAGTTAGTGGATGGTAAGTTTGATTGTTACTGTCAAATTCATTCTTGCGATATCAGTCATGATAACCGCCTTTGGGGTAATCACAAAGATACTGAGGAATTAGGTATCTTTGACGAAAACCTAATGAGCAGATTCTTTGAAGAGGTCGTCGCTATAGCCGAGCAAGTTTTTTATGAAGAATGCACTCTTAATGTACTGTTAACGGAAAGTTGTGGGTTGAAGCTAAATGAATCTTCTACAAGTGCTGCTGGTTGTGGAATCGTGGGCGGCTTTCATTTAGAGAAATACACAGAAGCAGATGGAGATAAGGTTTTGCTGGTAGCAATTGACTCTGAAGCAAACGGCGATCGCATAATCAATCGTACCAAAGTGTTTGATAGTGAAGAAGAGTACGATGAATATGTAGAGGACTATAGTGAAATCAGCGATAAATGATAGGAAATTCGAACTACAGATGAACAAGAAAATGATTGATTGTGAGTACGATTGATTCATTTCACTAAGTTATACTAGCTTAGGCCTGATCTGACAGTTAACCACTTTTGAATCGGTGTCTGTCAGATTATGTCTAGGTTAGATTCTTTTCAGCCCATATTGCTTTTCCATCTTCTAATGTCTCCATTGGCGTTCTGTCACGGCAGGTTTTCCCTAGATGAGTACGATGATTGTCATAGTAGTCCATCCATTAGTTCAGATCTATCTGCAACTCTTCCATTGAGCCATATAGTTACTTTCAGAAGATGACTTGGTAAAGTCATTTGTAAGCAGGTCATAGCCCCGTATGATAACCGTCTAGCCCGAATAATAAGATCAAAGCTTCCGCCCCCCTCAACTAGATTTAAAATGGCTAAACTTCGTTAGAAAAAGCAACTGGAAACAGAACAATAAAGCCTTCATCAATCGTGGTTCGCTCACCTTCTAGATTGATGAACAAGAGATAAAAGAAGGGAAAAAAGCAAACAAAATAAGTGTGGAAGACCACGTTACTTCTGTGATCTGGCATCCACGATAGTGTTGAAGATGAAATATATCTTCTCGATGCCGTTTCGAACTCTACAAGGATTAAGTAACTCTCTATTGACGATTGCTCTTGTTCCATTGCAGTGCCTACATTACACTCGTATCAATCGCGCGGAGCCAAACAGGTTGAAATTTCACTCAAACCTCTGATGTCATAAGACACTTAGCCATTGATACCATAAATCTCAAGGTTTGTGGTGAAGGTGAATGTAAAATCAAAAAGCATGGCGTGGATGGTTAGAGTTGAGTTTGGCTAAAACGACATATCGCTGTTGATAGTGACAAACAAGAAATTATCGCTGAGGAGTTGAGTTTATCGAACACAACTTCAAGTATTTTTGCAGCATGCGATAAGGGAAGGTTTGAAAACAAGAAATAAATATATGCAGATATAGTTTTTCATGAAGAACTATGAATACGTTTAGTCTACAACAATCCTTCCCCAATCGCTGATTCTATTTTAAAGTCAACTATAGATATCATCAGAAATAAAAGTCTAAATGATAAGGGGATTTAAATAGCGAAGTCGTCTAAAGTGGCACCTGAGTCCAGCGCCAATTGTATCACTTTAGGTGTACGTCCTTGTCCAGTCCAAGTCTTTTCAAATCCATTTTCATTGACGTATTTATATTTGGCTGGCAAAGGTTGTCGTTTATTCTTGCTTTTGGCTTGCTGTTGGGAAGATAGGGCAGAAATTACGGCATTAGCATCGAGTCCTTGCTCACGAATCTGTTTAGCAATTTCCTCAAGTTTTTCTTGTTTTTTCTCTAGTTCAATCTTTATCTTGTCTTCTTCTGTACGGCGTTCTTCTACAACCTTTGAAAATTTACTTAGAGCTTCTTCAAGCTGAATTAAAGATAAATCGCGAGAAAATACTCTTAAACTACGGATATTAAGTAGAGTTTTTTCAAATTCTTTTGTCATGATCTCTAGTACCTCATTTTATATTTTTCTTTAAAACTATATGCAGCTTATCACATGAGTGTTCCTATTCGATAATAATTAATAATAAATTGTGAGTGGAATCATAACAAAGAGTTGGCAATAAGATATATAAATTTATAAAGAAAATATTTTAACTCCCTACAAGAATATTGCAGGGAGGTTTGTTTAGAAATTGTATTTAATATTTACACTATAAGTATCTAGTGTTACGGAGTAGTCTTTGTTATTCGCTTTTGATTCTAAATCGAATTGTTCGGCATGATATGCAACATTGAACGAAACTGGACCTAAGAAATCAGGAGTAAACTCTAGCCCAAGACCATAGGTAAAAGTTGCACCAGTATCTTTATCAATGGAATCCTGGTTCTCATCTAAAGAGATATAGCCTACACCTACAGAAACGAAAGGAGATAAGAATTCTGTAATCGGGTAAGATACATTAGCATTAAATGATAATGACTTCGGACTCCATTTATACTCATTTTTGGCAAGGGGAGATTTAAAAGAAATATCACCATGCTTTTGTAGCTTGGTTTCGAAGGAAACATAAGGGTTTAGCTTATACCCTGCATTGATAAAGATAGGTGTACCTTCTGAATCAATAGTCATTGGAATAGGTATATCTTTAGCTATATCAGTATCTATACCGCCTGTGCCTAGGCCAGCACCAATATAGAAGTCACTTTCGTTAGCCGACGCAGATAGTGCAGTAATTAATGGTACTACCAATAAAATAGACTTTATCTTCATTTTAATTTCCAAGTTTTGATTGATTGAGTTTATTATCTAGTTTTTTTATGATAAAACTTTCCCAGTCCGTAGATGTTATATTAGTTGCAATTGCTCTTTTACAAGAAATTCTAATAAATGATTCATTCTGATTTCCATATAAATTTATAAATACATTCTCTCCCCAACTGAATGCATTTATAGGTGTTTGAGCAAGTATATTTCCGTTAGGCTTATCTTCGTAAACAAGTTGAAGATCAGAATTGTTAATTATTTTTATAGTATCAATCCATAGGGTTTCAATACTGACAGAGTACTGATGTGTTTTCTTTTCATTGATGGAGCTTCTAGAGTCCTTAATTGTCGAGCAACCAGTAACAAAAATAATTCCAAGTACAATTAATAATTTAATTGTTTTTATAAACATAAAAACCTATATCTATGATAATTCACTTCATGGTTGTGAATTCTATTGAATTAGATATCAATAGTCACTGAGAAGTGGCCGATTATAGGTAAACAAAAGTAATCATTTTTCATTTATGTAAGCATATGTAAGAGAAATGAATGGTCTTTATTAAATAGTCTATAATTATGAGTTTACCATATGAAATAGTGAACAACATGAGTACAAAGAAAGTATTGTTAGTTGAAGATGATCATGAAATCGCTCGATTGATAAAGATGTACTTAACTACAGAGGGGTTTGAGGTTGATACCTTTGATCGGGGAGAGGATGCATTAAAAGAAATTGAAGAAAATGCCCCTGATGTTTTGATTTTAGACCTTATGCTACCTGGGTTAAATGGTAGTGAAGTATGTCAAAAAGCTAGATGTTTCTATGATGGAGCTATATTGATTTTGACTGCGTGTTCCGATGACTTGAATGAGGTAGCTTTATTGAGGCTTGGGGCAGATGACTTTATCTCAAAACCAGTTAAGCCACATGTGTTAGTAGCTAGAATTGAAGCATTGATAAGAAGAGTACTACCCAAAGATTTGCCCTTAAATGGAAAAGAAACACCGCTAAAAGTGCGAGATATTGAGTTAGAGCCGCATTCAAGACGGCTTATCTTTAGAGGGAATAGAATTTACTTATCGAATGCAGAATTCGAAATGTTACTCCTACTCATGAGTAACGTAGGAAAAGTAGTGACTAGAGAAGATTGTTGTAGATCATTGAGAGGGGTAGAGCATGGATACAATGATCGCTCCATAGATATGAGAATATCTACTTTAAGAAAAAAGTTACAGGATAACAGTTCTCCACACAGGTACATTTTGACCATAAGAAACAAAGGGTACATGATGATCGATGAATAACTTTCTTCCTCCAATGTTTACAAGAATCTATATAAGTATGATCTTGTCGCTATTTACCAGTGTAGGATTCACTCTCTTCCTCACTACTGAATACCTCAGTAATGATGAGTTAGTAGATTTTCATAGAGATACAAAATATGTATTTAATACTATTAAAAATCAATTAGAACAAGATAGCGTATCGTTCGAGAGCTATTTTGAAGATTCCAAAAATCCAATGCCTTATCAACACTTCGATGTGAAGTGGGTTCCAAAATTGGACGAGGATAATTTAGAACATCTAACTTATCTATCAAACGTAAAAGGAATTGATATCTTTGAAAAAGATTCTGAAACTCTGTTTGCGATTTATGAAATTGGAATTGACAATGGTTTTCTTTTAATTAGTGATCGACCACCTTTAAAGCTAAGTGAAGAGGCTTTATCCACAACTCCAATATATAAAGATCCAGAGGTTCTTGTACCTTTACTAGTTTGTTCAGTTATTCTAATTGTTATCGGAGTTTTATTGTATTATCCAACTTATCAACTTCAAAAGCAGATTGAAAATCTAACCCTTGTACAAAAAAAGTTTGGGAAAGGAGAACTATCCGTAAGAGCTAATGAAAACATACCTAAGCCATTAAGTAAATTGGCTTTTTACTTCAATGAAATGGCAGAGGAGATATCTGCTAGTTTTACAAGAAGCCAGATCTTTGCACAAGCAGTACCACATGAAGTAAGAACACCTCTTAGTAAAATTCAATTAGCTGTCGGAATAATAAGAAAGGGAAAAATAGATAAAGATACAAAAGAGTTACTTGATGATATTGATAGATATATTGATGACTTAACGGATTTAAGTGATAAAGTTGTTCTTCTTTCTAAACTAAATAATCTTAGTAAATGTCAAAAAAACAATAAAGAAGCATGTAATGTTATAGCTTTAGTCAAAGAAAGGCTGAGCTTTTTGGATAATTGCGATAAGAAAGTTAAGGTAGAGTCTGATGATGAAATAACATTATTTTGTTCTCCTATACTTTTGAGGCTTGCATTGGATAATTTAATTTCAAACGCGATTAGATATTCATGTGATCATGTACATGTAGAAGTTACGACTAAAGGTAGATTCATTAGGATTACTATCAAAAATGATGGGCCTCCAATCGAAGATAATAAAAGAGAAGAGTTATTTATGCCTTTCTCTCGATTAGATGATAGTCGAGCATCAAAGTTGGGTGGATTTGGCTTAGGGCTTGCAATTGCAAAATCTGCGGCTAATTCAATGGAAGGAACCTTAAGCTTAGTTAAAAGTGATGCTTTAGAAACTGCTTTTGAACTTAACATTCCTGTTAAATAGTGTATGAGTGAAATTTAAAATGTACGTTTACTTGAAGGTATTTTATGAAAAATTCTTTTGATTTCATAGTGTTCTACTGTGTCGTAACCAGTGGGTCTTTTAGTCAGGCAGCTATACAGTTAGGAATTGCTAAATCAGCTGTTAGTAAAATTATATTTCGAATGGAAGAAGAGGTTGGCGTTCAGCTTTTATATAGAACTACTAGAAAACTTTTCTTAACGGAGGCAGGTAGCAAGCTCTTTGTAGGAGCGAAGAAAGTATATGATGCGGCAAAAAAAGCAGACGAAGCACTGAGGGATCCCCTCATAATTTCCCCAAAGCGCAACCATGTTTGAATAGATTTTGAGCAAGCAGGATTGCAGCT
>NZ_JAWOUJ010000018.1:0-81728 GCF_033339315.1 Vibrio sp. 661 | reverse complement strand
TCAGCGAGGTGGCATTATAGAGATTGCGATCACATTGGCAAGCCCTTTTTCTCGTTTTTTTTGATTTTTTTATCGTTCGGATAAATTTGCATCAAAAGCGGTCAAAAGAGCACGTTATTTCTACAGTTCTCTAAATTTATCTGCGAAAAGAGCCACTTTTTCCCAATTGGTGTACTCCACCTCTTTGGTCGTATCGGTTTCGCCACCCGTCATCGACATAATGAACCTAATCATAGTTCTGTCGAACCAGCTATAACGTGGGTAATAAAGTGCACCAGCAAAAACACCGATTAGCGTTGGTTTCCAAGGCGACTTAATTAGGAACTTGCGAATGTAGGCACTACCTTCAGGTGTATCCTTTCCTTGGTCCTCTTTACGAGCGGTTAGGTTTACGCAGAAAAATGCCACTTTATTTTGCTCCAATTGATTGAGGTTTCGCTCAATAAACTGGTATAGCTTTTTATTAAGATGGCCATAGCGAATAGAGGCGCCTATCAATACTCTGTCGTATTGGCTGAAGTCAATCGTCTCGACATTATGTAAATCCACCAGCTCACAATCGAAATCTGGAAGTTGTTCATCTATATAGTGGAGAATTTTTTTAGTCTGCCCTTCGCGGGAAGAGTATAGAAATAATGCTTTTGCCACGATTTCCCCTTAGCTACGCCAAAACGTCGGCGTAAGTAGAATAAGTAAGGTAAAGATTTCCAAACGACCAAACAGCATAGAAACTATTAATACCCATTTTGCTTTGTCGTTAACATCACCAAAGTGAAGCGCCACTTCTCCCAAGCCAGGACCGAGGTTGTTCAGAGTCGCAGCCACCGCCGAGAACGCACTGAGCTCATCCATTCCTGTTGCAATCAACCCCAACATACAAACCACAAATACCAATGCGTATGCGGAGAAGAAACCCCAAACCGCATCGACAACACGTTGCGGTAGGGCACTGCCACCTACTTTGATGGTGTAAACCGCGCGTGGATGGACTAAACGTTTTAGTTCACGCGCACCTTGTAAGGTAAGAAGCAGGATACGGATCACTTTCATGCCGCCGCCTGTTGAACCAGCACAACCACCTATAAAGGAAGAGAACAATAACAGCACAGGTAAGAAGAGCGGCCAATCCGCAAAACCTGTTGTCGTAAAGCCCGCTGTTGTGGATATTGATACGGTTTGGAACAGAGCCTGATCGAAAGCATCGTATGTCGATGTGTAAGAATGATGTTTCAGTAATAATAGAAAGCAAATGATAAATAGCAGCACTTGAATAAACAAGAAGGCGCGAAACTCAGGATCTTTCCAGTAATACTTGGGATGTACGCCACCTGATGCAAATGCAGCAAAGTGCAGTGTGTAATTACATGCAGATATAAGCAGAAAAACCACAGTAATCAGGTTAATCGCGTAACTATCAAAATATCCGATGCTGGCATCGTGGGTAGAGAAGCCGCCAATAGCAATGGTGGAAAAGCTGTGACTGATGGCGTCAAATGGCGTCATACCAGCTAACCAAAAAGCCGAAGCACAGGCGATAGTCAGGCTCAAATAGATGTACCAAAGCGCCTTAGCAGTTTCTGCTATACGCGGCGTCACTTTAGTATCCTTGACTGGACCTGGGATCTCGGCGCGGTAAAGCTGCATACCACCGATGCCAAGTACTGGCAAAATCGCCACCGCTAATACGATGATTCCCATACCGCCGAACCACTGCAGTAACTGTCGATAGAATAGAATCGCTTTAGGTAACTCATCCAAACCAACAATAACGGTCGCCCCGGTCGTCGTGAGAGCAGAAAACGATTCAAAAAACGCATCTGTCACTGAGACGTTCGGGTTGTCAGCAATGAGAAAGGGGATCGAGCCTGCACTGCCAAGTACTGTCCAGAATAAGACGACAATAAGAAAGCCATCTCGAGCTTTAAGCTCGTGCTTATACCTGCGGTTTGGGTACCAACAAACGGCCCCACAAAACAGCAGAACAAAAAATGTCGTGACAAAAGGCACACCAGCACCATCTCGATAGATCAGCGCAACGAGTGCTGGCGCAAGCATAGTGACACTAAAGAGTGCGAGCAGTAGCCCGACGATTCGAATAATTGAACGAAATTGCATGGATAAATTGACTAGCGAAGCTGTCCCTGTTGCTTCCTGTTTTTCATTATTGTCCGTCTAGCGGAGTGACAATTGCCTTTGCCCCGCTTTTATTGATGATTGCTTGGGTAAACGCGCTCACTTCTCGAAGCTCAATTTCCACCACTAATACGACCTGATCGCTGTATTCAGCCTCGACTTCTATCGCACCAAATTGCGGCATGATTGATTGTGCGATCGGCATAAACCCATAGTCTAACGTTAGTCTGAGCTTTGTGGTTATTTTTTTCTCAATAGTTTGAAGCAGCTTGAGCGCTTGTTGAACCCCACCCCCATACGCTTTAACCAAGCCGCCTGTACCTAACTTGATTCCACCAGAGTATCGCGTGACCACAGCCGTGATCTCCCCCACCCCAGATCCAGACAGCTGCGCCAGGATTGGTTTGCCTGCTGTTCCGGACGGCTCCCCATCATCACTAAAGCCCCATTTCATTGAATCTTCCGGGCGACCAGCAACAAAGCCCCAACAGTTATGTCTAGCATCAGCGTGTTTAGCTTTGATTTGATCAACAAATGCTTTTGCAGCTTCGATACTTGGCGTGTGTGCCAAATAAGTAATGAAGACGCTCTTTTTAATTTCTTCTTCAAATTGAGCGGGCTCTGCTGGAATCAGATAAGGCTTGTCATTCATAGGATTATGGATTCATGTCTATTTGCCTGAAGTCTATCACGAGTGTGATTTACCCGTCGCATAAGATCTGCCACAGCGCACAATGTTAAACACTTGTTTAAAAAATGTATTGAAATTAAACAATCCACGATCCAAACTAACTTTACTGGTCAAACCAGAACAAAAATAAAACGACTTCCTCGATACCTATTTGCCGAGGTACACGGCGTCGTTGAAATAGGTATACAGACAATCCACGATTGTATGTCATGGAGATAGACAATGATTTACCAAGCCGAAACCCTACAGGTAAAGGAAATACAAGATGGTATTGCAGAGCTAAGCTTCTGCTCTCCAAAATCCGTCAACAAACTCGACCTAGCGACATTAGAATCGCTAGATAAAGCTCTTGATGCGCTCATTGCCCATCAAGGCCTCAAGGGGTTGTTGCTCACTTCAGATAAAGACGCATTCATTGTAGGCGCAGACATTACCGAGTTTTTAGGTCTGTTTGCTAAAACGGATGCCGAGCTCGACCAATGGCTGCAATTTGCTAATAGCATCTTTAACAAATTAGAAGACTTACCCGTTCCGACCATCTCAGTGATCAAAGGCCACGCTCTTGGTGGCGGTTGTGAATGTGTGCTAGCAACAGACATGCGTATTGGTGACAAAACCACCAGCATCGGCCTACCAGAAACGAAACTGGGAATCATGCCTGGCTTTGGTGGTTGTGTACGCTTGCCTCGCGTTATTGGCGCAGACAGCGCAATGGAAATCATCACCCAAGGTAAAGCATGCCGAGCTGATGAAGCATTGAAAATTGGCTTACTCGATGCTGTTGTAGAGACTGATGCTTTATACGAATCAGCACTACAAACTCTTAACTCTGCAATTAACGAGAAACTTGACTGGCAAGCACGCCGAGCACAGAAAACATCTCCGCTAACGCTGAGTAAGCTTGAATCAATGATGAGCTTCACCATGGCGAAGGGTCTGGTGGCACAAAAAGCAGGTCCTCACTACCCTGCCCCAATGACAGCCGTTATCACGATTGAAGAAGGTGCTCGCTTTGCACGTAATGAAGCGTTAGACATTGAACGTAAGCACTTCGTGAAATTGGCTAAATCGGAAGAAGCAAAATCACTCGTTGGCCTATTCCTTAATGATCAATACATCAAAGGCATTGCGAAAAAAGCAGCGAAGTCAGCAAGTAAAGACACGCAACGTGCAGCCGTATTAGGTGCAGGTATCATGGGTGGCGGCATTGCTTACCAATCAGCGCTAAAAGGTGTGCCAGTCTTGATGAAAGACATCGCACAAGCGTCGCTCGACCTAGGCATGACTGAAGCATCTAAGCTGCTGAATAAACGCTTATCTCGCGGTCGCATTGATGGCTTTAAGATGGCGGGTATTTTAGCGTCAATCACACCGAGCTTACATTACGCAGGTATTGAAAACTCTGATGTGGTTGTTGAAGCTGTCGTTGAAAACCCGAAAGTAAAAGCAGCAGTTTTAAGTGAAGTTGAATCCCATGTCGGTGACGACACCGTTATCACCTCAAACACCTCGACGATTCCTATCAACCTATTGGCAAAATCACTAAAACGCCCAGAAAACTTCTGTGGTATGCACTTCTTCAACCCAGTGCATCGTATGCCTCTTGTTGAGATCATCCGTGGTGAGCACACCTCTGATGAAACCATCAATCGTGTTGTGGCGTATGCTGCAAAAATGGGCAAATCACCAATTGTCGTTAATGACTGCCCAGGGTTCTTCGTTAACCGCGTATTGTTCCCATACTTTGGCGGCTTCAGCATGCTACTTCGTGATGGTGCTGACTTTACGAAAATCGACAAAGTCATGGAGCGTAAGTTTGGCTGGCCGATGGGACCGGCGTACTTGCTTGACGTAGTCGGCATTGATACCGCGCACCACGCACAAGCTGTGATGGCTGACGGTTTCCCTGAGCGTATGGGTAAACAAGGTCGTGATGCGATTGATGCACTGTTCGAAGCAGACAAATATGGTCAGAAAAATGGTAATGGCTTCTACAGCTACACCATAGATAAAAAAGGTAAGCCGAAGAAAACCTTCTCCGAAGCGATCTTACCGGTACTTGCTGACGTTTGTGCCGATAAGCAGGACTTTGACGATCAGACCATCATTCAACGTATGATGATTCCAATGATCAACGAAGTGGTGCTGTGCCTACAAGAAGGCATCATCGCGACTCCGCAGGAAGCAGATATGGCATTGGTTTATGGTCTTGGTTTCCCTCCATTCCGCGGTGGCGTATTCCGCTATCTAGACAGCGTGGGTATTGCTGAATACGTTGAAATGGCAAAACAACACGCCGAGCTAGGTGCGATGTACCAAGTACCGCAAATGCTGATTGATATGGCGGCGAAAGGTGAAAGCTTTTACGGTGCACAACAGCAAGGTTCTATCTAAGGAGGGATTCTAAAATGACTAATCAAACAAGAAATGTTGTCGTAGTCGATTGTCTACGTACTCCAATGGGTCGCTCTAAAGGTGGTGCTTTCCGTCATACACGAGCAGAAGATCTATCTGCGCGCCTAATGAAAGGCATTCTTGCGCGTAACCCACAAGTGAACCCAAGCGAGATTGAAGACATCTACTGGGGCTGTGTACAGCAAACACTAGAGCAAGGCTTTAACGTTGCACGTAATGCCGCGCTACTCGCGGGCCTGCCGATTGAAATTGGCGCCGTGACGGTGAACCGCTTGTGTGGTTCATCAATGCAAGCGCTTCACGACGGTACACGTGCCATCATGACTGGCGATGCTGAAATCTGCCTAATTGGTGGCGTTGAGCACATGGGGCATGTGCCAATGAACCACGGTGTAGACTTTCACCCAGGTATGTCAAAGAACGTAGCAAAAGCTGCGGGCATGATGGGCTTAACGGCTGAAATGCTTGGTAAATTACATGGCATTAGCCGTGAGCAACAAGACGAGTTTGCCGCTCGCTCTCACGCTCGTGCGCACGCAGCAACCGTAGAGGGTCGTTTTAAAAACGAAATTCTACCAATTGAAGGCCACGCCGCTGACGGCACCCTGTTCACTCTAGATTACGATGAAGTGATTCGCCCTGAAACATCCGTTGAAGGTCTATCTCAACTTCGCCCAGTGTTCGACCCTGCAAACGGTACAGTAACAGCCGGTACATCATCGGCTCTGTCCGATGGTGCATCAGCGATGTTGATCATGAGTGAAGAGAAAGCTAATGAACTTGGCTTGAAGATTCGTGCACGTATTAAAGGCATGGCCATTGCGGGCTGCGATCCTTCTATTATGGGTTACGGTCCTGTACCTGCGACGAAAAAAGCGCTCAAGCGTGCCGGTCTTTCAATTGAAGACATGGATGTGGTTGAGCTAAACGAAGCATTTGCCGCGCAGTCTCTGCCGTGTGCTAAAGACTTAGGCCTGCTTGATGTTATGGATGAGAAGGTCAACCTTAACGGTGGTGCGATAGCATTGGGTCATCCACTAGGCTGTTCTGGTTCACGTATCTCAACAACGTTGATCAACCTAATGGAAGCGAAAGACGCGAAATACGGTCTGGCCACCATGTGTATCGGTTTGGGTCAGGGCATTGCGACAGTATTTGAACGACCATAACAGTTCAAGACGTTGTTGTAGTGATCGAGCCAACAATCATAAGCAAATGAACTAGTACTAAAATTTTTAGTATTACACTTAAGGGCGACAATTGATGTCGCCCTTTTTGTTTTACATCAAACATGCATGAAGAGCATACATTAAATGCTCAAGTTTCATTTTATTCATAGACAAAGAAGACATACACTTAGACCAGTTGATATCTTGCTGCATGTGACCCAGAGTCATGCTACCGCACAATCGGAGAACCTTATGTTTAATGCTCTAGTTCTAAATCAAGAAGACAAACGTACTATCGCTAACATCGAGCAAATCGATGAAACACAACTGCCTGAAGGCGACGTTCTGATTGACGTTGATTACTCATCGTTAAACTACAAAGACGGCCTTGCGATCACAGGTAAAGGTAAAATCATCCGTAACTTCCCGATGGTGCCAGGTATTGACTTAGCAGGTACGGTAGTAAGCTCAGAAGACGACCGCTACCAAGCTGGTGACAAAGTTGTCCTTACTGGCTGGGGCGTGGGTGAAAACCACTGGGGTGGTATGTCTCAGCGTGCTCGTCTAAAAGCAGATTGGCTAGTACCACTACCAAAAGGTCTAGACAGCAAGAAAGCAATGATGGTTGGTACTGCTGGCTTCACTGGCATGCTATGTGTTCAAGCACTGCTTGATGCAGGCATCAAACCTGAAAATGGTGAAATCCTTGTAACTGGCGCAAGTGGCGGTGTAGGCTCAGTCGCAGTAACGCTTCTAGCACAGCTTGGCTACAAAGTTGCTGCAGTGACAGGTCGTGTAGAAAAAAATGGCCCGCTACTTGAAAAACTAGGTGCTAGCCGCATCATCGACCGTACTGAATTTGAAGAACCAGCACGTCCACTTGAAAAGCAAGTATGGGCAGGTGCGGTTGATACTGTAGGCAGCAAAGTACTGGCTAAAGTATTGGCGCAAATGGATTACAACAGTGCAGTTGCAGCTTGTGGTCTTGCAGGTGGTTTTGATCTACCAACCACAGTGATGCCGTTCATCCTACGTAATGTTCGCCTACAAGGTGTGGACTCAGTAATGTGCCCAACAGAGAAACGTATCGCAGCATGGGAAAAGCTGGTCGAGCTACTACCAGACAGCTACTTCGAGCAAGCGTGTACTGAAGTTGCTCTTACTGAAGCACCGAAATATGCAGAAGACATCACCAACGGTCAAGTAACGGGTCGTGTGGTTATCAAGCTATAAACACTGACTCAGTGTAAACAGACGAAGAGCCGGCATTGCTGGCTCTTTTTTGTTAGCAGTTCAGTCCCATATCTTCGATACGTTTAGCTATCAGACGGCTACACTCTTCACGCACAATCGTTCTTAACCATTCTTGAGCGGGAGAATGCTCGCAACGCGCATGCCAAATCATCGAGTATTCAAACGGCGTGAATTGGAATGGTAACGGTTTCACCACCAAGTCATAACGCTCGGCAACCAGATACGCCAAGTCCGCTGGCACTGTGATGATAATTGGCAAGGTATCCATGATCGCCAATGCGGCTTCTAAATGATAAGCCCGCAGAACCATTTTACGCTTAGGTTTCTCCATCAAAGCTTGTTCGATCAGTGCCTTAACACCATCACTGATGGCGATCATGGCATGTGGATGACTCAGATAATCATCCAAGCTCATTTCTTTATTCGCTAATGGATGCTGTTTTGAAAGCATACACAGCACCCCCACTCGCCCCAACACTTCACTGCGTAGAGGCTCCACCGGGCCTGTCGGGCGACAAATCGCTAAGTCTGCACCTTCATAAGTGAGCTGATCTGATAAACGGTCGTGTTGCAGTGGTAAGAAGTTGAAAGACACATTTGGTGCTTCTTGGTAAATTCTCGGCAAAGCGAACGGTAATATCGTTTGCATGGCATAATCGGTGGTCACGATGTTGAAAGTCTGTACGCATTGCAATGGGTCAAACTCAACCGGAGATAACAACTGACGTAAAGACTCTAATGGCTCGCCCAATGAGCGATCGATCTCTAACGCTTTCTGAGTTGGGATCAAATGCTGTCCCTGACGAGTAAACAGCGGGTCTCCCAATAAGTCGCGTAGACGACCAAGCACACGACTCATTGCCGATTGACTCAAGTTCAGACGTGTTGCCGCCTTACTGACACTGTTTTCTTCTATCAGTACTCGCAACGCAACCAGTAAATTTAAATCTCGGCGATAGATATCTTCCAGTTCCACGAATTAGCCACTTATTTTGTATGTGTTTGGGTAAATTGTACTCTTTAGGCAAAAAAAATCCCGCCTTTCAGCGGGGAAGCCCAAGAAAAATGGGGATAGTGTCGGAATGAAGTGTCGGTAAAAAATAGGTGAGCGTTATTAAAAGCATTCTGATCCAAGCAAGAAGCGCTAATTTTCTTGCTCAGATGCGCCAGACCATCTGCGCATCTCGATCCAAATCCCAATAATAGTGGCAACCATGCCTACGAGAGGCGTCAAAGAGGTGTCAGCTGGCGTCCTAAGTACCAATGCACAGAACGAGATAAAACACAGCACTGAGTAAATCGTAAGTCTGTCTAACGCTGTTAACATTGCCTCTCCCTTGCCAGTTGTTACCAAATTGTTAATTTAAGGTAAAACAAAAAATTCGGTTTGCCAAGTGGTTATTGAATATTTTTTCAACGAAAGTAAAATTCAACGCTCAGTTAGTTACGAGAATCACACTATGAGCTTTAATCCTGAACTGGCAAACAAGACATTAGAGGCGCAAGGACTGCGCTGCCCAGAGCCAGTGATGATGGTCAGGAAGACAATTCGCAACATGCAAGATGGTGAGATTTTGCTGGTCAAAGCAGACGATCCATCCACGACTCGAGACATTCCGAGTTTCTGCCGCTTTATGGACCACCAATTAGTTGCGGCACAAACGGAGCAAGTTCCGTATCAGTACCTGATCAAGAAAGGATTGGAATAATCTGGTCGAACTAAAAACGGCAGCCAATATTGGCTGCCGTTTGTTTATTCGTCGTATTCGAGTGTGCGAACTTCTGATTGGAGCTTGTTAAGTTGTTTCTTCATTGCCCGCATCTCTTCATGCATAGGAATGATGTGAGCGACACGAATCCACGCTTCTACTGTCAATCCAGTAAGGACGAACGATCCTGCTACAATCGGTAACCACATATCAGTTAGCACCATCGCTAGTAAACACAGCGCTAAACCAAAAGTGAATAAATAACTCTGACTCTTCGGGGACATCCCCATGTAACGTGTAAGCATAAACTTGCCCTCTCGCTATCATTCACACCATTAAACTACCATGACAAGTATGACACTTATATGTCATCCGTCACGCAACGGAACGATTTAGAGTCAGAGTTTGAACTCGCGCAGCACGCCACTAATGATTGATAACTCACATCATTTCACGTGCAAAAAATCAGAACAGTGCAGCCCCTATTGCCAGAGCAATAAACAAAAATGCGGTGATTTTACGGATCAGCCCTAAAGGCATCTTGTCGGCCGACAATTTACCAATCAGGACCACAGGTACATTCGCCAGCAGCATACCGATTGTGGTACCGATAATCACCAAACTTAACGCATCCGCGTATTGCGCCCCTAAGATGGAAGTGGCGATCTGAGTTTTATCGCCTATCTCCGCAACGAAGAACGCGATAAAGCTGGCAATAAATGGGCCTCGATTAGAAATCTGTTCGTCATCATCCAGTTTGTCCGGGATCAGAACCCAAGCCGCCATCGCGACAAAACTGACCACCAGCACCCACTTTAAAATCTCAGGTGATAGATAGTCTGCGACAACCACACCTAACCATGCAGCCAAAGCGTGGTTGGCAATAGTTGCCAAAAAGATTGCTGCAATAATTGGGATTGGTTTTCGGTAACGACTTGCGAGTAATAGAGATAGCAATTGGGTCTTATCGCCAATTTCTGCTAACGCTACAGTAGTAATTGAAATAGCTAAAACGCTCACGACATGCTCATTGGGGCAGGGATTATTATTTTTAACCGAAGACAAACCTCACGCCCCTACCCCGGTTCGTGATGATTTGTCTAAGGTCTTGCTAAACTTGAAAGGCTTCAAGTCTCGAACGCCATGGTGATTTTGCACCAATTATGTTGACGGACGAACCAGATGAAACAGAAACTTCATCAGGTAAGCTACTCCCCAAAGACAGGCGCAATTCTAGCCACCTTTGTTGCGCTTCTCAAGAGCCAAAGCAGGCAAAAACTCCCTTTTAGGAAAAATACAGCAGATAACGCGGTAAAAATTCATTAAAGGAGAAAATCGCCCACGAATTAATCAAGATTAGCTCTACTCCCATGCTCAATATCTGGTTATACTAGATTGTTAATTTATTCAACCGTAATTACTCTTTATCGCCGTTGTTAGAGTTGAAAAACTCGGCATAGATGACGAATTAACGAGTAACAAGAGAATCGCGCGAACCTGACTTATGCAAAAATACGATATCAAAACCTTCCAGGGAATGATCCTCGCGCTGCAGGATTATTGGGCTCAAAATGGTTGTACCATTGTTCAACCGCTAGATATGGAAGTGGGTGCGGGTACCTCTCACCCAATGACCTGTCTACGAGCGCTTGGCCCAGAGCCAATGTCGACAGCTTACGTACAACCTTCACGTCGTCCTACTGATGGCCGTTACGGTGAAAACCCTAACCGTCTTCAGCACTACTACCAATTCCAAGTAGCGCTAAAACCATCGCCTGACAATATTCAAGAGTTGTACCTTGGCTCCCTTGAAGTTCTTGGTATTGACCCTCTTGTACACGACATCCGTTTCGTAGAAGACAACTGGGAAAACCCAACACTAGGCGCATGGGGTCTGGGCTGGGAAGTTTGGCTAAACGGCATGGAAGTGACTCAGTTTACTTACTTCCAGCAAGTTGGTGGTCTTGAGTGTAAGCCAGTAACTGGTGAGATCACTTACGGTATCGAACGTCTAGCAATGTACATCCAAGAAGTAGACTCTGTTTACGACCTAGTTTGGAACATCGCGCCAGACGGCAGCAAAGTGACTTACGGTGACATCTTCCACCAAAACGAAGTAGAGCAATCAACTTACAACTTCGAGCACGCAGACGTTGATTTCCTATTTGGTTTCTTCGAACAGTGTGAGAAAGAGTGTAAAGAGCTGCTTGAGCTTGAAAAGCCACTGCCACTACCTGCTTACGAGCGCATTCTAAAAGCTGGTCACGCATTCAACCTACTAGACGCGCGTAAAGCGATCTCAGTAACTGAACGCCAACGTTACATCCTACGCATCCGCAACCTGACGAAAGCAGTTGCAGAAGCATACTACGCATCGCGTGAAGCTCTTGGCTTCCCAATGTGTAAGAAAGAACAAGCGTAAGGGGTAGAGTAACATGGCAAAAGAATTTCTAATCGAGCTAGGTACAGAAGAGCTACCACCAACGCAACTTCGCACTCTAGCTGAAGCATTCGCAGCAAACTTCGAAGCAGAACTAAAAGGCGCTGAGCTTGCTCACGAAGGCGTGAAATGGTTCGCGGCGCCTCGTCGTCTTGCACTTAAAGTCGCTGCACTAGCAGACAGCCAGTCTGACAAAGTTGTTGAAAAACGTGGTCCTGCGGTTTCTGCAGCATTTGACGCAGAAGGCAACCCAACAAAAGCGGCTCAAGGCTGGGCACGCGGTTGTGGCATCACGGTTGACCAAGCAGAGCGCATGGTTACAGACAAAGGTGAATGGCTACTGTTCAAACAAGAAGTGAAAGGTCAGCCAACGTCTGAGATCGTCGTTGAACTTGCAGCGAAAGCACTAGCAAACCTACCTATCGCAAAACCAATGCGCTGGGGTAACAAAACGACTCAATTTATCCGTCCAGTTAAGACGCTAACCATGCTAATGGGCAGCGACCTAATCGAAGGCGAGATCCTTGGTGTTGCTTCAGACCGCACTATCCGTGGTCACCGCTTCATGGGTGAGCAAGAGTTTACTATCGATTCTGCTGAGCAATACCCTGCGATCCTAGAAGAGCGCGGTAAAGTAATGGCAGATTACGAAGCGCGTAAAGCAATCATCCTAGCTGACGCACAAAAAGCGGCAGCAGCAGTTGGCGGTATCGCTGACCTAGAAGATGACTTAGTAGAAGAAGTAACGTCTCTGGTTGAATGGCCAGTGGTACTAACAGCGAAGTTTGAAGAAGAGTTCCTAAAAGTACCTTCTGAAGCATTGGTTTACACCATGAAAGGTGACCAAAAATACTTCCCTGTTTACGACGAAAACAAGAAGCTACTACCTAACTTCATCTTCGTATCGAACATCGAATCAAAAGAGCCTCGTTACGTAATCGAAGGTAACGAGAAAGTGGTTCGTCCTCGTCTTGCTGACGCAGAGTTCTTCTTCAACACAGACCGTAAGCGTCCGCTTATCGACCGTCTGCCTGAACTAGAGCAAGCGATCTTCCAAAAGCAACTGGGGACGATCAAAGACAAAACAGACCGCATCACAGAACTTGCTGGCTACATTGCTGAGCAAATCGGTGCTGACGTTGAGAAATCAAAGCGTGCTGGTCTACTAGCAAAATGTGACCTAATGACCTCAATGGTATTCGAATTCACGGATACTCAAGGTGTTATGGGTATGCACTATGCTCGCCACGACGGTGAAGCAGAAGAAGTTGCAGTCGCACTGAACGAGCAATACATGCCTCGTTTCGCAGGTGATGAACTGCCATCAAACGGCGTTTCAACTGCAGTTGCAATGGCAGACAAGCTAGACACTATCGTAGGTATCTTCGGTATTGGTCAAGCGCCTAAAGGCAGCGACCCATTCGCACTACGCCGCGCATCTCTAGGTGTACTACGTATCATCGTTGAATACGGCTACAACCTAGATCTTGTTGACCTAGTAGCGAAAGCGAAGTCACTGTTTGGCGATCGCCTAACCAACGACAACGTTGAGCAAGACGTTATCGAGTTCATGCTTGGTCGTTTCCGTGCTTGGTACCAAGACGAAGGCTTCAGCGTAGACATCATTCAAGCGGTTCTAGCGCGTCGTCCTACAAAACCAGCAGACTTCGACCAACGAGTTAAAGCGGTTTCTCACTTCCGTGAGCTAGAAGCGGCAGAGTCTCTAGCAGCAGCGAACAAACGTGTAGGTAACATCCTAGCGAAATTCGACGGCGAACTAGCAGCAGACATCGACCTAGCACTTCTACAAGAAGACGCAGAGAAAGCACTAGCAGAAAGCGTTGAAGTAATGACAGAAGCGCTAGAGCCAGCATTTGCTACTGGTAACTACCAAGAAGCCCTAAGCAAGCTAGCTGACCTACGTGAACCAGTTGATGCGTTTTTCGATAACGTAATGGTAATGGCAGACGACGAAGCACTTAAGAAGAACCGTCTGACACTTCTGAACAACCTGCGTAACCTGTTCCTACAGATCGCAGATATTTCTTTGCTTCAAAAGTAATTCATTGCTCTTCGAAGTGATTAAGAAATAAGTAAAAGGGAAGCAGATGCTTCCCTTTTTTGTTGCCTTCAAACCGATGAAGGTGATGCTTATTATTCATTTTGTGAACAAGACTAAAATTTGTAGGGTGAGACGCGTTTAACTTGTTGGTGTAGAGCTCGGATTGTAGAGGCACAGTTTTGCTATAACTGGACTGTTTATTCGGGGGAAGGACACAATGAAAAAAACAATTCTCGCACTCTCTATCGGTCTACTGAGCGCCTGCAGCCAGATTCCAGAAAATGCCATCGTATTAAGCGTTGGTGATGACACCGCTGTTTTTGAGGAAAACTCACAGGGCTTACTTGTCGCCGAGCAAAAACTCGAAAAAGGCAGTTATAGCTTTACCATTGCTGACAGCAAGCAAAGCTGTGGCAGTAGCTTTGCCCTAGCAGAAGAAGATCGCATCAAATTCAATCGTCCATTAAAAATGGATAACTGCGCCACTGATGCACAAATGCCGCTGCGCATCTTCAAAGCCAATACCTATCAATTTACGCTCAACCCAACCACCAACGAGCTAACGGTAAAAATCAAACCAAAACAGAGTCAGGACATCACCTACTCTTGCCCTGTCGCAACTGACACGCCAAAAACCATCAACGTTGCCCAAACCTTTAATGATGGCACTGTCGTTCGTGATGCCTTAACCGGACAAGAAACCACTGTCGCCAATGGCAGCGTCACCATGCAACCGGGTCCTATGAGCCAAGGTCTATTGCTGCTAGAAGAAGTTGAACAGCAAGCCGACAAACCGTTCAGTTGGGACAATGCGACGGTGTACTTCGTCATGACCGACCGCTTCTACAATGGCAACCCAGACAACGACAACAGCTACGGTCGCAACAAAGACGGAAAATATGAGATTGGTACCTTCCACGGTGGTGACTTATCGGGTCTAACGAAAAAACTCGATTACATCGAATCACTTGGTGTCAATGCTATCTGGATAACCTCACCACTGGAACAAATCCACGGCTGGGTTGGCGGCGGCGATAAAGGCGACTTTAAGCACTACGGCTACCACGGCTACTATCACCAAGATTGGACCAAGCTTGATGCCAACATGGGTACCGAAGATGAACTCAGAACCTTCGTCGATACTGCCCATAAGAAAGGTATCCGCGTGATTTGGGATGTGGTCATGAACCACACAGGTTATGCGACATTAGCAGACATGCAGGAATTCGGATTTGGTCAGCTTTACCTTGATGACCAAGAAGCCAAAGAAGTCCTTGGTGAAAAATGGACCGACTGGCAGCCAAAATCAGGACAAAGCTGGCACAGCTTCAACGACTACATCAAATACGGTGATAGCGAAGCGTGGGATAAATGGTGGGGCAAAGATTGGATCCGCACCGATATTGGCGACTACGATGCTCCGGGCTACAACGACATCACCATGTCTTTGAACTACCTACCGGATCTCAAAACCGAATCAACTCAGAAAACCGGATTACCAAACTTCTTCCGCAATAAAGACACCAATGCGCAAGATGAGCTGCAAACCCCACGTGAACACATGATTACCTGGTTATCCGATTGGGTGCGCGACTATGGCATTGACGGCTTCCGTGTCGACACCGCTAAACACGTTGAAATGGAAGCGTGGGCAGAGTTGAAAGCCAGCACCACCCAAGCGCTTGCTCAATGGAAACAAAACAACCCGGACAAAGCCTTGGATGACCTACCTTTCTGGATGACAGGTGAAGTGTGGGCACACAGCGTAGTGAAGAGCCCGTATTTCGATAACGGCTTCGATTCCATCATCAACTTCGAGTTCCAATCTGATGTGGCACCAAAAGCGCTGAAGTGTTTCGCTCAACTTGATAATGATTACCGCCGCTATGCAGAGCGCATCAATACCGATCCTGAGTTCAATGTGTTGAGCTACCTGTCTTCACACGATACACAACTGTTTTGGTCAGCTCGCAGCCGCAGCTTTGATGACCAAGCACGTGCGGCAAATGCTCTGATGCTGGCTCCGGGTGCAGTACAGATCTATTACGGTGATGAGATAGCTCGTGATTTTGGCATTACTGGTTCAGACGCCCACCAAGGCACACGCTCAGATATGCCATGGGATAAGATTCATGGCGAGCGTGAAGATCTGCTGCAACATTGGCAAAAATTGGGTGAATTCCGTAAACGCCACCCAGCGGTTGCTCAAGGTAAGCACATCACTCGCAATCAAGAAGGTTACTACGCGTTCGAACGCCAATACCAAGACGACAAGGTACTGATTGTTTACACCGGTGAGTAAATCACACTCTCTCCACCAGCAAGGGAAGCATAAGCTTCCCTTTTTTATTGTTCTTTTTGCCATTTAGTCTCGTCCCTCTGGTCTGATGACGCACTTTTTTCTTTTTCGGCTTAATTCACACTTTGCGTTAATTACACATTGAGGTAAGGTCAAGGATTACTCGATAAGCCGATAAAACATCGGCATAAACATACACAAAGCAATCACAATGAATTAGGTATAAGTCAGCATGCAGTTCTCAAAGTTTGGTGAAAAATTTAATCAGTATTCAGGTATTACGCAGTTAATGGACGATTTGAATGATGGTCTGCGCACACCAGGTGCCATCATGCTCGGTGGAGGTAATCCTGCCGCCATTCCTGCCATGCTCGATTACTTTCACCAAGCCAGTGAGGAAATGCTCGCCAGTGGGGAGCTCGTCGCCGCCCTCGCCAACTACGATGGCCCGCAGGGTAAAGACGCGTTCGTCAAAGCGCTAGCTCAGTTATTCCGTGAAACTTACGGCTGGGATATTTCCGAAAAAAACATCAGCCTAACTAACGGTAGCCAAAGTGGCTTTTTCTACTTGTTCAACTTGTTGGCAGGTAAACAGCCAGACGGTTCGCACAAGAAAGTGCTACTGCCTATCGCGCCTGAATACATCGGTTATGGTGATGCTGGCATTGATGAAGATATCTTTATCTCTTACCACCCAGAAATCGAGCTGTTAGATAACGGTCTGTTTAAATACCACGTCGATTTTGAGCAGCTAACCGTCGACGACTCTGTTGCGGCAATCTGTGCATCTCGTCCAACCAACCCAACGGGTAATGTACTGACAGACGAAGAAGTACGTAAGCTGGACAAGCTAGCACGTGAGAACAACATCCCGCTGATCATCGATAACGCCTACGGTCTACCTTTCCCGAACATCATCTTTGAAGATGTCGAACCGTTCTGGAATGAAAACACCATCCTATGCATGAGCCTATCTAAGCTTGGTTTACCGGGCGTGCGTTGTGGCATTGTGATTGCGAGTGAAGAAATCACGCAAGCATTAACCAATATGAACGGCATCATCAGCCTAGCGCCGGGCAGTGTTGGTCCAGCGCTGGCAAACCATATAATTGGCAAAGGTGATCTGCTTAAACTGAGTTCAGAGGTGATTAAGCCGTTCTACAAGCAAAAATCACAACGAGCGGTTGAACTGCTCCAACAAGCAGTTACCGATGAGCGATTCCGCATCCACAAGCCGGAAGGCGCTATCTTCTTGTGGTTATGGTTTGATGAACTGCCAATCACAACAATGGAACTGTACCAACGCTTGAAAGCGCGTGGCGTATTGATTGTCCCTGGTGAATATTTCTTTATTGGTCAGCAAGACGAGTGGGATCACGCGCACCAATGCCTGCGTATGAACTACGTTCAAGATGATGAGATGATGCAAAAAGGCATTGCGATTATCGCTGAAGAAGTGGAAAAGGCTTACCGCGAAGGTAAATAGACGGATTGAACTCAGCCGTTCTTCTCTTTGAAATTACAGCTTTAAAATAGCGGATTTGAAAACCCCAAACTAAAAAGAGCGCCCATATGGCGCTCTTTCTCATTCTATAACCGGGTGGTTAACTGATTAGTTGTTCTCAATCAGGTTGTTGCCACCGATAGCAATCTTACGTGGTTGCATGGCTTCAGGGATTTCACGAACTAAATCGATATGAAGCAGACCGTTTTCCATTGATGCACCCACGACTTTTACGTAATCCGCTAGCTGGAATTTACGTTCAAAATCACGTTCTGCAATACCTTGGTAAACGTAGTTTTTGCCTTCTTCTGCTTTACGTTCGCCCTTCACAATCAACATGTTTTCGTTTTGAGTCAGATCGAGCTGTTCTTCAGCAAAGCCAGCAACGGCCATAGTAATACGGTAGTTGTGCTCGTCTTTTTGCTCAATGTTGTATGGAGGGTAACCGCCAGAAGTATTTTTCGCTGTATTCGCTTCCATCAGGTTTAGCAGACGATCAAAGCCAATTGCATTACGGTATAGTGGTGAGAAATCTACATTACGCATAAATCTATCCTCTTAATTAAGCAATAGTCTTAGTTCAGATGAGTTCAATCCTACTGGCGTGTTTATGCAAAAACCAACGCCGAACTAAGAGATTCTTATCATTCCACTGGCCTTGGTTTGGCTCGGAGACATGATATTGAATCTAAAGGTTTAAGTTGTGTGCTAAAACGCCATATCCTCTTCTGAGCGATCTCGTTTTAGCGATTTCAGAGGGCTGGTCTTCTAGTCTCTAGCAAGCCAGTCACCCTCTTCATAACTAGATATAAGGTCGTCAAAAATGACTTTCAAGGGAAAAAATAAAAAATTTTTAAAGCATCCACTATCCCCTTGAACAGCTTAGTTCCTCATCACTTCGCGATCAGTGATAAAAAGCCCGCCGTTCTGGAGGGCTCAATCTACACTTTACTTGCGGGAGGATTTACGCGCTTTTACAACGCCCTTTTCTGCCGCCTTTTCCTGCTTTAGTTTGCGCTTTTCTTTTAGACTCAACTGCGGTTGTTTCTTTTCTTTCTTACTCATGACTTCACCTCTATTTATTGGCACAACAGACAACCACACAGCATTTTCTGAGCTGGTGGTTGCGATTGATGAACAATTTCAGTAATCACAAAGCAGCGTCGCTGATTAAAAATTTCCACTTCGAGCGCATCATTTTTAGCTCGACCTAATAGTCGAGACCCCAAATAAGAATCGACCGCGAGCATACCTGTCATGGGTTGCCCCTTGCGCGAGCTGACCAATGTCATGCGATATTGATAGGCGCGTTCAACATCCACTAAGCGAACCGTGTCCCCAACCGCAATACGAGTTCGGTTACGGCAATGGGCTTGTTGCTCGCAGGTTTCAAATAGCGATAACAACCTTAGTGGTGATTGATAGGTTAAAAAGCGACTGGTTAACCACCAAGTTCGCAGCGCCAAGCAGTACGCTGAGAACCAGCGTTCAAACATGATTATTTCCTTCTTAATGCCTTGTCTTACAAATAAATTCAGTGCATTGAACCGGAAGTGCATCACTTCCGGCTTAGTTCAGGAAAGTCATCACCATTTTCTTAGTCTCCTTATTCATCAGCTCTTCAGCACTATAGCGAGCAGAAAAAAGAAAGCAAAAACGCTCAAGCGAACAAAATGGCGAGAAAAAAAGAAAACAGAAATAAAATGGCAGGCTTGATCGGGTTGTTGGCAGTTAGTACCAGAAAAACATCCGCTTTAGCAGAAAGTGGCGATTTTAGCTGGTGGTAAAACAAAAAAAGCAGCGATTTCTCGCTGCTTTTTACTATCACGAACAGTGTCGTTATACGTCTAGGTTCGCTACTTTCAGTGCGTTCTCTTCGATGAAGTTACGACGAGGTTCTACTTGGTCACCCATTAGCGTAGTGAACAGTTGATCTGCGCCTACCGCATCTTCAATCGTTACCTGCATCATACGACGAGTTTCTGGGTCCATGGTGGTTTCCCAAAGTTGGTCTGGGTTCATCTCACCTAGACCTTTGTAGCGCTGACGGCTTAAGCCACGCATTGACTCTTTCACTAACCAGTCAAGCGCTTCTGCAAAGTTTGCCACTGGCATAGTACGCTCACCACGTTTGATGTACGCGCCTTCTTCCAGAAGTCCATCAAGTGCTTCTGATAGATCAGCCAACTTGCCGTACTCTTTCGAGTTTAGGAAGTCGATGCTAATTGCATGTTCGTGCGTCACGCCGTGAGTACGAACCACAATCTTAGGCAAGTTTAAGCCTAGCTCTTCGTGCTGCTCAACTTCGTAGCTGTACTGGCTTGCACCCACTTCTTTCGCATTCAGCTGTTCAACAAGCTGCTTCGTCCACGCTTCCACAACTGATGCGTCATGGCATTGCTCTGGCGTTAGGCGAGGAGTGTAAATCAACTCGTTTACCAAAGCACTTGGGTAACGACGGCTCATACGTTCCGCCAGTTTAATACCCGCATTGTACTGTTGAACAAGCTTCTCTAGTGCTTCACCAGCCAGTGCAGGTGCTTCTGCGTTTACGTGTAGCGATGCATTATCCAGAGCTAATGATACTTGGTATTGGTTCATCGCTTCTTCATCTTTGATGTACTGCTCTTGTTTGCCTTTTTTCACTTTGTATAGTGGTGGCTGAGCGATGTAGACATAGCCACGCTCGATAAGCTCTGGCATTTGACGGTAGAAGAAGGTCAACAGTAGCGTACGGATGTGCGAACCATCGACATCGGCATCGGTCATGATGATGATGTTGTGGTAACGAAGCTTGTCCGGGTTGTACTCGTCACGACCGATACCACAACCTAGTGCGGTGATCAGTGTTGCTACTTCTTGAGAAGATAGCATCTTGTCGAAACGTGCTTTTTCTACGTTAAGAATCTTACCTTTTAGCGGTAGGATTGCTTGGTTCTTACGGTTACGGCCTTGTTTTGCGGAGCCGCCTGCCGAATCACCCTCCACTATGTATAGTTCAGAGAGTGCCGGATCTTTTTCCTGACAGTCTGCAAGTTTACCTGGAAGACCTGCTAGGTCTAGTGCACCTTTACGGCGCGTCATTTCACGAGCTTTACGCGCAGCTTCACGTGCACGTGCTGCATCGATGATTTTCGAACAAACCATCTTCGCTTCTGTCGGGTTCTCAATCAGGAACTCAGACAGTTTTTCACCCATTGCAGACTCAACAGCTGATTTCACTTCAGAAGAAACCAGTTTGTCTTTTGTTTGGCTTGAGAACTTAGGATCAGGCACTTTCACCGAAACAACCGCTGTTAGACCTTCACGCGCATCGTCGCCTGAAGTCGCTGTTTTCGCTTTCTTCGAGAAACCTTCTTTATCCATAAAGCTGTTCAATGTACGTGTTAGCGCAGCACGGAAACCAGCAAGGTGAGTACCACCATCACGCTGTGGGATATTGTTGGTAAAGCAGAAGATGTTCTCTTGGAAACCATCGTTCCATTGCATCGCCACTTCAACTGAAATGCCGTCTTCACGCTCAGAGTTAAAGTGGAAGATTTTTTCGATGATTGGCGTTTTGTTGGTGTTTAGGTGATCAACGAACGCTTGAATACCACCTTCATACATGAAGTGATCGTGTTTGTCCGCTTCACGCTCATCAACCAATTTGATCGACACACCAGAGTTCAGGAATGACAGTTCACGCAGGCGTTTCGCCAGAATGTCATAGTGGAACTCAGTGTTAGAGAACGTCTCGGCACTTGGCCAGAAACGAATTTGTGTACCGGTTTTATCCGTATCACCCACAACGGCTAGTGGCGCTTGAGGCTCACCATGTCGGTAGGTTTGCGTATGGATATGGCCACCACGATGAATCGTTAGCTCAACTTTCTCTGATAGTGCGTTTACTACTGAAACACCTACCCCGTGAAGACCACCCGATACTTTGTATGAGTTATCGTCGAACTTACCACCCGCGTGAAGAACCGTCATGATTACTTCTGCTGCAGAGACATTTTCCTCTGAGTGGATTTCTGTTGGAATGCCACGACCATCATCGCTAACGGAAACCGAGTTATCCTCATGAATTGTCACAACGATGTCTTTACAGTGACCTGCCAACGCTTCATCAATTGAGTTATCCACCACCTCGAAAACCATGTGGTGAAGGCCGGTGCCGTCGTCCGTATCGCCGATGTACATTCCTGGACGCTTACGTACCGCATCCAGACCCTTCAGTACCTTAATACTCGATGAATCGTAATTTTCAGACATGAGTTTCTCTCTTCTAGTTTGACTCTATCCTGCCATGTTCCACATGAAACAATTTACCGTTATCGTCCAACATATCGGCGATTTGGCTTTCAGTGATAGAGCTTACAAATACTTGTGCGCCCGTCTCTTTTAAGCAGTCAGCAAGACGCTTGCGACGTTGGCTATCTAATTCCGACGCGAAGTCATCAATTAGGTAAATGCATTGTTTACCGGCCATCTCTGTCAGGTGTTGCCCTTGCGCTACACGCAATGCACACACCATGAGTTTTAATTGACCGCGTGACAGAACATCTTCAACGGGCGTTCCGTTCACTTTAATGCGCAAATCAGCTTTGTTTGGGCCACTAAAGGTGTATCCCAATGCCTGATCACGCTCAAAATTCTTTTCTAGTATCTCGTGGTATGGAGTGTCTTTATCCCAGCCACGATAATACTTCAATTGGATCTCAAATTCTGGCAAAAATGTCTGACAGATAGTTTCTGCGACAGTTTTCATCTGCTCGATGTAACTTGCTCGCCATTGGCTGATGTTTTCAGCCAATCCTGCCATTTCCTGATCCCAATAACTGAGCTCACGATAACTATTGGCGGTTTTCAACAACGCGTTGCGCTGCTTGTTCAGGCGCTTGAACCTTCCCCATGCTTGATAAAAAGCGGGCTCGGTATGAAACACGCCCCAATCAATAAACGCACGACGATGTTTAGGGCCATCTGTCAGTAAATCAAACCCTTCTGGGTGTATCAACTGCAGAGGCAGAACTTGTGCCAACTGCGCTAATTTTTGTCCAGATTGACCGCCTATTTTAACCTCTGTTGAGCCATCACGCTGCTTATTAATGCCGATAGGTAGCTCAAATTGATCCGAGTTCAAAAAACGACCATGAACAAACAGTTCGTCACACTCATTTTGTATCACTCGTCCGGTGAGAGAGCTCTTGAATGAGCGGCCATGCCCGAGCAGATAAACCGCTTCTAAGACACTGGTTTTACCGCTGCCGTTCGGCCCGATAAGAAAGTTAAAGCCTGCTGATAACTCAATATCACAGGCTTTAATGTTTCGAAACTGCTGAATGATGAGACGAGAAAGAGGCATTCAGTTGGCTTATAGACGAATTGGCATCACCACGTACATGGCACTGTCATCGTCGGCATTTTCAATCAATGCGCTAGCGTTAGCATCCGACATCGACACACGTACATTTTCACAACGCAACGTGTTCAGAACATCAAGCACATAGCTTACGTTAAAGCCGATTTCGATGGCGTCACCTTCAAAGGTTACATCAAGCATCTCTTCCGCTTCTTCTTGCTCTGGGTTATTCGCGGTTATGCGCATTTCAGTATCAGCCAGATTCACACGCACGCCACGGAATTTTTCGTTGGAAAGAATCGCAGCACGAGAGAAGGCTTGGCGCAACTCGTCACAACTTGCTATTAGTGTCTTATTGGTGCTCTGAGGCAATACACGGCGGTAGTCAGGGAAACGACCATCAACCAACTTAGAGGTAAAAGTAAAGTTATTCACCTCAGCACGAACATTGGAGCTACCGATCTGAAGTACTACAGGCTGCTCTGGCGCATCCATCAACTTTACTAATTCTTGCACACCTTTGCGTGGCACGATGATTTGCTTCTGCGCAAAGTCTGCACCTAGCTGAGTTTGCGATACCGCCATACGGTGGCCGTCCGTCGCCACGCTGCGTAACGTGGTGCCGTCAATTTCAAACAACATGCCGTTGAGGTAGTAACGAACGTCTTGATTCGCCATCGAGAACTGAGTTTTGTCGATCAGCGTACGTAGATCGGCTTGGCTCAGTGATACTTCCACTTCGCTTTGCCAGTCTTCAATATTAGGGAAATCGTTCGCAGGAAGCGTTGCCAACGAGAAACGGCTGCGACCAGAGCGAACTTGTACGCGATCACCTTCTAATACAAATGTGATGATCGCATCGTCCGGTAAACCACGGCAGATATCGAGAAACTTACGCGAAGGAACGGTAATGCTGCCCGCTTCAAAATCACCTTCTAGCGTCACTTTGCTTACTAACTCTACTTCAAGATCGGTTGCCGTCATCGACAATACGTTCTCTTCTACTTTAAGAAGTAGGTTACCCAGGATTGGCAGGGTTGGTCGGCCACCTAAAGCGCCCGAAACCTGCTGTAGCGGTTTGATTAAATGACTACGTTCAATGGTAAATTTCATGCTTGGCTCTTTACGCTGTCAGCTCAATAAATGATTTGCTTAGAATACCGTTATTCTAACCGATTACGAAGACAGGGTGCGAATCAAGTTAGAGTAATCTTCTTTAATGTCGTGGCTCTCTTCACGCAGCTGCTCAATCTTGCGACAAGCATGAAGTACGGTCGTATGATCGCGGCCCCCAAACGCATCGCCAATTTCAGGCAAACTGTGGTTGGTTAGCTCTTTTGCTAACGCCATAGCCAGCTGACGAGGACGCGCTACAGAACGAGAACGACGCTTAGACAGCAAGTCCGCTACTTTAATCTTGTAGTATTCCGCCACGGTCTTTTGAATGTTATCGATTGTCACAAGCTTCTCTTGTAGAGCAAGCAGATCGCGCAGCGCTTCACGAACAAAATCAATCGTAATTGGACGGCCAGTAAAGTTCGCGTTCGCGATAACACGGTTCAGTGCACCTTCTAGCTCACGAACGTTCGAACGCAGACGCTTGGCAATGAAGAATGCCACTTCATCAGCAAGGTGGATTTGGTGATCTTCAGCTTTTTTCATCAAGATCGCCACACGTGTTTCAAGCTCAGGCGGCTCGATCGCAACAGTAAGACCCCAACCAAAGCGAGATTTAAGACGATCTTCAACGCCATTAATTTCTTTAGGATAACGGTCAGACGTTAGAATGATCTGCTGATTACCTTCCAATAGTGCGTTGAAGGTATGGAAGAATTCTTCTTGTGAACGTTCTTTATTAGCAAAGAATTGGATGTCATCGATAAGGAGCGCATCCACGCTGCGGTAGTAGCGTTTGAATTCTTCAATCGCATTGTTTTGCAGCGCTTTTACCATGTCTTGCACAAAACGTTCTGAGTGCATGTAGACCACTTTTGCGTTCGGGTTGTTATCCACAATCGCGTTGCCCACCGCATGCAACAAGTGCGTTTTACCCAAGCCCGTGCCGCCGTATAGGAACAGCGGGTTGTATGCTGCACCAGGATTATCCGATACCTGACGCGCCGCAGCCAAACCCAGTTGGTTCGACTTACCTTCAACAAAGTTATCGAACTTGTGTTTTGGGTTCATGTTTGAGCGGTGATTGATAGCCGCAATCGCTTGAGCGTCGTCATCCCAGGTTTTGTGTACTGGCTTACGCGCCTGTAATTGCGCAGGTGCAGATGACTCGGCAGCCACATCTGCAGGCGTACGTGTCGGCGCTGGTTTTGGTGCAGAGACAGGTCGGCTCCCCACTTC
Source organism: Vibrio sp. 661 (assembly GCF_033339315.1). Classification (NCBI taxonomy): domain Bacteria; kingdom Pseudomonadati; phylum Pseudomonadota; class Gammaproteobacteria; order Vibrionales; family Vibrionaceae; genus Vibrio; species Vibrio sp. 661. Next base: position 56,350 of record NZ_JAWOUJ010000018.1, on the reverse strand, counting down.
AAAACGTAAGTTAGGAATATCGCCACCGCAGTATTCCTGCAGTAAGCGAGTAATATTGTTCAGATACTTATCACGCACCCAGTCCAACACAAAGCGGTTTGGCGCGAATAGAGTGAGAGTATTGTCATTGAGCTCCGCTTGTAGCGGACGAACCCACATGCTGAATTCTGTAGCTGGTAGCTCTTCTTGAAGCTGCTGCAAACATTGCAGCCAAAGCGAAGATGACACGGTGCCCCCACTGAGTAATTGAATTATCGGAAAAGACTGGCAATTTTACCTGTTGATAACCAAGATCGCCAGCGATTGATCGACGATCCAGTGAATAAGATCCAAGTTATTCACAATTATTTCTGCAAACTTGATGAGATCAACACACCTTGCCCCAAATTTGCCCACACAACGATCCACAATTGGGCAAAATTCACAAGATCGAGCGATTGGTGATAAGTCTGTGTATTATTTTATTCCCAATGCTGATTTTGTCGATCATTTCGCTAGGTTCAGTTCGCATTTTCGTCACATTTAACATTCTTCTTCTATTATCTAATAACTCACAGGTCTAGGTTATTGCTCTTGGTTATTTATTTAATTGAGCTAACTAACAGTAGTATTTCCAACCATAAAATTATGGAGATGTATTATGAAAAACTGGATTAAGGTTGCCGTTGCAGCCATTGCACTGTCGGCAGCAACCGTACAAGCCGCTACTGAAGTCAAAGTTGGTATGTCAGGTCGCTACTTCCCGTTTACTTTTGTAAAGCAAGACAAGCTACAAGGCTTTGAAGTCGACATGTGGGATGAAATCGGTAAACGTAACGATTACAAAATCGAATACGTAACAGCCAACTTCTCTGGTTTATTTGGTCTTTTAGAAACTGGTCGTATCGATACGATCTCCAACCAAATCACCATGACTGATGAGCGTAAAGCTAAATACCTATTTGCTGACCCTTACGTTGTAGATGGCGCACAAATTACCGTGCGTAAAGGCAACGACAGCATCAAAGGTGTTGACGATCTTGCGGGCAAAACCGTTGCGGTGAACCTAGGCTCTAACTTTGAGCAACTGCTGCGTCAATACGACAAAGACGGCAAGATCAACATTAAAACGTACGACACAGGTATCGAACATGACGTGGCGCTCGGTCGTGCAGACGCGTTTGTAATGGATCGTCTTTCTGCGTTAGAGCTGATTAAGAAAACTGGCCTTCCTCTGGAATTGGCAGGCGAACCGTTTGAGACCATTCAAAACGCATGGCCTTTCGTTGACAACGAGAAAGGTCGTAAGCTGCAAGAAGAAGTAAACAAAGCACTGGCTGAGATGCGCGCAGATGGTACAGTAGAGAAAATTTCCGTGAAGTGGTTTGGCGCTGACATCACGAAATAAGAACTCTTTGTACTTTAGGCCGCAAAGTGGTATCACTCTCGGACTAAAATAAACTTACGTAAAGGTGGAACTTGTTTTCCACCTTTTCTTTTCTCTAGCCTTTAGGTAAGCCGTATGGGATTTGACTTTAATTACATGTTGGAACTGCTGCCGATATTGCTGAAATATCTTGGCACAACCATGGAAATGGCGACATGGGGATTGGTGTTTTCGCTGATTTTATCCGTCATTTTAGCCAATATTCGCGTATTTAAACTGCCAGTTCTGGATCAATTAAGCCAACTGTACATCAGCTTCTTCCGTGGCACCCCACTGTTGGTTCAGCTTTTCCTGCTTTATTACGGCTTACCGCAAATTTTTCCATTGATGGTCGGTATCGACGCCTTTTCAGCAGCGGTGATCGGTTTAACGCTGCACTTTGCCGCTTATATGGCGGAAAGTATTCGTGCCGCCATTATTGGCATTGATCGCAGCCAAATGGAAGCGAGCTTATCGGTCGGTATGACGACATCCCAAGCAATGCGCCGAGTGATTTTACCTCAAGCAACGCGTGTCGCACTGCCTTCATTGATGAACTATTTCATCGATATGATCAAGTCAACGTCTCTCGCTTTCACGCTTGGTGTGGCCGAAATCATGGCGAAAGCACAGATGGAAGCCTCATCAAGTTTCCGTTTCTTTGAAGCTTTCCTTGCGGTTGCTCTTATTTACTGGGGAGTGGTGGTGATTCTGACTCGCGTACAAATCTGGGCAGAAGCAAAACTGAATAAGGCGTACGTACGATGATTAAGTTAGAAAATATTCACAAACGTTTTGGTGAGACTGAAGTGCTGAAAGGCATCGACCTCGATATTAAGCAAGGTGAGATCATCGTGATTATCGGCTCAAGTGGCACGGGTAAATCAACCTTGCTGCGTACGGTGAACTTTCTAGAACAAGCAGATGAAGGTCGTATCACGATAGATGACATCTCCGTTGATACTCAAAAACACACTAAAGCCGAAGTATTAGCGCTGCGTCGTCGAACTGGCTTTGTGTTCCAAAACTATGCCCTGTTTGCCCACATGAATGCGCGCCAGAACATTGCCGAAGGTCTAGTGACCGTTCGAGGCTGGAAAAAAGCCGATGCTCTCAAACGAGCGCAACAAATTCTGGATGACATCGGCCTTGGGGATAAAGGCGATAGTTATCCAGCGGCATTGTCTGGCGGCCAACAACAACGTGTGGGTATCGGCCGAGCGATGGCGCTGCAACCAGAACTGCTGTTATTTGACGAACCAACTTCTGCGCTGGATCCTGAATGGGTCGGTGAAGTTCTCTCATTAATGAAGAAGTTAGCTAATCAGCATCAAACCATGCTGGTGGTGACGCACGAAATGCAATTCGCGAAAGAAGTCGCTGATAGAGTGATCTTCATGGCGGAAGGCAATATCGTAGAGCAAGGTTCTCCACAGGATATCTTCGATAATCCACAAGATCCTCGTTTGAAAAAATTCCTTAACCAAGTAGGAATAGAGTAACGATCAAGCATCAGGATCGATTGATCCTTGAGATTTTACTCACACTACGTATAATCGCCCGGCCGGAATTTCGTACTCATTGAGTCATTGACACATTATGTGAGTGTGATTACAATTCCGCCTCTTTGTTGAGAGGCGTCGGTTGTCCTTCTCTATATAAAGAGCTTCTTTATATAAGAAAGCAAATACCCACGCCGGGTTTAACAAGAACCTAAAACTACTGATCAGTAAAGGTAATTATCATGAAACGCACTTTTCAACCTACAGTTCTAAAGCGCAAGCGTACTCACGGCTTCCGTGCTCGCATGGCAACTAAGAACGGTCGTAAAGTTATCAACGCACGTCGTGCAAAAGGCCGTGTGCGCCTATCAAAATAATCGCTAGTTTATTTTGAACACGTACGCGTTTAATCGGGAGTTACGTTTGTTAACTCCCGAGCATTATCAAAACGTCTTCCAGCAAGCTCATCGAGCTGGCTCGCCTCATTTCACCATCATTGCTCGCAATAACAAACTTTCTCACCCACGATTAGGTTTAGCGGTTCCCAAAAAGCAAATCAAAACGGCTGTCGGTCGTAACCGATTTAAGCGTTTGGCTCGTGAAAGCTTTCGTAACAATCAACATCAGCTTCCAAACAAAGATTTTGTTGTGATTGCGAAGAAAAGCGCGCAAGATTTAAGCAATGAGGAAATTTTTAAGTTGTTTGATAAGCTATGGCAACGCCTGTCTCGCCCTTCACGTGGATAGCCATTGGGCTCGTTTATCTGTATCGCTGGTTTATCAGCCCTTTGATTGGTCCTCGTTGCCGGTTCACACCAACCTGTTCCACTTACGCGCTAGAAGCTTTGAGAGCTCACGGTTTTGTAAAAGGATGTTGGTTATCAGGCAAACGTCTATTAAAATGCCACCCTTTGAATGAAGGGGGGTATGACCCCGTTCCACCAGTCCAAAAACAAGACAGAGATAACTAACGATGGATTCTCAACGTAATATCCTGCTCATCGGTTTGGCCCTGGTTTCTTTTTTGCTGTTTCAACAATGGCAAGTTGCAAAGAATCCAGAACCTCAAGCAGTTGAACAGGCTCAATCAAGCAGCACTCTACCTGCACCATCTTTTGCTGATGAACTTGACCCAGTTCCTGGTCAACAGCAAGCTTCTGCAAAAACTATCACAGTAACGACTGATGTTTTAACTCTGTCGATCGACACCGTTGGTGGCGATGTGGTACATGCCAACCTTAACGAATACTCTGCTGAGTTAGATTCATCAGATTCCTTTGTTCTGCTTAAAGACGCTCAAGGTCACCAATTTATCGCTCAAAGCGGTCTAGTGGGTCCTCAAGGTATCGACTTGAGCAGCACAAATCGCCCTCACTACAACGTAAGTGCAGACAGCTTCACAATGGCTGACGGTCAAGATGAACTTCGCGTTCCGATGACATTCACTGCAAACGGCATCGAATACACCAAAACTTACATCTTTAAACGCGGCAGCTACGCGCTTAATGTTGAATACGATGTAGTGAACAACTCAGGCAACAACGCAACATTTGGTATGTACGCTCACCTACGTCAAAACCTAATGGACGATGGTGGTAGCATCACAATGCCTACTTACCGTGGTGGCGCATACTCAACAGAAGATACGCGTTACAAGAAGTACAGCTTTGATGATATGCAGGATCGCAACCTGTCTCTTAACCTAGCCGATGGCCAAGGTTGGGCAGCAATGATTCAGCACTACTTTGCCGCAGCTTGGATCCCACGTAACGAACCAGGTACTAACCTATACACTCGTGTAATTGGCAACCTCGGCGACATCGGCGTTCGTATGCCGAACAAAACTATCGCAACAGGCGATCAGGCTAAGTTTGAAGCAACACTTTGGGTTGGTCCAAAACTGCAAGATGAAATGGCAGAAGTGGCACCTAACCTAGACCTAGTAGTGGACTACGGCTGGTTATGGTTCATTGCGAAGCCTCTTCATATGTTGCTTTCATTCATCCAGAGCTTTGTTGGCAACTGGGGTGTGGCAATCATCTGTCTGACCTTCATCGTTCGTGGTGCAATGTACCCACTAACAAAAGCGCAATACACGTCTATGGCGAAAATGCGCATGCTACAGCCTAAGCTGCAAGCAATGCGTGAGCGTATCGGTGATGACCGTCAGCGCATGAGCCAAGAAATGATGGAACTGTACAAGAAAGAGAAAGTGAACCCACTAGGTGGCTGTTTACCTCTTATCCTACAGATGCCTATCTTCATCGCGCTTTACTGGGCACTAATGGAATCGGTTGAGCTACGTCACTCTCCATTCTTCGGTTGGATTCATGACCTTTCAGCGCAGGACCCTTACTACATCCTGCCTCTACTGATGGGTGCGTCAATGTTCCTAATCCAGAAGATGAGCCCGACAACAGTAACGGATCCAATGCAGCAGAAGATCATGACCTTTATGCCGGTTATGTTTACCTTCTTCTTCTTGTTCTTCCCATCAGGTCTCGTTCTGTACTGGTTGGTGTCGAACATCGTAACGCTTATCCAGCAAACTCTGATCTACAAAGGATTAGAGAAAAAAGGCTTACACAGCAAGTAACCTTTTAGGAAATGATTGAGAAAGGCGGCCAAAAGGTCGCCTTTTTGTTTTTGGCTGATTACAATTCAGCTAATTAATTGTGATGGCTCCCTAGGTATCTTCCCTATAGCCCAGCTCAAAAGGCAAAATTATGACTACAGATACGATTGTCGCTCAAGCGACCGCGCCTGGTCGTGGCGGTGTCGGTATTATTCGAGTTTCTGGCCCTAAAGCCAACCAAGTGGCGTTAGAAGTCACTGGCAAAACACTAAAGCCCCGCTACGCAGAGTACCTGCCGTTTAAGTCAGAAGATGGCACTGTGCTTGATCAGGGCATCGCACTGTACTTCCCTAACCCACACTCATTTACCGGTGAAGACGTACTTGAGCTGCAAGGCCATGGCGGCCCTGTCGTGATGGATATGCTGATAAAACGCATTCTAGGTATAGATGGTATTCGAGCTGCTCGCCCTGGTGAGTTCTCTGAACGCGCATTTCTGAACGATAAACTCGACCTCGCTCAAGCCGAGGCGATCGCAGACCTCATTGATGCCAGTTCTGAAGAAGCAGCAAAATCGGCACTGCAATCCTTACAGGGCGCATTTTCAGGCCGCATTAATACCTTAGTTGAGTCGCTGATTCATTTGCGTATCTATGTTGAAGCAGCCATCGACTTCCCTGAAGAAGAGATCGACTTTTTGGCCGACGGTAAAGTGGCTGGTGACCTACAAGCCATCATCGACAACCTAGATGCGGTGCGCAAAGAAGCTAACCAAGGCGCTATTATGCGTGAAGGGATGAAAGTCGTGATTGCGGGTCGTCCAAATGCGGGCAAATCAAGCCTACTGAACGCGCTATCGGGTAAAGAATCTGCAATCGTAACCGACATCGCAGGAACCACGCGTGATGTACTGCGTGAGCATATCCATATTGATGGCATGCCACTACACATCATTGATACAGCAGGTTTGCGTGATGCTTCCGATGAAGTAGAGAAAATCGGTATCGAACGCGCGTGGGATGAAATAGCCCAAGCAGACCGCGTGTTGTTCATGGTGGATGGCACGACAACCGATGCCACCGATCCGAAAGATATCTGGCCAGATTTTGTGGATCGCCTACCAGACAACATTGGCATAACTGTGATCCGTAATAAAGCGGATCAAACGGGTGAAGATATGGGGATCTGCCACGTCAATAACCCTACTCTTATCCGTTTGTCAGCGAAGACTGGTGCAGGGGTTGAAGCTCTGCGCGATCATCTCAAGGAGTGTATGGGCTTCTCTGGCAACAGTGAAGGTGGGTTTATGGCTCGTCGTCGTCATCTCGATGCATTAGAACGTGCCGCACAGCACCTTCAAATAGGCCAGGAGCAGCTTGAAGGCTATATGGCAGGTGAAATATTGGCTGAAGAGCTACGTATCACCCAACAACATCTCAATGAGATTACCGGTGAGTTCAGTTCTGACGACTTACTGGGACGAATCTTCTCTTCATTCTGTATAGGGAAGTAAATAATCGAACGCGCGGTGCTGAGCTTAACTCACACCGCGTTTCTTTTTGTACGGCAAGCCATCCATGAGCTTTAGCCGTCGCATTCAATAAGGAAGAAGTATGATCCACATTATTACAGGCAGCACGTTAGGTGGCGCAGAATACGTAGGGGATCACCTGAGTGATCTACTCAACGAGAATGGATTTGAAACAACGATCCACAACCAGCCTTCCCTCAGTGATATCGAAAATCAAGGTACGTGGTTGGTGATCACCTCTACACATGGAGCTGGTGAGTATCCTGATAATATCCAACCTTTTATCGCAGCATTACAAAATACACCGCCAAAAATGACTGATGTAAAATTTGCGGTGATTGCGATTGGTGACTCTAGCTACGATACGTTCTGTGCCGCTGGTCAACACGCTTATGATTTATTAGAGGATATTGGTGCAACCCCTCTCGCAGATTGCTTTAAAATCGATGTACTGAGCCATGATGTGCCAGAAGACGCCGCAGAGATGTGGTTAAAAGAGAATATCGAACGTTTTTAAACTCACGACTTTCCCTTCAACAGAGTCGAAATTCGGCTCTGTTTTCTCCCATGTGAATAACTCCCACCAAATTATTTTGTTTAACCGCTCAAAAACTAACCAAACAGACTGTGGATAACTACAATAAGATCCAGTGATTTTCCTTTAGTTATCCCAATAACAACTTTGATCAATTTTACCTCCTGTGTATAACTACCACTTTTGATCCCAGGTAATCCTCGATCTGATCCAATCATGATCACAAGATATGATCCAAAGAAGATCCATGATCTTGTTGATCATTTTTAGGTTATCCACAGAAACGGTCGATCCTAATAGTAGATCTAATAAAAGATCATATATATAGATCTTATATATATTTATCTTGAAGCTTAAAACGGATAAAACGAGAAAACGTTTTTCTCTCTGGCATAAAGCAGGTAAAATACGGCTCCTTTATCTGTCCATTAAATCCCTTTGAATACCTGAGGTCAGTTCATGCTTTATCACGAAAACTTTGACGTCATTGTTGTCGGTGGCGGACACGCAGGAACGGAAGCCGCGCTCGCATCTGCACGCACAGGACAAAAAACGCTTCTCCTTACCCATAACATCGATACATTAGGCCAGATGTCTTGTAATCCGGCGATCGGTGGTATTGGTAAAGGTCACTTAGTAAAAGAAGTAGATGCTATGGGCGGTTTGATGGCTGAAGCCATCGACCATGCAGGTATTCAGTTTCGTACACTAAATGCCTCCAAAGGTCCTGCAGTACGAGCAACTCGAGCTCAAGCCGATCGCGCTCTGTACAAAGCGTACGTTCGTAATGCATTAGAAAATGCGCCTAACTTAACGTTGTTCCAGCAATCAGTTGATGATCTGATTGTTGAACAAGATCGCGCAGTTGGTGTGGTAACTCAAATGGGACTTCGCTTCCATGCAAAAGCCGTTGTGCTAACCGTGGGTACCTTCCTTGGTGGTAAGATCCACATAGGTATGGAAAGCTCGTCTGGTGGTCGTGCCGGGGATCCACCATCGATCGCATTAGCGGATCGACTGCGTGAACTGCCGTTCCGTGTGGATCGTTTAAAAACAGGTACTCCACCGCGCATTGATGCTCGTACTGTTGATTTTTCAGTGCTAGAAGCTCAGCACGGTGATAACCCAACGCCTGTATTCTCGTTCATGGGCAAACGTGAACAGCATCCGCGTCAGATTCCATGTTTCATCACCCACACCAATGAACAAACTCACGATGTGATCCGTAGTAACTTGGATCGCAGTCCAATGTACGCAGGTGTGATTGAAGGTATTGGTCCGCGTTACTGTCCGTCTATTGAAGACAAAGTGATGCGTTTCGCTGACAAAAACAGCCACCAAATCTTCATTGAGCCAGAAGGCCTAACCACGCACGAGTTATACCCTAATGGTATCTCGACCAGCTTGCCATTTGATGTGCAAGTACAAATCGTGCGCTCAATGAAAGGGTTTGAAAATGCACACATCGTTCGCCCAGGTTATGCGATTGAATACGATTTCTTCGATCCACGTGATTTGAAGCAAACGTACGAGACGAAGTTCATCCATGGTTTGTTCTTTGCTGGCCAGATTAATGGTACGACTGGCTACGAAGAAGCCGCAGCGCAAGGCTTGATGGCGGGCCTAAACGCAAGCTTGTTTAGTCAAGACAAAGAAGGCTGGAGCCCACGTCGTGACCAAGCTTACATGGGCGTGTTGATTGATGACTTATCGACCATGGGTACCAAAGAGCCGTACCGCATGTTCACTTCTCGTGCGGAATACCGCCTGCTACTTCGTGAAGATAACGCCGATTTACGTTTAACGGAAAAAGCGCGCGAGCTAGGCTTGATTGATGATGTTCGTTGGGCTCGCTTTAACGAGAAAATCAACAATATGGAAACGGAGCGTCAGCGTTTGAAAGCAACGTGGATGAATCCGAAGTCAGAGGGTGTTGATGAGTTGAACAAGCTGCTGAAAACCCCAATGGCCCGTGAAGCGAGTGGTGAGGATCTTCTGCGTCGTCCAGAGATCACTTATTCGCAACTGACGCAACTTGAAGCGTTTGCTCCTGCACTTGAAGATCAGCAAGCGGCTGAGCAAGTTGAAATTCAAGTGAAATACGATGGTTACATCAAGCGTCAGCAGGAAGAGATCGAAAAATCACTGCGTCACGAAAATACCAAGTTACCTGCTGATTTGGATTACCGCGATGTAAAAGGTTTATCAAACGAAGTCGTTGCTAAACTGAGCGAGGCCAAACCAGAGAGCATCGGTATTGCATCACGCATTTCTGGTATTACGCCTGCTGCAATTTCTATTCTACTTGTTCACTTAAAAAAGCATGGTTTGCTGAAGAAAGGTGAGGAAGAATAATGAGCGCATTGCGAACAAAGCTGGATTCACTGATCGCGAAAACCGATTTGGAAGTGTCAGAACAGCAACGAGAGCAGTTAGTTGGTTATGTCGAACTGCTCGACAAATGGAACAAAGCGTACAATTTAACATCGGTACGTGATCCGCTTGATATGTTAGTGAAACATATTCTTGATAGTATCGTTGTAAGCGCACACCTGCCCGGTGAGCGCTTCATTGATGTTGGTACTGGTCCGGGGTTACCGGGCATCCCTTTGGCAATCATGAACCCTGAGAAAACCTTCTTTTTGCTCGACAGTCTTGGCAAACGCATCCGTTTTATCAAGCAAGTTGTGCACACATTAGGGCTGAAAAACGTGACACCAATTCAAAGTCGCGTCGAAGAATTCCAGCCTGAAGAAAAATTTGATGGCGTTTTGAGTCGAGCTTTTGCTTCAATGACAGACATGGTGGAATGGTGCCACCATTTGCCGAAACAAGAGCACGGGGTGTTTCTAGCGCTGAAAGGACAGCACCCTAAAGATGAAATGGATCAGCTTCCTGAATGGTTCAGTGTGACAGAGATCATATCTTTGGCTGTTCCTGAGTTGGAAGGTGATCGTCATCTAGTAATCTTATCGCGCAAGGAAAATTAGCGAGGTAATCGTGGGTAAAATTGTAGCAATCGCCAACCAGAAAGGTGGGGTCGGCAAAACAACAACGTGCATTAACTTAGCGGCTTCGATGGCGGCAACAAAGCGCAAGGTTTTGGTGATCGATCTCGACCCGCAAGGCAATGCTACGATGGCCAGTGGCGTGGATAAGTATATGGTCGACGCCACCGCATACGATCTTTTGGTCGAAGATACACCGTTCGATCAAGTCGTTTGTACCCAAACAACAGGGAAGTATGATTTGATCGCGGCGAACGGAGATGTAACCGCGGCAGAAATCAAATTGATGGAAGTTTTCGCTCGTGAAGTGCGTCTAAAAAATGCATTGTCGTCAGTTCGCGATAACTATGATTTCATCTTTATTGATTGTCCTCCTTCTCTAAACCTTCTTACAATCAATGCGATGGCGGCAGCTGACTCTGTGCTGGTGCCGATGCAATGTGAATACTTTGCGTTAGAAGGTTTAACTGCTCTTATGGATACAATCAGCAAGTTAGCGGCTGTTGTGAATGAAAACCTAAAAATCGAAGGTTTATTGCGTACCATGTACGACCCACGCAACCGCTTATCGAATGAAGTATCCGATCAACTTAAAAAACACTTTGGGAATAAAGTTTACCGTACTGTCATTCCGCGTAATGTTCGTTTGGCTGAAGCGCCAAGCCACGGTAAGCCAGCAATGTACTACGATAAGTACTCCGCAGGTGCCAAAGCGTATCTTGCTCTAGCGGGCGAAATGCTCCGCCGCGAAGAAATCCCAGTTTAACTCTAACCTAAGGAATTCAATCCCATGTCTAAGCGTGGTCTCGGAAAAGGACTGGATGCGTTATTGTCGACCAGTTCGTTTGCTCGTGAAAAACAGCATATTGCATCGCATAGCCAAGAATTATCGGCAGACGGTGAGTTAACCGATTTAGCGATTGGTCAATTGCAACCGGGCGTATACCAACCGCGTAAAGATATGGCGCCTGAAGCGCTAGAAGAACTAGCGGCTTCGATTCAATCACAAGGCATTATTCAACCAATCGTGGTTCGCCAGGTCGAAAATGGTCAGTTTGAGATCATCGCAGGTGAGCGCCGCTGGCGTGCTGCAAGGCAGGCGGGTTTAAAACGCGTGCCGTGTTTGGTGAAAAAAGTTGAAGATCGTGCCGCCATCGCCATGGCGTTGATTGAAAACATTCAGCGTGAAGACTTGAATGTGATTGAGGAAGCCCAAGCGCTTGAACGTCTACAAGATGAATTCACGCTGACACATCAGCAAGTGGCCGATGTGATTGGTAAATCAAGAACGACGGTGAGTAACCTATTACGTCTGAATCAGTTGGAAGTTGATGTAAAAGGTCTGGTTGCAGATAAAAAATTGGAAATGGGTCATGCTCGAGCTCTGTTAGCGTTAGAAGGTGAACAGCAAGTCGAAGTAGCTCAACAAGTGGCTAAGAAGCAAATGACTGTTCGCCAAACCGAACAGTTAGTAAAAAAGTGCTTAGCCCCACAAAATGAGCAAAAAGGGCAACAAGAGGATACCGAAGCCGAGCAAATGTCGCATAAATTGAGTCAGCTGCTTGATGCAAAAGTTTCTCTTACCCGTTCTGCAAACGGAAAAGCGAAATTGACGATAAGTCTTGATGAGCCTCACAAATTGGACCAACTAATTGCCAAGCTTGAGGCCTAGATGAGATAATTGATTTAGGTCAATTAATCTAATTAATCGAATTTTGTGCGAAAGTTGTCGTTTTGTAAACAAAACTGTAAGTTTTTGATGCAATCGAATTGCTTTACGTTGAACTGAACGTATAATTTTCGCCAATTTCCCAGCACAGAGAGTTAAGTGCGAAGTGGATATTACTAGAGGTACGAATACATGGTAGCTGCGTTAGCTAGACCAGGACGAGAGCTCGCAAGGCAATTGTTAATGATCCAGTCTGGCGCGGTTATTTTTGTGGCAGCAGGAATGGCGGTAGCCATAAATCCTGACTGGGGATTTTCAGCGCTGATTGGCGGAGGCATTTTTGTTGTTGCCAATGCAGTATTCGCGCTGTGTGCTTTCATGTTTAGTGGAGCTCGCGCTGCCAAGCGCATCGCTGCTTCCTTCTATACGGGTGAAGTACTGAAAATTCTCATCACGGTTGCACTGTTCTATGTTGCCTACATGTATATGCAGGTGGAACTTGTTCCCCTCAAACTAACCTATTTGCTGGTACTAGGTATTAATATCTGTGCACCAGTGCTATTCATTAACAACAAAAAATAGGATGAGTTATGGCTGCGCCAGGTGAAGCGCTAACATCGTCCGGTTACATTGCCCACCACCTTTCTAACCTATCGCTATACAAGTTGGGTTTAGTAGGGTCGGAGACAAGTTTCTGGAACGTACATATCGATAGCCTGTTTTTTTCTTGGTTTACTGGTTTAATCTTCCTCGGAATTTTTTACAAAGTAGCAAAGAGAACAACAGCGGGTGTACCGGGTAAGCTTCAGTGTGCTGTAGAAATGATCGTTGAATTTGTCGCCGATAACGTCAAAGACACGTTCCATGGACGCAACCCACTGATCGCGCCTTTAGCACTGACTATCTTTTGTTGGGTATTTTTGATGAACGTGATGGACTTAGTTCCTATCGACTTCTTACCATACCCAGCAGAGCATTGGCTAGGTATTCCTTACCTTAAGGTTGTACCGTCTGCTGATGTGAATATCACCATGGCTATGGCTCTAGGCGTTTTTGCATTGATGATTTACTACAGCATCAAAGTAAAAGGTCTAGGTGGATTCGCAAAAGAACTTGCACTACATCCATTCAATCACCCACTGATGATTCCGTTTAACCTACTAATTGAAGTGGTATCGCTATTAGCGAAACCTCTATCACTTGGTATGCGTCTATTCGGTAACATGTTCGCGGGTGAGGTTGTATTCATTCTTTGTGCGGCAATGCTACCATGGTACTTACAATGGATGGGTTCACTACCGTGGGCAATCTTCCATATCTTGGTTATTACGATTCAAGCCTTCGTATTCATGATGTTGACAATTGTTTACCTGTCAATGGCACACGAAGATCCTGATCATTAATTTTTTTAAAGCTTTTTATTTGGGCACTAAGCCAACAACTATAAATTGGAGATAGTAATGGAAACTTTACTGAGCTTTTCTGCAATCGCCGTAGGTATTATCGTCGGTCTTGCTTCTCTTGGTACAGCGATTGGTTTCGCACTGCTAGGTGGTAAATTCCTAGAAGGTGCTGCACGTCAACCAGAAATGGCTCCTATGCTACAAGTTAAGATGTTCATCATCGCGGGTCTACTTGATGCGGTTCCAATGATCGGTATCGTAATCGCGCTACTATTCACTTTCGCAAACCCATTCGTTGGTCAACTAGGTTAATCACCTTTAACTCGGGACGGGCGATTATCGCTTGTCACTGATTAACACTAAGTCCAAATAGAGGGGTAGCTGTTGTGAACATAAACGCAACTCTGCTAGGTCAAGCAATCTCGTTCGCACTATTTGTGTGGTTCTGCATGAAGTATGTATGGCCACCATTGATGCAAGCGATCGAAGAGCGTCAGAAGAAAATTGCTGATGGTCTTCAAGCAGCAGAACGTGCTGCGAAAGACTTGGATCTAGCACAAGCCAACGCTTCTGATCAATTGAAAGAAGCGAAGCGCACTGCAACTGAGATCATCGAACAAGCGAACAAGCGTAAGTCTCAAATTCTTGATGAAGCTCGCGAGGAAGCTCAGGCAGAACGCCAGAAAATCCTAGCGCAAGCAGAAGCAGAACTTGAAGCTGAACGCAATCGTGCACGCGATGAGCTGCGCAAACAAGTTGCTACTCTGGCTGTAGCTGGTGCTGAGAAAATCCTTGAGCGTTCTATCGATAAAGATGCGCAAAAAGATATTCTCGACAACATTACTGCAAAACTTTAAGTCTGGGGGCGCATATGTCTGATTTGACTACTATCGCACGCCCCTATGCTAAAGCAGCCTTCGACTTTGCTTTAGAGAAAGACCAGTTGGACCAATGGGGCCAAATGTTATCTTTTGCTGCTGAAGTGGCCAAAAACGAACAAATGAACGAACTACTAACGGGTTCGGTTTCTGCTGACAAAATGGCAGAAATTTTTGTTGCAGTTTGCGGCGAACAAGTTGATGCGCACGGTCAAAACCTTTTGAAGGTAATGGCTGAGAATGGTCGTTTATCGGCCCTTCCTGATGTTTGTACGGAGTTTTTTACTCTGAAAAAAGAACATGAGAAAGAAATTGATGTTGAAGTAATTTCAGCAACAGAGCTTTCTGATGAACAACTTGCAAACATTGGCAGCAAACTTGAAAAGCGTCTTGAACGCAAAGTGAAGCTGAATTGCAGTGTAGATGAGACCCTACTTGGTGGGGTTATTATTCGAGCCGGAGACCTAGTCATCGATGACTCAGCGCGTGGTCGTTTGAACCGCCTGAGCGATGCATTGCAGTCTTAATGGGGATTGGAGCATGCAACTTAATTCCACGGAAATTAGCGATCTGATCAAACAACGTATCGAATCTTTCGAAGTTGTTAGTGAAGCTCGCAACGAGGGTACTATCGTATCGGTAAGCGATGGTATCATCCGCATCCACGGCCTAGCGGACGTGATGCAAGGTGAAATGATTGAATTACCGGGTGGCCGTTATGCACTGGCACTTAACCTTGAGCGTGACTCGGTTGGTGCGGTTGTAATGGGCCCATATGCTGACCTTAAGGAAGGCATGAAAGTTACAGGTACTGGCCGCATTCTTGAAGTGCCAGTTGGTCCAGAACTACTAGGCCGCGTAGTAAACACGCTGGGTGAGCCTATCGATGGTAAAGGTCCAATCGAAGCGAAAATGACTTCGCCTGTAGAAGTGATCGCACCAGGTGTAATCGACCGTAAATCGGTAGACCAACCTGTGCAAACTGGTTATAAGTCAGTTGACTCAATGATCCCAATCGGTCGTGGTCAGCGTGAGCTTATCATCGGTGACCGTCAGATTGGTAAAACAGCACTGGCGATCGACGCGATCATCAACCAGAAAGACTCTGGTATTTTCTCTATCTACGTAGCAATCGGTCAGAAAGCATCGACTATCGCTAACGTTGTTCGCAAACTAGAAGAGCACGGCGCACTACAAAATACTATCGTTGTAGTTGCATCAGCTTCTGAATCTGCAGCGCTTCAATACCTAGCGCCTTACGCAGGTTGTGCGATGGGTGAATACTTCCGCGATCGCGGTGAAGACGCACTGATTGTTTACGATGATCTATCTAAGCAAGCGGTAGCTTACCGTCAGATCTCTCTACTACTTAAACGTCCACCAGGCCGTGAGGCATTCCCAGGTGACGTATTCTACTTACACTCGCGTCTACTAGAGCGTGCAGCTCGTGTAAACGAAGAGTACGTAGAGCGTTTCACTAACGGTGAAGTGAAAGGTAAGACTGGTTCTTTGACTGCTCTTCCTATCATCGAAACTCAAGCAGGTGACGTTTCAGCATTCGTACCGACTAACGTAATCTCGATTACCGATGGTCAGATCTTCCTACAAACTGAGCTATTCAACGCTGGTGTTCGTCCTGCTGTTGACCCTGGTATCTCAGTATCTCGTGTAGGTGGTTCAGCTCAGACGAAAATCATCAAGAAACTATCAGGTGGTATCCGTACAGCACTAGCTGCATACCGTGAACTAGCGGCATTTGCTCAGTTCTCTTCTGACCTTGATGACGCAACGAAGAAACAGCTAGACCATGGTCAAAAAGTTACAGAACTAATGAAGCAGAAGCAGTACGCTCCAATGTCTGTATTTGACCAAGCTCTAACTATCTTCGCGGCAGAGCGCGGTTACCTTGATGATGTAGAACTTAACAAAGTTCTAGATTTCGAGGCGGCTCTACTATCGTACGCTCGCGGTCAATACGCTGAACTAGCAGCTGAGATCGACAAGTCTGGCGCTTACAACGATGAAATCGAAGCTCAGTTGAAGAAACTGACTGACGACTTCAAAGCAACCCAAACTTGGTAATTAGGTCGGTGGCAGTTTCTGCCACCAACTAACGGAGAGTAACGATGGCCGGCGCAAAAGAGATACGTAATAAAATCGGTAGTGTTAAAAGCACTCAGAAAATTACGAAAGCGATGGAAATGGTAGCAGCTTCAAAAATGCGTCGTTCTCAAGATGCAATGGAAGCTTCTCGTCCATACGCTGAAACAATGCGTAAAGTGATCGGTCATGTGGCTAACGCAAACCTAGAGTACCGTCATCCGTACCTAGAAGAGCGTGAAGCTAAACGTGTTGGTTACATCATCGTTTCGACAGACCGTGGTCTGTGTGGTGGTTTGAACATTAACGTGTTCAAAAAAGCCGTTACAGACATGCAAGCATGGAGAGAGAAAGGTGCTGAGATTGAGCTAGCCGTTGTTGGCTCAAAAGCAACAGCTTTCTTTAAACATGGTGGCGCAAAAGTTGCGGCACAGGTTTCTGGTCTTGGAGATAATCCAAGCCTACAAGACCTAATCGGCTCTGTTGGCGTAATGCTGAAGAAATACGATGAAGGTGAACTGGACCGTCTATATGTAGTATTCAACAAGTTTGTTAATACTATGGTTCAGCAACCAACGATCGATCAATTGCTACCTTTGCCTAAATCGGACAGCGAAGAGATGCAGCGTGAGCATTCATGGGACTACATCTATGAGCCTGAACCAAAACCTCTACTGGATACGCTATTAGTGCGTTACGTAGAGTCTCAGGTATACCAAGGTGTGGTTGAGAACCTTGCTTGTGAGCAAGCGGCTCGAATGATTGCGATGAAGGCTGCAACGGATAACGCAACCAGTTTGATTGACGATTTGGAACTTGTGTACAACAAAGCCCGTCAGGCTGCGATTACACAAGAACTATCAGAAATCGTTGGTGGTGCAGCTGCGGTTTAAGCTTAGGTAAAACGAAATAGTTTAGAGGATTAACGATGGCTACAGGTAAGATCGTACAGATCATCGGTGCGGTAGTCGACGTAGAGTTCCCACAGAGCAATGTACCTAGTGTATATGACGCTCTAAACGTAACGGACTCAAAAGAGCGTCTAGTTCTTGAAGTTCAACAACAGCTAGGCGGTGGCGTAGTTCGTTGTATCGTAATGGGTAGCTCTGATGGTTTACGTCGTGGAGTAGAAGTGGTTAACACTGGCGCTCCAATTTCAGTACCAGTAGGTACTAAAACTCTAGGTCGTATCATGAACGTCCTAGGTGACGCGATTGACGAGCGTGGTGAAGTGGGTGCGGAAGAGGTTTACTCTATCCACCGTAGTGCACCAAGCTACGAAGAGCAATCAAACGAAATTGCACTTCTAGAAACGGGCGTTAAAGTAATCGACCTAATTTGTCCATTCGCTAAGGGTGGTAAAATCGGTCTATTCGGTGGTGCAGGTGTAGGTAAGACCGTTAACATGATGGAACTTATCAACAACATCGCACTACAGCACTCCGGTCTATCAGTATTTGCTGGTGTTGGTGAGCGTACTCGTGAAGGTAACGATTTCTACTACGAGATGCAGGAAGCGGGCGTTGTAAACGTTGAGAAGCCTGAAGAATCAAAAGTAGCGATGGTTTACGGTCAGATGAACGAGCCACCAGGTAACCGTCTACGTGTTGCACTGACTGGTCTAACAATGGCAGAGCGTTTCCGTGACGAAGGTCGTGACGTACTACTGTTCATTGATAACATCTACCGTTACACACTTGCAGGTACAGAGGTATCAGCACTACTAGGTCGTATGCCTTCTGCGGTAGGTTACCAGCCAACTCTTGCAGAAGAGATGGGTGTACTTCAGGAGCGTATCACGTCAACGAAATCAGGTTCTATCACGTCTGTACAGGCGGTATACGTACCAGCGGATGACTTGACTGACCCGTCTCCAGCAACAACGTTCGCGCACTTGGATGCAACGGTTGTACTTAACCGTAACATCGCTGCAATGGGTCTATACCCTGCGATCGACCCGCTAGATTCAACATCTCGTATGCTTGATCCACTAGTCGTTGGTCAAGATCACTACGAAGTTGCTCGTGGTGTTCAGCAGACTCTTCAGCGCTACAAAGAGCTGAAAGATATCATTGCTATCCTAGGTATGGACGAGCTATCTGAAGAAGATAAGCAAGTTGTATCTCGTGCACGTAAGATTGAGCGTTTCCTAACTCAGCCTTACCACGTAGCAGAAGTATTTACAGGTGACCCTGGTATTTACGTACCTCTAAAAGAGACTCTACGTGGCTTTAAAGGTCTACTAGCTGGTGAATACGACGACATTCCTGAGCAGGCATTTATGTACTGCGGTAGCATCGACGATGCTATTGAGAATGCGAAGAAGCTATAAGGCTAACTAGGAGGCGATATGGCAGCAATAACCTTTCACCTAGACGTAGTAAGCGCTGAGAAGAAAATCTTCTCTGGTCGTGTTGAAACGTTTCAGGTGACCGGTAGCGAAGGTGAACTTGGTATTTTCCATGGTCACACACCGCTGCTGACCGCTATCAAGCCTGGTATGGTGCGTATTGTGAAACAGCACGGCCACGAAGAAATTATTTATGTTTCTGGTGGTATGGTAGAGATTCAGCCTGGTACAGCGACTGTACTAGCTGATACAGCTATCCGTGGTGAAGAGCTAGACGCAGCGAAGGCAGAAGAAGCCAAACGCCGCGCTGAGGAGCAAATCCAGAATCAGCATGGTGACATGGACTTCGCACAAGCGGCCAGTGAACTGGCTAAAGCCATTGCTCAGCTACGAGTTATCGAGCTGACAAAAAAGCGTCGCTAAGCTCAATTAGCAACGTTGCATGAAAAAAGGCGGCCAATTGGTCGCCTTTTTGATTAATTTTAGTTGGAAATTTACCTTACTCCATTAACTATTTTAAAAGAGCTGTTTAAAATAACGGCCAATTAACATAAAACGTCAATAGGTTATCAATGAAATTCAGTGCTGTGATTCTTGCAGCGGGTAAAGGTACCCGTATGCATTCGAACATGCCTAAAGTGCTACACACTTTGGCAGGCAAGCCAATGGCAAAACATGTTATCGATACATGTACAGGTCTTGGCGCACAAAACATCCACTTGGTCTTTGGTCACGGTGGTGATCAAATGCAAACCACTCTTGCAGAAGAGCCTGTAAATTGGGTACTGCAAGCGGAGCAGTTAGGGACAGGTCATGCGGTTGATCAAGCGTCTCCGAAGTTTGAAGACGATGAAAAAGTACTGGTGCTTTACGGTGATGTTCCACTGATTTCAGATGAAACGATTGAAAACCTATTAGATGCACAGCCAACTGGCGGTATTGCACTACTAACAGTGATTCTAGATAACCCGACAGGCTATGGTCGTATTATCCGTAAGAATGGTCCTGTTGTGGCGATCGTTGAGCAAAAAGATGCAACAGAAGAACAAAAACAAATTAAAGAGATCAACACTGGCGTGATGGTTGCGACTGGTGGGGATCTTAAGCGTTGGTTGTCTGGCTTAAACAACAACAACGCACAAGGCGAATACTACCTAACTGACGTTATTGCAGCTGCACACGATGAAGGTCGTGCCGTTGAGGCAGTACACCCAGTCAATGCCATTGAGGTGGAAGGGGTCAACGACCGCGCACAGCTTGCTCGTCTAGAGCGTGCTTTCCAGTCAATGCAAGCTCAGAAGCTACTAGAGCAAGGTGTCATGCTACGCGATCCAGCACGCTTTGATTTGCGTGGTGAGTTACAGTGCGGTATGGACTGTGAAATCGACGTGAATGTTATCGTCGAAGGTAAAGTTTCACTGGGTGATAACGTGGTTATCGGTGCGGGTTGTGTACTGAAAGATTGTGAAATCGACGACAACACCATCGTTCGCCCTTACAGTGTGATTGAAGGTGCAACGGTTGGTGAAGAATGTACGGTTGGTCCATTTACTCGCCTTCGTCCTGGTGCTGAAATGCGTAACGATTCCCATGTGGGTAACTTCGTTGAAGTGAAAAATGCGCGCATCGGAGAAGGTTCAAAAGCGAACCACCTAACTTACTTAGGTGATGCAGAGATCGGTCAACGTACTAACATCGGTGCAGGTACTATCACTTGTAACTACGATGGTGCGAACAAGTTTAAAACCATCATCGGTAATGATGTTTTTGTTGGTTCTGATAGCCAGCTGGTGGCGCCTGTCACTATCGCTGATGGCGCAACCATCGGTGCAGGCACGACACTAACAAAAGATGTTGAAGAAGGTGAGTTAGTAATTACTCGCGTCAAAGAGCGCAAAATTACTGGCTGGCAGCGTCCTGTAAAACAGAAATAAGCATTACCTACACTCTGTCTCAATATTGTCAAAGCCGCTCAACAAGAGCGGCTTTGTTGTTTCTAGCTAAGGCTTCATCGCTAGTAGCTAGGAATGGCAATACGTTTTTCGAGCCAACGAACGGCTTGAGATACAAATAGGATGAGTAACAAGTACTCCAAAACGAGGAAGGTATAAATCTCTAAGGGTAAGTACTCATTCACCACCAGCTCATTAGCACGGCGAGTGAGATCGCTTAAACCAATCACACTGACTAAAGAACTCATCTTGAGGATGTAGACAAATTGATTACCCAGTGGTGGGAGAATTTGCCGAAACGCTTGGGGAAGAATTACCAAGCGCATTTTTTGCCAATAGCTTAAGCCCAAAGATTCAGCCGCTTCATGTTGGCCACGGCTGATAGCTTGTATCCCACCGCGAAACACTTCCGCCATAAACGCACTCTCAGCGATAGTCAGTGCAATAACACCCGCCCAAAAGTGATTGAGTGAGACATCCAATAGTGTAGGCATGCCGTAATACACCCAAAGTAGTAAGACTAAAACTGGCACTGAACGGATCACCTCGACATAAATACGGTTTATCCACTTCAGAGAGGCTGAGTCCGACAGAGCGGGTAACGCAACGATTAGGCCCAAGCTCATCGCAAATAACATACTAAGGAGTGATACTTGGATGGTGTCGTTAAACCCAGCGATTAAAAACTTTAGATTGGTGAGCCCTTGATCCGTCGAAGGGTCAAGTACATACCAGCCCCATTGATAATCTGAACAACCAGTGAGTAATAGTAGTGAAAATAGCCATAGAGTTCGAAACGTCACATTTACTCCCTGAATTAACTAAAAAACTTCCTTTGTTGCTGCTATGTTATCAGTAGAGCTCTAATAAAGGTTAATTATTAAACCGTATAAGGTCATTATTTTTAAGGGAATAAAAATGAGAAAGATTTTACTAGTGCTAGGAATGTGTTTGCTTGCTGCGACTCAAGTCGCTCACGCTGAAAGCCGTCTTCAATCCATTTTAGACAATGGCGTACTCCGAGTTGGAACGACGGGAGATTGGAATCCGATGACGATGAAAGACCCCGCGACAAACAGTTATCGTGGCTTCGATATCGATGTAACAACAGAACTTGCTAAAGATCTCGGTGTAAAAGTGGAGTATGTGCCCACGGATTGGAAGACGCTAGTTAATGGCATTACCGCCAACAAATACGATATTACTGGCAGCGCATCTCTGAACATGTCGCGCGCGAAAGTAGCTGGATACAGCCAGCCGTATTTCTACCTTGCCTTTGTACCTGTGGTGCAAAAGAAAGATCTCGCCAAATTTTCTGATTGGGCGGATTTTAATAAACCAGAAGTAAAAGTCGCAGCGACGTTAGGTACGGTACAAGAAAAAATGGTGAAAGAGTTCTTCCCGTCTGCTCAGCATATTGTTATTGAAGCGCCAGCGCGCGACTTCCAAGAACTACTAGCTCGCAGGGCCGATGTATCGGTGACGTCCAATGTGGAAGCAGCGACGTTGGTGGATAAGTTTAAACAGTTGGCGATAGTGCCAGTGACCGCACCGCGTAAACCAACCCCAATTGCTATGTTGTTGCCGCAAGACGATCAAGTATGGATTAATTACATCAATCACTGGGTAGAGTTGAAAAAGACTCAAGGCTTTTTTAAGCAGACTGCCAAGAAATGGGGGTTGAAAAGCTTATAAACAGAAAGAGCCGCATTGCGCGGCTCTTTTTATTATCTGAACGATTAAAGTTCGTCTTCACTCACGACTCGGGCGTTGTCAGGAGTCGTAAAGTGCTTGGATAATTCGCGATTCGACAGAATGTATCCCATCCACAGCCCACCCATACAGATGATGATTGCGATGCCAGTAACCATCTGAGCTTGGCTTGCCATTGTGGCTACCAATGCACTTGAGAAGCTACTTACACAGATTTGCAGGCTGTTTTGCAGACCTGCTGCTGTTGCAGGGCTCTGTTGTGCGCTGGCCAGTGCACGGTTTACCACGATTGGGTACAGTGCGCCGTTAGCAACGGCAATCAAACAGAATGGCGCAAGAATAGGCCAAATCGATGACAGCTCCCACTGTGAAGCAATGAAAATCATTAATGCCGCGACACTAAATAGGCCAATCAGTTGGCGCAGAACCTTTTCATCACCAAATTTTCGAACGCCTACTTTACCTAAGTAGCCACCAGCCATAAACGCGATGGTTTGTGGGATAAAGCTCAAACCAATATCTTTTGCTTCGTAGCCCAGTTGCGCCATGATTTCTGGCATCCCAGTTAGGTAAGCAAAGAATGCAGCTGAAGCCGTCGCAAACATAAACACGTTGCCAAGGTATTTTTTAGAACTCAGTAGCGCTTTGATGTCGGCAGACATACTGGTTTGTTTGATTTCTGCTTTCTCGTCTTTTTGTGCCATGGTCGCAAAGACCAAAAAGACACCAACCAGTGTTAGCGTAATAAAGATACTGTGCCAGCCGAAGTTATCTGCCAACACAACCCCTAATTGAGGTGCTAGTGCTGGTGATAGCGCGACGAGTGGCATGATTGTCGCAAAAATTTGTTGGCTACTGCTTGAGTAGCGCTTAATGACCATAGCCTGCCAGATCACGGCTGGTGCACACACACCGATAGCTTGGATAAAGCGCAGTGTGAGTAGTTGCCATACTTGATCACAGAAAGCCAAACCGAATGACGCGATAGTAAATAGCACCAACCCGGCTGCGAGTGTATTACGATGGCCAAATTTATCGGATGCCAATCCCCACATTAGCTGGCCAATCGCCATACCAACGAGGAATACCGTTAAAGAGAGCGCAATTTGCTCAGGGCCTGTTGCAAAGTCGATTTCCATCGCTTTGAATGCTGGCAGATACATATCGGTAGCAACGAAGCCAAGCATCGATAATGCTGCCAGATAAATGAGCTGTAGTTTTGAGATTTTCATGATTCAACCAGTCAAATTATTTAATCATTTTTTAATCAACATCAGTTGGCGCCAACCCTGATTTATTTACCTTATTATTCTATTTTTCGATTTTGAGAAAATAAAACGCTAAAATTGTTGGTTATCAATCAAATTTTTTGAAAGGTTAAATCATGTTCTCTAAAGCGTCTTTGGAAATGCTGGATACGGTTGCCCGTTTAGGCAGTTTCACCGCTGCGGCTGAGGTATTGCATAAAGTCCCCTCAGCCATCAGCTATGGAGTAAGGCAGGTCGAGCAAGATTTAGATGTGGTGCTGTTTCGACGTTTACCAAGGAAAGTCGAGCTAACTCCAGCGGGTGAACTTTTTATGGCCGAGGCGCGCTCTTTGCTGCGTCAAATGGAAGAGGTGAAAGCACAAACGCGGCGAGCGGCTCAAGGATGGAAAAGCACGTTAAAGCTGACCTTAGATAACGTGGTGAAGTTAGAAAAAATCAAACCTTTGGTGGAAGATTTCTATCGCGAGTTTGAATTTGCTGAATTGCAGATCAATATGGAGGTCTTCAATGGTTCTTGGGAAGCCATAGCACAAGGTCGAGCCGACATTGTCGTTGGCGCGACATCTGCGGTTCCCGTTGGGGGAGATTTTGAAGTCAAAGATATGGGCGTATTAGATTGGGCATTTGTAATGTCACCCGCTCATCCTTGCGTTCGACAACAAGTGCTTACTGAAGCGTTTGTGAGTCAATTTCCGGCGATCTGTCTTGATGATACTTCGAACGTGCTGCCAAAACGCCATACTGGCCATTATCCGCAACAGCGCCGATTATTATTGCCCAATTGGTATAGTGCGATTGAATGTTTAAAAAATGGGGTGGGCGTGGGTTACATGCCACGTCATATTGCAACACCCTTAATCAATGATGGTGTGCTGGTGGAGAAGGTCATGCCGGATGATAAACCGCTCAGTCACTGCTGCTTAGTATGGCGCAAAGATGATAATCATAAATTGATCCAGTGGATGGTGGACTATCTTGGGTCGCCTAATCAGCTACATAAAGATTGGTTACAGTCATAAAAAACACCTCGCATTAGCGAGGTGTTTTCATTGATATGTTTAAAATGTGGCGTTTTATGACAAGAAAAACTTATACGATGGGTTGTCTGTCTCGTCTTTGCATTGATAGCCAAGTTCACGTAAATGTGCAGAAAACTGAGCTAAATCGCTTTCATCTAACTCGAAACCACATAAAACGCGTCCGTAGTCAGCGCCGTGGTTACGGTAGTTGAACAAGCTGATATTCCAATGAGTACCGAGTGTGCTTAAGAACTTAAGTAGCGCTCCCGGATATTCTGGGAATTCAAAGCTGTATAGGCGCTCTTTAAGCGGCTTAGACGGCTTACCACCAATCATGTAGCGCACGTGCAGCTTCGCCATTTCATCATCAGACAAATCAACCACTGGGTAGCCACCATCACGTAAGTCGTGAATGATATGTTCTAGCTCTTCCTGACCGCCTTGCAAACGAACACCAACAAAGATATTTGCCAATGCGTCATCGTTGTAGCGGTAGTTAAATTCCGTTACGGCGCGGCCGCCAATGAGGTTACAGAACTCAAAGAAGGCACCTTGACGCTCAGGAATAGTAACGGCAAGCAGACCTTCACGTTTCTCACCAAGCTCACAGCGCTCAGAAACATAACGCAGACCATGGAAGTTAGTGTTGGCACCTGACAGCACAGTACCTAAATTCTTACCTTGCAGTTTGTTTTGCTCAGCAAACTTCTTCAAACCCGCCAGAGCAAGCGCCCCCGAAGGCTCTGCAATCGCACGGGTGTCTTCAAAGATGTCTTTTACTGCTGCGCAGATTTCATCGCTAGAGACGGCAATATGGCCATCAATGTACTTTTGGCATAGACGAAACGTCTCTTCACCAATGCGTTTTACTGCAACGCCATCGGCAAACATGCTGACCTGGTCTAATACTACTGGTTCACCTGCATCCAATGCCGCTTTGAGGCATGAAGAATCTTCTGGCTCGACCGCAATGACTTTGATTTCTGGCATGAGCTGCTTCACGAGTACCGCAACACCGGCAGCCAAACCGCCACCACCGACAGGGACGAAGATGTAATCAAGGTGACCATTTTGCTGCAGCATTTCCATGCCTATGGTGCCTTGACCTGCAATCACCAGTGGGTGATCGAAAGGAGGGACAAATGTGTACCCATGCAGATCAGAAAGGCGTTCCGCTTCCGCTTTTGCCTCATCAAAGTTGCTGCCGTGCAGCACTACATTGCCACCGAAGCCACGTACCGCATCGACTTTGATGTCTGGTGTGGTTTTAGGCATCACGATGGTGGTTTTGATGCCTAGCTTAGTACCAGAGAGCGCCATGCCTTGAGCGTGGTTACCTGCCGATGCTGCAATGACACCAGCGGCTTTTTGTGCTTCAGATAAACTCGCCACCATGTTGTATGCACCGCGCAATTTGAACGAGTGTACGGGTTGGCGATCTTCACGCTTGATCTGCACGTTATTCCCGATACGTGCAGATAAACGAGGCATTTCTTGCAGTGGCGTCACTGTTGCTACTTCATAAACAGGTGCGCGAAGGATTTGGCGCAGATAATCTGCGCCAGTTTGGTTCACTTGTTTTTCGGGTTGAGCTTCCATCATTGCTAGCCCTCTAGCTTCGACTTGTCTCGTACTGCACCCTTGTCAGCACTGGTTGCCATACTCGCGTACGCTTTGAGTGCAAATGAAACTTCACGTTGGCGGTCAACTGGTTTCCAGCCTAGTTCGTCTTGTTTTGCACGGCGCTCAGCAAGTTCTTGTTCAGACACTTGGAGTGAAATTGAACGGTTTGGAATATCAATTGCGATCATATCGCCTTGTTTTACCAGACCAATTGCACCGCCGTTTGCTGCTTCAGGAGAGGCGTGGCCGATAGACAGACCTGATGTGCCGCCAGAGAAACGGCCGTCAGTCAGAAGTGCACACTCTTTGCCAAGGCCCATCGATTTTAGATAAGTGGTTGGGTAAAGCATTTCTTGCATGCCCGGACCACCTTTAGGGCCTTCGTAACGGATAACAACCACGTCGCCAGCTTTTACTTTGCCACCCAAGATGCCTTCTACGGCGTCTTCTTGGCTTTCAAATACCACAGCTGGACCAGTGAATTTATGAATGCTCTCATCCACACCAGCAGTCTTAACGATACAACCATCTAATGCGATGTTGCCTGATAGAACGGCTAGGCCACCTTCTTGGCTAAAGGCATGATCGATAGTACGAATACAACCTTCCGCACGGTCGTCATCAAGGCGATCCCAGCGGCAATCTTGTGAGAACGCTTGAGTAGTACGAATACCCGCAGGACCTGCGCGGTAGAACTTAAGTACTTCTTCGTCTTCAGTTTGGATGATGTCGTATTTCGCCAGCTGCTCTTTCATCGAAAGGCCAAGCACGGTGCGCGCATCATTGTGTAGAAGACCTGCACGATCTAACTCACCAAGAATCGCCATGACGCCACCTGCGCGGTGTACGTCTTCCATGTGATATTTCTGGGTAGATGGTGCCACTTTACATAGGTGTGGTACTTGACGTGATAGGCGATCGATATCTTCCATATCGAAATCCACTTCACCTTCTTGCGCCGCGGCAAGTAGGTGCAGAATGGTGTTGGTTGAACCGCCCATTGCGATGTCCAGTGCCATTGCGTTTTCGAACGCATCAAACGTAGCGATGTTGCGCGGCAGTGCTGATTCGTCATCTTGCTCGTAGTAACGACGAGTCAGTTCAACGATACGACGGCCTGCATTAAGGAACAGTTGTTCACGGTCAGCGTGCGTTGCCAGCATAGAACCGTTGCCCGGCTGAGAAAGACCCAGTGCTTCTGTTAGACAGTTCATCGAGTTTGCAGTGAACATGCCTGAACACGATCCACACGTTGGACATGCGCTGCGTTCGATCTGCTCGCTTTGCTCATCAGACACTTTTGGGTCCGCGCCTTGGATCATCGCATCTACAAGGTCTAGTTTGATGATCTGATCAGAAAGCTTGGTTTTACCCGCTTCCATTGGACCACCAGAAACAAAGATAACCGGGATGTTGAGGCGCATAGATGCCATCAACATTCCCGGAGTGATTTTGTCACAGTTAGAGATACATACCATGGCATCGGCACAGTGCGCGTTGACCATGTACTCCACAGAGTCTGCGATCAGTTCGCGTGAAGGCAGTGAGTACAGCATGCCGCCGTGACCCATTGCGATACCATCATCAACCGCGATGGTGTTGAATTCTTTTGCGATGCCGCCGGCTTTTTCGATTTCACGCGCTACAAGCTGGCCCATGTCTTTCAGGTGTACGTGACCCGGAACAAATTGAGTAAACGAGTTTACAACGGCGATGATTGGTTTACCGAAGTCTTCTTCTTTCACACCCGTTGCACGCCACAGTGCTCGTGCACCCGCCATGTTACGACCATGTGTGGTGGTAGCTGATCTATATTTTGGCATTTCCTAATCCTTCTTACTTCTGTTCTGGGTACACATAGTCTAACCAGCCCCACTTATCTTCCGTGGTGCCGTCAAATAGGCCAAAGTAGGCTGCTTGTAGTTCTTTAGTGATAGGGCCGCGCTTACCAGTGCCCACTTCAATCTTGTCGATGGTTGCCACTGGTACAATCTCAGCCGCAGTACCTGTCATGAAGACTTCATCGGCAAGGTAAAGGGCTTCACGAGCAATGTTCGCTTCACGTACTTCGTAGCCTTTATCGCGTGCAATTGTCATGATCGAGTCACGAGTGATGCCCGGTAGAATCGCGCTAGTTGCTGGTGGTGTGGTGATTACGCCATCTTTGATAACGAAGATGTTTTCACCAGCCCCTTCCGATAGGTAACCATCTACGCTTAGCGCAATACCTTCGTCGTAACCGTGACGACGGGCTTCACCACCAACCAGTAGTGAAGATAGGTAGTTACCGCCTGCTTTAGCCGCAGTTGGGATGGTGTTTGGCGCAGCGCGGTTCCAGCTTGAAATCATCGCGTCGACACCTTTTTCTAGCGCTTCTTCGCCTAAGTAAGAGCCCCAAGGAAATGCTGCAATGATTAGATCCATCTCAGTGCCAACTGGTGGACATACGCCTAAGCCAACATTACCGACAAAACCCAATGGACGAATGTAAGCGCTGTCGAGTTTGTTTTGGCGCAGTGTTTCGCGGGTCGCTTCCATGATTTCTTCTACAGAAAAAGGGATCGGAAAGCGGTAAATCTTGGCAGAATCTTTTAGACGTTGTGCATGCTCACGGTGACGGAAGACAATTGGGCCTTTTGGTGTGTTGTAACAGCGCACGCCTTCAAACACGGATGTACCATAGTGCATTGCGTGAGTCAGAACGTGAACGTTCGCCTCTGCCCATGGAACCATCTCACCATTAAACCAAATGAAATCTGCAGTTTTCGTTGCCATTTGTTGCCTTCCTTATGCACTTACGTGTTGTTGTAAGTTGTGATTTGGCAGTTCATCGTTGCGGATTTTTAGCACCTCAACCTTACGAACGTCCCACAACTTCTCTATTTGATTGATCAAAAACGAGATTGGTCGATCGCTGTCGACGATGATCTCGACGCTGGCTACTTTGCTTTCGTGGTTTTGCGTAGCAGCGACTTGTTTGATCACGAAGCCTCGGTGACGAATCACACGTAGAACGCGCTCCAACAGTACCGGTTTGTCATCGGCTTTGATGTCGAGTAAATATCTGTCCATGCGATTGTCTCCTATGTATTTTCCAACATATCACTGTTTGATGCGCCAGGTGGCACCAATGGCCACACGTTTTCTTCTTCATCAATCAAAACGTGAAGCATGTAAGAAGTTTCACTCGCTAGCATCTCTTTGAGAGCAGGTTCGACTTCTTCTTTCTTGGTGATGGTTTTGCCCGGGATATCGAACGCTTTTGCTAACATCACGAAATCTGGGTTGTCATCAAGAATGGTTTCACTGTGGCGACCGTCAAAGAACAATGACTGCCATTGGCGAACCATGCCAAGACGTTGGTTATTAAGAAGGACAATCTTCACTGGAATCTGACGACGCTTCAGCGTGCCCAATTCCTGAACGTTCATCATAAATGAACCGTCACCTGTAATAAGGATAGACTGATCATCAGGACGTGCGACTGCAGCACCCATCGCCGCTGGCAAGCCAAAGCCCATGGTGCCAAGGCCAGCAGAAGTGATGAAATTTTGTGGTTCGCGTGGCTGGATATGTTGCGCTGCCCACATCTGGTGCTGACCGACGTCGGTCGAGACAATTGAGCTATCTGGCATCATGTCAGACAGCTGTTTAAGCAATAGCGGTGCGTAGATTAACTCGCCCGGGTGGTCGTAACGCCACTTAAAGCCGCTGCGCAGACTTTCACTGTGATGAACCCACGGTGATATATCTTGAGTCAGCTCTAGCTGAGGGAGAATGGTGTTGATGTCGCCACGTAATGGTGCGTTGGCGTGGCGCAGTTTATGAATCTCCGCAGCATCAATGTCGATGTGAATCACTTTCGCATTTGGTGCAAACGTATCGAGCTTACCCGTCACACGGTCATCAAAACGCGCGCCAACCACAATCAATAGATCGGCTTCTTGAACCACTAGGTTAGCGGCTTTGGTGCCATGCATACCCAACATACCAAGATAGTGGGGATCATGGCGTTCAATGGTACCGAGGCCTTTTAATGTGCTAACTGCAGGCATTGGGTTTAAGCGAAGAAATTCGCGTACTGCATCGGTTGCTTTCGCAAGTTGCACGCCACCACCAACATACAACACTGGGCGAGTAGATGCTGCCAGCACATCTTGCGCACGTTTGATATCTTCAGCGCTGACATCTTCGATTGCTGGTGCTATGTATGGAGGAAGAAGGTCTGTGGGTGCTTGAGCGAGTTGAACGTCTTTGGCGATATCGACAATGACTGGACCCGGACGACCGGTTTTTGCGACCTCAAAGGCTTCGGCAAGTGTCGGAGCTAGATCTTCAATTTCGGTCACGAGATAGCTGTGCTTAGTACAGGCTAGGGACATTCCGATCACATCCATTTCTTGGAATGC
Source organism: Vibrio sp. 661 (assembly GCF_033339315.1). Taxonomy (NCBI): domain Bacteria; kingdom Pseudomonadati; phylum Pseudomonadota; class Gammaproteobacteria; order Vibrionales; family Vibrionaceae; genus Vibrio; species Vibrio sp. 661. The sequence goes on along the minus strand of NZ_JAWOUJ010000018.1, from coordinate 25,410 downwards.
ATCGGTACCGATATGAGAGCTAGCAACCTGGCCTGTGATGGCAACTAGAGGTACGGAGTCAAGGAAAGCGTCGGCAAGGCCGGTAACAAGGTTAGTGGCTCCTGGGCCAGAAGTTGCCATGCACACAGCAACGTCTTGAGTGGAACGAGCCATCCCGATAGCTGCCATAGCGGCCCCTTGCTCGTGACGGCATAGGATGTGTTCCACCCCACCGTCATACAAAGCATCATAGATTGGCATGATGGCCCCGCCGGGGTAGCCAAAAACGGTTTCGATGCCTTGCTGTCTTAAAGCGGCTACGACAAGTTGTGCACCAGTCATCGTAAACCTCCTTTGCTACGTTGTGGCTCGTAGCGATTGCCATATTTATTGCACTTCATGTGCACTCCCATTCTTCCCGTTAAACTGTCCGAGGGTTAGACAGATGACAACTTGTAGTTGTAAAAAAACCCCCGGACTTTTCAGTGCGGGGGTTTTTTGTAATTTGTGGTTACCTTTCGCCCACAATACCCCGCGCGGTGCCAATAATGACCACGATAATCAGGGCTAGTAGTGCGTTGATATGAGCGAAAAGGTTCATCTGTCTGTCGTTCTTTTTTCGTTAAAAAAATGTTGTGTAATGTTCTACGAAATTGTTTGCGTCATTAGTGGTATCACACAATTCCGCTGCATGACAAGCAAAAAGTCATTCTTTTTTCACATTAACTCTCAATTGGGACGCGGTATATAACATAACCAACTAGATAAAACATTTGTTTACAGAGTGTTCAAAAAAATTGAGGAACGTATGGGGCTGGCAATCATTCATAGTCGAGCAAGCGTCGGGGTGCAAGCGCCATCGGTTAGTGTAGAAGTTCATATCAGCAACGGCATGCCAGGGTTTACCTTAGTAGGCTTGCCAGAGACAACGGTAAAAGAGTCCAAAGATCGCGTACGCAGTGCGATCATTAATTCTAACTTTCAATTTCCTGCTAAGCGGATCACCGTGAACTTGGCTCCGGCAGATCTACCCAAGGAGGGAGGGCGTTTTGATCTTCCTATTGCATTGGGGATTTTGGCCGCTTCGGAGCAAATCGCGACAGATAGGCTCAAAAACTACGAATTTGTGGGTGAGTTAGCACTATCTGGTGGTCTGAGACCTGTAAAAGGTGTGCTGCCTGCTGCGCTGGAAGCCAGTAAGATTCAACGTCATTTGGTCGTCCCACATGTGAATGGCGATCAGGCGGCGCTGGTGGGGAAGGAACAACATAAATCGGCCCAATCATTACTGGAAGTATGTGCCGAGCTTTGTGGTCAACATCGACTGAATCTTTTTCAAACGCCTAAGCGAAAAACGATCGAAAAACATGGTCGAGACTTACAAGATATTATTGGCCAACAACAAGGTAAGCGAGCACTGGAGATTGCTGCCGCTGGAAACCACAACTTACTTTTCCTTGGCCCGCCAGGTACTGGAAAAACGATGTTGGCTTCGCGTTTGTGTGACTTATTACCGGAAATGAGTGACGAAGAAGCAATGGAAACCGCTTCGGTGGCATCGTTGACTCAGAGTGAAATTAATGAGCATAACTGGAAGTCGCGTCCGTTTCGTTCTCCGCATCATTCAAGTTCAATGGCGGCATTAGTCGGCGGTGGTTCGGTACCCAGACCAGGGGAGATCTCTTTAGCCCACAACGGGTTATTGTTTCTCGATGAAATGCCCGAATTTGATCGTAAAGTTCTAGACTCGTTACGCGAACCGCTCGAATCTGGTGAGATAATTATCTCTCGAGCGCAAGGTAAAACACGCTTTCCGGCTCGCTTCCAATTAGTTGGAGCCTTGAACCCAAGCCCGACAGGATATTACGAAGGCAATCAAGCGCGCACCAATCCACAAGCTATTTTGCGCTACCTTGGTCGATTATCTGGACCACTGTTAGATCGCTTTGATATGTCTTTAGAAATCCCAGCTTTGCCCAAAGGGACATTAGCAGAAGGTGGTGATCGCGGTGAGCCGACTGCTATCGTAAAAGCGCGTGTGAGCCATGCGCGTAACAATATGCTAAACCGCAGTGGTAAGGTCAATGCACTGCTAGGTAGTCGAGAAATTGAGGCGTTTTGTCCCTTGCATAAGAGTGATGCTGAGTTTCTTGAAACCGCTTTGCATCGTTTAGGACTCTCGATTCGTGCATATCATCGTATTATCAAAGTGGCGCGAACAATCGCCGATCTGGATGGGGCGGAGCAAATTGAACGAACACACTTGGCCGAGGCACTTGGGTATCGAGCGATGGACCGTTTACTGAAACAGCTTACGGCGCAAGCGGTATAGACAGCAAAGTGTCATCGCAACAAGTGTTGTAAGCACCTTGTTGCGATGAAGGGCGTTAGAAGGTGTAGTTGAGACCAAGCGACAATAGGTACTCTTTCTCTTCATAAAACGTGATATTCGAGTCAGTTTGGCTATAGCCGGCTAAAGAAATGAACGACCAGTCTTGCCAGTCAAATACGTTTTGATATTCGTAGGCCGCAAATAGGCTGATGGTGTCGTCATTTCGTGTTTTAGCAAAAGTTTGGCTAGCGGCTTGATAGTCTTTCCATGCATAACCCGCGGTGAGGGCCAATCGATGGCGGTTGATAAATTTAAACCAGCTGATGTCAAACCCGTACGAATCAAATGATTCCGCCTTACCGTCGGCATCTTGATTGATGTAGGTGAAAGCGGGTTGCAACATAGACGTTTGGTTGAGTGGAATGCGATAGTCGCCTTTGACATAGTAAAGGTTAGCATCGCGAGCAAGTGAGCGGTCTGTCACTTCCTCCTGCTCGATGTCTTTATCAGCATAAGCAAGATCAAGGTTGAAGTTCTTATCAATCAACCCTTTGATCTGAAAGCGATACGCATTGCCGTCAACATCCGTCTCTTTACGTGCGGTTCCTACTTGATAAGGGTTGCGCCAAGTTTCGCCTTTGAGTACCGTCGGCAGATAGGAAACATCGAGCACGGTGCCAGATTGTAGCTCGTGTTGATAGCCCAACTGAAAAGCGAGTGTACCTACCGCGACATCTGAGCGTGTGGTACCGGCGTAAACTTGGTGGTTGAGTCGGCTACCAAAGGTGTATGTCACACTCCCTAGCGGTGCAGCGATAACGGAACTGTCACGATCGGCACGCTTATCGAGAGAATCGATGGTGTTACTATTTTCTGTATTGAAATTGGATTCTGATGATATGAATCCGGCATTCAGCGAAATTTCACCGCCAAAACCTGCGGTTTCAGCGAGTTGAGCCTGAGCAGAACTGACGACAAAGGCCAAAGGCAAGAGAAGTAGCCTTGGTTTCATTCGTTATCTCCTTGTTGTCGAATGAGTGGTGCACATATTGGTTACGGTAACAAATCTGACCATTCCCACGCATGTTCCAATGTGGCAAAGGCGCAGTATAATTACACGCTGTTTTATTCTTCACACATTATCACTGTTGTTTGACTATCATGTTGGCATATTTGTTATTTTTTTTTAACGCTTCTTTTGTGATTCTCAATTCTGCGGTTTGTTCACTCGCAATTTGTGTTATCGCTGTATTTAAAATATTGCTTCCTGGCGTAAAGCTAAAAGCGATAGCGACCGTTTGTGCCAATAAGGTGATGTGGTTATGGGCTACCGTTAATGCGTGCATTCTGGCGGTATCTAACCGTGTTGAGTGGGATGTTCAGGGCGGTGAAGCGCTTAAAAAAGACGGGTGGTATCTGCTGATCAGTAATCATCTCAGTTGGACAGATATTGTTGTGCTTTGCTGCGTGTTTAAAGACCGTATTCCCATGCCGAAGTTTTTCCTCAAGCAACAACTGCTGTATGTGCCTTTCATCGGGATGGCGTGTTGGGCGCTCGACATGCCATTTATGCGTCGCTATTCGCGAGAGTATCTGATCCGCAATCCTCATAAGCGAGGTCAAGATTTAGAAACGACACGTCGCTCGTGCGCTAAATTCAAACACACTCCAACCACAGTGGTTAACTATGTCGAAGGAACCCGATTTACCGAAGAAAAGCAGCGTAAGAGTAAAGCAAACTATCAATATTTGCTGCAACCAAAATCGGGCGGGATTGCGTACACGTTAGCGGCGATGGGGGAACAGTTCGAGAGCATTATCGACGTTACGTTGGCGTACCCAGAAAATACGCATAAACCGTTCAAGGATTTATTGATGGGCCGCATGAGCAAGGTGGTTGTGCGTGTAAATGTGTTACCCGTTGATGAAAGAGTGCTTGGTGATTACTTCAACGATAAGCCCTATAAGCGGCAATTTCAACAATGGCTGAGTGATGTGTGGCAAGAAAAAGATCGGTTACTACAAGAGATTTACAAGTAAACAAAAGGGGAGCGACGTGCTCCCCTTTTGATTGATATCGATGTGCTTATTTTAGTGTCAGCAAGTAGTTCACCAGAGAGAAGTACTCATCCATCGTTTTGATGCTTTGTGCTTGAACTAGGTATTTGTTGTTAACGATAACCGCAGGAACGCCGGTTAGACCGCTGTTTTCAAATTGCTTGTCCATACGGCGAACCATTGAATCAACCGCGAAGCCTTTGAATGCAGAATCGAATTTTTTCGCATCTACACCTTCATCAAGGAAGATTTGACGAAGTTCTTCATCATTACGTGGTGCTTTCTTTAGATTGTGGATGCGGTTAAACATCACTGGCACCATTTTGTCTTCCACTTTTAATGCAACCATCGTTGCGTAGGCTTTGCTCATTGATGGGCCCATGTTGCCACCCATGAAAGAAACGTGGTTTTTTAATAGCTTAGTACCTTCTGGTAACTGCTTTTTCAGTTGCTGGATAACCGGTTCAAAGCTATTACAGTGCGGGCAGTAGAAAGAGAAAAACTCCGTCACAAGAGGTTTTTTTGATGCCTCAAGATCCAATACTTTGTAATGTTCACCTTCTTTGAATTGCGCTGCATGTGCCGACAGGCTTAACATCAGCATAGAAAACAGTGCGAACAGTTTTTTCATCGAAATATCTCCATTTTTGAATTTTTGGCCTGACTTACCATTGAGGCATTAAAGACAGCGGTGCTTCTTCTAAAGCGGCGATCTGCTCTTTAAATGCAAGGACCTGACCTTCCCAGTATTTTGGCTCATTAAACCATGGAAAAGCGAGAGGAAATGCAGGGTCATGCCAACGTTTTGCTAGCCATGCCATATAGTGCACCATTCGTAGACCGCGAAGTGGCTCGATTAGTTTCAATTCTGCAGGATTAAAGTCGCAAAACTCTTGGTAAGCCTCTAAAACAATATCCAACTGCATCAGTTTGTCTTGGCGTTCACCGTTCAATAGCATCCATAAGTCTTGTACTGCAGGGCCGTTACGAGCGTCATCCAAATCAACAAACATAGGGCCATCTCGCCACAAAATATTGCCTGGGTGGCAATCGCCATGCAAACGAATCATATTGAAGCCTTCTTGCCAGTGGCTTTCAATTGATTTGATCAGCATATCCAAGTCATTGAAGAAGCTGTTCTCCAAGTGCATTGGAATCATATTGGCGTTTTGCAGAATCTCTCTTGGTTGATACAGGTATTCTTGTAAGCCGATCGTAGGGCGATGTTGGAACGCTTGGCGGCTGCCGACTTTATGGATGCGGCCAAGGAAACGCCCTACACCTTCGAGCTGATCTAAATTGTCAACCTCGTATTGGCGACCACCCACGCTATCAAACAGCGCAAAAGCATAGCCTTGATAGTGATGCAGGGTTTCACCGTTGATGCGCACAGGTGGTGCGACGGGTATCTCATTGCCAATCAGCTCTAAAGTAAAGTCGTGCTCCTCTTGGATCTGTTCATTGCTCCAACGTTCAGGACGGTAAAACTTGACGACATAACGACGACGCTCTTCGTCAGTAAATTGATAAACACGGTTTTCGTAGCTATTGAGGGGAAGAAAGCCTGATTCTGCGCGAACGCCGATGCTTTCTAACGCGTACCACATAAAGTCTGGGGTAAGGGCGTCAAAGTTAAACATACTTTGGGACATATAAACAAAAAGGCTCATTACTGAGCCTTTTTCCGTTAGTCACTGAAGTAGCGCTATAGTTTTTTAATAAAACGGCTTTCTACTTCAATAGTGAATTCGTTGCTCTTATCGGTGAGTATAAACTGAATTGTCGTAATCGCAGAGTTTAGCTTGTCAGGATCGGCACCAAGACTCATTGGCAGGTTCAATACCTCACCTGGCTGGACCTGAATTGTCTGCTTACCATACCAGCTTACATCGGATAGCCCTTCAACATCCAACGAGTACTCTTGCACTTGCTGAGTTTTGTTGATCACCTTGAGGGTGTAGGTGTTTTCTACTTCTCCCGAGCCATTAACGCGGAACAGTTGGTTACGGTCGCGAATAACACTCATGCCGGCTGGGTCTACCGCTGCAATTTGGGCAAAGAAAAGACCGACCATGACGAGTAGTACGGCACCATAGCCTAACAGCTTCGGACGCATGACTTTGGTACTCTTACCCGATAAGCGATGCTCGGTGGTGTAACTAATTAAGCCTTTCTCGTAGCCCATGCGATCCATGGTGTTATCACACGCATCAATACAGGCGCCACAGTTGATACATTCATACTGCAAGCCGTCACGAATATCGATACCTGTTGGGCACACCTGCACACACAAATCACAATCAATACAATCACCCAAACCAAGTTGCTTTGGATCGGCTTTACGCGGACGTGGGCCACGTTTTTCCCCACGTTTTGCATCGTAGCCAACGATGAAGGTGTCTTTATCAAACATGGCAGACTGGAAGCGCGCGTAAGGACACATGTGAATACACATGATGGAACGCATCCAACCAGCATTACCATAGGTACAAATGGCAAAGAACATTACCCAAAAGACGGGCCAGAAGTTGGCGTTAAAGGTGAAAAAGTCGATAACCAATTGCTTCATTGGCACGAAGTAGCCAACAAAAGTAAAACCAGTGGCGAGTGCAATGGCAAACCAAGCTATATGTTTGACGGTTTTACGCATCGCTAAATTCGCCGTCAGCTTATTGGAGTCTTGTTTACGGCGTTTATTGGCACTACCTTCGAGCTTCTCTTCAAACCAGATATACATGAAGGTCCAGACGGTTTGTGGGCAGAGGTAGCCACACCAGACTCGACCTAAGAAGGTGGTAATAAAGAACAACCCAAACGCCGCGATCACAAACAGCAAGGCGAGTAGGGTAAGATCTTGTGGGTACAACGTGGTACCGAAAAAGTTGAACTGCTGGTTGCCAATATCAAGCAAGATCGCTTGACGTTCACCGTAAGGGATCCACGGTATCAAAGCGAAGAGAAGCAGTAAAAACCAACCACCGTAACGACGCAGTTTCTGGTAAGTCCCTTTGCTTTCGCGTACATAGATGCGATTACTTGGGTTGAACCGATCCCCGTTTCCTTTATGGGTTTTGGGATTATAGGTTTTAGGAGTCACATCTTTGATATCGATCTTGTCCTGACTCATGCACTCATCCTTCTTAGGCTTTTATAATGTACGGCGTCATTTCTATTGATGTCGCTCGATGACATTGCTGCTCGTTCCGTCATAAAGATGACCGAACATAATTATTTTAGTAAATACTGATGAACGGCGATTATACAATCAATAACAATTCCGTTTCTTTAACGCAGTCAATGTTTAACAACAAAAATCAGTACAGTTAACCTGATAATTGGCTGAACAGTTATAACCAATTGTGGGACTAAAAACTTTGGTTATAAAAAAGCGACTCATAGAGAGAGTCGCTTAAAGAATACTGGCTGTTGAGCTGGTTATTTGATGATGCCACGAGCGCGTAGGATCGCCGTTTTAAAATCGTCCTCTTGGTCTTTTTTGAGTCCAGGGATCATTTCATCTTTGCTGCTATTACGCATTTTAAGGTGGTAGATCAGTACATCGTCGGTCAGATCTTCTAGCTTTCCTTCATAGCCTGCTTCTTTTGCCAGCTTAACGATGAACTGCAATAGGTTCAGCTCTTGCTCTTTATGCCATTCAGGCTCTAGTAGCTCAAGCAGCTCTTCAATGCGATGACACTTCATTTCTTTCTCCACAGAATTTATAGGTGTAATTAGCAGTAAAGGTACCAAATTGCTTTGCGAAGACCAAATAGGAAAAACTATCTCTTTCACCGTGGTTTGTTCTAAGTCTTTGAAGCTTTATGAGTCTCGTGCAAAGAAAAAAGCGCAGCTGGCGCCGCGCTTTTGATTAAGCTGCTTTGATAACTTTGGCCGGAACACTCGACATCATTGCTGTCTTCTCAACCAATGTCATTGCTGGCGCAACTTGCTTTGCCTTTGGTGCAGTAGTAAAGCCACTGCGGCGGCGCATTGCACTAGTATTAGTGTGTGCGAACCTGACTGTTGTTGGGCGCATTAATTTACCTAACTGTCAGGCATATCCATTGCCGATGTAATGGCCTGAATCATTATGAGCTAGGCTCCAACAAGATTGAAGAATCACTCTTCTGGCTCTCGCCAATCCAGTTAATGAGTCAGGAATACCGATATGCATGCATATCAAGTGTAAGATTAGCATCCTTGTAATAATTGGTCGATAGTTGAGCAATTGAATTGTTTAGATTTTGTCATTTTGTCGCGATGTTCGAGGCAATTTTTGTTTGATCCCACGATCAGCAGTAGTAGTATGAGATCTCGATGAAGGAGGTGCCTATGTCATTTTTGAAGAAGACACTTGCCAGTTTTGGGATTGGGAGCGCGAAGGTCGACTCAATCTTAAACCAAGACGTGCTATACCCAGGTCAAAGTGTGGATGTGTCGATCCATGTATATGGTGGTGCGACTGAACAAGCGATCGACAACATTGATTTAAAACTCTGTTGCCGCTACATCGCCGAAGCCCCTGATGACCGTGGTGCGCGAGAAGGACACAGCATGCGCCGAGTACCTCAAACTCATGTGCTTGCTAAGTGGAGTCTCCCTTACGCATTTACCATCCATTCCGGCGAAGAGCGTACCTTCGATGTTAAGCTCGATGTGCCTTGGAACACGCCTGTCACCATTGGTGATGCCAAAGTATGGTTAGAAACTGGCTTAGACGTTGCTGCTGCTTTGGATCCGACTGATAAAGACATCCTCACCGTCCGACCTGATCCTCTGATGGATGCGGTACTATCTGCATTTGAAGCGCAAGGTTTACGAATTCGCCAGGTGGAATGCGAGGAAGTGAAAGGATTCGATCTACCATTTGTACAAGAGTTTGAACTGGTGCCAACCGACGGACCTTACCACGGCGTGTGGCGCGAATTAGAATTTGTTGCCCACCGCAGTGAGCAAGAGCTCAAGTTGTGGTTTGAAGTTGACCGCACACGCAAGGGGCAAGGTGGCATGCTCGCGAGCTTACTGGGTAGTGGCAAACTCAAGCGAGAGCTGACCATTCCTGCCACGACTAAGCCAGATCAAGTTGGCGAACTGGTACTCAATTATCTCGATCAAACTACTGCCGTTCATGAGTCTTAATTTAAGCTTACACGTGTAAGCCTAATGTGCCATACTAGAGCAAATTTCAAACTCTAGTATAGGCGCATTGATGTCCGAGCTGCAGAAACCTCAATACAGTCAACGTGAAGAACTGGCCAATACCATCACCCACGGTATAGGGATGATTTTTGGTATTGTTGGCTTGATACTGCTGTTAGTTAAAGCCATAGACCATCAAGCTGACACTTTAACGCTTACCAGTATGGCGATTTATGGAGCGAGTATTATCGTGCTATTTTTGGCCTCGACGCTCTATCATGCGATCCCTCATCCCAAAGCGAAACGTTGGCTAAAAACCTTCGACCATTGTGCTATTTATCTTTTGATAGCAGGCAGCTATACCCCTTTCTTGTTAGTCAGCTTAAGAACACCTCTAGCATTTGGGTTGATGATCGTTATTTGGAGCATTGCGTTGATTGGCATCATCATGAAAGTTGCATTCGTCTATCGATTTAAAAAGCTTTCTTTGATGACGTATTTGGTGATGGGATGGTTATCGCTGATTGTGATTTATCAATTAGCTATTAACTTGGATGTCGGCGGACTTACACTGCTTGCTGCTGGTGGAGTTGTGTATTCACTGGGCGTGATTTTCTACGTTGCGAAGCGCATTCCCTTTAACCATGCGATTTGGCACGGCTTTGTTTTGGCTGGCTGCGTGTGCCATTTCTTTGCGATTTATTACTTTGTTGAGCCTATCTAGCCGATAGGCTCAACAAAGAATATTAAACACGTATTAGCGAGTTTTTACCTCTAGCACTTTGGCAGAAAACTGGTATTGCTGTGATTGCGGTACAGCCAATTTAATGCTCTTACCTTGTTCCGCTTGCTGTGGTCGCAGGTAGGTATCCGCCATGCGCTTGATGGATTGCCAAACCGTCACGTTTTCTTTTGCCAGTTGCTGACCAGACATATCAAACACTTGCACCTCAACTTCCACTTGAATGACAGATTGAGAGCTTTGGTTAGTGATTGATGTAGGCAAAATAAGCTCACCGCTTTGATAGCTTGCTGAACCAATCAATACATCCACACCTGAATCTGATAGCTGCATGGTTGGCTTTTTGGCGTTTACCACCACGGTCGTGCCAACGGTTTTCGTTACCACTGGAATTGTCGCAATCGCAGGAGCTGCGATTGTTTCAACTACGCTTGCTGTTGTTTGTGTCTCCGTCGCTTGCTGCGCCGGTTTTTTCATGACGTATTCCCAGGTAAAGTCATCGTTCAACTTCACTTCTCGACCATCGGCTAAAGTGATGACCTCGGCGGCGTATGTGGATGAGGCGGCAAGTAGGGTCGCCAGAGTAATCCATGTTTTCATTGTTATACCTTTTAATTAGAGTCTGCTTAGCGGCGCCAAAACGCAGGAAAGAACAGTACAAGAATAGTCAGAATTTCCAAGCGGCCCATTAACATCCCAAAGCTTAAGAGCCATTTGGCAGTATCGGGCAGAGGCGCGAAGTTGCCTGTCGGGCCAATCACACTGCCCATACCTGGGCCAACATTGGCAACGGCGGTGATTGAGCCAGAAATACTGGTCACAGGGTCGAGGCCAAGTGCACTTAAACAACCCGCGATAAAGATAATGGTGATAAAAAACATCAAGCCAAATGCCACCACTGAGCGAACAATATCATCATTCACCGGTCGCTGGTTATAACGCTGTACAAACACCCCTGAAGGGTGAATCAACTTCATCATTTGTTTGTTTAGCAGCGTCATCGCAATTTGGAAGCGGAAGATTTTGATCCCGCCAGACGTTGATCCTGAGCATGCCCCCGCCATCATTAAGAATGCGAAAAGAGTGGTGGGTAATGCGCCCCATGCGGTGAAGTCTTCTAAGCCAAAGCCAGTTGTGGTGACGACAGAGACAATATTAAACATCGACACTCGCAGGGCATCCAAAATGGTGTACCCATCTCGAATCACTAACCAAGCTGAAATCACTAAGCTTGAGAATACGAACAGGTACGCAAATCCTCTAACTTGAGCGTCGTTAACCAACACATCAATACGGCGTTTACGTAACGCGGCGATAAAGAGCAAAAACGGCAAACCACCTAAGAACATAAAGGTAGTGGCCACCCAATGTGCGCCATTAGAGAAGTGGTTCATTGACCCATCAGATGTAGAGTATCCACCCGTCGATAGCGTAGTAAAGGCATGGTTGATTGCTTCGAACAGGTTCATGCCGGTGATCAAGTAGCCCAAAATACATAGGCCCGTTAGCATTAAATATACCGCTACGATGTTTTTGGCGACCGTTTTCGCTCTTGGACTACTTTTATCCGACCAATCTGATGATTCGGTTTGGAATAGCTTCATACCACCGACATTCAGCATAGGTAGCACTGCTACCGCCATCACGATAAAACCAATGCCACCAAGCCACTGTAAAATAGAGCGCCACAACAATATGCTCGGCGCCATGTTGTCTAGGCCACTGAGCACCGTTGAGCCCGTCGTGGTGATACCCGACATCGTTTCGAAGTAGGCGTCGGTGAAGCTGATGTGGTTGATAAACACAAATGGCAAAGCGGCAAACGCACTCGCGATGGTCCAAACCAAACTGGTGATGAGGAACATATCGCGTACGCTGAGTTTGAACTTGGCGGTTCGACCTATCGTCAGGCAGATGAAGGCGGCAAGGTGCGTGATCACAACGGCTTGGGCGAAATCGAGGAATCCCCCCGTACCGGTAAAGAAAGCGACCAAAGTCGGCACGTACATAAACAGGGCCAGTTTGGATAAAACTAGCCCGATAACAAACAGTACGGGACGTAAGTTGACCATAGGAAAATCCTAGAGGAAGAATGGACTCGGCTGGAATAGCGCTTCGACGTCTGATACGTATTTTTTGTTGACGAGGAACATCACAACATGGTCATCCTGCTCGATGACCGTACGGTCGTGGGCAATAAGGACTTCTTCGCCACGAACGATAGCACCAATGGTGGTCCCAGGTGGAAGTTTTATATCTCCAATCGCACGTCCAACCACTTTAGATGTACTTTCATCACCGTGAGCGACGGCTTCAATCGCTTCCGCAGCGCCGCGGCGAAGTGAGGACACGTTTACGATATCAGCGCGACGAACGTGCGTTAGCAAGGCTGAAATAGTGGCTTGCTGAGGTGAGATTGCTACATCAATTACGCCGCCTTGTACCAGGTCTACATAAGCGCCACGTTGGATCAGCACCATCACTTTTTTAGCGCCCATGCGTTTTGCCAACATTGCAGACATGATGTTGGTTTCATCTTCGTTGGTCAGCGCGATGAAGACGTCGACTTGGTCGATGTTCTCTTCCGAGAGAAGCTCTTGGTCTGCCGCATCACCGCAGAACACGATGGTGTTTTCTAGTTGCTCAGAGAGCTTTTCTGCACGCTGGTAGTTACGCTCAATCAGCTTCACGCTGTAAGTTTGCTCTAGGCGTTTTGCCAAGCTTGCGCCAATGTTACCCCCTCCAACAATCATGATGCGGCGGTACGGTTTTTCTAGGCGCTGAAGCTCACTCATCACTGAGCGAATATGATTACTTGCTGCAACGAAGAACACTTCATCGTCGGCTTCAATAATGGTGGTACCTTGTGGGCGAATCGGACGGCCTTGACGGAAAATCGCTGCCACACGGGTATCGATGTGCGGCATGTGCTCACGTAAAGCAGACAGCGCGTTACCCACCAACGGGCCACCGTAGTAGGCTTTTACCGCCACTAGGCTGACTTTCTGTTCAGCAAAGCTCACCACTTGCAGCGCGCCTGGGTATTGGATCAGACGTTCGATGTAGCTCGTAACGAGTTCTTCTGGTGCGATAAGGTGATCAACAGGAATAGCACCAGATTTAAACAGGGCTTCTTTTTCGGCTAGATATTCTGGAGAGCGAATACGCGCAACGCGGTTTGGGGTATTGAATAGAGTGAACGCGACCTGACAGGCGGCCATGTTGGTTTCATCAGTGTTGGTTACTGCGACGAGCATATCGGCGTCTTGCGCGCCAGCTTCGTGTAGCACGTCTGGATGGCTCGCATGGCCATTGACCACACGTAGGTCGTATTTGTCCTGCAATTCACGCAGTCGGTCGGCATTATTGTCGACGATGGTGATGTCGTTGTTTTCACCCACTAGGTTTTCTGCCAGTGTGCCGCCAACCTGACCTGCACCAAGAATAATGATCTTCATACTCTTTTCTCGTATCTGAAAAAGGCGATTGAAATCACTTCAATCGCCCTATTTAGCATGCTGTTACGCGTGTGTTTTAGTTAGCACTGCGTAGTAGAAACCATCCATATCTTCTTCGCCTGGTAGAATTTGACGACCAGGCTGGTCGGGATCAGAATCCAGCAGTTGCGCATCCGCGGTACGTGCTAAAAACGCTTTTACTTGCTCCACGTTTTCTTGCGGTGTGATTGAACAAGTCGCGTAAACCATGGTGCCGCCGGGCTTCAGTTGCGTCCACATGGCATCAAAAATTTCACTTTGCAGCTCTGCTAATGCGGTGATGTCGTCTGCACGACGTAGCCATTTGATGTCTGGGTGACGACGAATCACGCCAGTCGCAGAACATGGGGCATCCAGCAAAATGCGATCAAATTGCTCGCCTTGCCACCATTCTTGTGGATTACGCGCATCACCGCAAACCACTTTTGCCTGAAGGTTGAGACGCTTCAGGTTTTCATGCACACGTTTCAAGCGTGTGTCGTCGCAGTCAATCGCGACCACTTCACTGCCTGACGTGCGCTCTAGAATGTGCGCCGTCTTGCCACCTGGCGCTGCACAGCAATCTAAAATCAGTTCGCCGTCTTGTGGTTTTAGGTAGTTGATCGAAAGCTGCGCCGCCGCATCTTGGACCGAAACCCAACCTTTTTCAAAACCAGGTAGCTTCATCACGTCACATGGTGCGGCCAATTTTATGGCGTCCATTGCTTCTGTGTGTGGCGTGCTATCAATGTTTTCATTTTTGAGCAGCGCAAGGTATTCATCACGAGTGTGGTGTTGATGGTTCACACGCAGCCACATTGGTGCTTTTTGGTTGTTCGCTTCAACAATGCTTTCCCATTGCTGTGGGTAGGCCTCTTGCAGCAGTTTTAGTAACCAGCTTGGGTGACCGTACTTGCCAGCGTTGTTGCTGACGGCCATTTGGTCGAGTTCTTCTTGGTTGCGCTGGTAGTTACGCAATACCGCGTTAATCAAACCACGCAGACGAGGACCTTTCAGCTCTTTAGTGCCTTCAACCGTTTCACCGACAGCTGCGTGCGCAGGAATGCGCATGAAGCTCAGTTGGTAAATACCAACCAGAATTAAGTGATGGAATACACGTTGTTTGCCTTTTAGCGGCTTATCCATCAATTGGTTTGCGATCATTTCTAGGCGAGGTAGGTAACGTAGCGCACCGTAACAGATCTCTTGTAACAGAGCGTGGTCACGAGGTCGTACCGTTTGTTGAGCCGCTGGAAGAGCGCTTGAAAGTGAGTGGCCCTTGTCGACGACAAGATACAGGACGTTAGCAGCCGCAGCGCGAACATTCATGATGAGTACCTTAAAGTAAAGGAGGGCATCTCTGCCCTCTAAAAGTTCGTATAATCGGGGATAATAACCCCTAGTATGGCTTAAACCAGCAGAGTGCCAACTTCAAACCAAGCCGCACGCGAATTCAGAATATCCTGAACTGACATGGCTTTTTTGCCAGGAACTTGCAGTTGCTCTAGCACCAGTACGCCGTTGCCTGTCGCAACATAAATACCGGTTTTATCTGCTTGCACGATGGTGCCGGCTGGCTTGTCACTGGTTTGCTCTGCCACACGGCTTTGCCATACTTTGATGCTGTTTTCTGCCGCCTCAAAGTGGCTCATTGGCCATGGGTTAAATGCACGAACGCAGCGCTCAATGTGCGCCGCATCGTCGTTCCAGTTGATGCGTGCTTCTTCTTTGCTGAGTTTTTTCGCATAGTTCGCTAGCTCATCGTCTTGCTTCACTGGCACTGCTTTACCCGCAGCAATGTCTGCTAGGCAGTCAATCAGGGCTTCTGGACCAAGCTCAGCCAATTTTTCGTACATTGAAGCGCTGGTATCTGTCGCTTCGATTGGCAGAGTTGCAATCTTCAGCATATCACCAGTGTCGAGACCGATGTCCATCTGCATGATGGTCACGCCAGTTTCTGCATCGCCCGCCCAAATAGAGCGTTGGATTGGAGCCGCACCACGCCAACGAGGTAGGATAGAACCATGTACGTTGATACAACCCAGTTTAGGGGTATCAAGAACCGCTTGTGGCAGCAGCATACCGTACGCCACGACAACCATGAGGTCGGCGTTCAGATCGGCAAGTTCTTGTTTCGCTTCGTCGGACTTAAAGCTTTCAGGTTGGTAAACCGGGATATTGTGTTCTAGCGCCAGTTGTTTTACCGGTGGCGCAGCCAATTTTTTGCCACGACCCGCTGGACGATCTGGGTTTGTGTAAACCGCGATGACTTCATGCTCCGAAGACAACAACGCCGCCAAGTGACGGGCGGCGAAATCCGGAGTACCTGCAAAGACAATTCGTAAAGACTGACTCAAGGTAGACTTCCTTCTAATTGGTATGGTTCGAGATTAAGCGTTTTGCTGCTTCTCGTTAAAGCGTTTGATTTTCGCTAGCTTGTCCTGAATGCGTTTGCGTTTCAGTGGTGATAGGTAATCCACGAACAGCTTACCTTGTAGGTGATCAAGCTCGTGTTGAACACAAATCGCTAGCAGGTCGTCGGCTTCAAAGGTGAACTCTTTGCCATCACGATCCAGTGCTTTAACGGTAACTTCTGCAGCGCGAGGCACAAGTGCGCGCGCACCTGGTACCGACAGACAGCCTTCTTCGATGCCATCTTCGCCACGCTTTTCCAGAATCTCAGGGTTGATTAGCACCATCGGCTCATCGCGAGTTTCTGAAATATCAATCACTACGATACGTTTGTGGATATCAACCTGCGTTGCAGCAAGGCCAATACCTTCTTCGTCGTACATGGTTTCAATCATGTCATCGACGATTTTTTGAATCTCAGGTGTCACCGCTTCAACAGGCTTTGCGACTGTGCGCAGGCGATCATCCGGGAATGTTAATACTTGTAATACAGACATATTCACTCGAAATATTGAACTGTGCCGAAACAGCACAAACCTTGTTGGCTCAATTCTAGACATTTTATAGCCTAAATGACAGCATCCTTGCACCAATTTCCATTCTGGTTCCTGCTTAATAGACCAAGGACGAGGGTCATGAATCGAATTTTCCGCAACGTTGCCAGTGTTACGTTGCCGTTACTTTTCTCTTTCAACGCTGTAGCAAATGTGGATGCGAACCCACTGACTGTTAAAGATGATGCGCCACAAACATATGTAGTTGTGAAGGGCGATACGCTATGGGATATTTCGGCCATGTACTTAGATAGCCCGTGGTTGTGGCCTCGTTTATGGCAAGTAAACCCGGAAATCGATAACCCTCATTTAATTTATCCCGGTGACAAGCTGTCTTTGGTGTGGATTAACGGTCAGCCCGTGTTGAGCCTAAAACCGGTTAAGAAGCTGAGCCCGAAAGCTCGCATCACAGAAAAGAAAGCCGTACCAACGGTCGCGGAAGGTTTGGTGATGCCTTACCTTAAATCGGATCGGTTGCTAGATAAAGATTCGTTGAACAGAGCAGCAAAAGTGATGGGTAGCAGCAAAGGCAGTAAGTATCTGACTGCAGAAGATGTGCTGTATATCAATGGCAATCAGACCGCGACAGGTTGGGCTATTTACCGACCAGTAGCTACCTTTTCGCGTGACGATGTGTCCGAAGAGATTACCGCGCTGCGTTTGATTGCCAAAGGCGAGCTCGTTGAAGCTTCGAGTGATTATTCAGGTTTGAAGCTTACATCGCAAATGCAAGAAATCCTACGTAACGATATCGCGTTGCCAAATCAATCGGTTGAGAATACTGACTTCACGACTACGTTCTATCCGCTGCCGTCGCCACAAGGCAGTTCTGCAAAGTTGCTAGGTAATATCGAAGGTATTCGCTTTAGTTCAACTAACCAAGTCGTGGTGATTGATAAAGGCACGTCAGACAATCTCAAGCAAGGCAGTGTGTTTGATTTAAAAGAAGACGCGCACCCAGTTTACAAAGACGGCGATGAGTTCAAGAAAGAGTTTGGCGTGCTTGATAAGAAAATTACTTTGCCTCAAAGCAAAGTTGGTGAGTTGCTGGTCATTCGTCCTTATGAGTACTTTAGCTTGGCACTGATCACTAACAGTACGAAACCCATTAACCAAGATATTTCGGTGGTGTCACCGTTGGCGGACGAATTAACCATCGATGAATCTACGAAATAACGATGATCTCGCTGCCTGGTTAAAACTGAGTTGTTTGCCAGGCATTGGCGGCGTCAAAATGAATAAGCTACTGGCAAGAGACACGCCGCGTAACATCGTAAACTTCTCTCCCGAACAGCTACAACAACTTGGGTTAACAACTAAGCAAATTCAAGCTTGGGCTTCAACAGATAAAGAAGTCGATGCTTGTTTAAGCTGGCTTGAGGCTTCTACAAATCATCATATCCTGACACTGACTGACCCGCGTTATCCACCTCAACTCAAACAAATCGTTGCACCGCCACCTCTACTTTTTGTTCAAGGAAACCCTACTTGTCTCTCTCAGCCACAAATCGCGATGGTTGGCAGTCGAAATGCGAGTATTGATGGATTACAGCATGCACGTCAGTTTGCTGCAGAGTTTGTTCAGCACGATTTTATTGTCACCAGTGGTCTCGCTTTAGGCATTGATGGTCATGCGCATGATGGTGCGTTGCAAGCGGGTGGTAAGACGATTGCGGTGCTAGGATCTGGCTTAGAAAATATTTATCCGGCACGTCATCGTGGTTTAGCGCAACGTGTTATTGAACATGGGGCTTTGGTGTCTGAGTTTCGGCCTAATGCCAAGCCGCGCCCAGAAAACTTCCCGCGTCGTAATCGTATTATTAGTGGATTATCGCTTGGTGTGCTGGTCGTCGAGGCGGCGAAAAAGAGTGGCTCGTTAATTACAGCTCGTTACGCGCTTGAGCAAGGTCGAGAAGTATTTGCGCTGCCAGCGTCAATCAATGCCCCCAATGCCTGCGGTGGAAACCAGTTGATACGTCATGGCGCTTGCCTAGTAGAAAAGACGAAAGATGTCTTAGATGAAATACAGTCCTTGCTTGATTGGTCTATTAATCAGAGTACCGATTTATTTTCTACGTTAAATGATGAAGAAGAATTGCCATTTCCTCAGCTGTTAGCTAACGTAGGAAGTGAAGCTACACCGGTTGATATTCTTGCAAACAGGACCAATATACCTGTCCAAGAAGTCATGATGCAGCTCTTAGAGTTAGAACTCTCTGGGCATGTCGTTGCGGTTTCAGGTGGCTATATTCGAAAGGGGAGGGGCTAGCTATGATGATGGATATACTGATGTATCTATTCGAAACCTACATCCATAGCGATGCAGAGTTACAGGTCGAACAAGACGAGTTGGAAGAAGAATTGCTCCGTGCAGGCTTCCAACAAAAAGATATCTACAAAGCCCTTGTCTGGTTAGAAGAGCTTGCCGCATTGCAGCAAAGTGACACCTCTTCTGCAATCTCGACTTGCATGGCTTCGTCATCAACTCGTATCTACACAGCGAAAGAGATGCAGCGTTTAGATTTGGAATGCCGAGGGTTTCTATTGTTTCTCGAGCAAATAAATGTGTTAACCACAGAAACTCGCGAAATGGTGATTGACCGAGTGATGGGATTAGAAACGAGTGAGTTTGAGCTTGAAGACCTCAAATGGATCATTCTGATGGTGCTGTTCAATGTGCCTGGTAACGAAAACGCTTACACGCTAATGGAAGAGCTGTTGTACACCAAGGAACAAGGGATTCTTCACTAACCATCTGGGCAAGCTCGAGTTTAGCTAGAATAAACGCGAGCTTGTCTTTTTGTGTGTTTTTCACGAAACGGTAAGTATGAGTAGTAAAATCGACAACACCCTTTTCTCTGCCCATGAACACGCTTTGGAACACGAGCCGTGTCCAAAATGTGGTGGTGAGCTAGCTCTCAAGCACGGAAAACATGGCCCATTTCTCGGCTGTAACCATTACCCAAGCTGTGATTACATTAAACCGCTACACAGCAATGATGGGCACATCGTGAAAGAGTTGGGTGTGCCTTGTCCTGAGTGTGGCAATGAGTTGGTACTCCGCCAAGGGCGCTACGGCATGTTTGTCGGTTGTAGTAACTACCCGGCTTGTCATCATATTGAGTCGATTAATCAACCAGAGCCAGAGGCGCAGTCACAAGAACAACACGCTTGCCCTGAATGTGGCAAAGGACATTTGGTTGAGCGTAAAACCCGATTTGGCAAAACATTCTACGCGTGTGATAACTACCCTAAATGCAAATTTGCTGTGAACCTTGCTCCGGTCAAGGGGCGATGCGAAGAGTGTGGTTTTACTCTGTTGGTGGAGAAGAAACTTGCCAGTGGTGTGAAATTGCAATGTGCTAATCGTAAGTGTCAGCACACCCAGCAAGGTTAAATGAATTGAAAAGGGTCGCATCGTGCGACCCTTTTTTGTTTTTTTGCTGCCAAACGTTAGTGTTGAGACTGTTTAGCGAACGCTTGCACGGCTGGGAAAGCTATTGGGTCTAAGATGTCTGCCAGGGCGCACAACCTACGGTGCAATTCTCCTGGGTAGTCGCCACACACGTTGATGTGTCCCATCTTGCGACCTGCACGTTTCTCTTTGCCATACCAATGAAGGTGGCAACCATCCATTGATAACAATGCATCTGGTAGTGTGTCTTCACCAAGAATATTGATCATTGAGGTTTCACGAACCAATTTCGTACTACCTAATGGTAAGCCGCACACTGCGCGCAGATGGTTTTCAAACTGACACGTTTCTGCACCTTGCTGTGTCCAGTGACCAGAGTTGTGCACGCGTGGAGCAATCTCATTCACTAAAAGTGCCCCATCGACATCAAAGAACTCAAGCGCTAATACGCCAACGTAATCTAGGCTATCTGCGACTGCCGTGAACATTTGCTTTGCTTGTTCCTGTAACCCTGGCGCATCAATCGCAGTAGAAAGACTCAATACACCGTTGGTGTGAACATTCTCTGCCAGAGGGTACACTTCCACATTTCCATCTTTGCTTCGAGCACCAACTAGTGATACTTCGCGGTTAAAAGGAACAAACTCTTCAGCAACAATCGCTTGAGTTGGTGTTGCCGCGATGCACTCTGCCATCTCAGTCCAAATGTCGTCGACTTGAGAAGCTTCTTTTAAGCGCCATTGGCCTTTACCATCGTAGCCACCCAATGCACTTTTCAGAACCATTGGCATACCAACGTGTTCAATTGCGCGCTCAAAGTCTTCACGAGTTTCAATGACGTAGTATTTCGCGTTGCGCACGCCAGCATCATCAAGCAGTGCTTTTTCAATACGGCGATCACCACCTGCTTTGATGGCTTGCGTACTTGGTAGGAACTTGCCGCTCGCTTCGCAAACCTTGAGCACGTCATGTGGAATATGCTCGAACTCGGCAGTAATCACATCAACTTGCGTAATCGCATTTTCCAAGCCATGGCCAAGTACCTGTTGAGTTAAAGGGTGAACGACATCACCGCTGCTGACATCGTAAGCTGAAATTTGAATATTCAGTGGCGCACCAGCCAGAGACATCATACGAGCCAACTGACCCGCACCAAGAACCAGTACATGCATCTGATTAATCCTCTGCAGGGTTTGGATTTGCGAGAACTGTTTCCGTTTGCTCATTACGGAATGCTTCTACCTTCGCCATGATGTTTTCATCATGAGTGCCTAGGATTTGCGCAGCTAGGATACCGGCGTTTGCTGCGCCCGCTTCGCCAATCGCCAATGTACCAACCGCAATTCCCTTTGGCATCTGTACAATAGAAAGTAGTGAATCCATACCTTTCAGTGCACGAGACTGAACGGGAACCCCAAGCACTGGCAAACTAGTAAACGCCGCCGCCATACCTGGTAGGTGGGCTGCACCACCTGCGCCTGCGATGATAACTTTGATGCCGCGTTCTTTTGCGCCACTGGCGTAGTCAGCCAGTAATTGAGGAGTTCGGTGTGCTGACACGACTTTTGTTTCGTAAGGCACGCCAAATTGATCTAGCATGTCCGCTGCTAGTTTCATGGTTGGCCAATCGGATTTAGAACCCATGATGATACCGACTTTCATCTCAAACTCCTTTAAGCTGCAAAAATTAGGTGAGCTATAAATTTGTGCGCATTATACGGGGATTTTTATCTCAAGCAAACGTTTGCGTCTTGTTGTTGGCGCTATTGATACATTTTATAAAAAAATTGCTTTAGTGTCTGAGAATGAATATTTGTACACTTAGTGAAAACAACACAGTCAAACAAATAGGAAGTAATCGGTGGATAACTTTGAACAAGTGCTCAACGCACTCAAGCAAGGCGAAGTGATTGCCTATCCAACAGAAGGGGTTTTTGGTGTCGGATGTGATCCAGATAACCCAGAAGCAATTCAAAAGCTATTAGAGCTCAAGCAGCGTCCGGTAGAAAAAGGGCTGATTCTCATCGCGGCAAGTTACGATCAGCTCTTGCCTTATATTGATGAATCTCAGTTGACTGAAGAACAATTACAGACTGTTCATGCCACTTGGCCAGGCCCATACACTTGGATCATGCCAGCGAGCGATAAAGTATCCAACTGGGTTTCAGGGCAGTTTGATTCAATTGCGGTTCGTGTGACTGATCATCCTTTGGTGCAAAAAATGTGTAATGCATTCGGAAAGCCGTTAACCTCTACCAGCGCGAATCTTTCCGGCTTACCACCGTGTATGACCACGGAAGAAGTCGAAGAACAGTTGGGTGATAAGCTGGTCGCCATTCTTCGTGGCGAGACCAGCGGTCGTGATAAACCCAGCGAGATTCGTGACGCCAAAACTTCACAAATATTAAGACAGGGTTAACCCTGCTAGCCAGCCATCATTAGGTTTCACGTAATAGGTAATAACGTATGTCAGCGATCGATAAGCACGCCGTAAAGCAGTTCTTGATGTCACTTCAGGACTCCATTTGTCAGCAGTTAGAACAAGAAGATGGAAAGGCCGTCTTTGTCGAGGATGCATGGCATCGTGAACCGGGCGAACGTCTTGGTGGCGGTGGGCGCTCACGTGTTATGCGTGATGGCCTTGTTTTCGAGCAGGGAGGCGTGAACTTCTCGCATGTGGAAGGGAAAGAAATGCCAGCATCTGCGACAGCGCATCGTCCAGAGCTAGCGGGTCGTCGTTTTGAAGCGATGGGTGTTTCTTTGGTTATTCACCCTAAAAACCCTTATGTACCGACTTCACACGCCAATGTCCGCTTCTTTATTGCAGAAAAAGATGGCGAAGACCCAATTTGGTGGTTTGGTGGTGGTTTTGACCTAACGCCGTTCTATCCATTTGAAGAAGATTGCCAATCATGGCACGACACTGCAAAACTGCTTTGTGCGCCATTTGGTGACGATGTTTACCAAGAGCATAAAGCATGGTGTGACAAATACTTCTTCCTACCACATCGTAATGAAACTCGCGGTGTTGGCGGTTTGTTCTTTGATGATCTAAACCAGTGGGAATTTGATAAGTGTTTTGCTTACATCAAAGCAGTCGGTGAAGGCTATTGCCAGGCTTACTTGCCGATCGTTTCTCGTCGTAAAGAGATCGAGTATGGTGAGCGTGAGCGTGAATTCCAACTATATCGTCGCGGCCGTTACGTAGAGTTCAACTTAGTGTATGACCGTGGTACCTTATTTGGTTTACAAAGTGGTGGGCGTACTGAGTCGATTCTGATGTCAATGCCGCCGCTCGCTCGCTGGGAGTACTGCTACGAGCCAGAAGCGGGATCGCCAGAAGCTGAACTTTACGAGCGATACCTAACGCCACGAGAGTGGTAAGCACGGAATCTCCTTTTCTATATAGATAGATAGTGATAGGGTCATCTGTAATCAGGTGGCCCTGTTTTCTCTATATCTAAGTAAGGAACAAAGGTAAGGAAATGACCCAGCAAATCGATCGCTATGCCGTGTTTGGTAATCCTATCGGACACAGTAAGTCGCCATTCATTCACACCTTGTTTGCTCGTCAAACTAATCAATCTTTGGTGTACACCGCAGAAAGTGCACCTGTTGATGGTTTTATTGACGCGGCGAAGGTGTTTTTTGCTGAAGGTGGCAAGGGGTGTAACATCACTATGCCATTTAAAGAAGATGCTTATCAATTTGCTAGTCGATTGACAGAACGGGCTCAGTTAGCAGGCGCGGTAAATACCCTCAAGAAGTTAGACGATGGTGAAATCATCGGTGACAACACTGATGGTGCAGGTTTAGTGCAAGATCTGCTTCAGCATCAGGTTGTATTGGAAGGCGCGCGAATCCTAATTATTGGCGCTGGTGGTGCAGCTCGTGGTGTTATTAAGCCACTACTTGATCAAAAGCCGACCTCTTTAACCATTACCAACCGTACCTTTAGTAAAGCACAGGAGCTTGCAGAGCTGTTTGTCTCTCACGGTCCTATCCTCGCCAAAGAGATAGCAAGTATTGATAAAGAGTATGATGTCATCATTAACTCCACATCCGCTTCTCTTAGTGGTGAACTGCCGACTATTTCATCCTCCATCTTTGCCGCTAACAGTACAAGCTATGACATGATTTATGGCAAAGGGGTGACGAGCTTTAACTTATGGGCAAAAGAGAATGGTGCCGCTCATGCGTATGACGGTCTTGGAATGTTAGTTGGGCAGGCTGCGGAAAGCTTTATGCTCTGGCGTGGCTTACGTCCTGGTGCCAAACAAATTCTCAGAGAACTAAGAAAGAACCTTGAAGGCCAATAAGCGATGAATCAATCCATCTTATTCCCAGATATTCAATCATGGGATGAAGTATCACAATCGGTAAACTTTTCGGCGCAACAATCAGGCGCACTAATAGAGTGCTTTGTGACGAAACAAAAGCTAGAAAAGCTCAGTGGTTCACTGATTGAAACTGAGCAAGCGGCAATTAAAGTTTTTACTGATTACCGATTCGACCTAGAAGAAATGGCTGAAGAGCTAATAGAAGATGAAGCCTTCAACGAAGAAGGCCATATCATCATCGGTTAACAGGGCTTTAGTTCAAGTCTTTTACTTCATTTAAGTAGTCGTTTTTGTTCTGCACATAGTTGTTGGCAGACTTTTGCAAGAAAGCTCGTTCTTTTTCTGATAGAGGGCGAGCTTGTTTTACTGGGCTTCCAACATATAAGTAGCCACTTTCTAATACTTTCCCAGGTGGCACTAAACTGCCTGCTCCGATCATCACCTCTGACTCAATTACAACAGCATCTAAAACAATAGCTCCCATACCAACCAAAACACGATCGTGGATCTCACAACCGTGCAGCATCACTTTGTGGCCAATCGTAACGTCATTACCAATAATCAATGGGTAGCCGTTTGGGTTTTCGGCGTTCTTATGGGTGACATGCAAAACACTGCCATCTTGAATATTCGTTCGATCACCAATGTGAATGTGGTTTACATCGCCTCGCGCTGCTACCAATGGCCAAATGCTAGAATCATCGCCAATTCGGATATCACCGACTAAAACAGAGGTTGGGTCAACGTAAACACGCTCACCAAGTTCAGGCTTTATACCTTTGTAGCTTCTCATTGAGCTCATCTTTTTTCCTTATTCAGGGCGATTACAGGGTGTATGGAGGTAGAATAGTAGTGAAAACTCGCCTTTTAGAATAAAAAACACCCAAACGATAAAAAAATCAAAAAAAACGAGAAAAAGGGCTTGCCAATGTGATCGCAATCTCTATAATGCCACCTCGCTGA
>NZ_JAWOUJ010000017.1:0-82625 GCF_033339315.1 Vibrio sp. 661 | reverse complement strand
CGCGTCCTGGAGGATTCGAACCTCCGACCGCCTGGTTCGTAGCCAGGTACTCTATCCAGCTGAGCTAAGGACGCGCAATTTTCGACATCGACTTTCGTCAACATCAGGGCATTACCCTTTAATAAGTGGCGCGTCCTGGAGGATTCGAACCTCCGACCGCCTGGTTCGTAGCCAGGTACTCTATCCAGCTGAGCTAAGGACGCGCAGATCTTCTTGCTAAGAAGTTGTGAAGTAAATCACATTCATTTCTTACGAAACAAAAAAAAGGCCATCGGGCCAGTCAATGAATGGCGGTGAAGGAGGGATTCGAACCCTCGATACGGGATAAACCGTATACTCCCTTAGCAGGGGAGCGCCTTCAGCCTCTCGGCCACCTCACCGTTTTCATTGTTATATCTCAAAAGAGATATGGCGCGTCCTGGAGGATTCGAACCTCCGACCGCCTGGTTCGTAGCCAGGTACTCTATCCAGCTGAGCTAAGGACGCACTTTTTGTTGATAAATCAACGTTGCAAGAATGGCGGTGAAGGAGGGATTCGAACCCTCGATACGGGATAAACCGTATACTCCCTTAGCAGGGGAGCGCCTTCAGCCTCTCGGCCACCTCACCGTCTTGCGGAGGCACATATTACGTTTTACCGAAAATATGTCAAACACTTTCTTTGAAAAAATCTACGAAACTGGCTTAACCGTTGCTGATTTAATCAAAGTGACTATTAAACGAACTTTATCACTCTATTATGATGAAAAAAAGAGAGTCTTCTCTGAAAAAAAGACATTTATTTTCAAATAACTTTCTGAAGTTCGAATCAACATTATTGATGAATTCACAGCCATACTCAACACAATAGTTTCTGCAAATTTTCAAAAACAGTAAAAACTAAAAAGGCCAACCCTTCGGTTAGCCTTTTTCATTCAAACTAAGCTCTGTAAACAGGAGCGACTTAGTAGTTACCTGAAGCAACGTTGCCATTGCCTTTTTCAGCTTGAATGCGCATGTAGATTTCTTCACGGTGAACTGAAACCTCTTTCGGAGCGTTAACGCCGATACGCACTTGGTTACCTTTAACACCTAGTACAGTTACAGTCACTTCATCACCAATCATCAGTGTTTCGCCTACGCGGCGAGTCAAAATTAGCATTCTTTGCTCCTTGAGTAATCTCTAAATTTTCTTGCTACAAAGCTATTATCCAACAAAAGTTATATTTTCGTAAACTACCTTGTTAGCGAAAATCAGCCTAAAAAGGCATGTTTTTGTTGAATGTTTAATGCTTCACTAGACGTAATGTAAGCATCATGCAGAATGTTTGCTGCTGTATCCACACATTCGGGTGCTAAAACTAGCATCATAGTGAGTGCATTCGTTGCGCTGAAATTGATCTCAATATCTCGCTTTGCCAACAAATCGCATGCGTGCTCTACCATTCCATTGGCCTCAAGCCCCACTGCGGTCAACAGGCTTACCACTTCACTATTACGGATTTTGTCGCTGAACACCAGATCGAACTTGGCACATGCATCTTGTTTTATCATGATGCCTGCCCGTTCTGTTTCCTCGATCACATTCCAAATGTCGATACCCAACATCTGACATTGTTTTGTAGCACTAGATAAATGTTCTTTATCGACTTCGATTATGGCAAGGTCACGTTGAATGGCTATACCAGAGACGGCTTGATTGCCTAACTCCCCCTTTACCAGACTGCCTTCATTAACATCAAATGTCGAAAGCACGCGCAGTGGCACATTATTCTTCCATGCAAATTGCACTGAAGGTAAATGTAATACTTTCGCGCCTCGGCTTGCCATCGCTTCCATGGAAGGAAAATCGATAACCGCCAATTTTCGCGCGTTTTTCACTACACGTGGGTCACAAGTATAAATACCATCAACGTCGGTAAAGATTTGACACTCATCAGCGCGCAATGCGCCTGCCAGTGCCACAGCGCTCGTATCTGAGCCACCTCGACCTAATGTGGTGATATCCCCGTTCTCATTCACACCTTGAAAGCCTGCAACAATCACGATTTGGTCTTGCTCAAGCAATCCCAGAATTGTCTTAGTATCAATGTGTTTAATCGTTGCGTCATTGTGTTGATTATCCGTCACAATATTCGCCTGTGCTCCGGTAAGCGAGCGTGCAGCATGACCCAATTTATTGAGTGTCATTGCTAACAGTGCCATTGACACTTGCTCACCAGCAGAGAGCAAAACATCAAGTTCTCGAGCTGTAGGCACGCTATCTATCTGTTTAGCGAGGTCCATCAGTCTGTTTGTTTCGCCTGACATTGCAGACACGACAACAACAACTTGATTGCCATCATTTTTCGCCTTAATGATGTGTTCAGCAACTTGGTGGATTCTTTCAATTGAACCCACGGAGGTTCCGCCAAACTTTTGCACGATAAGGGGCTTTTTCACCAGTCTTCACCTTCCCAAGACCGAAGTCTCTTTAGAACTGCTTACATCGTCAGTATTTCCTTTTAGAAAAATTATATAAGCAGTAGTTACAACAAAAACCAAATAGCCTAAATGACTCGGTTAACTTTTGGTCAATTAAACCACTTGGCTGCTAAAAAAAATTACGCTCAATCAAAGAAACTTGATTGAGCGTAATTTTAGTAGTTAAAAGCTTATAAGCGCTCTTCTAACCAAGGCTGAACTGTTTTAATTGCCTCTGGTAGTGCGGCTACATCAGTACCACCAGCTTGAGCCATGTCAGGACGACCACCGCCCTTACCACCGACTTGCTCAGCAATCATCTTAACTAGATCACCAGCTTTTACTTTACCAGTTAGATCTTTAGTCACACCAGCAATCAGGCCAACCTTGTCACCTGTTACGTTGGCAAGCAGTACGACACCAGACCCCATTTGGTTCTTGATGTCATCAACCATAGTACGTAGGTTCTTGCTGTCAGCACCTTCAAGAGCTGCGACTAGAACTTTTGTACCATTGACTTCAACCGCTTTGCCCATGATGTTAGCGCTTTCTGCTGCCGCCATCTTATCTTTTAGCTTCTGCACTTCTTTCTCTAGCGCTTTTGCTTTCTGTGCAGATTCTGCCAGTTTCTCTTCATACTTCGCGTTTTGAGCTTCAATCGCGTCTAATGCAGCCTCGCCTGTTACCGCCTCAATACGTCGAATACCTGCAGCAATGCCGCTTTCTGAAGTGATTTTGAATAGGCCAATATCACCTGTGCTTGATGCGTGAATACCACCGCAAAGCTCTGTCGAGAAGTCACCCATAGACAGTACGCGTACTTCGTCATCGTACTTCTCGCCGAATAGAGCCATTGCGCCTTTCTTCTTAGCTGACTCAATGTCCATCACGTTGGTTTCAATCGTGTGGTTGCGACGAATTTGCGCGTTAACTAGACGCTCAACTTCTTTCAGTTCTGCTGCAGTTACGGCTTCTAGATGCGAGAAGTCGAAACGTAGGTTGTCTGCCTTCACCAATGAGCCTTTCTGCGTTACGTGCTCACCTAAAACTTGGCGTAGTGCTGCGTGTAGCAAGTGCGTTGCTGAGTGGTTTAGAGAGATAGCTGCGCGACGCTCTGCGTCAACAATAGTTGCTACTTCATCACCTTTCGCTAGAACGCCTTCTGCCATTACACCGTGGTGCGCGATTGCGTTACCTAGTTTTTGAGTGTCCTCAACGTGGAATACACCAGACTCAGTACGGATTTCACCAGCGTCACCACACTGACCGCCTGACTCTGCGTAGAATGGCGTTTCACCAAGTACGATGATTGCTTTGTCGCCCGCAGATAGTGAATCTACTTCGTTGCCTTCAACGAACATCGCAGCTACAGAGCTAGAGCCTTTAGTAGCTGTGTAACCACAGAATTCTGTTTGCGTATCAACTTTGATTGCTGCGTTGTAGTCAGTACCAAAGTTACCCGCTTCACGCGCACGTTGACGCTGCTCTTCCATCGCTTTCTCGAAACCTTCTTCGTCGATTGCGAATTCACGCTCACGTGCTACGTCGTTAGTTAAGTCAGCTGGGAAGCCGTAAGTATCGTAAAGTTTAAATACGGTTTCGCCGTCCAGTACTTTACCGTCTAGGTTATCTAGTGCTTCGTTTAGAATAGCCATACCGCGCTCAAGTGTACGACCAAAGTTTTCTTCTTCGATACGCAGTACTTTTTCAACCACAGCTTGTTGACGCTTCAGCTCTTCACCAGCCGTACCCATGATGTCAGCTAGAACGCCAACCAACTTGTGGAAGAATGCACCTTGTGCGCCCAGCTTGTTACCGTGACGAACTGCACGACGGATGATACGGCGTAATACGTAACCACGACCTTCGTTTGAAGGCATAACGCCATCCACGATCAGGAATGAACATGAACGGATGTGGTCAGCGATAACGCGTAGTGATTGGTTTGATAGGTCTTCGTAACCGATCACTTCTGCTGCTGCTTTGATAAGAGCTTGGAACACATCGATTTCGTAGTTTGAGTGAACGCCCTGCATGATTGCAGAGATACGCTCGATACCCATACCAGTATCTACCGATGGTTTTGGTAGCGGTTCCATAGTGCCGTCTGCGTGACGGTTGAACTGCATGAATACGTTGTTCCAGATCTCGATGAAACGGTCACCATCTTCTTCAGGCGTGCCAGGACGGCCACCCCAGATGTGCTCACCGTGATCGTAGAAGATTTCAGTACATGGACCACAAGGGCCAGTGTCGCCCATTTGCCAGAAGTTATCAGACTCATACGGCTTGCCGCCTTCTTTATCACCAATGCGAACAATACGATCAGCGGGCACGCCAACTTTCTTGTTCCAGATGTCAAACGCTTCGTCATCGGTTTCGTAAACAGTTACCAATAAACGATCCGCTGGCAGTTTAAGAACTTCGGTTAGGAATTCCCAAGCAAAGGAGATCGCATCTTCTTTGAAGTAATCGCCAAAGCTGAAGTTGCCTAACATTTCAAAGAATGTGTGGTGACGAGCAGTGAAGCCAACATTTTCTAGGTCGTTATGTTTACCACCTGCACGTACGCAACGCTGAGCCGTAGTCGCTCGAGTGTAGGCTCGTTTTTCTAAGCCTAAGAAACAATCTTTAAATTGGTTCATACCTGCGTTTGTGAACAGCAGGGTTGGGTCGTTATGTGGAACTAACGATGAACTTTCTACGATTTGGTGTCCTTTGCTCTCAAAGAACTTGAGGAACGCGTTACGAACCTCATCAGTGCTCATGTACATGCAGCTCTTCCTGAAAATAGTCGAGTTAGAATTTTGCCGTATTGTAGATCATGCAAACAGCTGAGACTAGTTTTCTTGAGGAAAAGAGGGAGTAGGAGAAAAAATTTGAAGCAAAACAAAAATCAGTGCGGACGACTGACCGTTAATCTTCGTCCTCAAAGTTCAGCGCGTAGCTGATTTGGTCAAAACTGTAGCCACGATATTGCAGAAATCGCACCTGTTTAGCGTACTCTTTCTGGTCTTTGGCTTTAATACCTTTGAATTTCTTTTCTGCCGCCTGTTTAGCCAGTTCAAACCAATCTTGCGGCTCTTCAGCCATAGCTTGCTCAATCACCGATTCCGCAACACGCTTCTGGTTTAACTCTTGACGAATTCGACGCTCTCCATGTCCTTTGTATACATGCTGTCTAATTTGACTCTTCGCGTAACGTAAATCATCTAGATAATTATGGTCTAGGCAAAAATTAATTGCGATGTCGATGTCTGATTCTTCATAGCCCTTCATCGATAATTTTTGGTAAAGCTCATACTGACCATGATCGCGACGGCTAAGCAATTGGATAGCTGCCTCTTTGCTCGATAATGTTGGCGCCTGGCGTTTTTGGTACATGATGATCCTAAAAGTATTTTTGCTGTACAGGCTCTCAATGGCCTTTGTGATAATTCGATTTTTGATTTCAATAGATACAACAAAGCCCCGCATTGCAGGGCTTTGTCATTTATTAATCTATGAGAGATTAAAACTCTTCAGCTTGCTCTGGCGCTTCACCAGCTTCAGGCGCTTCCGCAAGTGCTGGCGCTAGCAACATTTCACGCAGTTTTGTATCGATAGTTTTAGCCACTTCAGGGTGCTCACGCAGGTAGTTACACGCATTCGCTTTACCTTGACCAATCTTATCGCCATTGTAGCTATACCAAGCACCGGCTTTTTCAACTAACTTGTGCTTCACACCTAGATCGACAAGTTCACCTTCGCGGTTAAAGCCTTGGCCGTACATGATTTGTGTGTTTGCTTCTTTAAATGGTGCTGCAATCTTATTCTTAACAACTTTGATGCGCGTTTCGTTACCTACGACTTCGTCACCTTCTTTGATTGCGCCAGTACGACGGATATCTAGACGAACAGAAGCGTAGAACTTAAGTGCGTTACCACCTGTTGTTGTTTCTGGGTTACCAAACATCACACCAATCTTCATACGGATTTGGTTGATGAAGATACACATACAGTTAGACTGCTTTAGGTTACCCGTTAGCTTACGCATTGCTTGAGAAAGCATACGTGCTTGCAGACCCATGTGGCTATCGCCCATTTCGCCTTCGATTTCTGCTTTCGGTGTTAGCGCTGCAACAGAGTCGACAACCATAACATCGATAGCACCAGAACGTGCAAGTGCGTCACAGATCTCTAGCGCTTGCTCACCTGTGTCTGGCTGAGAAACTAGCAATGCATCGATATCTACGCCAAGTTTCTTCGCGTATACAGGATCTAGAGCGTGCTCTGCATCGATAAACGCACACGTTTTGCCTTCACGTTGCGCAGCAGCAATAAGCTCAAGCGTTAATGTTGTTTTACCTGAAGATTCTGGGCCGTAGATTTCTACGATACGACCCATTGGTAGACCACCAGCACCCAAAGCGATATCAAGAGAAAGAGAACCCGTTGAGATGGTTTCTACGTCCATTGCGCGGTTATCACCAAGGCGCATGATAGAGCCTTTACCGAATTGCTTTTCAATTTGACCTAGCGCAGCGGCGAGCGCTTTCTGTTTGTTCTCGTCCATTACTTTCTCCGATTTATTCATCTTCTTTGGGCGACGAATAGTAATTCATTTTTCTTAAGCAGAAGAACTGCTCAGCAATGAAAGTTATTATACTGTTGATTCATACAGTGTCCATACCTGTATGAAAAAAATTTGGCTGACCTAAAGTCGTGATTTGCTCTAGCCCTTATCAATGCTGGGCTAAAACAATTTAAGAAATTCTAGAGTAGATGTTGATACAATTGAGTCAGCGCATGCTCGACCGCTTTTTTGCGAACTTCTGCACGGTCACCAGTAAAATGCATGGTTTCGACTTGCTGCCAACTTTGGTTATCAGCAAAAGCAAAGCAGACCATGCCGACTGGTTTCTCTTCACTGCCACCACCCGGCCCTGCAATACCACTGATGGACACACCGATGGTCGCATTGGAGTTTTTAATTGCACCCTGTACCATTTCAATCACAACTGGCTCACTCACTGCACCATGCGCTTCTAACGTTGAAGCTTGCACACCAAGCATCTCCATTTTCGCTTCATTACTGTAGGTGACAAACGCACGGTCAAGCCACGCTGAACTACCAGCAATGTCAGTAATGGCGGTTGCAACACCACCACCTGTGCATGATTCTGCGGTCGTTAAAAGATGCCCGTGTTTAGCCAATAATGCGCCTAAATCGGCACTCAATTTTGTTGTTTTTTCCATAGCCAAAATGCCCTTTGTCTCTTTTTACTTGATAGGGATTCACGTATCCTAAGCCGCTACGGAAATAAACAAAAGAACTTACCTGTGAAAGCTGAACAAAAACACACTCCGATGATGCAGCAATACCTCAAGCTAAAAGCTGAGAACCCAGAGATTTTGCTGTTCTACCGCATGGGCGATTTCTACGAACTCTTTTACGATGATGCCAAGCGAGCTTCTCAGCTTCTTGATATTTCATTGACCAAACGTGGTGCGTCTGCAGGTGAACCTATCCCAATGGCGGGTGTGCCATTTCACGCCGTAGAGGGCTACCTGGCAAAACTTGTTCAGCTTGGTGAGTCTGTGGCGATCTGTGAACAGATTGGCGATCCGGCCACCAGCAAGGGCCCGGTAGAACGTAAAGTTGTGCGTATCGTGACACCAGGTACTGTGACGGATGAAGCGCTGCTTTCTGAGCGTGTCGATAACTTAATCGCAGCAATTTACCATCACAACGGTAAGTTCGGTTATGCGACGCTGGATGTCACCTCTGGTCGCTTCCAACTGACAGAACCAGAAACTGAAGAAGCGATGACAGCCGAGCTTCAACGCACTGCACCACGTGAGCTACTGTTCCCAGAAGATTTTGAACCTGTACATTTAATGGCGAGCCGCAATGGTAACCGTCGTCGCCCAGTCTGGGAGTTTGAGCTTGATACGGCTAAGCAACAACTCAATCAACAATTTGGCACAAAAGATCTGGTTGGTTTTGGTGTAGAACATGCGTCCTTAGGGCTGTGTGCTGCTGGTTGTTTGATCCAGTACGTAAAAGATACTCAACGTACGGCTTTACCTCATATTCGCTCTTTAACGTTTGATCATCAGGATCAATCCGTCATCCTTGATGCTGCTACCCGACGTAATCTGGAAATTACTCAAAATCTAGCAGGCGGAACCGATAACACGCTCGCTGCAGTACTCGACCATTGTGCAACTCCGATGGGCAGCCGAATGCTGAAGCGTTGGTTGCATCAGCCTATGCGTTGCATTGAAACGTTAAACAATCGCCTTGATGCGATTGGTGAGATTAAAGAACAAGCTCTGTTTGCCGATCTTCAACCAACGTTAAAGCAAATTGGTGATATTGAACGTATCTTAGCGCGCCTTGCATTACGCTCTGCTCGCCCTCGCGATATGGCTAGACTTCGCAATGCCATGCAACAGCTACCAGAGCTAGAATCTGTCACCGCTTCTTTGACCCATCCGTACCTAACGAAATTGGCGAAGTATGCAGCTCCGATTGACGAAGTATGTGACCTGTTAGAACGCGCGATTAAAGAAAATCCGCCGGTTGTTATTCGTGATGGTGGCGTCATCGCTGAAGGCTACAATGCGGAGCTCGATGAATGGCGAAAATTGGCAGACGGTGCAACAGAATATCTTGAGCAGCTTGAGCGAGATGAGCGTGAACGACACGGTATCGATACGCTTAAAGTAGGCTATAACAACGTTCATGGCTTCTTTATCCAAGTGAGCCGTGGCCAGAGCCATTTGGTTCCACCGCATTATGTACGTCGCCAAACACTCAAAAACGCTGAACGCTACATCATCCCAGAGCTTAAGGAACACGAAGACAAAGTACTTAACTCGAAGTCTAAAGCGTTAGCACTTGAGAAACAGTTGTGGGAAGAACTGTTTGATCTATTGATGCCAAACCTTGAGAAGCTGCAAAACCTAGCTTCTGCTCTGTCTCAGCTAGATGTATTACAAAACCTAGCAGAGCGTGCAGATTCGTTAGATTACTGCCGCCCAACGCTTGTGAAAGACGCAGGAATTCACATTCAAGCTGGCCGTCATCCAGTCGTAGAACAAGTAACAACAGAGCCGTTCATCGCGAACCCAATTGAGCTTAACCCAGCCCGTAAGATGTTGATCATCACCGGTCCAAACATGGGTGGTAAATCAACCTACATGCGTCAAACTGCGCTGATTGCATTGATGGCACATATCGGCTCTTATGTACCGGCAGAATCCGCACAGATTGGTTCTTTAGATCGTATATTTACTCGTATTGGTGCATCAGATGATCTTGCATCTGGCCGCTCGACCTTCATGGTAGAAATGACCGAAACAGCCAATATTCTTCACAACGCAACTAAGAACAGTTTGGTGCTAATGGATGAAATCGGACGCGGTACTAGTACTTACGACGGTCTGTCTTTAGCTTGGGCAAGTGCGGAATGGCTCGCAACACAAATTGGTGCGATGACCCTATTTGCAACTCACTACTTCGAATTAACAGAGTTACCGAACCAACTGCCAAGCTTAGCGAACGTTCACTTGGATGCCGTAGAACATGGAGACAGCATTGCCTTTATGCACGCAGTTCAAGAAGGTGCGGCAAGTAAGTCTTACGGCTTGGCTGTTGCGGGCTTAGCTGGCGTACCAAAAACGGTCATCAAAAATGCGCGTAACAAGCTATCTCAGCTAGAGCAACTGGGGCAAAACAGTGACACACCGCGTCCAAGTGCAGTAGATGTGGCTAACCAGTTGAGCCTGATTCCAGAGCCTAGCGAGGTCGAACAAGCTCTGTCAGGTATTGATCCTGACGACTTAACGCCACGCCAAGCTCTTGAAGAGCTGTATCGCTTGAAAAGGATGCTGTAAATAGACTCACACCAAGGAGCAAAAAAGAAAAAAGGCTATGGGGAACCATAGCCTTTTGCGTATCTAGTGGAATACGGATTATTTAATCGTCTTCTACGTTAAACAAGTTTTCCATATTCAAACCTTGTTTGATTAGGACTTCACGAAGACGACGTAAACCTTCCACTTGTATTTGACGTACTCGCTCACGTGTCAGACCAATCTCTCGACCAACTTCTTCCAGCGTCGAAGGCTCGTAGCCTAGTAGGCCGAAGCGACGTGCAAGCACTTCTTTCTGTTTCGGATTCAACTCTTCTAACCAATGAATCAACGATGATTTGATGTCGTCATCTTGAGTCGAAACTTCTGGATCAGAGTTGTTTGCATCAGGAATAATATCCAGCAGCGCTTTCTCACCGTCACCACCGATTGGCGTGTCGACAGAGCTAATACGCTCATTAAGGCGTAACATTTTGCTTACGTCTTCGACTGGAATATCTAATTGAGCAGCAATTTCTTCTGCGGTCGGTTCGTGATCGAGCTTTTGAGAAAGTTCACGCGCAGTACGCAGATAAATGTTCAGCTCTTTCACTACGTGGATAGGTAGACGGATCGTGCGAGTTTGGTTCATCAACGCTCGCTCTATCGTTTGTCGGATCCACCACGTTGCGTAAGTAGAGAAACGGAAACCACGTTCTGGGTCGAATTTTTCGACCGCTCGGATCAAGCCGAGGTTACCTTCTTCAATCAGATCGAGTAGTGCTAGACCACGGTTACTGTATCGACGAGAAATCTTAACAACCAAACGTAGGTTACTTTCGATCATACGTTTGCGTGCCGCTTCGTCGCCACGTAGGGCGCGTCTTGCGTAAAGCACTTCTTCTTCGGCAGTAAGTAAAGGTGAGAAGCCAATTTCGCCCAAATACAACTGAGTTGCATCTAAGCTTTTACTGCTCGCGTCAAATTCTTCACGCGCAGTCGCTTTGCTTTCTGTGGATGATGATCTTTCGAGTTCGTTATCAATGGTCTTCACTGACGCATTGTCAAATGCAAACTCTTCAACTTTGGTTACTGTGTTGCTGATACTCATAACGCCTCCCCCTGGCGAGTTAGCAAGACATGACAACTCAATATGTCGCTAAATGATGTCGCAAGTTGTTTTTCAAAGTTTTAAGGCAAATAGCGTTTTGGATTCACTGATTTACCTTGATAGCGAATTTCAAAGTGTAGTTTGACCGACTTTGCACCTGAACTACCCATGGTGGCGATTTTTTGTCCGCTTTTTACGCTTTGTCCTTCTGTGACCAGCAGTTTGTCATTATGTGCGTATGCGCTTAAATAATTGTCGTTATGCTTTACTATAATTAAGTTGCCATAACCTCGTAGCGCATTGCCTGAATAAACGACTGTGCCGGCTGCGGTTGAAACGATAGGTTGACCACGCTGTCCTGCGATGTCGATACCTTTATTTCCCTGTTCTCCCGCCGAAAAGTTCTTGATTACTCTCCCTTTTGTTGGCCACAACCACTTTGAGACTTTATCACTCTTTGCTGTGGTAGTTGGCGATTTTTGCTTCACTTTTTGGTTATCTTTTGAACCAACATACTCCTTTGTTTTCGATTGTTCAACCTTCTTTGGAGGCTGTTTTTGTACGACTTTAGGCTTAGTCTCTGTAGGTTTTTGACTAGAGTTTTTACTCGAAGGTTTAGGTTTAGAGGCTGTTGATGTTTTCGTCACTGGAGCTGGGGGGGTCGGAACAACAGGAGCCACAACGGGTTCAACTTTTTGACCATATTTAGGGGCGACATATTTCGGAGCCCAAAGTTTTAGCCTCTGTCCTGGGTAGATAGTGTAAGGCTGAGTTAACTCATTGTAACGAACAAGATCATTTACATCTTTATCTGTGACATAAGCTATGAAGTAAAGCGTATCGCCTTTTTTTACCTCATAATAACTCCCTCTGTAACTCCCTCTTTCAAGGCTTGAATAGTCTTTTTTTAGGCTAGAGACAGGTGCAGGGGAATGCGCTGCACAACCAACTAGTCCTGCAGCAAACACAAAGCTAATACCAATATGACGTAGTAACTTATTCACCTATCCCTAACCCTTAAGCTAAATCACCCGCAACCAGAGGTACGAACCGAACCATTTCTACAACGGTAGAGAGATATTCGTCTCCCTTACGCTCTATTTTTAATAACTGTTGCTCCGTATCTCCAACAGGAATGACCATTTTGCCGCCATCTCTTAATTGTGAGAGAAGAGCTTGGGGAATCACTTCAGCGGCAGCGGTAACAATGATAGCATCGAAAGGACCTCGCGCTTCCCAGCCCTGCCACCCATCAGCATGCTTAGTTGAAACATTGTAGATATCCAATTGCTTCAGGCGACGCTTTGCTTCCCATTGCAACGATTTAATTCGCTCAACGGAGTATACATGATCAACAATTTGCGCCAGTACCGCGGTTTGATAACCCGATCCCGTTCCGATTTCCAGAACACGACTCGCCGGCTCTAGCTCAAGCAACTCGGTCATACGAGCAACGATATAAGGCTGAGAAATAGTTTGTCCCTGACCAATTGGTAACGCATTGTTATCATAGGCTTGGTGCATCATCGCTTGAGAAACAAAGCTTTCTCGTGGCAAGCGTTGGATAGCATCCAGAACTCTTTGGTCTTTGATGCCACTGGAGATAAGAAACGCTATCAACCTGTCAGCATGTGGGTTACTCATTACTTCTCTTCCTTTAACCAACTATCCATAGCACGCAGCGACTCGTGAGCGGTGAGATCAACTTGCAGAGGCGTCATTGAAACTCGGCCATGCTCAATTGCATAAAAGTCCGTGCCCTCTCCTGCATCTTGCTCCTTTCCTGGTGGCCCTAACCAATAAATGTCATGGCCTCTCGGATCTTTCTGCTTGATCATATTCTCTGCGTGATGACGTGCACCTAAACGCGTAACTTCAATTTCACCTAAATTCTCTGATGGTAAGTCAGGCACGTTTACGTTCAGTAGGCGATTCGTTGGAATCGGCGACGCTAAATGCTGTTGTACAATTTGACGTGCAATTTTAGCGGCGGATTCGAAATGTCGCTTACCCACTAGTGAAAAAGCCACCGACTGAACGCCAAGGAAATGACCTTCCATGGCGGCTGCTACTGTTCCAGAATAAAGAACATCATCACCCAAATTAGCGCCATGGTTGATTCCTGACAGAACAAGATCAGGCAAATCATCTTTCATTAGCTCATTCAGCGCGAAATGCACACAATCCGTGGGCGTGCCTTGCACTGAGTAGATATTTGGGGCAATTTCAGTCACGCGTAATGGTTGTTCTAATGTGAGTGAATTCGAAGCACCTGAACGATTTCGATCAGGTGCGACAATGGTCACTTCGGCGATATCTCTCAACTCATCAGCGAGGGCATGAATCCCTTGTGCATGAACACCATCATCATTGCTGATTAAGACTCTTAAGGGCTTCGGGTTTCGTGAATCCTGTTCCATTAGTATTCTCTTTCTACTTCAACCTCATTAACTAACTCACGAACAATAGAGGTCGCAAAAGATCCCGCATCCAGTGAGAAAGTCAGCGTAATGTTGTTACCTTCAACCGTCCAAGCTAAATCTTTTGGCTTCAGCGCAATATCGCGACGATCGTGGCGCATGCGATTACCACGAATCAGCGCCATGAGGTAAGGCTCTTCGTCTAAAAACGGTTGCTCTAATGCCAGAGCCTCGGCTTGAGTAGGCAGTGCATTATCGCCAGCAAGCGCAGCGGTAATTGCCGCTTCACCTTGTGCAAATTGTACTTGCAAATCAGTGATGTTGTTTGCATCAATCAACTGAGTGCCAGAATTCGTCCGTGCAATGTCACCATCAATGAACTTATCAAACACACCATTCTCTAGACGAGCTGAAACGATGCGGTTGAAAATCCACGAACGAGCCGCTGATAAATACATGCTTCGCTTGTTTTGATTGCGGGTACGAACGTTTTCGCGTCCCCATCGACGTGCTTCTTCAAGGTTGTTGCCATCGTTACCAAAACGCTGACTACCAAAGTAGTTTGGCACGCCAACTTGTTTCACTTTTTCAAGACGTTGCTCTACATCCGCTATATCTGTCACTTCAGACAAAGTAACCACGAACTCGTTCCCTACTAGGTCACCAGGACGCAGTTTTTTATTGTGACGATCTGTTGCAAGGATTTCGATACTTGGGTATTGAGCCAAAAACGCTGAAAAATCTGGCGTTTCACCTTTTGGTAAATGGACACTTAACCACTGTTCCGTCACCGCATGACGGTCTTTAAGACCCGCCCAGCTAACGTCTTTCGACTTAACACCACAGGCTTTTGCTAACTCGTTAGCAACGAAGCTGGTGTTCTCGCCCGTTTTACGGATACGAACCATTAAGTGCTCGCCTTCGCCCGTAAAGGCAAAACCTAAATCTTCGCGAACCTGAAAATGCTCTGGCTGCGCTTTAATTTTTGCCGATGCAACTGGCTTACCCGTTAGGTAAGCCAATGAAGATAAAATGTCTGACATGATGTGTTTCCGCTGATATCACAGCTTAGAGGAGCAAATTGCTAGTTATTGCTTAAACAGAAGTACAACGGCTTCCGTTGCAATGCCTTCTTTGCGTCCAGTAAAACCGAGACGTTCTGTCGTCGTCGCTTTTACGTTAATGTTACTAATGTCGGTTTCTAGGTCTTCGGCTATCGCCGCACACATTGCGTCAATGTGTGGTGCCATTTTAGGCGCTTGTGCCATGATGGTTACATCAGCATTGCCAAGACGGTAGCCTTGCTCTTTAACTCGACGGTAAACGTCTTTCAGTAATTCACGACTGTTTGCGCCTTTCCATTTATCATCCGTATCTGGGAAATGACGACCAATATCGCCGGCAGCAATCGCGCCCAGCAGAGCATCCGTTAACGCATGCAACGCTACATCGCCATCTGAGTGAGCAATCAAACCTTGCTCATAAGGGATTGCTACACCACCAATAATGACTGGGCCTTCACCACCGAATTTATGTACATCGAAACCATGACCAATTCGAATCATTTTCTATCCTTTCTTTATTCGCCGCGCTCACGGCTTAGATAAAACTCGGCTAACGCAAGATCTTCTGGCTGAGTGATTTTTATATTGTTCGCATTCCCTTGAACTAAGGCTGGCTTCTCGCCTAACCATTCCAAAGCCGAGGCTTCATCGGTAATGGTTACACCCTGTTCTAATGCGTCAGCCAGTGCTTGAGTAAGCTGCTGAGTTTTAAACATTTGTGGAGTAAGTGCATGCCACAATGCTTCTCTATCTACCGTATGATCGATATCTTGTACTGCGTTTGCTCGCTTCATTGTATCTCTCACAGGAGATGCGAGAATGCCACCCGTTGAGTGGGCGCAGCAAACA
Organism: Vibrio sp. 661; assembly: GCF_033339315.1. Lineage (NCBI taxonomy): Bacteria > Pseudomonadati > Pseudomonadota > Gammaproteobacteria > Vibrionales > Vibrionaceae > Vibrio > Vibrio sp. 661. The sequence continues at coordinate 66,897 of NZ_JAWOUJ010000017.1, read as the reverse complement.
TCAATCAAACGGTCAATGTCGGATGTTAATACACATGGCCTCGCAGCGTCGTGGACTAATACCCACTCGCTTTCCAGATGCTCATTGACATAGTTTAGCCCTGATAACACAGAGTCTGCTCTTTCTTTACCACCAGCTACACGAATCACATCTGGGTGCTTAGCAATGGACAATTCTGGGTAATATGGGTCGCCGTCAGTAATGGCAACGACAACCTTAGAAATATTTGGGTGGGAAAGCAGTTTCTCTACGGTATGTTCCAGTACCGCTTTACCTTCGATCAATAAATATTGCTTAGGGCGATCTGCCTTCATTCTGCTACCCACACCCGCAGCTGGCACAATTGCGATATGCGATGAGTTCATATCCAACATTTTAATGGTTTTCCTCACCTATAATGCGGTAAAAAGTCTCGCCATCTTTAACTAAACCGAGCTCATGACGCGCACGTTCTTCAATCGCATCAAGACCTTGCCTTAAGTCATCAATCTCAGCGAACATTTCATTGTTGCGAGCTTGTAGCTTGCTGTTCACTTGTTGCTGAACTTCAATTTCATCTTTTACTGTGTAGTAGTCAGACACTCCGTTTTTACCAAACCATAGAGTGTATTGAAGCAAGCCAAACAGTAGCGTAAGGGCTATAACAAAGATTCGCATATCGCTGCTAACATTCTGTACCGGAAGGAATTAGATAAGGTGACATATATAGCATAAATGCGAGGTTGCCTCTAGGGGAGAAAGGGAGACTCACACGCTCCTTACAAGAAATAAGCAGCAAAATGAAACAAGCTCATAGGAAGCGCTCCTTACCCATGACCAAAGTAAGAGCCAAAAATACAAACCTATAAATACAAAAAACCGCCGTAGCGATGGTTTCAAAAAGCTATTTAGCGAAACTTTACTCAATAAGAATTAAGCTTGATCTTTAACTTCTTTGAGACCGCTTACTTGAAACATGGAGGAGTGCGCTTCCGTTATATAAAAAAACACCCCGCCAAGGCAGGGTGTTTTGAAAGCTTTAAGTTAAGCTGCTAATTCAGTGAAGAATTAAGCTTGACCTTTAACTTCTTTAAGACCGTTGAAAGGAGCGCGCTCACCTAGAGCTTCCTCGATACGGATTAGCTGGTTGTACTTAGCAACACGGTCAGAACGGCTCATAGAACCAGTTTTGATTTGACCTGCTGCTGTACCTACCGCTAGGTCAGCGATAGTTGCATCTTCAGTTTCGCCAGAACGGTGAGAGATTACTGCTGTGTAACCTGCGTCTTTAGCCATCTTGATTGCAGCTAGAGTCTCAGTTAGAGAACCGATTTGGTTGAACTTGATAAGGATAGAGTTAGCTACGCCTTTCTCGATACCTTCAGCAAGGATCTTAGTGTTAGTAACGAATAGATCGTCACCTACTAGTTGAAGCTTGTCACCTAGTAGTTCAGTTTGGTGCTTGAAGCCATCCCAGTCAGACTCGTCTAGACCGTCTTCGATAGAAACGATTGGGAATTGGTTAGCTAGCTCAGCTAGGTAGTGGTTGAACTCTTCAGAAGTGAAAGTTTTACCTTCGCCTTTCATGTTGTAGATGCCAGCTTCTTTGTCGAAGAACTCAGATGCAGCACAGTCCATAGCTAGAGTAACGTCTTTACCTAGTTCGTAACCAGCAGCTGCAACAGCTTCTGCGATAACTTCTAGAGCTTCAGCGTTAGATTTAAGGTTAGGAGCGAAACCACCTTCATCACCAACTGCAGTGCTGTAGCCTTTAGACTTAAGAACTTTAGCTAGGTTGTGGAATACTTCTGCACCGATACGTAGACCTTCTTTAAGAGTCTTAGCGCCAACTGGTTGGATCATGAACTCTTGGATGTCAACGTTGTTGTCTGCGTGCTCGCCACCGTTGATGATGTTCATCATTGGTAGAGGCATAGAGAACTGACCTGCAGTGCCGTTTAGCTCAGCGATGTGCTCGTATAGAGGCATGCCTTTCGCAGCAGCAGCAGCTTTAGCGTTTGCTAGAGAAACAGCTAGGATAGCGTTAGCACCGAATTTAGATTTGTTTTCAGTGCCGTCTAGTTCGATCATTACTGCGTCGATTGCAGCTTGGTCTTTAGCGTCTTTGCCAACTAGAGCTTCAGCGATTGGGCCGTTTACAGCTTCAACTGCTTTAAGAACACCTTTACCTAGGAAACGTGCTTTGTCACCGTCACGTAGCTCAAGAGCTTCGCGAGAACCAGTAGATGCGCCAGATGGAGCTGCCGCCATACCTACGAAACCGCCTTCTAGGTGTACTTCAGCTTCTACAGTTGGGTTACCACGTGAGTCGATGATTTCACGACCTAGAACTTTAACGATCTTAGACATTAATGTTTCCTCTCGTTTCAAATATAAATGTCAATCTTAAAGGGCAGCAGCACAACCTTCGCCGCCGCCCGTATCCTTTTACTTCTCGAATTCGCCGCGTGCGTTTTGGCCCGCAGCCTTAACAAAACCTGCAAACAATGGATGTCCATCGCGAGGAGTCGAGGTGAATTCTGGGTGGAACTGAGCCGCTACAAACCATGGGTGAGCTGGGTTCTCAATCATTTCCACTAACTTCTTGTCCGCAGATAGACCTGATACTTTTAGGCCTGCTTTTTCGATTTGCGGACGAAGCACGTTATTCACTTCGTAACGGTGACGGTGACGTTCATGGATCGTCGCGCTACCGTACAGTTCACGAGCTTTAGTCCCTTTCTCTAGGTGACACAACTGTGAACCAAGACGCATCGTACCGCCTAGGTCAGACTTTTCAGTACGCTCTTCTACGCTACCTGATTCGTCTACCCACTCTGTGATCAAACCTACCACAGGGTACTTAGTCTCTTTGTTAAATTCTGTTGAATGTGCACCTTCCATACCCGCAACGTTACGCGCGTATTCGATTAGTGCAACTTGCATACCCAAACAAATACCTAGGTAAGGCACGTTATTTTCACGTGCATATTGAGCCGCACGGATCTTGCCTTCAATACCACGATCGCCGAAGCCACCTGGTACTAGGATCGCGTCCAAACCTTCTAGAAGTTCAACGCCTTTTGTTTCGATATCTTGTGAGTCTACATACTTAATTGTGACGCTTAGACGGTTTTTCAAGCCAGCGTGTTTAAGCGCTTCGTTCACAGATTTGTATGCATCTGGTAATTCAATGTATTTACCAACCATACCGATGGTTACTTCACCAGTAGGATTTGCTTCTTCGTAAATAACCTGTTCCCACTCAGAAAGGTCAGCTTCAGGAGCTGTGATGCCAAAGCGAGCACACACAAGGTCATCTAGACCTTGAGATTTAATCAACTGAGGGATCTTGTAGATAGAGTCTACATCCTTCATTGAAATTACTGCTTTTTCTGGAACATTACAGAACAGTGCGATTTTTTTACGCTCATTCGCAGGAATAACGCGATCGCTACGGCAAACTAGGATATCTGGCTGAATACCGATAGATAGAAGTTCTTTTACAGAGTGTTGCGTCGGCTTAGTTTTCACTTCGCCCGCTGCCGCTAGGTAAGGAACAAGTGTTAGGTGCATGAACATTGCGCGCTCACGGCCTAGCTCAACAGCTAGCTGACGAATCGCTTCCATAAATGGTAGTGATTCGATATCACCAACAGTACCGCCAACTTCAACGATAGCCACATCATGGCCTTCAGAACCTGCAATAACGCGATCTTTGATTGCGTTAGTGATATGAGGGATAACTTGAATAGTTGCGCCTAGGTAGTCACCACGACGTTCTTTACGAAGTACGTCGGCATAAACACGACCTGCAGTGAAGTTGTTACGCTTGGTCATTTTGGTACGGATGAAACGCTCGTAGTGACCAAGGTCAAGGTCAGTCTCTGCGCCATCTTCTGTAACGAACACTTCACCGTGCTGAGTAGGGCTCATTGTGCCCGGGTCAACGTTGATGTAAGGGTCAAGCTTCATCATAGTCACTTTAAGACCACGAGCTTCTAGAATAGCCGCAAGAGATGCTGCTGCAATACCTTTACCTAGAGAGGATACAACCCCGCCAGTAACAAAAATGTAATTTGTCGTCATGTTTAACCTGAAATTGGTTGAATGAGGGAAATGGAGTGCTTCTGGACGGGAGATAAATATACCAGAAGCTCCTTACCGCCACAACGTGAAATCTATCACACCGTAATTTTTTATTTTTTGCTTCAAATCAAAGTGAGCAAAGACAAACCAAAGTCCGTTTTCGTGTAACCAAACAAGCTGACCTTATATTATGTATTCTGCCAGTTTACCTCTGCCTCGATTCTTCTTGTTTTACTTCATCCCAAAAATGGTCAAGTTCTGATAAAGAACAATCTGTAAGTACTTTGCCTGACTGCTGGACCTTACCTTCAACTTGTTTAAAACGTCGCGCAAACTTTACGTTTGCTTTTCCTAGCGCGACTTCTGGGTTTTTATCAAGGTGGCGAGCCAAATTGACAGTCGCAAATAGCAAATCACCGAGCTCCAACTCAACTTTCTCTTCATCGGGCTGAACTTGCAGTGCCTCTTCCATGACTTCGTCAATTTCTTCTCGTACTTTATCGACAACCGGGCCAAGTGAATCCCAATCAAACCCAAGTTTTGCACATTTTTTCTGAATTTTTGTAGCACGAGAAAGTGCCGGTAAAGAGTTTGGTATTGAGTCTAGGATACTTTCTTCCGCTTTGCCTACTAGGGCTTTTTCTTTTGCTTTTTCCGCTTCCCAGTTCGCGTTAATTTCCTCGTCAGATTCAAACTCAACATCTGAAAAAACATGCGGGTGGCGACGAGTCAGTTTTTCGTTCACGGTTTCAACGACATCCGAAAAGTCAAACAGCTCTTGCTCTTTCGCTAGCTGACTGTAAAAAATCACCTGAAACAACAAATCCCCTAGCTCTTCTTTTAGATTGGGCCAATCTCGATTTTGAATCGCGTCCACCACTTCGTAGGTTTCTTCTATAGTATGCGGAACGATGGTGTCAAAGGTTTGTTTTAAGTCCCAAGGGCAACCGTTTTCTGGGTCACGCAGCTTCGCCATGATTTGTTCTAACTGTTCAATTGGATGACTCATTTTTTGTTCCTTTAAACCTTTCTATTAAAGAAAAAGGTGAGCAGCCAAAACCACTCACCTTCTACATTATATTTTCTCAGCAGCTTTCACTAAGTAATTGTTACTTTGACAAGGCAACAAATTTTCGCGACTCCTGAGCATAGCCTACTATGTGATGCCCTTGAGCCGGCACGTCGGAATAAGTGCAGCTAACGCAGATAAAAAGCCAAATATGACGCAAGTGTAACTCTGTAAATAGTTGAAGTTGTAGCTAGGCGACAAACAAACGAGACTCCATCACATGGTTCACCATGTGATGGAGCGAGTGCGTGCAGTCAACAACGCTACAACGATAACTATGACGAGAGTTTTAGCCGAGGCGTTTCACCGTCATGACATCCTTGATCTGTTCCACACGCTTCGAAACCCGCGAAAGCACCTCAATATTGGTGACTTCTAGGTCAAAGTCCATGATGGCAAGTTGACGTCTGTAGTCGACTCGGTTCTTCATACTGGTCACTTTGATCTTTTCGTTGGCGAACAGTGTCGTAATGTCTTTGAGTAGACCACCTCGCTCCATCGCTTCAACACGCACGGTGAGGATGTATGACCCCACAAAGCCGCTGCCCCAGACTGTATCGATGATGCGCTCTGGCGCATGATGGCGCAGTTCTTCTAGCTGTTCACAGTCACTACGGTGTACTGAAATCCCACGACCTTGCGTTATGTAACCAGAGATATCGTCACCTGGAATTGGCTGACAGCAACGTGCTAGATGTGTCATTAGGTTATCGACGCCTTCTACTACAACTGCGTCTTTTTTCGGTCGGCTTTGCGCGGGTGATTTATGCTCAGCTTCTTGCAGTTTTTCCAGTGCTTGCTGATCTTCTTCCTCTGCCGTTGGCTTGTTAACTAACGCGTTGATATGGTTAATTATTTGGTTGATACGCAAATCACCGCTACCTACCCCAACATACAATTCATCTGGTGTTTTGACGTTAAACCGCTTGAGGGCGTAATGCTCTGCATCTTTTAACGTTGCGCCAATTTTGGCTAACTCATGCTCAAGGATTTCACGACCTGCTTCAAGGTTCTTCTCACGGCTTTGTTTTCGGAACCAGGCGTTAATTTTGGCACGCGCACGACCAGAATGAACGAAGCCTAATGATGGGTTTAACCAGTCACGTGATGGGTTAGGTTCTTTCTGAGTGATAATCTCGACTTGGTCACCCATATGTAATTTATGCGTGAATGGCACAATACGACCTCCGACTTTGGCACCGATACAACGGTGTCCCACTTCGGAGTGAATGTGATAGGCAAAATCTAGCGGCGTTGCCCCCATTGGCAAATCGACAACATCACCACGTGGTGTAAAGGCATAAACACGGTCATCAAAGACTTGGCTACGCAGCTCATCGAGCATTTCGCCAGAGTCAGACATTTCTTCTTGCCAATCCAGTAGCTTACGCAGCCACGTGATCTTCTCATCATAACCGCTTCGGCTGCTTGCCCCTTCTTTATATTTCCAGTGCGCTGCAACACCCAGTTCCGACTCTTCATGCATTTGCTTGGTACGAATCTGGATCTCGATGGTTTTGCCTTCTGGCCCTAGAATTACTGTATGGATCGATTGATAACCGTTTGGTTTAGGGTTAGCAACGTAGTCATCAAACTCGCTCGGTAGATGCTTGTATTTGGTGTGAACTACGCCTAAAGCCGCGTAACAATCTTGCAGTTTGTCTGCGATGATACGCACTGCTCGCACATCAAACAGCTCATCAAAGGCCAAACTCTTTTTCTGCATTTTTCGCCAAATGCTGTAGATGTGCTTAGGTCGACCACTCACTTCGGCATTGATGCCCGACACTTCCATTTCGTGCGTGAGGTCTTCAACAAAGTCTTTGATGTACTGTTCACGAACGATGCGTCGCTCAGAAAGCTGCTTGGCAATTTGTTTGTAAGTTTCCGGCTGTTGGTAGCGGAAAGCGTAATCTTCAATTTCCCATTTCAGCTGACCGATGCCTAATCGGTTTGCTAGCGGCGCATAGATGTTGGCACACTCTTTTGCCGCCGCACGTCGAACTTCATCAGGCGCTTTTTTAACTTCAATAAGGTTACAAATTCGCTCCGCAAGCTTGATAACCACGCAGCGGAAGTCATCCACCATGGCAAGCAGCATGCGGCGTACGTTATCTACCTGAGATGACGCTGCACTGCCTTCCATGTTGACGTTGAGTTGGCCAATAGCAGCCATTTCTTCAACGCCGTCGATTAATTTTATGATTTCTTTGCTGTATTTCTCTTCCAGAATTTCTCTGTTAAAAGCACCACTTGAAACCAAAGGAAACAGTTGAGCAGCCACTAAAGTGGCTTGATCCATAGACAAGGTGATCAAAATTTCGATCATTTCTCGTCCACGCCACAACAACAGCTCCGCTTGCTCGTTATCAGCCAATACCGTCTGGCAATCTCGATATACTTCGATTAAGCGTGAGGCTGTGTTTTTCTCTTGTCCTAGGCTAGCCACCCAGTTTTCGAGTTCAAACTGTTCATCTTGGTTTAAATGCGCGCTTCTTACCGCAACCATCTCATCATCCTAATTATTATATTCGTGTGGTTTGACTAACACCGTCCAGGTTAGTTCTTTTTACCGCGCGTACACGCTGGCTTTATGACCACCCACCACAAATAAGGGGTCAAAGTCCTAAAGTTAGGACTTTTCAAACAATGCCATCGATTCTAGATGACTGGTATGAGGGAACATATCCAGCATACCTAATTTCGTTAATTTATAGCCTTGCTCTATCAAGCTTTGACTATCCCTAGCAAGGGTAGCAGGATTACAAGAAACATAAACTACACGCTGTGCGCCAAGCTCAGAAACTTGATCGATGATCCCACTCGCTCCCGCGCGTGCTGGGTCTAATAATACTTTATCAAACCGCTCTGCGGCCCAGGCTTGGCCTTCAAAATCTTGCTCAAGGTTAGCGTGATAAAATTGCGCGTTATTGATTTGGTTCAAAGATGCATTGTTTGTGGCTTTTTCTACCATCTCTGCAACACCCTCTACTCCAACCACGTACTTAGCTAATTTCGCAACTGGTAAACTAAAGTTGCCTAAGCCACAGAACAAATCTAACACTCGGTCACTCTTTTGTGGGTCTAACCACTCAACCGCTTGTTTGACCATTTGTTGGTTTACACCTTGGTTTACTTGAATAAAGTTATTTGGTGCAAAAGGGATTTTCACTCCAACTTCTTGATAAAAAGGCATATCGCCTTCGATAAGGTCTAATTGTTCTGTCGATGGCATTAAGTACAACGATGCGCCATGACGTTTTGCCAACTCCGTTAGAGATTGAGCTTCACTCGTTGTCAGAGCGCTCAAGTGGCGCAGCGTAATACACGGCCCATTATCACCAAGTACCAGCTCTACATGACCCAATTGTTCAGGCTTTTTGAACGCTTTTAGCGCTGAGTAAATCTCTGGCAGCAAAACATTCAGTTCCGGTGCCAGCACTGGGCAATCGGTCACTTGCGCAATTTGCTTACTCTGCTTTTTACGGAAACCAAAATGTAGCTGACGTGTTTTTTTATCAACAAACAAGCTCACTCTCGCACGGCGACGGTAGGCCTGCGAATATCCCAATAACGGGGCATCTAGTTCAATGTCACTGCCTGAAAATTTTCGCATTAGCTGACGCAACGTTTGCTGTTTGTACGTCAATTGTTGGTCATAATCTAGATGCTGCAAATCACAGCCACCGCACTCATGATAATGTGGGCAAAATGGCTCCACACGAGCTTCACTCGGCTTAAGGATTTTAATCAACTTACCGCGAGCGTATTTGCTCTTTTCTTCCACCAATTGAGTGACCACCTCCTCACCCGGCAGTGCTCCATCAATAAACAATGGCTTCTTTTTGAGGTAAGCAATGCCTGCGCCGTGGTGATCTAAACGCTCTACTTGCACTGCTTGGTGCCGAGTATTGAGTTGGGTTTTCTTTTTCGGTTGAAAGATGCGTGCCATGCTCTATGCCTGATTTATGTGTAATTGCTCTTCGGCTTCACTATTCTTGATTGCAGCCGTTGTGTGATTCGAGTGACTTGATTATGCTTACCGTTTATTCGGTGACGTCACTTCTTTGCTCAAGGCTTTATCGTGCGCTTGAGAAATAATGCGTTATTTTCCCATATCCAGACTCCGATGTAATTAGATAACATGACCAGATATGGCTTACGAGCACGTGTAATTACACTAACTCTCGCTCCCACTCTCATTATTGGTTTATTACTGAGCGGCTTTTTCTCATTTAACCGCTACCAAGACCTTGAGAAACAAGTTATCACCACTGGTAACAGCATTATTGAGCCGCTGGCGATTGCCAGTGAAACTCATCTACTATCAGAAAGCCGAGAGGCGGTACGTCGCTTGATAAGCTACGCGCACCGCAAAAACTCCAAACTGGTTCGTAGTATCGCGGTATTTGATGAACATCATGAGCTCTTTGTGACCTCTAACTTTCATCCTAATTTTGAAGCCTTGATGTTTCCCAAAGATAAACCGATCCCGCAACTGGGTAATTCGGAAATCTACGAAAACTCACTGATATTGCGTGTCCCCATTTTGTCAGAAGGTCACTACTTAGCGGAGTTGTCGAACGAAAGCCAAGGCACAAAAGCGATTGGTTACATCGCCGTCGAGTTAGATCTCTCCTCCTTGAGGCTGCAACAGTATCAAGAAGTCTTCTCTGCGTTTTTAGTTCTGGTTCTCGGTCTTGGCTTAGCAAGTGTGTTTGCTTCACGTCTAATGCACGATGTGACCCAACCTATCACCCACATGAAGAACGTTGTTGACCGTATTCGTCGTGGTCACCTTGATGTGCGTATCGAAGGCAAAATGCACGGTGAGTTAGACCAGCTAAAAAATGGCATCAACGCCATGGCGGTATCGTTATCAGAATATCACGTGGAGATGCAGCACAGTATAGACCAAGCCACGTCCGACTTACGTGAAACGCTTGAGCAGCTAGAAATTCAGAACGTTGAGCTGGATATCGCGAAGAAACGCGCGCAAGAAGCGGCCAGGGTTAAGTCAGAGTTCTTGGCGAACATGTCGCACGAGCTGCGTACTCCGCTCAATGGGGTGATTGGCTTTACTCGTCAAATGCTTAAAACGCAGCTTTCTAACAGCCAAACGGATTACCTACAGACGATTGAGAAATCGGCGAACAACTTGCTGAATATCATCAATGACATTCTCGACTTCTCGAAACTTGAAGCGGGTAAGCTGGCGCTAGAAAACATTCCTTTTGATTTCCGAGAAAGTTTAGAAGAGGTAATTAACCTACAAGCCACAAGTGCACATGAGAAAGGGTTAGAAATCACCCTAAAAGTGGACCCTAAAATTCCACCAGGTTTAGTTGGGGATCCACTACGTATCCAGCAAATTTTGACGAACTTAGTCGGTAACTCAATCAAGTTTACCGAGCGAGGCAACATTGATGTTAGCGTAGAAATGCGCTCTCAATCAGGAGACTCCGTCGAACTGCAATTCATGGTGCGTGATACCGGTATTGGTATCTCTGAGCGTCAGCAAGCGCAGTTGTTCCAAGCCTTTAGCCAAGCAGATGCAAGTATTTCACGTCGTTACGGCGGTACTGGTCTTGGTCTGGTTATCACTCAGAAACTGGTGAGCCAGATGGGCGGCGAAATCAGTTTAACCAGCCGTCTACACCAAGGTTCAACCTTCTGGTTTACGGTGCGCTTGCACTCAACCGAGATGCCAATGAGCGAACTGATTGAAGTGGAACTTCTGACTGGGAAGCAGTTACTGCTGATTGAACCAAACATGCAAGCCGCATCCGTAACCCAACAGATTCTAAGTCAGGAGGGTATTTTAGTAACCTACCGCTCTTCGCTACCAAACAACGAAGAACAATATGATTATGTACTGTTGAATTTAGCGGCCAACCAGACTCACGATGCGGAAGTTATTACACCTTGGATAGAACAAGCGAAACGCATGGCTCCGAGTGTTCTCCTAGGGACACCGAGCACCGAATTGGCGCTTGCGGACCAAATAATGACAGAGCATCACGTCCAGTGCCTGACGAAGCCATTGTCTCGCCGTAAATTGCTACAAAGCCTGATTAGCGAACATGTAGAATCGCCACCGGTATTAAGCGCTCCAATTACGCCAAGCGAAGGGGACCGTTTACCTCTCACTGTACTAGCAGTGGATGACAACCCTGCAAACTTGAAGCTGATCTCTGCACTGCTCCGCGAACGAGTAGAAACCGTCACAGCCTGTAGCAATGGCCAGCAAGCGGTGAACCTGGCGACAGAGAAAAAGTACGATTTAATCTTCATGGATATCCAAATGCCACAAATGGATGGTGTGACCGCTTGTAAGCACATTAAAGAGTTGGAGCTAAATAAAGACACGCCAGTGATTGCGGTAACGGCGCATGCCATGGCAGGGGAACGAGACCGCTTGCTCTCGGCAGGAATGGATGACTACTTGACCAAACCTATTGAAGAGCATGTGCTACAACAGGTTTTGGTTCACTGGAACCCAAATGCTTGTACAGAGAGCATTGGCAAAGTCGCCCCTTCATACGTTGATGAACCTGAAGGAAGCGCACCACAATCCGTCTCTTCACCTCAACAGGATGTAATTATTGATTGGCAAGCGGCCTTGAAACAGAGCGCGAATAAAGAGGATCTCGCCAAAGATATGCTGCGCATGTTGATTGAGTTCATCCCTGAAGTAGAAGCAGTCGTTGACCAAGCTCTGGAGCAAGAAGATATCTCTCGTGATGACCTAATTCATGTCATCCATAAGCTGCACGGCAGTAGTTCATATTGTGGCGTTCCAAGGCTGAAGTCACTCTGTGCGACGCTTGAGCAAGCACTGCGCTCAGGGATCAGTCTTGAGGAGGTTGAGCCTGAAATGTTCGAGCTGCAAGATGAAATGATTAAAGTAACAACAACCGCAAAGTTATACCTTGAACAGTGATCTATTGAAGAGAAACAAAAGCCAGAGCAAATGCTCTGGCTTTTTAGTATTTTGTTTAAGACTTACAAGCTAGGATTCAAAAATGACCGTCGCCACAGCGTAATGACGCTCATCGGAAATGGACAGGTGAATGTGGTTAACACCCATCGCATCCGCTATTTGCTTGGCTGTGCCCGTCAATGCGAGTACTGGTTTTCCAAGCTCATCGTTCGAGATGGAAAAGTCGTGAAACGTGACCCCTTTTGCGATCCCTGTCCCCAATGCTTTTGAGGCCGCTTCTTTAACAGCAAAGCGCTTAGCAAGATAACGACCTTGCAGCTTAAGCTGTGAGAATTTGGCCATTTCTTCTTCTGAAAGAATCCGCTGAGCAAAAGGTTCACCACTACGAGCTAACGCTTTTTCAATACGCTCAATTTCTGCAATGTCGGTCCCTAACCCTATAATCGCCATCTAGATAGCCCTATGACTGGCGAGCCTCAATCATCAGTGCTTTCATGTCAGCAACCGCTTTATTTAAACCATCAAATACCGCGCGACCAATGATTGAGTGACCAATGTTGAGTTCGTAAATTTCTGGTAATGCAGCAATTGGTGCGACATTGTGATAAGTCAGACCATGCCCGGCATTAACAATAATACCTAGATCATGTGCATAACTCGCACCAGCGGCAATCTTCTTCAGTTCAGCTTGTTGTTCGTCTTCTGTCGTCGCATCTGCATAGTGGCCAGTATGTAGCTCAATAAACGGAGCACCACACTTTTTCGCAGCTTCAATCTGTTGACGGTCAGCATCAATAAAGAGCGAAACTTTAATTCCCGCATCTGTCAGCTTTTTCGTCGCAGCTTTAATTTTTTCAAGCTGCCCTACTACATCTAAGCCACCTTCCGTCGTCAGTTCTTCACGCTTTTCAGGCACTAGACACACAAACTCTGGTTTAGTTTGCAGCGCAATCTCAATCATTTCGTCAGTCACTGCCATCTCTAGATTCATACGCGTTTGAATGGTTTCACGCAGAATACGTACATCACGATCCAAAATATGGCGACGGTCTTCACGTAAGTGGATAGTGATACCGTCCGCGCCTGCACGCTCTGCAATTTCAGCAGCGTGAACAGGATCCGGGTATTTTGTACCACGTGCATTACGTAGAGTGGCAATATGGTCGATATTGACGCCTAAATAAATTGAGCTCATTTTCCGTTACTCCGTGCTCTGGGGGTCTGAATGAAAAATTCACGACTTTTTAAAGGTTTGCCGCCAAGATACGGCTTTAAGGCTATACGTGTAAAGCGTTTTGCCGCTTTTAGCTGCTCTTTAGTGACGAACCGCCGCTCACTGATAGCAATCAGTTCATTCCCTAAAAACGTGAGGTTATCGCGCCTAACCGAAGCAATAAACCCTTTCTGTTCCCGGTAACGATAGGTCATTTCTGGATCGACGGGCTCGCCGGTACCTGCACAATGCAAAAAATCCACGCCATACCCCATCGCAGACAGCAAGGCTAACTCAAAACGACGCAGTGCAGGCTCAGGGTTCTCGTTGTGCGCCAACTCGGTTAACGCATGCAAATAATCATGAAATAGTGCTGGCATCGGCACTTCAGCCATCAAAATACGGCCAATCAGTTCATTGACGTACATGGCTGAGTAGAGATTAATGCCCGTTAACGGCAAACCTAGACTTATCGGCTCGGCTTGACGCAAAGTTTTCATTGAGCCTTTCCCCGACCATTTAAGTAATAGCGGGGTAAAAGGTTGCAATGCGCCTTTTAAGTTCGAACGCTTACTGCGCGCGCCTTTGGCCATTAAAGTCATTCGGCCATATTCCTCACTAAATACATCAAGGATTAAGCTCGATTCACTGTAAGGGCGTCGGTGCAATACAAAACAGCGCTGTAAACCTTCGGAAGACAGATTACTCATCTAAGTCATTGTGCCTAAAAAGTGTGAAATAAAAAATAAGGAGCCGAGCGGCTCCTTATTTTAATCGATACTGATTTTTCATCGATGTTGGAGCGAAGCACCTTCGCAGCCAAGATTATAAATCGTCTATATAACCCAACGAACGCAACGCTCGTTCGTCGTCTGCCCAGCCAGATTTCACTTTTACCCAGGTTTCTAGGTAAACTTTACGACCGAACAATTCTTCCATATCCAAACGCGCTTCGCGACCAATGGTTTTAATCTTCTCGCCGCCTTTGCCAATCACCATTTTCTTCTGACCATTACGCTCAACAAGAATCAAGGCATTGATGTGGAAACCGTCGGTTTCGGGGTTGTAATCAAAACGTTCAATTTCAACCGTTACTGAGTATGGCAGCTCTTCACCAGTAAAGCGCATCAGCTTTTCACGCACAATCTCAGACGCCATAAAACGCTGAGAACGGTCAGTCACGTATTCTTCTGGGAAGTGATGCGTTGCTTTAGGTAAGTGATTACGCACGTGCTTACGTAGTACGTCAATGTTCTTACCTTGCTTGGCAGAGATTGGCACAACATCCACGAAGTCCATCTTCTTCGACATCTCCGCCATGTGTAGCATCACGTCGTTACGATCTTGTACGTTGTCGACTTTGTTTACACAAAGCACAACTGGGAAGTTCGATTTTTGAAGTTTGGTCAGTACCATCTCATCGTCTTTAGTCCAATGCGTACCATCGACTAAGAAGAACACAAGGTTTACATCACTCAATGACGAGTTAGCAGCACGGTTCATCAAACGGTTGATCGCACGCTTTTCTTCAATGTGAAGTCCAGGCGTGTCGACGTAAATCGCTTGGTAATCGCCGTCCGTATCCACACCCATAATACGGTGGCGTGTCGTTTGCGGCTTACGAGAGGTGATCGAAATCTTCTGACCCAAAATCTTGTTCAAAAGTGTCGACTTACCTACGTTTGGACGACCAACAATAGCAATAAAGCCACAGTGTTGGTTTTCTGGCGAGCTTGGCTCACCTTGTGATGCGAAAAACGCATCGATATCGAATTCGTTATCAGCCATTTGTTAATTGCTCAAGTGCTGTTTCAGCAGCCGCTTGTTCTGCCTTGCGGCGGCTGGTGCCTTTACCGATTACAGGCTTATCCACACCTGCTACTTCGCACTCAACCGTGAACTCTTGGTTGTGCGCTTCACCTTTAATATTAGTCACTGTGTAGACAGGCAGCGGTTTTCTTCTGCCTTGTAGGAACTCTTGTAGGCGAGTTTTCGGATCTTTCTGTGAAACGCCTGGTTTAATGGCTTCAAGGCGTGACTGATACCAACTCAGTACAATGCCTCGCACAACTTCAAGATCACTGTCTAGGTAAATTGCGCCAATAATGGCTTCAACCGCATCGGCTAAAATAGAGTCTCGGCGAAAACCGCCACTCTTCAATTCACCTGGACCTAATTTTAAATAATCTCCTAGATCGAATTCACGACCCAGTTCCGCCAATGTATGTCCGCGAACCAAAGTAGCACGCATGCGGCTCATGTCACCTTCGTTCACTTTTGGGAAACGATGGTACAGATCATCAGCGATGACAAAACTTAAAATTGAATCGCCCAGAAACTCAAGACGTTCATTGTGCTTACTGTTGGCGCTGCGGTGCGTCAGCGCCAAATTGATAAGCCCGGCATCTTGAAACTGGTAGCCGAGCTTTCTCTCTAGTTTATCAATTGGAGAATTCATACTCTCTCGATATTTGAATGGTTAGTGAATGCCACCGATGCGGTTAAAACGCACACCAGTTGGAATCCATGAAGGTAGAACACTATCTGCGCCACGATCAAACTCGAAGCTGATCCAGATCGCGACAGCTTTACCGACTAAGTTTGCTTCTGGAACAAAGCCCCAGTAACGGCTGTCAGCACTGTTGTCACGGTTATCACCCATCACAAAATACTGACCTTGTGGTACAACCCACTCTGTCGTGCCGCTGCGTGGGAAATATTGCTCCACGCGGTTACGCACAAGAGGGTTAACCAAAATATTGTGCTCAACGTTACCCAATTTTTCATCCAGTTGGATCATTGGAATACCGTTCGAGCTAAACTGACTTTCTTCAACATTGCTCAGTTTAACTGGCTTACATGCCGATTCGCCTTGGCTTTGCACGCAAAGCTGCTTATCACTTGAATAACGCACGATATCACCAGGTAAACCAACTACACGCTTAATGTAGTCCACACTTGGTTGTGGTGGGTATTTGAATACCACGATATCACCACGCTCAGGCTTACCAGTTTCCACTAGCTGAGTACGCCATACTGGGTCTTTTAGACCGTACGCGTACTTCTCAACTAAAATGAAATCGCCAACCAGCAAGGTAGGCATCATTGAGCCTGATGGGATTTGAAATGGTTCGTAGATAAAAGAACGTAATACTAAAACGAACGCGATCACAGGAAAAATAGAGACGCTATTTTCAACCCACCAAGGCTGACGCTCAACTTTTTGCAAGGTCACTGCATCCAAACCATTAGACGTCTGAGCTTGAATCTCAGCCAGTTTTTCCTGACGCTTTTTCGCGAAAACCAGCTTTTCCAATAGCCAAACCACGCCAGTTACCAAAGTCGCAATAACCAACATCAGTGAGAATGTATTCGCCATTAAATTCCCTTATCTAAAAATACGAAAGTGAAAGAGCCGAAACCCTTTCACTTATTTTAATATCTAACGTCTTAAGACCGACAAGTGTGAGACAAAGTTCAACTTTAGTCTTTACCTACGTGAAGGATGGCTAGGAACGCTTCTTGAGGCAGCTCAACGTTACCGATCTGCTTCATGCGTTTCTTACCTTCTTTCTGTTTCTTCAGAAGTTTCTTCTTACGACTTACGTCACCGCCGTAACATTTCGCAATAACGTTCTTACGCAACTGTTTTACCGTTGAACGAGCGATAATGTGGTTACCAATTGCCGCTTGGATTGCGATATCAAACATTTGGCGAGGGATGAATTCTTTCATCTTCTCTACCAACTGACGACCGCGAGTCTGAGACTGATCTTTGTGTGTGATCATCGCCAATGCATCAACAGTGTCACCGTTAAGAAGAACGTCTACACGTACCATGTTCGAAGCTTCAAAACGCTGGAAGTTGTAATCCAAAGATGCGTAACCGCGTGATGTTGATTTCAGACGATCGAAGAAGTCCAGTACCACTTCAGCCATTGGAATATCGTAAGTCACAGCGACTTGGTTACCGTGATAAACCATATCAACTTGACTGCCTCGCTTTTCAACACACAGGGTGATTACGTTACCTAGGTACTCTGAAGGCACAAGGATATTACAACGTGCAATCGGTTCACGAATTTCTTCAATATCATTGATCGCTGGTAGTTTTGCTGGGCTATCAACATACAGCAGATCGCCATCCGTCTTCTCAACTTCGTAAACTACCGTTGGTGCTGTGGTGATAAGATCCAAGTCGTATTCACGCTCTAGACGCTCTTGGATGATTTCCATGTGCAACATGCCAAGGAAACCACAACGGAAACCAAAGCCAAGTGCCGCAGAGTTTTCTGGCTCGTAGAATAGCGATGCGTCGTTAAGGCTTAGTTTGCCTAGTGCGTCACGGAAGTTCTCGTAATCGTCAGAAGATACAGGGAACAGACCTGCGTAAACCTGAGGTTTAACTTTCTTAAAGCCTGGTAGCGGTTTATCACAACCATTCTTCGCTAGAGTCAGCGTATCACCAACAGGGGCACCAAGAATGTCTTTGATGCCACAAACAACCCAACCTACTTCACCAGTACGAAGGGTATCGGTATCTACTTGTTTTGGCGTAAAGATACCAAGGCGGTCTACACCCCAAACTTGGCCCGTACTCATCACTTTGATCTTATCGTTCTTCTTCAGTTCGCCGTTTTTAATACGCACTAGAGAAACAACGCCAAGGTAGTTATCAAACCATGAGTCAATGATCAGCGCTTGTAGTGGCGCATCTGGATCACCTTCCGGTGCTGGAATCGCTGACACAATGTTCTCTAGAACGTCGTCAACACCGATGCCTGTCTTCGCAGAACAGCGAGTTGCTTCCATTGCATCGATACCAACGATTTCTTCAATTTCTTCCGCTACACGCTCAGGATCAGCTGCAGGTAGGTCAATCTTGTTTAAGATTGGCACAACCTCTAGATCCATTTCGATCGCGGTGTAACAGTTAGCCAGTGTTTGAGCTTCAACACCTTGACCCGCATCCACAACCAATAGCGCACCTTCACAAGCCGCTAGAGAACGTGATACTTCATATGCAAAGTCAACGTGCCCCGGAGTATCGATGAAGTTCAGCTGATACGTCTCACCGTCTTTAGCGGTGTAGTTTAGCGTCACACTCTGAGATTTGATGGTGATGCCACGCTCACGTTCAAGATCCATAGAATCCAGAACCTGTGCGGCCATTTCACGATCGGTTAACCCGCCACAAACTTGGATTAGACGGTCTGATAGGGTCGACTTACCATGGTCGATGTGGGCGATAATCGAAAAGTTACGAATGTGCTTCATAGATTTAGGGTGACTAACTCTTTACAAATAGGGACAGTAAGAAACGCCATCTACTGACGGCATTTCAATCAAGTTGGCAGATTCTACCGAATTTCGTTAACGGGCGCACGTAATTTAAAGTACATACCCAAATAACCTTTAGTGGAGGGGGACAACACTTACTGGATTGGCTCTCCAAGTACCCTAACGAGGGTAACTTGGCGCTTAGATTCATCTTCTAACGGACGAGAAACACGTTTTGCGATCCACATTCCACCAGCGGCAAACAATACCGATGCCAATATGATGATGCCTTCCCCGCCGGCTGTCAGCGGCGCTAATAGGAAGTGACCAAACATCGCACCGATAATCAAACCAAACAATGGCAGTAAATAAACCGCCATTGCTGATTTTATTAGGCTCGACTCAGGAAAACCAATCTCGACGACTTGACCTATTTTCACCGATTTATCCGTGCGCAGGTGCCAAGATAAACTCTTGTTACCAATGGCTTTAGTAACAACGCCCGTTCCACAGCTTTTCTGTGAAGAGCAACTACTGCAACTGGTCTGCTGTTCGCAACTTAAATCAATTTCGTATTGCTTGCCGCGACGATGCACGTCTGTCACGGTAGCCAACGCGGTCATCATTGTTATTTACTCTTTGTTACATTAAATGTGACTGATTGGGCGATACGCTGTGCTGTGGTCGGTGGAATGTCTCCTACAACAGAGATTTCATGTTGACCGCTCACAAAACTGTGTAGCGTTCTTCTGCCTTGGCGAACCAACTGCCCTTTTAACGAATGCTCATCCTTGTTTGCTACGTAAACAGAGAAGCTAAACAGACCATCAGAATACAGCTGGCTCTCCACCATTTGGTTAGTAACGGCCATACGATAGCGGTTGAGCTCGTTCGGCTCGAAACCCTCAGGGATCCAACCAACCTGCCAATTACTGGTCCCAATATCGCCTTTTGGCATGGTGAGAACAGCAGGTAATTGAACATCTTGCAGGCCACTCATTAACTCTGCGATTTTTGGGTTTACCGTGTAAGAAATAGTGCGATATTGTTCAAGCATTTCACCATCGCGGTCCACAAGGTCGGCACGCAACGGCAATTTACTCTTTTCATCGATCCATAGTACGTATGAATAGCGCAGACCGTCTTTAGGAACAATACGCAGCACTTGTGTTGCCACACCAGCTTCACGAGCTCTACCCACTTTTACATAGTCGTAATACAAGTTTAGCTCATCGATATTGGTGTTGAGCATAGGCATAGTCGGAGCGACCATTTTACCTGACTCAATGGTGAACGGTTCTAAACCCGTTTCGATATAACTTACTTCAGTTCCGCGACGAATCACTTCACGCACAGGGCCACTTAAGTAGACAAGATGAGCATATTGATCGTCACCATGCGTGGCATGACGATACAGCAACGGCTCAATGCTGTTCTTTTTGATAAGGATATAAGAGAGTTCGTAACTTAAATTCTTACTCGCCTCGCTCATTTGATGCAATAAAGCCTCCGCTGGCTTGTCACCAGCAAAGGCTTGAGAAGACATCATACTGAACAGAGCGCAAGCGCTGATCAGAAATTTTTTCATTCAATATCCGGATTCAGATTTGCATCTTGTTGAGATGCATCACTGTTAATTCGTAACTGCAATTCGTAGTCTCGCAGCATAGCATGAACACGCTTGCGCTGCTCTTGCATATTTGCCTCGCCTACAGAACGTTCTACAGACTCACGAGTCAAACTCACTGGTTCTGCGCTGCCAGCAAACGGAACCGTCTGCAATACAGGTAATTGATCTGTTTGCGGCGACATTGAATCGCTACCACCGTACTGCTGTACACCTAAAATAACAACAAGCGATACACATGCAGCAACAGCAACTTGACCAAACTGCGTCAACCAACCTGGCAACTGACGTTTTGCTTTTTGCGGTTCTGGTTGCGACTCTTTTGGCGTATCCGCAATTGAGATAACATTTGCACTGTGCGAATCAAACGCACGGTGTGCAGGTTCATCTTCTAACGCTAACGCCACGCTTTCAGCAATATTCCACTCAGGTTTTGCTGGCGCTTCGCCTCGCATCACATCACCAATCAGGTGATAGTTCTGCCAAGCATCACGGCTCTCTTGGTCTTGCTCTAACTCTTGAATTAAAGCCTTATCGACCAATTCTCCATCCATGAGAGCTGAAAGTTTTTCTTTGTCAGCCATTATTTTCACCATAGTTATTACTTGTACTAGCGTTGCAAAAGAGGTCTGATTTTCTTTTCCACCGCCTCACGAGCACGGAAGATACGCGATCGTACCGTTCCTACCGGGCAATCCATCACTTCTGCAATTTCTTCATAACTCAAGCCATCGAGCTCTCGTAATGTCATTGCGGTTTTTAAATCTTCAGGTAAAGCTTCGATTGCACTGAACACCACCCGTTGCAATTCTTTGGACAACGTTAAGTTCTCAGGGTTCGATATTTCTTTAAGTGCACTACCTGTTTCGTAAAATTCAGCATCTTCAGCATCGACATCTGTCGCTGGAGGTCTACGCCCTTGAGCAACAATGTGATTTTTCGCAGTATTCACTGCAATGCGATACAGCCACGTATAAAACGCACTTTCCCCACGAAAGCTAGGGATAGCTCGGTAAGCTTTAATAAACGCTTCTTGTGCTACATCTGGTACATCGCCAGGATTACTAACGTATCTGGAAATAAGATTACATACCTTATTCTGGTACTTTGTTACCAACAGGTTGAATGCTTGCTTATCGCCATTCTGAACTCGCTCAATCAATACTTGATCGGTCAGCTGCTCGTTCATTCGAGCGGATACTCCTATTTGTTATGCCCCTACTCTTCTCAGATATGGGTACTAATTATGCAAAACGTAGTATTGACACCACTGCTTACTTGAGCACTATTGTGACCCTAACGTGAATGAGAAAGTTCCATGGTTTCTCAAGTTTTTTGTCATTGTTTTTTCACAATGTGATGTCTGTACCCAAATGACCACCGCTGCCTGACTTTAGTCTAAGTTTGACAAGCGAGCATCTTGGAGGGAAATGGGTATAATGAATGATCTCTGTCCCAGATTGTGCTGGGTCGGGCATGGAAAAGCAATGGCATTGACAAACTATTACTTTTCATTTGCATGGCTAATGGCTATCTGAACACCGCGTTACAAATTATAACTTAGGAAGCATGCTAATGCTCTGCATGAAAAAGAAGAGTGGCTCAGTCACCGCCGTAACACGGACGTCGATAGGTCTCCCAACTTAGCCCTTAGCGACAGATGTCGCGATAATGGAATGCACATGGTGTGCAAATAATACACAAGGTAACTTTGTTACCTTAGCTTGGGATTATAAAAGTTATATGAACACAAATCGTGAACATGAGTGTGATGTATTAGTGGTAGGGAGTGGCGCGGCAGGTTTGTCGTTGGCTTTGCGCGTTGCTAACCACTGTAAGGTGATGGTGCTGAGTAAAGGACCACGCAGCGAAGGGGCGACCTACTATGCTCAAGGCGGTATCGCTGCCGTATTTGATGAGTCAGACACCATTGATTCACACGTTGAAGACACGCAAATCGCCGGGGATGGTATTTGCGATGAGGAGACCGTAAGGTTCATTGCTGAGCATTCAAAAGAGTGTGTACAGTGGTTGATTGACGGTGGTGTCCCATTTGATCGTGAAGAAGATGACTCTGACGATGAACCTCGCTACCACTTAACTCGTGAAGGTGGTCATAGCCGTCGTCGTATTCTTCACGCGGCAGATGCGACAGGTATGGCGATGCAAACCTCCCTGCAAGATAACGCTCATAACCATCCAAACATTCATGTTCTCGAACGTCACAATGCTCTGGACTTAATCACCGAAGACAAAATTGGCGGTGATAAAAACAAAGTTATCGGTGCTTATATTTGGAACCGCAACGAAGAGCATGTCGAAACCGTGCGAGCCAAATTTGTGGTTCTCGCTACAGGTGGTGCTTCAAAGGTTTATCAATACACCTCTAACCCAGATGTGTCGTCTGGTGATGGTATTGCGATTGCTTGGCGTGCAGGGTGTCGTGTGGCTAATATGGAATTTAACCAGTTCCATCCGACGTGTTTATATCACCCAGAAGCACGTAACTTCTTGCTAACTGAAGCGTTACGTGGCGAAGGTGCTTACCTGCGTCGTCCAGATGGTTCTCGCTTTATGCCAGATTTCGATGAACGTAAAGAGCTTGCTCCGCGTGACGTCGTGGCTCGTGCTATCGACTTCGAAATGAAGCGTTTAGGTGCCGACTGTATGTATCTCGACATCAGCCATAAGCCTGCTGACTTTATTACGAAACACTTCCCAACCATTTATTCTCGTTTGATGGACTTGGGCATTGACATGACTAAAGAGCCAATCCCAATCGTACCTGCTGCACACTACACTTGTGGCGGTGTCATGGTGGATAGAAATGGCTGCACCGATCTGAAAAATTTGTATGCGATTGGTGAAGTTAGCTACACCGGGCTGCATGGTGCTAACCGCATGGCATCAAACTCACTTCTCGAATGCGTGGTTTATGCTTGGTCTGCGGCAAAAGATATTCTAAAACATCACACTAACGTTGAGCTACCTTCACAGGTGCCATGTTGGGATGAAAGCAAAGTAACCAATAGTGATGAAGAAGTGATCATTCAGCACAACTGGCACGAGCTTCGTCTGTTTATGTGGGACTACATGGGCATTGTGCGAACTGACAAGCGTTTAGAGCGCGCCTTACGCCGTATCCAACTGTTGCAACAAGAAACACACGAGTACTACAGCAATTTCCGAGTGTCGAACAACTTATTAGAACTGCGTAACCTTTTACAAGTAGCAGAGTTGATGGTTCGTTGTGCGATGCAGCGTAAAGAGAGTCGAGGTTTGCACTACACGCTTGATTATCCGAACCAACTGGAAAACAGCGGACCAACGATTTTGGTTCCAGCTAAACAGCTTTAACTCTACCGAGTAAACTATTCCATCAGCAGGGAGCATTAGCTCCCTGTTTCATTTCCCATTGGCGTAATACCAAAGATAGTTGACGATACTGCTCATCGTCACAGCTATCACGCCAAATCGTAACACTACGGCCAGATTGCAATTGGAATGTTATCTTGAATGGTGATGCCGATGTATCGACTCGCTGTAAATGACCCTTTTCGGACTCAATATCTTCCGAGTATTCGCCATATTCAAGGGCATCAAACCTAACCGAGCCATCGCAGTGCACATACCAATGCCCATGACTTGTAGGTTGAACAAGGCCTTGGCTTGAGAGAGCCTTAACAATCAGTAATAACAAATAAGTCGATAATACGAGCGGAATGCTAGAGAAGATAACAGCCCAAGTCATCAATAAGAAAAGTACAACATTGAGGACTCGGGCAGTCAGAGAGGGAGAAGCAGTAAAATTAACGAACTTTGCTGAGGTTATGGGCGACAATTTTATCAACCATTGCTGCATGACCTAAATTTTCGCTACGGCCATGCCCCATTAGCCAAGTAAACAGATCAGGATCATCGCATTCAAGTAAAGAAACAAAGTCACGCTGCTCTTGTTCACTCAGAGTATCAAAGCACTCTTCAAAAAACGGCATAATTACTACGTCAAGCTCAAGCATGCCTCGACGACAAGCCCATTTAATACGCGCTTTTTCTTCCGGAGTGTACATTCACTATTCCTTCATAGATGTCTTGTTGTTAGTGCGGAGTGTAACAAGGGATGTGCTACGTCACTAGTGTGCGGGTCACAATACGATAGTGAAAGCAGACAAATGTTGATTCGTAAATCGCTCCCCTAGTATCTCAAGGTTATTTGGGTATAACATAGCGGAAAAATATCTTCAAAAGGCATTGTAATTATGGAATGGCAAACTCGTTTTTCAGCATTACCTCTCTCAACTCAAGACGCACTTCCAGAGTTATCTATCTCACTGCTGGATAACTTCGGCATGATCACCATGATCGGTGACGATAAAAAATCATACTTACAAGGTCAGGTTACCTGCGATGTTGTTTCTTTAGAACAAGACCAATCAACACTGGGCGCACATTGTGATGCGAAAGGCAAAGTGTGGAGCGTGTTCCGCCTTTTCCATCATCATGATGGCTACGGCATGATCCAACCAAAATCGGCGATTGACGTAGAACTTAGTGAAATAAAGAAATACGCCATTTTCTCTAAAGTAACGATTGAAGCTTCTGATGACGTTATCTTAGGTGTCGCTGGCGTCAAAGCCGATGAATTCATTTCAACAATGAGCAAGACAACTGGCAGCGTTCGCCCAGTTGACGGTGGCACAGCAGTGCAAGTTGCACAAGATCGCTGGTTACTGATATTAAGTGCGCCAGAAGCACAGCAAATCGTTGAAACTACCGACGCTGTCTTTACGACAAATGAGCTTTGGAATCGTTTCGATATTGAGGCAGGTTTACCATTTGTCTCTGCATCCGCGCAGAATGCTCACATTCCACAAGCACTTAACGTGCAAGCTTTAGGAGGCATAAGCTTCACAAAGGGCTGCTACACGGGACAAGAAACGGTAGCACGAGCGAAGTATCGCGGTACCAATAAACGTGCGATGTATATCGTAAAAGGTGCAACTTCTGCTCCATTCAGTGACGAACCAATTGAGCTCGAACGCAGCGTAGGTGAAAACTGGCGTTCAGTAGGTGCTTTATTAAATCACTACCAGTTCAGTGACAATCACGCGATTGGCCTGATCGTGCTGCCTAATAATCTCGATGAGGACACTCGTCTTCGTTTGGTTGCGCAACCAGAATGTGAATGGACAATCGAATCACTGCCTTACAGTCTTGATGATGAGTAATACAATCAATACTCCTTTGATGCAATTTCTCACAGACCAACACATTCCGTTTCGTCTGTTACCGCATCAAAGACCAGCAACCACCATTGAGGATGCCGCGCACCAACGCGGCATTCGCCCCTCTCAAATGGTGAAAGCAATCTTGCTACGAGACATGGGTAATCAATATGCACTCGCCTGTGCGCCAGGTGATCGTAGCGTTGATCCCAAAAAAGTGCGCTCGTTACTGAAATGTCGCCGGATGACTTGTGTTGATCAAGCCGATGTTGAGTCCATCACTGGTTACAAAATTGGTACTGTCACTCCTCTGCTACTAAAACGTCATATGCCAATCGTGTTCGACCCTAGCTTACTAGAAGAACAGGAAGTCACGATCAGCAGTGGCGATCGCATGGCTGGACTGGCGCTTTCTATCCAAGATCTTATCCAATTGTGTCAGCCGACCGTAGCTGAGATCTGTCGTTAATCGTCTAAAAACAATGTAATGACACGTAGTGTTTCTATCACTGCGTGATCTCGCTCATATCTACAAAAATAGACATGAGAATTTTTAATCACATATAAAACATAAATAGTCACAAAGATAAAACTCGTATATGCTGAATTTGTTGGTTAAGTTTCAAACAAGCACTTAACCAATATAAAGTGAGTCAGCTAGCTGAGTGACAGCATTCATGCAGTTAGTTATCCACTTTTGTGTAATGCATCTGTGACTATTCGCCCGCTGAAGCGGGCTTTTTTTTACGTGGAACTTTTTCTCTTTCATTTCCTCTAATCGTTAGAACGTAAAGTGTGTTACGCGAAGCACGACCTTAATAGAAACAACTAGCAAACAACCGTTTTCGTTCTATTCTTAATTCTGTAACAAAACTATTGCTTAATGCGTCACGTAAAAAGGAGTGTATTGGGTAAGGGTTCCTTTAGAGAGGTTATTTTTGGGGTAATCCTCACGCTATTTAAGAGATGACACTGTCAAATTGTCTAAGACAACACAATTCTCTGACGCAACACCCTACATCTGTATTTAATACTATTGCTGTCACAATAATTTTCGCGTCCAGAACGTAGAATACCTAGGCTAGGTTAGATAAAAGGAAAGTAAATATGAGACTGTTTAAGCGCTATACACCAAGTATGATTGCTAAACATATAAGTCGTCTTTTTAAAGGAAGAATTTATATTTACGGGGTCGGTAGATTCGAGTTTGATAACGGTAAGTTAATACTGCCGGAGAAAGCAGAGCAACGCCATTTCCGAGCGGTCAAAGAGATCAATCAAGAAATAATGAAACTCCGATGCGCATATGCTTAGCAAAATGTTGATAAAACAAAGGCTGGATTAACCAGCCTTTTGTGTATTTGAAGTTCGCTTTGCACTTACTGACGCGCCAGATCCGGCAAGTGTCCCTTTAAACCAAGCGCGCGCTTCATGATCTCATCTTTCGCTCCCGGCAGTTGCCCCGCTAAACTTAAGCCAATGCCACGAACGAGCTTCTTAGCTGGGTTCTCGCCAGAGAACAAATCTCGAAACCCTTGCATAGTAGCGATCATCTTTGCCGCTTCCGCTTTTCGCCAACGCTCGTAGCTTCTTAGGTTGCGTTTACTGCCGATATCTTGACCCTGCTTCCAAAGTGCTAATACTTCTTGAGCAAGACTGGCCGCATCTAATAAACCTAAATTCACACCCTGCCCCGCTAATGGGTGAATGGTATGGGCCGCATCACCAACCAGCGCGACTCGCTCGACAACAAAATCTCGCGCATAGCGCATTTTCAAAGGAAACGCAGCACGCTCTCCCACTACTTCACATAGACCAAGTCGAGCATCAAACTCACTCGTCAACGCTTTATTGAAATCATGTTCACTCATCGCCACTAACTGCTCTGCTCGATTTGGCTCCGTGGACCAAACAATAGAGCACATATCTGGTTGCGACATTGGCAAAAATGCCAACGGTCCGTGAGGAGTAAATATCTGGCGCGCAATGCTGTTGTGTGGCATGGCAGTTTTGACATTCGCGACCAAAGCATGATGACCATAGTCCCAATGCGTTAATGGAATATCCATTTGATGGCGAAGCCACGAATTCGCCCCATCGGCTCCGACCACTAATTTAGCGGTCATGGCTTGGCCATTATCGAGCGTCAGCCAGCTTTCTTGCTCACCGACCGCGAGAGTCGCGCAACGTGCAGGCATAAACATAGTGACGTTATCGAGCTTTTGGACTTGTTCAAGCAGCGCAAGTTGAATCACACGATTCTCAACAATATGTCCTAAATCAGGTTGTGCCATACTTTGTGCATTAAATTCAATGCTGGCAAAGCTATCTTGTTCCCATACTTCCATGCCATGGTAAGGCGAAGCTCGGCGCTGTTCTATGCCCTGCCAAGCACCAAGTTTACGCAAAATCGTCTCACTAGAGCGGCTCAACGCAGACACACGAACATCGGGTAATTCTTTCAACGAATCATCTGGCACTTTACCTTCAATAATGGCGACACGCAGATCACTGTCTTTGAACGCGGCAGCAAGTGCCAACCCAACCATCCCTCCGCCGATGATGGCGATATCTACACTTTGCATCATTGCTTTTTATTACCTAATTCAGTGCGGCCGTTCATCGTTTTACCAAGCCAAGAGTATGGCGTAGTAGCGGCTGCTTAAAAATAGAAAGGTTATCCATCGCTGCTAAGGCAGTATTTCGGCCAATTCGCATCGCGGGTAAATCATTTGAAAAAACATGCACCAAGGCACTGGTTAGCCAAATAGTTTCGCTTCGATCTGCTTCTCTACGTTGACTAAAGCGCATCAGGCCTTGATAAAGACCCACATCCTCACTTTGCTGCACAATTTCTTCTGCTAGTGAGACTACATCGCGAATACCGAGATTAAAGCCTTGTCCAGCTATCGGGTGCAGCGTTTGCGCCGCATTTCCAACAATCGCAAAGCGATGTGAAATATTTTGCTTTCGATGGCGAAGAAGCAATGGGTAACTTGCACGGCGACCCACTTTTTTCATCGCGCCTAAACGCCAACCAAAATCGTTCTGTAAACGCTGGAGAAATGCTTGATCAGATAACTCAAGAACGGCTTGGGCTTCTTCAGGGTGCAAACACCAAACTAAGGACATTCGATTGTCACTCATTGGCAATAAAGCAACAGGGCCATTTTCAGTAAAACGTTCAAAGGCTCTACCTTGATGAGGTTCTTGAGTCACAATATTGGCAATGACAGCCACTTGTTCAAAATCTTGCTCAGAAAGTTCTAGACCAATTTTCTGACAACAGGTCGAAACAGCACCATCTGCAGCTACCAACAGTTTTGCTTCAAGTTGCTCACCACTTTTCAACGTCACATGGGTACAGTTTTGCTCGCGCTCGATATCGGTAACGGAGTCAGGACAAAACAGCGTAATTGATTCGCTGCTGTCTAATAATTCTTGATATACACGCCCAACATCGGCTAATTCTACAACATACCCTAGAGCTTCAACCCCAACCTCTTGCTTGGTAATCTCCGTCATCCCAGCATGAGAACGGTCAGAAACGTGGATATGTTCAATGGGGGTGACAAACGGTTCTACTGACGTCCAGAGCTGTAGTTGACGCAACAGATTGACAGTACCGTAAGACAATGCGATTGAGCGAGAGTCAAAACCAGGGTGCATATCTGATTGTGCTTTAAAAGGCTCAACGACTGCAATGCGGAGCTTTCCCTGAGACAAATGGTCAATCGCCAATGCTAACGTTGCACCAGCCATGGCACCACCAGCAATGACTACATCATATTGCTTCATACTAACCTCTGGACAGTCTACGATTAGTGAATAGTAGGTTTTTTGTCGCTGCTTTCAGGACGAACACCAAATTCAGCATGAATTGTTAGTACGCAAGCTTTGATGTGCTCAATCACTTGCTCTAGCAATTGCGCTTGTTCACCAAGATCGTCATCTTCATCGATGCCTAATTTGGCAATCTCTTCTAAGTCAGCCAGTGCTTCTTTAGCGTCATCAGATGCTTTATTAAGAGCAACGCCTGCTAGACCTAACCCAGAAATAAAGTGGTTTACAAAGTCGGACACACTGTCGGCTAATGCGAATAAGCCTTCTTCGCCCGGCTCATCTGGCAATAATAAAGACAGCTCCATCGACGTGCCAGTTAGTTCATTGACAGTAACAGTGAATACGCTTTGAGCAAAAGCTAGCGCGGTAGAAGGCCAACCCATACCATCATTGGTGTAGTCAAACAGAATAGGCTGCCAAGTTTGATCATTAATCGCCAAT
Organism: Vibrio sp. 661; assembly: GCF_033339315.1. Taxonomy (NCBI): domain Bacteria; kingdom Pseudomonadati; phylum Pseudomonadota; class Gammaproteobacteria; order Vibrionales; family Vibrionaceae; genus Vibrio; species Vibrio sp. 661. Next base: position 37,188 of record NZ_JAWOUJ010000017.1, on the reverse strand, counting down.
CCACCACTTAACATGCCGACAAATAAGCCATGTAACTCCGCCGGTGTTACTGCTAGGCTTGCAGATTGCAGTTCAGCAGCAATAGATTGGTATTCAGGAAGGGTGATTTCACTCATAACTTGGCTCATTCTTGCGTAATAATGTATTGGTATATCCTACCATCAAGGTTAGTGGTCTGAAACGGCTATCAAATTCAATTTTGGACAGCATTTGTTCAATTTGCCCAATTCCTGTGTGATCTCGTCATCATTTCTCTTTCTGTGATGGGAAATGCTTGAATCTTAATAGCGGTTTTCCTATAGTTTGCTCCTCGGTAGTTGTATGAAGCAACACCTTAGATAGCGCGAATATAGAGTTTATTCATCATGAGCAATCAAGCGATCGACGTTGAAATATTAGGCAAACTTACACGAGTGAATTGTCCGACAGGACAAGAAGAGTCTCTTGTTGCAGCGGCAAAAGATCTGGATCGCCGATTGAAAGAAATGAGCGAACGTACTAAGGTAACCAATGAAATCCAACTGCTGACCTTTGCTGCATTGAATATTTGCTATGAGTTGCACACCAAGTCATACGAATCCAATGGTCAACAGCAAGAAATTACTGAGCGAATGGAAAAGCTCACCGCGTCTTTAGAGAACGCACTAAGCAAAGTTACGCAAGGACAGCAGTAAATACAAAATTTACCCTGGGGTGTGCGTCAGCAGGATTTAAGTCCCTGAGCCGATAAGCAATACCTAAGGGTTAGTATTTGGTAACTATTGAGCAAGCTCGGCATGCACCGAGAAGCCTACGGTTGTCATTGCTGATCCGCCTTGAACCAGCTGGTTCAAGGGCCACAATCCTCAACGGCACCCTGGGGTATTCTCTCTATGTCAGACCTCTCTCGACAAGACTTCCGCAAACTGATTCGTGAAAAGCGCAACGCTCTGTGCTGTGATACACAATACCAAGCGGGAATCGACCTTATTACTCAATTTTCCCAACTTCCTGAAATCGATCAGGCGCAACATATTGCCATCTACCTTTCTGCAGACGGTGAGCTTGATACTAAACCGCTCATTGAATGGTTATGGCAACAGGGAAAATCGGTTTATCTGCCCGTCATCCATCCCTTTTCTAAAGGTCAGTTACTGTTTCTTCAGTATATAAGTGATGAACAGCTCGTCTACAACAAGTACGGCATCTTAGAGCCCAAGCTCGATATCAGACACCTCAAACCCGTTCGCCAGCTTGATTTAATCTGCACGCCTTTAGTTGGGTTCGACAGTATCGGACACCGCTTAGGCATGGGCGGGGGGTACTACGATCGTACTCTGTCACGTTGGTTTATAACTGGAGAGGGAGCTAAACCTGTCGGTATCGCTCATGACTGCCAACATGTAGAACGCTTACCAATTGAAAGCTGGGACATTCCATTACCTAAGATCGTGACCCCAAGCCAAATATGGCAATGGGAAAGTGACAAGTAAGCCGCTATAATCACGCCCGCAAACGTTAACGAACATCTATTCAGGAGATTGGCATGACTCAAGATGAAATGAAAAAAGCGGCTGGTTGGGCAGCACTAAAATATGTTGAGAAAGGCAGCATTGTCGGTGTTGGTACTGGCTCTACCGTGAATCACTTCATCGATGCACTAGGCACTATCAAAGATGATATTAAAGGTGCAGTGTCTAGCTCTGTCGCTTCAACTGAGCGCCTTAAAGAGCTTGGTATTGAAGTATACGAGTGTAACGATGTAATGAAGCTGGATGTGTATGTTGATGGCGCAGATGAGATCAACCCAGCACGTGAAATGATCAAAGGCGGCGGCGCGGCTCTGACTCGTGAGAAAATTGTCGCAGCAATCTCTGATAAGTTCGTATGTATCGTTGACGGCACTAAAGCAGTTGACGTACTTGGCCAGTTCCCATTGCCTGTTGAAGTAATCCCAATGGCACGCTCTTACGTGGCTCGTGAATTGGTAAAACTAGGTGGTGACCCAGCTTACCGTGAAGGCGTTGTGACTGACAACGGCAACGTGATTCTGGATGTGCACAATATGCAAATTACCAACCCGAAAGAAATGGAAGACAAAATAAACGGCATCGCTGGTGTCGTGACTGTGGGTCTTTTCGCTCATCGTGGTGCAGACGTAGTGATCACTGGCACACCAGAAGGTGCAAAAATTGAAGAATAAATAACAGCCCAAAATGAACCTATCTGGTTCACTTTTCTGTTATTTCATTACATACGGTGCTGCAAGGCACCGTTTTTTATTCCTTTCTATAAGAAAATTATCTCTTATTCCGTAATTTTCTTACCCAAAGCAATTTTTTTTTGTTACTTTATTGAACAGAAGACGCACAGGGAAACGTTTGTCTTCCTACAAAACTGTTAATTATCCCCTTTTTAATAGTTTTGCCCAATGTGCGCCACATTAGCCCACCTTTCCATTTTAAGGACGAGAAAAAATGGCCAAAGTTTCACTGGAAAAAGAAAAGATTAAGATCCTCTTGTTAGAGGGACTCCACCCTTCTTCAGTTGAAGTTCTTCAAGCAGCTGGTTATACCAACATTGAATACCATAAAGGTTCCCTTCCGGAAGAAGAACTAATTGAAGCGGTAAAAGACGTGCACTTCATTGGTATCCGCTCCCGTACGAACCTATCCGAAGAGGTAATCAATGCGGCGAACAAGCTGGTTGCAATTGGCTGTTTTTGTATTGGTACTAACCAAGTAAACCTAGATGCAGCAGCAAAACGCGGTATTCCTGTCTTTAATGCACCATTCTCTAACACTCGAAGCGTGGCAGAGCTTGTACTTGGGCAAATCCTTTTACTAGTGCGTGGTATTCCTGAAAAGAATGCACTTGCACATCGCGGTATTTGGAAGAAAAGTGCAGACAACTCTTACGAAGCTCGTGGTAAGTGCCTTGGCATTATCGGATACGGTCACATTGGTACGCAGCTTGGTATTATTGCCGAAAACTTAGGTATGCGCGTTTACTACTACGATATTGAGAACAAACTGTCCCTTGGTAATGCGACGCAAGTACATACCATGAGTGAACTATTGAACAAATGTGATGTGATTTCTTTGCACGTTCCCGAAACACCGGAAACGAAAAACATGATGGGTGAAGCTGAATTTGCTCGAATGAAACCAGGTTCCATCTTTATCAACGCGGCACGTGGCACCGTTGTGGATATTCCTGCACTTTGCCATAGCTTAGAAGCTGGTCACCTTGCCGGCGCTGCAATTGATGTATTCCCAACTGAACCAAAAACAAATGCTGACCCGTTCGAGTCTCCTTTACAAAAATTCGATAACGTCATTCTCACTCCACACGTTGGTGGTTCAACGCAAGAAGCACAAGAGAATATCGGCTTAGAAGTGGCGGGCAAACTGGCTAAGTACTCTGATAACGGCTCGACACTTTCAAGCGTAAACTTCCCTGAAGTGTCATTGCCAGAACACAGTGGAGAGTGCTCTCGTCTGCTTCATATCCACAAGAACCGTCCTGGTATTCTAACTCAGATCAACACCATCTTTGCTGAAGAAGGCATTAACATTGCCGCGCAGTACCTACAAACAGCCGCTGAAATAGGCTACGTAGTGATCGACGTTGAAACTGAACGAGCAGAAGAAGCTCTAACAAAGCTCAAAAACATTGAAGGCACAATCCGTGCTCGTATCCTTCACTAAACAGTGAAACAGAAACGACAAAGGCAGGGGTTATGACTCCCTGCCTTTTGCTTTTTACTGTTTGCTAAGCCTTACTTTAGCTTATAAATGACATCGACTTGATCGCGAATGATCATAGTTGAATCTTGGTAGCTATTCGCTCCTTCTTTACTATCCATCGCCATTGAACGCATTAACACAGGCTGAACGTGCATCTGTCTGTAATTGATCTGCCATACATCGCCCAACTTTTTCTCAAAACCAGTCGCTAATGACCCTGCTTTTTCTCTTGCGTCCTTAATCGCCGCCATTCGTGCCTTTTGCTGATACTCGGCTTGGTTGCTTACCTTAAGTTGAATATTATCAACCTGATTAATTCCCGCTTCTAACGCCATATCTAGGTATTGGTTAAGGTTTTTCAGATCCGTCACCGTGACATCAATACTGCGAGATGCTCGATACCCAACAAGTTCTGCTTTTCCTGATTTAGGGTAATGGTACTGAGGAGCAAGGTATAAATTCGAGCTAGTAATATTGTCTTTTGACAAGCCGGCATCCGATAAGCTTTTTAGAAACTCTTCAACGGTTTTATCTACGGACAATTTCGCTTGTTCGGCCGTCATTGTCGTATCGACTACTTTTACAGAAAACGTAGCCATATCAGGTGTGGCCGTCACTTCGCCATACCCCGTTGTCGTAACATGAGCAAACTCTGGCGTATTCGCCAAAACTGAAGCACTGGTAAGGCTGAGTGCTGAAGCCAGCAAAAATGAATACAATTTCATTCAATAAATCCATCCATACAAAATTAAGTACTTAATCTCAGATTCCAACATCACTATCATGGCTGAGAAAGCGTGTGGTTTCATAATAGAAACTTCCGCCGATTATCCAAGCACCCATAGTGACTTCTAACACAACTTTGACTATGTAACATTGGCGTAATTTTTAAACAAAACACACTTAAGTTAACGATATGCAGCTCTGACAAACTTATTGAGGTAGATGCTCCTGCGCATACCCGACTATCGCGTGTGAGATTTCTTGTAATACCCCAGTTTCTAACTGCCAGTGGTGCCAATAAATCCGATGGGACATTAAAAAACCTGGAGTCACATCAACCAACACACCTCTGTCTAATTCGTCGGTAATTTGCAAGCGGGGGATCAAGCAATAAGCAACACCAGCTAACGCCACTTTTAGAAACGCTTCAGAACTACTGATGTTGTGATGAATAACGCTGTCAGGATTGACGTTAAAATGCTCGGTAAGAAATGTTTTATGTAGATCATCATATTGGTCATATGAAACGGCCGGTGCTTTTGCCAATGTCTGATTATTTACGCCTTTAGAAAAATAACGCTGATAGAACTCTGGGCTCGCGACACAAACATAATCGATGCGACCTAAATAGTCTGCTCTGCATCCGGGGATTGGCTGGGGCTCCAAGCTGATCGCTCCTGTCACTTCGCCACTTTTGAGTTTTTCAATAGAGCGGTATTCACCATAGATAGTCAGTTTTAGTTCAACTTGACGCTGCTTCATAACATTTTTCAGCGCTGACAGTAGCCATGTTGCAAGGCTATCTGCATTAGTCGCTAAAGAGAGTTGCACAGGTCGCGTACTGGTATCATTTTTTAGTTCGGGGAGAATTTCATGCTCTAGCAAGCGTACTCGCCGATAAAGACCCAACAATTTTTTACCAATTGGCGTTGGCTTAGGTGGCTGGCTTCGAATTAAAACAGGCTGCGCGAGAAACTTCTCTAACTGCTTGATACGTTGAGAAATGGCGGATTGAGAAACAAATAAATGCTCGGCAGCACGCTCAAAGCTACCCTGATAAACTATAGCGTCTAATGCCTCAATCCATTTGTAATCTAACCCTCGCATACCTTTCCTCTCACTCTTGATCAAACGCCTCCCGTTAAATTAGTCTATCTAATGTAAGATTAAAATCATTAATTATACTTATTTAGATAAACGCTTTATCTTTCCCTTTTCTGTAAATGTATTTGTTATTTTGAAGTGAGGTGAAGTGTGAGCTTGTGGGTTCTATTGCAAGGTTTTGGTTTAGGAGCATCAATGATCATTCCGATCGGCGCGCAAAATGCGTATGTTTTGAATCAAGGCATAAAGCGTAACCACCACCTAACAACCGCCACTATTTGTAGCGTGCTAGATATGATTTTCATCTCTCTAGGTATTTTTGGTGGTGGTGCAATTCTGTCTCAAAATGAAATCTTACTGACGTCGGTGACACTTGGTGGTATTGCTTTCTTGAGCTTCTATGGACTGCTCTCACTAAAAAGTGCTTTTAAGCCAGAGAGTGAATCGGAATCAAAAGGGGAGATCGTAGCTCGAGGTCGTCGAACGGTTATTCTAGGTGCGTTAGCCGTTACTGTGCTTAATCCGCACTTATATTTAGATACAGTCGTTATTCTAGGTTCGATCGGTGGACAATTTGAAGGCCATGATCGCATTGCTTTTGCACTAGGTACGATTATGGCTTCCTTTGTTTGGTTCTACACTTTATCGATAGGAGCCGCCAAACTAGGTCCAACACTCTCTAAACCAAAAGTGAAAAAAACCATCGACATTGCAATCGCAATGATGATGTTCACAATAGCGTATATCTTAGCGAGTGAGCTTATTGATAAGTATTGGTAATCATAAGGTAGTAAGGCAGCAAAGACATGGAGTCACTAAAACGTATTTATAACAACAATAGAGAGCGATTCAACGCGCTCTCTATTCCTTTTCGGGAATGGCAGCACGAAGCCATCTTAGACTTTGAGACAGATATACGTATTGCGAGAGAGCTTGGTTGGACGGGTACGCATACCAAAAGCCTCTTTTTAACACTCAAAGGACAAGGTTACGCGGTTTATCTGACAGATAAGGACTCGCGCCTCGATGCCAAGCAGATTAAAGCGATTACAGGTAAACGTCCCTCTATTTGTAATGACGATGAAATGGTCGAAGTGTTAGGTTGCGTACCCGGCGCGGTTTGCCCAATAGGCTTACCGGAATACATCACTATCATTGTTGATACCAATCTCTATCAACATCAAGAGTTGCTCTATACGCCTGGCTTACCTGAGTTCACATTTGGATTTGCAGGTAAACATCTAAAACGCCTCTTACTTGCTGGTCATCACACCCTTTACGAAATATAAAAAAGCGAGGCCTATTGGCCTCGCTTTTGAATATCGACTGCTTTTGATTAAGCGTCGACTTTGTTCAGGTGAACATCCATTTGTGGGAATGGAATCTCGATACCATTTTCATCCAATGCTTCTTTAATACCTTGCATTGCATCAAAGTATACGCCCCAGTAATCTGCAGTTTTCACCCATGGACGAACCACAAAGTTAACTGAAGAGTCTGCTAACGTAAGTACACCAATTGTGATATCTGGGTCTTTCAAGATACGTGGATCTTTCTCTAGCGTCTCACGAATCACTTTCTTGGTTAGTTTAAGGTCTGCTTTGTATGAAACACCAATCACTAGGTCGACACGTCGTGTCGCATGGCGAGAGTAGTTAGTAATGGCACCGCCGATAACTGAAGAGTTAGGCACAACAACCATTTTGTTGTCTGGTGTTTTTAGAACTGTTTGGAAGATTTGAATTGCTTCAACACTACCCGCTACACCACCGATTTCTACGTAGTCGCCTGATTTGAATGGACGGAACGCAACAATAAGTACGCCTGCTGCAAAGTTTGATAGTGAACCTTGTAGTGCAAGACCAACAGCAAGACCTGCCGCACCAATCACAGCAACAACAGAAGCGGTTTGAACTCCTAATCGACCAAGAGCCGCGATTAGCACGATTACAAATAGCAAGTAACGAACAAGACCGTGAATAAATTCAACGACGGCCTTATCCATGTTTTTCTTTTCTAGTACTTTAGAAACACTACCAGCGACTGCCTTAACGATAAGATTACCGATAAACAGAATAAGCACCGCAGAGATAATGTTCACACCGTACTGAACCAGTAGATCTGAATTGTTTGTCAGCCAAGTTTCAGCCTGAGTTAGACCATCCGTTAAAGTGGTATCGATACCCACCGATTCACCTGCCATAATTCTTATCCTCAAAATAAAGAGATATAAATCCAATTGCCGTTAATTTATGAACCTTGTTTTTTAAAGGCTCTTTTCTAAAACAACATCCCTATTGCTCCACTGAACAGTGTCAGATTTTTGGCACAATATCCCAACTCTGACTTTTTTCAAAGTCAGAGTTTCGCAAAGATATGCAAAACAAGACTTTATCAGAGCTTTCTGACACTGACTTGTTACAGGTTACGCAATGCACTCTGATTTCGCCACTCTTAAGACTGATATTCCCATGCTTTCTTTAAAAAAAACGTTAAAGGTGAGATATCTCACTAGCAAATACAACCTAACGCATAAAAATATCGGGAGAAAGCAGAGGGGAAGAAAATGATAGATATAAAAAAACCCGCTCAAAGAGCGGGTTTTTAAGTAACTTAATCAGTAACGATTATAGTACGTCAACTGCGTTAAGGTCAGCAAATGCTTGCTCTAGACGAGTAACCATTGAAGCTTGGCCTGCACGTAGCCATACGCGTGGATCGTAGTACTTCTTGTTTGGTGCATCTTCACCAGTTGGGTTACCGATCTGACCTTGTAGGTAATCGTGGTTTTCAGCTTCGAACTTACGGATACCATCCCAAGTAGCCCACTGTGTATCAGTATCGATGTTCATTTTGATCACACCGTAGCCGATAGATTCACGGATTTCTTCTAGAGAAGAACCTGAACCGCCGTGGAATACGAAGTTTAGAGAGTTCGCTGGAAGACCGAATTTCTCAGAAACGTGCGCTTGAGAATCACGTAGGATAGTTGGAGTTAGTACAACGTTACCTGGCTTGTATACGCCGTGTACGTTACCGAAAGATGCTGCGATAGTGAAACGGTGGCTGATTGCGCTTAGTTTCTCGTATGCGTATGCAACGTCTTCTGGAGAAGTGTATAGTTCAGACGCATCCATATCAGAGTTGTCAACACCGTCTTCTTCACCACCAGTACAACCTAGTTCGATTTCTAGAGTCATGTTCATTTTAGCCATGCGCTCTAGGTACTTAGCAGAAATTTCGATGTTCTCTTCTAGAGACTCTTCAGAAAGGTCGATCATGTGAGAAGAGAACAGTGGCTTACCAGTTTGCGCGAAGTACTCTTCACCAGCGTCTAGTAGACCGTCGATCCAAGGAAGTAGTTTCTTAGCTGCGTGGTCAGTGTGTAGGATTACTGGAACACCGTAAGCTTCAGCTACAGCGTGAACGTATTTCGCACCAGCAACAGCACCTAGGATTTGAGCTTCTTGACCTTCAAGTTTTAGACCTTTACCAGCAAAGAAAGCAGCGCCACCGTTAGAGAACTGAACGATAACTGGAGCTTTAACTTTTGCAGCTGCTTCAAGTACTGCGTTTACAGAGTCAGTACCCACACAGTTTACTGCTGGAAGTGCAAAGCTGTTTTCTTTTGCAACTTCAAATACTTTCTGAACGTCATCGCCAGAGATAACACCTGGTTTTACGAAGTCGAAGATCTTAGACATGGATGTAATCCTATTTATCTGTCGTTTTTAAACAAAACTTGTTAAGTTGAAAATCTTGCAAACGTTTGCTCACAACTGAGGCTATTCTAGCAGAGTTCCTCACACGTTGCAGCAAACAAGAAAGCGGGAGAATCACTCCCCCGCTTTGCTTTAATTACTTAGCGCGTGCTTCTAGCATTTCTACTGCTGGAAGAACTTTACCTTCTACGAACTCAAGGAAAGCGCCGCCGCCAGTAGAGATGTAAGATACATCCGCTTTGATACCGAACTTGTCGATAGCCGCTAGCGTGTCACCACCACCAGCAACAGAGAAGCCTTCAGAAGCTGCGATAGCTTCAGAGATACCTTTAGTACCTGCTTCGAAGTTCTTGAATTCGAATACGCCTACTGGACCGTTCCATAGGATAGTCTTAGCGTTTTTAAGGATTTCAGCTAGTTCAGCAGTTGAATCTGGACCAAGGTCGAAGATCATGTCGTCGTCTTGTACTTCAGAAACGTGCTTGATTTCAGCTTCTGCGTTCTCGTCAAATGCTTTCGCACATGCAACGTCAGTTGCTACTGGAATTGCACACTCGTCCATTAGCTTCTTAGCTGTTTCAACTAGGTCTGCTTCGTATAGAGACTTACCAACGTTGTGGCCAGCAGCTGCGATGAATGTGTTAGCAATACCACCACCAACAACGAGTTGGTCAGCGATTTTAGATAGAGACTCAAGAACAGTTAGCTTAGTAGAAACTTTTGAACCACCTACGATAGCAACCATTGGACGAGCTGGCTTGTCCATTGCTTTGCCTAGCGCTTCTAGTTCGTTTGCTAGTAGAGGACCAGCACATGCTACGTCTGCGTGCATGCCAACGCCGTGAGTAGATGCTTGAGCACGGTGAGCCGTACCGAATGCGTCCATTACGAATACGTCACATAGTGCTGCATATTTCTTAGATAGCTCTTCGTCGTTTTTCTTTTCGCCTTTGTTGAAGCGAACGTTTTCAAGAACAACAAGTTCACCCGCATTTAGCTCTAGGCCATCTAGGTAGTCTTTTGCTAGCTTCACTTCGCAATCTAGTGCGTCGTTTAGGTAGTTAACAACTGGTTGTAGAGAGAACTCTTCAGCGTATTCACCTTCAGTTGGGCGACCTAGGTGAGACGTAACCATTACTTTAGCGCCTGCTTCTAGGCAGTGCTTAATAGTTGGAAGAGATGCGATGATACGTGCATCCGAAGTTACTTTACCGTCTTTTACTGGCACGTTTAGGTCAGCACGGATAAATACACGTTTACCTGCAAGATCCAGGTCAGTCATCTTGATTACAGACATGATGTGTCCTCTCAAATATTTAATAATTAAAGTTTTTGAAAACTCGGCAACCCTGCCAAGCCTGTTAATTCTTCAAACTGGTTATAGATATGGAGATATTATGGATTTATTTCAAGGCTTGAAATAAAAATTCTCCATCACTTCTTCGTCATTACTGTTCCACTTGCGAAGAAGCTTGCATTGCTAAGGCAGTATCCAGCATCCGGTTAGCAAAGCCCCATTCGTTGTCGCACCAAACGAGCATTTTTACGAGTTGCCCGTTACTCACTCTAGTCTGGCTTCCATCCACAATCGCACTATGGGGGTCGTGGTTAAAGTCGATGGAAACGAGTGGCGATTCAGTATAGTCAACAATGTTACGTAATGTACACTGAGATGCGTTAACAATGGTTTGATTTACGTCATTAACTTTCACATTTGTACTAATTGTGACACTTAAATCCATTGCAGTGACGTTAACCGTTGGAACACGAACAGAAATTGCTTCGAATTTGTTGGAAAATTTCGGGAAGATTCTTTCAATCCCCTTATGCAACTTAGTGTCCACCGGAATAATAGATTGGCTTGCAGCGCGGGTACGGCGTAAGTCGTTATGATACGCATCAATTACTTGTTGATCGTTCATGGACGAATGAATTGTGGTAATGGTGCCAGACTCTATGCCGAAGGCTTCGTCTAATACTTTAATGATGGGAACGATACAGTTGGTGGTGCAAGAGCCATTGGAGACAACACGGTGCTCGTCTTTCAGAGTTTCGTGGTTCACGCCATAGATAATCGTATTATCTAGGTCGTTTGCGCCCGGGTGCGAAAACAGTACTTTCTTAGCGCCAGCTTCTATATGCGCTTGCCCATCCGCTTGCGAACCAAATACGCCAGTGCAATCCAAGACGATATCAACTTCTAAATCACGCCAAGGAAGTAATTCGATTTCGGAGAGGTGGAGAATGCGAATGGAATCATATTCACCGCTGTCATGATGAACATGCAAATGTTCTTGGTCATGGGAAATTTTTTTACCAAAGCGACCATGACTGGTGTCATATTGCAGTAGGTGTGCCATCGCCTCTGGCTGAGCTAGTTCGTTAACCACCACAACCTTGATCTGCTGGTGTTTTCCACTTTCATACACCGCTCGCAGAACATTACGACCTATACGTCCAAATCCATTGATCGCAACCTTTAGCATTTATCCTTCGCCCTACCAAAAATTTCGTGTCACAGATACTACCTGATCAGGCTGACAAACGCACCTGTTGAATCACAGTAAAGCAGGATTAAAAAAGGTCGAGACTATGCTCGACCTTATTACAACGATAGATAATTAAAATGCGACGTCTAAACCTAACCAGTAGCGACGACCATCTTCAATATATCCGTATTCTTCGTAACTGATTTCCTCGTCTAGCAAGTTATAGATAGCGCCTTTAATACGAGTATTGTCGGTTAACTGGTATGTCACACCGGCGTCCACAAAGGTATAAGCTGGTTCTACAATACTGTTTCTTGATGGGCCAGTAACCGGATCCATTTCTTTACCTCGGTACGTGACTTTCGCCCAGCTCTCTAGATCTGTTGTCGTTTGCCAAGTCACATCCACATTAAACAGATGCTTTGGTAACTGCTGCAGCGGCATGCCTTTGTATTCACCTGTTTTTTGCTCTGAGTCGGTAAATGTGTAGCTCGAGCTAAGGTAAATGGTTTCCGTTAACGGCGATGCTAAGGTCGCTTCAATACCTTGTGTGACCGCTTCATCCACGTTAATACGGTACGTTGGATCTGCGCCCCATTGGTTTGGGCCATCAGTACAGATAGTGTCTGGACAAACAACACGTGTGATCTTGTCTTTGAATTCGTTATGGAACGCAGTCAAAGAGACATCTAAGCCAGAATCACCTTGATACAAGACGCTGATTTCTTTGTTTAGCGACGTTTCAGGGTCAAGATCTGGGTTACCGTAGATATTACCGCCACCACTGACTTGCGCCCAGCCAGGAGTAATTTCACGTAATTGTGGAGAACGGAAACCTGTTGCCACGCCGCCTTTCACCGTCCAAGACGGATCAACTCGCCATACACCGTAAACACGCGGACTAAAATGCGCGCCATAGTTTTCGTCATGATCTAGACGGCCGCCAAGCGTAACGCTAAACGGATCAGCAATTCTCCATTCATCTTCAATGAAAACAGCCCACTGCGTATTCGATGTTTCAGTCTTCGATGACGCTTTGTTGGAGGTGAAATCCTCAAGCTCTGCATGAGTAGCGTCCACACCCGTCGTCAACGTATGGTTTCCAATACCAGTCACCAAGCTCGATTTGAACGTGGTGTTGGTGATCGTCATCTCACGAGATTTGTTCTCGCTCTCTTCTCGCTGTAAGTAAGTATCTGAAATTCCCACCGAATCCCAATCACCGTTGTGGCTTACCGTTACGTAATTACGACGATATTCATTCAGTGAATCTTCACACCCACCACGACACCCTGTGGTCGGCACTGAAAGGCCCACATTGCCACGACGACTTTGTGCCGACGTGCCGCCCTCTAATTGCACCGAGTGGCGATCATTAATCTGGTAAGTCAGTTTTGAAGAGATACTCTGCATATCTTTATCTTCATAACCGTATTCGATGTCATCTTCTTCTCTGGTTGTGTACTGACCATATACTTGGAGAGATAAATTTTCAGCCAACGGACCATTAACGAAAAAGTTCGCGCTCTGCTCTCCCCCTGAGCGACTATTCTCTTGTAGTACCGTGCCCAGTTGAACATTACCCGTCCACTCTAGCGCATCTTTTCGTGTGATGACGTTAATCACACCACCAATCGCATCAGAACCGTAAAGCGTCGACATTGGGCCACGAATAACTTCGATTCGCTCAATCGCTTGAAGAGGAGGTAACCAACCTTGTTCGATACCAGGGCCGTCACTATTTGGACGAGTTTCACGCGTACTTTGACGTTTACCATCGACCAGTATCAAAGTGTATTTAGAACCCATACCACGGATACTAATGTCGGTGGTATCACCACCACCTGTCACGACAACACCTGGCACACTTTTTAGTGCATCAGTCACATCGCGGTAATAACGGGAGTCCAACTCCTCACGTGAAATCACACTAATACTTGCAGGCGCGTCCGCTTGAGATTGCTCATAACTTGATGCAGTTACAACCACTGTTTCCATTTTAGAAACTGCATCATTGGCAAAAACATGAGGGACACTGACGAAGGCTAAAATACCAGTTGCGGTAATAACTGGCAGTCTAAGAGTAGACATCTACATCTCCATAATTGATAATGATTATTATTTTCGAAAGTGAATTATTCACAAATAGAATGAGATGCATAGTGAGAGTTATGGAACGGTTCTTTCCATTTATGGAACTCGTACATAACGCAGTAAGGAGTAAAAGAAATATGCACGACTTAGCATCAATTAGAGCCTTTGATGCGCTCAATCAGCATAAAAGTTTGACAGCCGCTGCTAAAGCCCTTAATCAGCCAAAATCAACGCTAAGTCGTCGCTTGGCACAATTAGAAGAAGACTTCGGTCAGGCTCTAACCGCCAGACAAGGTAATCGATTAGTTCTGACAAGAGCTGGAGAAATCTTTGCCCACTACAGCCGCCAGATTCTTGAGTTAAGCGAAGAGAGTTATGATGCACTGCAAGGTTTAACGAACCAAGTTTCAGGGCCACTGCATATTGTCTGTCATACTGCCTTAGTTAGAAGCTGGCTCGGCGGCGTACTCAATCGTTTTCTTGCTGATAATCCCGATGTTAGAGTTCAACTTACCAGTGACTTTTCTGAGGCGCATCATGACCCAGATTTGTTCATCTGGCTCGGTGAACGTAAAGAGCTAGACTGGCGAAAAGAAGTGCTGGGGGTATTTCGCTATACGCCTTTTGCCTCTCCAAATTATCTAAAACAACATGGGCCTATACCGCACCCCAAAGAACTTGAAGCACATCCATGGATCGATTTTGGTTCAGTGCAAGAAAATGGATTGATGCTAGCACACCCTCAACACGGTGAGTTCTTTTTAGAACCCTTTGTTAGTCGCTTATACAGCGACAACATAGCAATGCAAATAGACAGTATCGCGAATGGTCATGGTATTGGACTGCTGCCGACTTGGACAGCATACGGCTATGAGAAACATCACCCAGGGCGAATCACACCTTGCTTAGAAGGTTGGCTTTCTGAGCCTATTTCCATTAACTGCTATACACCAGCAGGACGACCACCACTGCGCTTATCCGTACTTTTAGACTGCATTCACCAAAGCATTCCACAAGGTTGGAAAACCTGACAAAAATAAAAAGGCCATCATAATGATGGCCTTTCTAACTTTAGCGTTTAACAATCGTCGTTTACGTTCGACTGTTTAGACGGTCCTGCAATTACGCTAGCAATTCTTTAGCTGTGTTCACTACGTTTTCAGTCGTGAAGCCAAACATCTCGAATAGCTGACCAGCAGGTGCTGATTCACCGAATGTTGTCATACCGATGATGCGACCGTCGAAGCCTACGTACTTGTACCAGAAATCCGCAATGCCCGCTTCAATAGCGATACGTGCCGTTACGTCTGATGGCAGTACAGATTCACGGTAAGCAGCGTCTTGTTTGTCGAATGCGTCTGTTGATGGCATTGAAACAACGCGTACTTTCTTGCCTTCTGAAGTTAGTTGCTCAGCGGCTTTCACTGCAAGCTCAACCTCAGAACCTGTTGCGATAAGGATTAGCTCAGGCTTACCTTCGCTATCTTTCAGGATGTAAGCACCTTTCGCGATGTCTGCGACTTGTTCAGCAGTACGCTCTTGTTGCGCTAGGTTTTGACGAGAGAAGATAAGTGCAGTTGGTGCATCTTTACGTTCAATCGCTAGTTTCCATGCAACTGCAGACTCAACTTGGTCACATGGGCGCCATGTGCTCATGTTTGGAGTTACACGTAGAGACGCCATTTGCTCAACAGGTTGGTGAGTTGGGCCATCTTCGCCAAGACCGATCGAATCATGCGTGTAAACTTGGATGTTCTGAATTTTCATCAGCGCAGCCATACGCATTGCGTTACGAGCGTATTCCATGAACATTAGGAATGTTGCGCCGTAAGGAACGAAACCACCGTGCAATGCGATACCGTTGATGATAGCAGTCATACCGAATTCGCGTACACCGTAGTGGATGTAGTTGCCAGAGAAGTCCTCCGTTTCTAGAGACTTAGAACCAGACCACATGGTCAGGTTAGAAGGCGCTAGGTCAGCAGAACCACCCATAAACTCAGGAAGCATTTGACCAAACGCTTCTAGTGCATTTTGCGATGCTTTACGTGATGCAATGTTCGCTGGGTTTGCTTGAAGATCGGCAATGATTTGGTTCGCTTTTTCTTCCCACTGTGCAGGAAGTTCGCCGTTTAGACGTCGTTTAAGCTCTGCCGCTTCAGCAGGGTAAGCTGCAGCGTATGCCTCGAATTTTTCATTCCAAGCTGCTTCTTTCGCGGCGCCCGCTTCTTTTGCATCCCACTCAGCGTAAACATCTGCCGGGATCTCAAATGGGCCGTACTCCCAACCTAGGTATTCACGAGCCGCTTGGATCTCATCGTGACCTAGTGGTGCACCGTGACAGTCGTGCGAACCAGACTTGTTAGGAGAACCGAAACCGATAATTGTTTTGGTACAGATAAGCGTAGGACGTGGGTCCGCTTTTGCTGCTTCAATTGCTGCGTTGATCGCGTCTGAGTCGTGACCATCGACTGCTGGGATTACATGCCAGCCGTACGCTTCAAAACGCTTAGGTGTATCGTCAGAGAACCAGCCTTCAACGTGACCGTCGATAGAAATGCCGTTGTCATCCCAAAACGCGATCAGTTTGCCTAGACCTAACGTCCCAGCAAGAGAGCATGCTTCATGCGAGATGCCTTCCATTAGACAGCCGTCACCCATGAACACATACGTAAAGTGGTCAACGATATCGTGACCTTCTTTGTTGAACTGTGCCGCTAGTGCTTTCTCTGCGATCGCCATACCAACAGCGTTAGTGATGCCTTGACCTAGAGGACCCGTTGTTGTCTCGATACCAGGCGCGTAGCCGTACTCTGGGTGACCTGGGGTTTTTGAGTGCAATTGACGGAAGTTTTTCAGATCGTCAATAGATAGCTCGTAACCGCTTAAGTGCAGTAGAGAGTAAATAAGCATTGACCCATGACCGTTTGACAGCACAAAGCGATCGCGGTCGGCCCACTCTGGGTTTGAAGGGTTATGGTTTAGGTGAGAGCGCCAAAGAACTTCAGCGATATCAGCCATACCCATTGGTGCGCCTGGGTGGCCTGAGTTAGCTTGTTGAACACCATCCATGCTTAGAGCACGAATTGCATTGGCAAGATGTTTACGAGACGACATGTCTGCTCCTGAGTACATTAAGCGAAACGAAAAGTAGGTCATAATTCTCTCAAAGCCCTGTTGGGTGTGCAAACGTTTTCCAGTCCAAAACCTCACAAATATTGCACCTTTCGCGCCAAATCGTTCGAAGTTCTTAAAATTATCAATAAATCAGGCAAACGTTTGGTTATAACAAAAACCAAAAAAGAGCTTGTAATTCGAGCAATCAAATTTAGAATAGACGTCTAGATGTAGATACACCTACAAAAATTAGTATTAATTTGCGCTGGAGAGTTTATCATTCCCCAGTTTTAAACCAGATATAGTGGAGCTAACATGGCTAAGCACCTGTTTACTTCTGAGTCAGTATCAGAAGGTCATCCAGATAAAATTGCAGACCAGATTTCTGATGCGGTTCTTGACGCGATTCTAGAGCAAGATCCAAAGGCTCGTGTTGCATGTGAGACTTACGTTAAAACCGGTATGGTAATGGTGGGTGGTGAAATCACGACTTCAGCATGGGTAGACATCGAAGAGTTAACTCGTGAAACCGTTCGTGAAATCGGCTACGTACATTCAGATATGGGCTTTGACGCAGATTCTTGTGCGGTACTAAACACAATCGGTAAACAGTCGCCAGATATCAACCAAGGTGTTGATAAAGCTGACCCTAAAGAACAAGGTGCAGGCGACCAAGGCATCATGTTTGGTTACGCTTGTAACGAAACTGAAGTACTAATGCCAGCGCCAATTACTTACTCTCACCGTCTTGTTCAAAAGCAAGCAGAAGTTCGTAAAAACGGCACACTACCTTGGTTGCGTCCTGATGCAAAATCTCAGGTAACATTCCAATACGATCAAGGTAACATCGTTGGTATCGACGCGGTTGTTCTTTCAACTCAACACTGTGACTCAATCTCAACTTCAGACCTGCGTGAAGCGGTAATGGAAGAGATCATTAAGCCAGTGCTACCTTCTGAGTGGATCAACAAAGAAACAAACTTCTTCATTAACCCAACCGGTCGCTTCGTAATCGGTGGTCCTATGGGTGACTGTGGCCTAACTGGTCGTAAGATCATCGTAGATACCTACGGCGGCGCAGCTCGTCACGGTGGCGGTGCGTTTTCTGGTAAAGATCCATCAAAAGTTGACCGTAGTGCAGCATACGCAGCACGCTACGTAGCGAAAAACATCGTAGCGGCAGGCATGGCTGACCGTTGTGAGATCCAACTTTCTTACGCAATCGGTGTTGCTGATCCAACGTCTATCATGGTGGAAACGTTCGGTACTGAGAAAGTATCTCACGACATCATCATTGAAGCGGTTCGTCAATTCTTCGACCTACGTCCATACGGTCTACAAGAAATGCTTAACCTTCTTCAACCTATCTACAAGAAGACAGCGGCTTACGGTCACTTCGGTCGTGAAGAATTCCCGTGGGAAGCGACAGACAAAGCTGCACTTCTACGCGATTTCGCTGGCATCAAATAATCAAGCCAAGCAAGAATCAATCAAGCCCTCGCCTATGGCGGGGGCTTTTTATTTTCAGCAACTTTTATCCAGCCATTTCGGCTCATACCGCCCTGCCCCACAAAGCAGTCCTATTTCTCCCTCATTTTTATACCGAATAAATTTTAAGCAATTATTTGTAAATTATCCCATCTCCGCCAATAGTTAAAATATTGTTAACTCCAATTTAAATAGAGACGTCGGATGCTGGCGACTGTGGAAGCAACACTTAAGTAAAGACATGAGTCGGCATCTTTATGGCCGATACCAAACTAAGCCAATGCTCAGATGTAAACTTGAAAAAGTCGCTTCAAGTTTGACTGAACAAAAACCGCTGTCAGTTGGTATAAGCGGATAATGTGGGAATAAATCAAGGAGGAGTTATGCCTCGAACTGTTAATCCATCGGACTTCCACAACAAGCGAAAGGAAGTGCCAGACAACGAATACGCCAGAACCATACCGTGCAATACGGTCAATCTTTCTGCACCTTTTCATTGGCTCGCATTAGGTCTGCATGATTTCGTGCGAATGCCGCTTATTAGTGCTTTCTATGGCATCTGTTTTATGGCAGCTGCGATAGGCATTGTTTTGCTCGTACAGTGGCAAGGCACACACTTAGTCGTCATGCCCAGTTTGATTGTTTACATGTTAATTGGTCCGTTTCTCGCGCTGGGCTTATATGATGCCAGTTGGGAGAGAGAGCGCGGACACAAAGCAAGCTTGTTCCATTCAATGAAAGCGATCGGTCGTAACTCAACATCTCAATGGGCGTTCGCCGTGTTACTCGCAGTGTGTATGATATTTTGGATGCGCATTGCCGCTCTACTTCATGCACTCTACCCTTCTGTTCAAGGGGCACCTTTAAGTGAGTTCCTACCCTTCCTTGTCATCGGCTCTTTAGTTGGCTTTGTTTTGGCTTGTGTGGTGTTTAGCATTTCAGCCTTTTCTATTCCGCTCATGATGGAGCGTCGCGTAGACATGATGACCGCTGTATTTACCAGCTTTAATGCCGTGAAATGCAACATTCCAGCAATGATTGTTTGGGCAGCGATCATCTGCGGCGGTATTCTTATCGGCTTTGCGACCTACGGGATCGGAATGTTGTTTACCATGCCAATTCTAGGCTACGGTACATGGCACGCTTACCATGCCACCATCAAGAAAAAACACACACCATAATTAACTGATGCTATGATCTAGCCCTCGCAAATGCGGGGGCTTTTTTATTTGATTTATCGAGGTGAATTGTGGATATAGAACTCAGCTATAAAGCCAAGCAAGTGATGGCGGGCTGTATCGCGATGGCGGAACAAGCTTTCAAACGTTCTTTCCCGATTCCAACAATCACCTTCGACGTCCGTGGGAAAGCGGCAGGAAAAGCCTACCTTCAATTAAATCAAGTACGCCTAAACCCTGTTTTATTTCGCGAAAACACCCAAGCATTCTTAGATGAAGTCATTCCTCATGAAGTAGCACACCTGATTACTTATCAGGTTTACGGGCGAGTTAGGCCTCACGGTAAAGAATGGAAAGGCGTCATGGAAGCCGTATTTAACGTACCAGCCAAAACCACTCACAGCTTTGAAGTAAAATCCGTTCAAGGTAAAACCTTTGAGTATCGTTGTGGTTGTATGACCTACCCTCTATCGATTCGCCGTCATAATAAGGTGCTGCGCAAAGAGGCGACGTACTCTTGTCAAAAATGCCGCCAACCACTTAACTTCACCGGTATTCAATTATCGTAGCCCTTACCTCATAGTGTTACTTGCGTTCCCAAAATAAAGATCGAGTTGATCAAAACCTTCCCTTCGCCAACTATTGTTAACTTACTCATCACTAAAGCTATTTTATGCGTGTTATCATGAATAAAGTCATACTTTATAAAGACTTTTATCATGAAATACTTACTCTCTCTGTTGCTTATCGCGCTTTCTAGCACTGCGATTGCCGCGCCACCGAGCTCATTCTCTGCTGCCAAACGTGAGGCGGTCAAAATTTATCAAGACCATCCAACAAGCTTCTACTGTGGCTGTAACATTCAATGGCAAGGCAAGAAAGGCTTACCCGATTTAGCCTCTTGCGGTTACCAAGTCCGTAAACAAGAAAAACGGGCTGCACGAATCGAATGGGAGCACGTTGTTCCTGCGTGGCAATTTGGCCACCAGCGTCAATGCTGGCAAGATGGCGGACGTAAAAACTGTAAGAAAAAAGACAAAACTTTTCGTTTGATGGAAGCAGACTTGCACAACCTAACTCCTGCTATTGGTGAAGTAAACGGTGACCGTTCGAACTACAACTTCAGCCAATGGAACGGTATGGATGGCGTGAGTTATGGTCGCTGTGAGATGCAAGTGAACTTTAAGCAGCGTAAAGTCATGCCACCAGACCGTGCGCGTGGCTCAATTGCTCGTACCTATCTATACATGAGCAAAGAGTACGGTTTCAAACTGTCGAAGCAGCAAACGCAATTAATGAGTGCTTGGAACAAAACCTATCCTGTCGATAAATGGGAATGTGAGCGTGACGAGCGCATTGCAAAAGTACAGGGCAATCACAACCCATTTGTTCAAGAAGCCTGCCGCGCACTGTAACCTCCGACCTCGAAGCGTTTCAATTACTGATATTGAAACGCTTCTTGCCCCTTGTTTTTTCGGTGCAAAGCATCCATGTTAGGGTTTAAGTTTATTCTCTTGCTGGAAATCTCATGCGTACCCCTCGAATTTATCATCCAGAAACCATTCATCAACTTGGCTCACTTGCTTTAAGTGACGACGCAGCAGGCCATATCGGTCGTGTTTTGCGCATGAAAGAAGGCCAAGACGTTCTCCTTTTTGACGGCAGTGGCGCAGAGTTCCCAGCGGTTATCAGTGAAGTCAGCAAGAAATCAGTTTTGGTTAACATCACCGAGCGCGTAGAAAACAGTATTGAATCCCCTTTAGATCTGCACCTTGGTCAAGTCATTTCACGTGGCGATAAGATGGAGTTCACCATCCAAAAGTCTGTTGAACTTGGCGTCAATACCATCACTCCTCTGATTTCTGAACGTTGTGGCGTCAAGCTTGACCAAAAGCGTTTTGAGAAAAAACTCGCGCAATGGCAGAAAATCGCCATCAGTGCCTGTGAGCAATGTGGGCGTAATGTCGTGCCCGAAATTCGTCCAATTATGAGCTTGGAAGAGTGGTGTCAAGAAGAGTACGATGGTTTAAAGCTTAACCTTCACCCTCGTGCTAAATACTCAATCAACACTTTGCCAACCCCGGTTGAAAAAGTGCGCCTACTGATCGGTCCTGAAGGCGGTTTATCGTCTGAAGAGATCGAGATGACTCGAGAATACCAATTTGAAGAAACGCTACTCGGCCCTCGCGTTCTGCGCACCGAAACAGCGGCTCTGACAGCAATTACAGCCTTACAAGTTCGTTTCGGCGATCTTGGTTAAACGGAGAAAAATAATGATCAAACTCGGTATAGTAATGGACCCAATCTCGTCCATTAACATCAAAAAAGACTCTAGCTTTGCCATGATGCTTGAAGCGCAACGACGCGGCTATGAAATCCACTACATGGAAATGAATGATCTGCATCTCGATCAAGGCGTTGCCATTGCAGATACTAAAGTGGTGGAACTAAAAGAAGATCCAAACGGTTGGTACGAGTTCAAATCAGAGCAAACTATCGAACTGTCTGAGCTAGACGCGGTGCTAATGCGTAAAGATCCTCCGTTTGATACTGAATACATCTACGCGACTTACATCCTTGAGCGTGCAGAAGAACAAGGTGCACTGATCGTTAACAAGCCTCAAAGCTTACGTGATTGTAACGAAAAGCTGTTTACAGCATGGTTCCCAGAGCTGACACCTACAACTATCGTGACGCGAAAAGCAGAGAAAATTAAAGAATTTCGTGAAAAACATGGTGATGTCATCCTGAAACCGCTTGATGGTATGGGTGGCGCGTCCATCTTCCGTGTGAAAGAAAACGATCCAAACGTCTCTGTGATCATCGAGACATTGACTAACCACGGTCAAAACTACGCAATGGCGCAAACCTTCGTGCCAGATATCAGCAACGGTGACAAACGTATCTTAGTGGTAGATGGCGAACCTATGCCTTACTGTCTAGCACGCATTCCTGCTAAAGGCGAAACGCGCGGCAACCTAGCCGCTGGTGGTACTGGTGAAGCTCGTCCGCTAAGCGAAACCGACCTCAAAATTGCGCAAACCGTTGCTCCGACACTGAAAGAAAAAGGCCTTATCTTTGTTGGCCTTGACGTAATTGGCGACAAGCTAACAGAAATCAACGTCACCAGCCCAACCTGTATTCGCGAAATTGAAGCTGCTTTTGATATCTCAATCACAGGCAAGCTGATGGATGCGATTGAGCGTCGAGTAAAAGGCGAATAACTCAAACTGTATTACAGTTAATAGAGAGCGTAGTACATTAACTTAAGCAAACTCATGCACATACCTAGATGGTAAACTGTATGATGTTTGCTTAAGGGCATTTACGAGAGTTAAGGGTCAATATGAGTATGAATCTCACAAATCACTTTTTGGTTGCCATGCCTGGGATGAAAGATCCGTACTTTCAAAACAGCGTGATCTACGTTTGTGAGCACAACGAAGACGGCGCTATGGGGCTGATGATCAATGCTCCTGTTGATATCACCGTCGGCAACATGCTCAAGCAGGTGGAAGTTCAGCCAGTACACCCGCGCCTGTTTGAAGCCAGTCTAGATAGACCAGTCTACAATGGCGGCCCAATCTCGGAAGATCGTGGTTTTATTTTGCATAAACCCAAAGATTACTACGAGTCCAGCGTCCAAATGACCGATGACCTCGCGGTAACCACTTCGCGTGATATTCTGTCGGTGTTAGGAACAGAAGCAGAACCAAGTGATTACTTAGTGGCACTTGGCTACTCCGGTTGGAGTGCAGGCCAATTAGAAAGTGAGCTGGTCGAAAACTCTTGGCTCACCATTGAAGCGACGCCTGAAATTATCTTTAATACACCAATCAACGAGCGTTGGAAGAAAGCGGTCGAAAAGCTGGGTATCGACCCAAGTCACCTTTCAGCAGACTCTGGACATGCTTAGTCCAAATATACAGTTACATTAGATAGAGACACCTTATGTCACGCACAATTATGGCTTTTGACTTTGGAACCAAAAGCATTGGTAGCGCTATTGGCCAAGAAATTACTGGTACAGCTTCCCCATTAAAAGCCTTTAAAGCCAATGACGGTATTCCAAACTGGGACGATATCGAAAAGCAAATCAAAGAGTGGCAACCAGATTTGCTAGTGGTCGGTTTACCGACCGATCTGCATGGCAAAGACCTTGAGACCATAACCCCTCGAGCACGAAAATTTGCTAAGCGTCTGCAAGGCCGATACGGATTGCCAGTTGAACTGCATGATGAGCGTTTATCTACTGCAGAAGCTCGTGCGGAGTTGTTCAGCATGGGCGGCTACAAAGCCCTATCGAAAGGTAATGTTGACTGCCAGTCAGCAGTGGTGATTCTAGAAAGCTGGTTTGAAGCCCTTTGGGGTGAGTAAACACTTCAAGCACAATGAAAAAAGGTTGGCTCCTGCCAACCTTTTTTTGTTTCTGGATTGGATTAATCCATATCGATCTTAACGTTCGCCAAACTGCCCGTAGAGAATGCTTCACCACGCTGCGTTTTCAACATCAAGCGCAGATCATTTGCCGAGTCGGCACTATGTAGTGCATCCTCTTCGCTGATCTTACCTTGCATCACTAACTTATAGAGAGATTGATCGAACGTCAGCATACCAAACTCATTTGAGCGAGCCATGGTTGACTTCAACTCATGTAAATCTCCGCGACGAATCAAATCCGACACACGTGGGCTATTTAGCAAGATCTCAAATACACCATGACGTCCCTGCCCATTTTTATCTCGGATCAACTGCTGACCAACCACGCCTTTTAGGTTCATCGACAAATCGAACAAGAATTGTTCTTTTTGATCTTTCGGTACCAAGTGAAGAATGCGCTCTAAAGCTTGGTTGGCATTATTGGCGTGCAACGTTGCCATACACAGGTGACCCGTTTCGGCGAAGGTCATCGCGTATTCCATTGTTTCACGGCTACGGATCTCACCAATCAAAATCATATCTGGTGCTTGGCGCAGCGAGTTTTTAAGCGCAACTTCATAGCTTTCCGTATCTAACCCAACTTCACGTTGAGTCACGATACAGCGCTTGTGTTCATGCACGAACTCGATCGGATCTTCGACCGTCAAAATGTGCCCGGTTTTATTGCTGTTTCGATAGCCTGTCATCGCCGCCATGGTGGTCGATTTACCCGATCCAGTAGCACCGACCACCAGCACCAAACCACGCTTAGCTATCGCCAAATCTTGCAACACTAACGGTAACTTTAACTGCTCAAAAGTAGGAATATTAGTTTCAATACGACGAATCACTGCGCCTGGTAACTCGCGTTGAAAAAAGGCACTCACACGGAAGCGACCACAATCTCTCACAATGGCAAAATTCGACTCGCGACTTTTACGAAATTCCTGACGCCGATCTGGTTCCATAGCGCTGTCGAGTAATGCAGCCACATCACTCTCGGTGAGTTTTTCCCCTTGCGGACGCAATTCGCCATCCACACGAAATAGAATTGGCGCTCCAACCGTGATGTAAAGATCCGACGCTTTCAGCGCCAACATGCCTTCGAGAAATTTATCTAGATCCATCTTCCGTATTCACCATTATCTGTATGAACGTTACGAGAATTGCTGCACTTCTAATCCGATCTTACTATCGACCTCTTCACGAGCAACCATGCCTTGCGCCATTAACTGACGAGCATTTTGCTCCATGGTTTGCATGCCGTGAGCCGCACCTGTTTGAATGATCGAATACATCTGCGCGACTTTGTCTTCGCGGATCAAGTTACGAATCGCAGGCGTTGCCATCATAATTTCATGGCATGCAATACGGCCACCACCGTTACGCTTCAGAAGCTTTTGCGCGATAACCGAACGAAGGGACTCAGATAGCATCGAGCGAACCATATCTTTATCACTACCAGGAAACACATCGATAATACGGTCAATGGTTTTTGCCGCCGAGCTGGTGTGCAACGTCCCGAAAACAAGGTGACCGGTTTCTGCCGCCGTTAAGGCAAGGCTGATGGTTTCTTTGTCACGCATCTCACCAACCAGAATAACGTCTGGGTCTTCGCGCAATGCACTACGCAAAGCATTTTGGAAACTATGGGTGTCACGGTGAACTTCACGCTGGTTGATCAAACATTTATTGTTGTTGTGAACAAATTCAATCGGATCTTCAATTGTGAGTACGTGCTTGTTGTGATTACGGTTAATGTAGTCAACAATGGCTGCTAAGGTCGTCGATTTACCTGAACCTGTTGGGCCAGTGACCAGAACTAAGCCTTTTTCAGCGTTCGCAATTTTTTTGAAGATCTCTGGCGCTTCTAGCTCTTCCAGAGTTGGAATGCTACTTGGAATGGTACGGAATACTGCCGCACAACCGCGAGATTGGTTGAAAGCGTTGACACGGAAACGGCCAACGTTATGCAACTCAAAAGAGAAATCGACTTCGAGTTTTTCTTCGAACTCACTGCGCTGGGCATCGTTCATGATTTCGAAAACCAAACGATGCACTTCTTGGTGTGTAAACGCTGGAATGCCTAGTTTTCTCACATCCCCATCAATACGAACCATTGGTGGGACACCTGCAGAAAGATGTAGATCCGAGGCATTATGTTTTACACTAAAATCCAGTAACTCAGTGATATCCATTTAAAATCCTTAAGTCTAAAGTACAGCTATGAGTAGTATTCAACAAAATATTGAACATATCACCTCTCAAATTCGATATGACGAGCAAAAATGTGGTCGAACTCCAGAGTCAGTGCAACTTCTAGCGGTAAGCAAAACTAAACCTGTCGAGGCAATTCTCGAAGCCTACCAAGCGGGACAAACCGCCTTTGGTGAAAACTACGTTCAAGAGGGCGTCAGTAAAGTTCAGCACTTTGCCGAGCATTATCCAGATAATCGAATCGAATGGCACTTCATTGGTCCGATTCAATCCAATAAATCGCGACTTGTTGCTGAACATTTCGATTGGGTTCACACCATCGATCGAACCAAGATTGCTCAACGCCTGAATGATCAGCGGCCAAGCGAACTTAAACCGCTACAAGTTCTGATTCAGGTTAACACCAGTGGTGAGGCATCTAAGTCTGGTGTCACTGAAGCGGAAGTATTCGAGCTGGCGGAGTTGATTTCTCGCCTACCCAACCTCACTTTAAGAGGGTTGATGTCGATTCCTGCCAACGTGTCTGACTACGAATCACAACTCCGTGAATTTCAGAAGTTGGCTACGTTGAAGCAAACACTCGAAGCACAGTTCCCAGAAATCGATACATTATCAATGGGAATGAGTGGTGATATGACCGCTGCAATCGAAGCTGGTAGTACAATGGTTCGTATTGGAACCGCTATTTTCGGCGCACGAGACTACAGCTAAATCAACAAAACGCTCACTCGCGACATAAGTTATGTCGTCAGTCGTTAGAGCGTAAATGCGCAATCATCTTACTCGCCAATAGGAGCAGTAAGTAACAGCGGCGCCATTATACACCTGAGCGCACAACAAATTCTAAATATCATGATGGAAATCAGACAAATGGAACATAAAAAAATCGCCTTCATTGGTGCTGGCAACATGGTGAGAGCCATTGTTTCAGGCTTGGTTGCTAACGGATACCCAGCGCAAAACATTACCGCGACAGCTCCTTCAGAGGCTCGCCGCCTTCTGCTAGAACAAGATTTTGGCATCCGTACCACCAGCGATAACATCCAAGCTGCGACCGAGGCGGATGTGGTGGTATTGTCTGTAAAACCGCAAATGATGGCTGATGTCTGTAAACCACTGCAATCGATCGATTTCACTAATAAACTGGTGATTTCTATTGCCGCAGGCATCAACTGTTCACGATTGGATGATATGCTAGCCACCAAATTGAACTTGGTTCGTGTTATGCCAAATACGCCATCACAACTTGGGTTGGGTATGAGTGGGTTATTCGCACCAATTCATGTAACCGAGCACGACAAAGCTTTTGCCGCAGAGTTAATGGAAGCGGTCGGTAAAGTATGTTGGGTTGAGCAAGAGTCAGGTATCAATAATGTGATTGCCGCAGCGGGCAGTGCTCCAGCATACTTCTTCCTGTTTATGGAAGCGATGCAAGCAGAAGCGATTGCGCAAGGCTTTGATAAAGAGACTGCTCGACTATTGGTTCAACAAGCTGCATTGGGCGCGGCCAGTATGGTGGTTAGCAACCCAGAAACTGAGCTATCGACCCTGCGTGAGAACGTGACATCGAAAGGTGGGACAACGGCAGAAGCACTACGTACATTCAACGAACATCAACTTTCAGATATTGTCGCTAAAGCCATGCAAGCTGCTGTGGCTCGCGCGGAAGAAATGGAAAAACTGTTTTAATTATTTTGATGAACTCCGTTTAGTATCATCCATCACTTGTTAAGGGTACCTTATGAATTCAATGAGTTTTCTCATCTCAACCCTATTTGACCTGTACATCATGGTCGTAATTTTGCGAATTTGGTTGCAAGCTGCACGCGCAGACTTCTACAACCCATTCTCGCAATTTATAGTAAAAGCGACTCAGCCGGTCATTGGTCCACTGCGCCGCGTTATCCCTTCCGTGGGGAATATTGACCTAGCAACCGTGTTGTTTGCCTACGTGTTGTGTGTGCTTAAATTTGTCGTGCTTATCCTAATAGCTTCGAACGGTTCCGTCTCTTTCAGCGCTGACTTCTTATTCTTGGGCTTATTATCATTAATCAAAGCCGCAGGTGGCCTATTGTTCTGGGTACTATTGATCCGTGCAATTTTGAGCTGGGTAAGCCAAGGCCGCAGCCCTATCGAGTACGTATTCCATCAACTGACCGAGCCAATGTGCGCTCCAATCCGTCGTATTCTTCCGGCTATTGGTGGTCTTGATTTAAGCGTACTGGTGTTATTTATCGGCTTGCAGTTCGCGAACTTCTTAATGGGCGATATCATTGGTCCAATTTGGTTCCAGCTATAATGTCAGCTGCAGTTTGGCAAGATGGTGAGGACATCATCCTGAAGCTCTATATTCAACCTAAAGCTAGCCGCGATAAAATCGTTGGCTTGCATGGTGAAGAGCTAAAAATCGCCATTACTGCTCCACCTGTCGATGGCAAAGCTAATGCACACCTAACTAAGTTCTTAGCCAAGCAGTTTAAAATCGCTAAGGGCTTGGTTCACATAGAAAAAGGTGAATTAGGACGGCACAAACAAATTCGGATAGAATCGCCTACCCAGATACCGACAGAAATTAAAGCCATCTTATGATGGCTTTTTATTTACGATTTTGTACCACACTTACTAATACCAACGACTGAGTACGCATTTTTTACCCCCCTGATCAAGGTAAAATTGCAGCTATGGTTGTTTTATAACAAGTGCTTTGAGGAAGTAACAATGAGCAAATGGATTACCGCATTACTGATTAGCCTGTTGTCGTTACCAAGCTTCGCCGATCAGTTTAAAAATATGAAAGATATCGAAGTACACTATGTCGCGTTTAACTCAACATTCCTAACACCCAAAGTCGCACGTAGCTACGATATCAAACGTAATGGATACCTCGCTGTGGTTAATATTAGCGTGTTAGATAGAGCTTCATTGGGTAAGCCAGCATTAGAAGCAAAAATTGCTGGACGCGCGAAGAACCTTATCGGCCAAACTCAGACCTTGACCTTTCGTGAAGTCAAAGAAGGCAATGCGATATACTATTTAGCCGAACTGCCAATTACCCACGAAGAAACTTTTACTTTCGATATTGACGTAAAAGCTGGAAACAAAGGCTCAGGTAAGCTTAAATTCACCCAGAAGTTTTATGTTGAAGAGTAATTGGGTTGTGATGTTCCAAAAGCTTTTGGATCTAAGCAGGCTAAAAACCACTTATTAGTTAAAGAATATCTAGAGGAGAACGATTTGTTCTCCTCTATCACTATTAAAAGAGATTCCCATGAAAAAAATTGTGCTAGCAACTGGTAACCAAGGCAAAGTTCGTGAAATGGCAGATTTATTGTCTGACTTCGGCTTTGAAGTATTAGCGCAAAGTGAATTCAATGTATCGGAAGTAGCTGAAACGGGTACAACTTTCATTGAAAACGCAATCATTAAAGCTCGCCATGCCGCACAAGAAACAGGGCTTCCTGCCATTGCAGACGACTCTGGATTAGAAGTCGATTTCTTAAAAGGCGCTCCGGGCATTTACTCTGCACGTTACGCAGGCGAGAGCGCATCTGATCAAGAGAATCTAGAAAAATTGCTAGCGGCAATGGAAGGCGTACCAGAAGCAGAGCGTACAGCACGTTTCCACTGTGTATTAGTCCTCATGCGTCACGAGAACGACCCAACGCCTATCGTCTGCCACGGTAAATGGGAAGGTCGCATTCTAACTGAAGCTCACGGTGAAAATGGTTTTGGCTACGACCCAATCTTCTTTGTTCCTGAAGACAACTGTGCGTCAGCCGAACTTGAACCTGCACGTAAAAAACAACTGTCTCACCGCGGTAAAGCGCTCAAGTCGTTGTTTGCTCAACTGTCTGAGCAAGTGTCTCAGTAATCACGAGCGAATTAGACCATGTTAACGCCCCCAGCACTCAGCTTGTATGTACACATCCCGTGGTGTGTGCAAAAGTGCCCGTATTGCGACTTTAACTCTCACGCGCTCAAAACCGAGATTCCAGAAGAAGAGTACATCAGTGCCCTTTTAGAAGATTTGGATACCGACATTGAGAAATACCGACTTAACGAAGCGCCACGTCCACTGCATTCAATCTTCATTGGTGGTGGTACGCCGAGTTTGATTTCGGCAGAAGGCATCGAGCGTCTACTTAAGGGCATTGAAGCGCGTATTCCGTTCAAGCCTGAAATCGAAATAACCATGGAAGCGAACCCAGGCACCATCGAAGCAGAGCGTTTTGTTGGCTACCGTAAAGCCGGGGTAACGCGTATCTCTATCGGCGTGCAAAGCTTTGAGCAACAAAAGCTTGAGCGTTTGGGGCGCATTCACGGCCAAGACGAAGCCGTCAATGCTGCTAAGCTGGCGCACCAAATCGGTTTGAACAGTTTTAACCTCGATCTCATGCACGGCTTACCTGATCAAAGCATCGAACAAGCCTTGGCAGATTTGGACAAAGCGATTGAGTTGGCACCGCCGCACTTGTCTTGGTATCAGCTGACCATCGAACCAAACACCATGTTCTACTACAAGCCACCAACGCTACCTGACGATGATGACTTGTGGGATATTTTCGAGCTCGGACACCAAAAACTTGCAGCCGCGGGTTATGTGCAATATGAAATCTCCGGTTACAGCAAGCCGGGCTATCAGTGTCAGCACAACCTCAACTACTGGCGCTTTGGTGATTACCTTGGTATCGGTTGTGGCTCTCATGGCAAACTCAGTTTTACCGACGGACGTATTATTCGAACGACAAAGGTAAAACACCCGCGAGGCTATTTAGCGGCTTATCAAAATATGGTCAAACCTTATCTGCATACGGAACATGTCGTCGCGGATGAAGATCGTCCATTCGAGTTCTTTATGAACCGATTCCGCTTAATCGAAGCCTGTCCGAAGCAAGATTACGTGGACACCACGGGCTTACCACTTAGTACGATTCAAGAAACCATCAGCTGGGCGATAGAAATGGGCTACCTGAGTGAAACGCCTACCCACTGGCAAATTACTGAAAAAGGGAAGCTCTTCCTCAATGATTTGCTCGAAGCCTTTATGGCCGAAGAAAGCGAAGAGTAACGCAACCCCAAAACAAAAAAAGCCTCTCAATTGAGAGGCTTTTTATTTAGAAACTGTGCCGTCCTAAATAAGGTTGACACATTTCTAACATTAGAAAATTGAACGGCCAATTCGCTCTGAGAGCAGCTCAAGCGCCTTAGTACCCGCAAGCGAGTTACCTGAAGGATCAAGCTCTGGAGACCATACTGAAATGGTCATTTCACCAGGTACTACCGCGATAATGCCACCACCAACACCAGACTTACCAGGCATACCAACGCGATAAGCAAACTCGCCCGCGCCATCATACAAGCCACACGTTGCTAACAGTGCATTAAGTTGTTTGGTTTGCACAGGAGAAACTACAGGCTTACCCGTTTGTACCGATGTGCCCTTGTTTGCTAAATAGCTAAACGTTTTAGCCAAATCGACGCAACTCATCTTCAGCGCACAAGCGTGGAAGTAATTTTGTAGTACTGGAATCACTTCATTTTCGAAGTTGCCAAACGAACGCATGAGATATGCAATCGCCGCATTACGATCACCATGCATCATTTCGGATGCCGCAACGACTTTGTCATACACAATATGGGTATCACCAGAAAGCTGACGCACAAATTCCAACAGGCGCTGACGAGGTGCAGATAAGCGAGTTTGTAACAAATCTGCCACTACTATCGCTCCAGCATTTATAAATGGATTACGAGGAATACCTTGCTCCATTTCTAGCTGGATTAGCGAATTAAATGCCTGCCCCGAAGGCTCTTTTCCCACTCGAGACCAAATTTCTTCTTGCTTGTACAAGCACATCGCTAACGTCAAGCTCAATGCTTTTGAAATAGATTGGATAGAGAAAGGTTCATCGGCATCACCCGCCTTAATAACCTCACCTTCGTTGGTGTATACCGCAATACCTAACTTGTTGCTGGGTACTTTTGCCAGAGCAGGAATGTAATCAGCCACTTTACCTTGGCCGATTAAAGGGCGTACTTCCGCCAAAATATCTGTCAAAATTTCCACTGTCGGTTTCATTCTCTACCTTCTATTTACAAGAGAACTCGTTGAGCTCAGAGGTAAAAAAAGCCAACGTGTCGTTGGCTTTTCCATAGGGTTCGTTCGACTCAAGTCGATTATGGTTTTACTGCCACAATAATATTGCGGTTGATAGATTGATCAACACGGTGAAGATAACCGATGTAAGGCTCTTCTGAAAGTACCTTCCAACCTTGCTCTTCAAATAATGCCGCGACATCTTTCCATTTCAATGTGAATTCATTGAAAGACAACACCACTGAACCTTGCTTTTTCAATACCACTTTCCATGCAGGCAGAGCCTCTTTTAAAAGCTCTAGTGGACTACGGTTCAGTTTGCTGTCCTTGGCATTTTTGCTGCCGTGCTGCACGCCATAAGGCAAGTCAGACACCATCACATCAACTGAGTTCTTTTTCACGACTTGATCAGCGATACGAGTATCAGCCGAATACAGCTTCATAAACTGAAGATTGCCTTGGTTGTAATCTTCTTTATTTGCTGCAGCTTCAACCACGAAACCATCCGCCACTTTCTTGCCACCCGCAGTGCGCTTTTCTTTGCTCACTTTGTGCTTAAAGCGGCCATTCTTCATGAACTTAACAATAAAGGTCTGGATCTCTTGCACCCACTTGGCGTTGATCTCAACCCCTACCACGTTCAAACCGTGGATCAAGCCTTCAAATAAGGTTGTACCTTTACCACACATTGGATCCATTAAGGTCAGTTGTTCACTTCCCGTATTGGACGCACTAATGCCGATATTCACCATCAAACGGGTAAACTGCTCGTTTGTTTTCCCGGTGTAGCGCAAAATCTGACTCATACTTTCCGGGAAAGTGTTAAATACGGGCGATTGAACTGGTCGAAGTAAACCATCTTCGCGCACTTCAAATAGCGCATAGTAAATCGAAGAGGCTGCGATTCTTCGCGCCTGCTCATCGGTTAGCGCTTCCTGACAAGAAAACACCAACGCAGCAGGTAAGCCAACGTCTTTACTACCAATTTCTGTCACATCCACGCCTTGTGAAGCTAAAATTGCTTTTAGCTCAGAACAGGCAATGGTCATTGCGCTATCAAAGTAAATTCGGTTATGACCCGGATTCGCTAATATCGCGTAATGGTACATCCCATGAACTCCTCTGGTTACGCAATACGCTTATATTTGATATCCCAAACACCGTGACCAAGACGGTGACCACGAGCTTCAAACTTCGTTAGCGGGCGATCGTCTGGACGAGGAACGAAATCACCATCTTTAGCAATGTTTTCGAAACCTGGCGCTTGGTTCATCACTTCAATCATGTGCTCTGCGTAGTTTTCCCAGTCGGTCGCCATGTGGAAAATACCTTCATTAGGGATAAGCTTCTCACGCACCATTTCCGCAAAACCTAATTGAACAATACGACGCTTGTGGTGACGCTTCTTATGCCAAGGGTCTGGGAAGAACAATTGCAGTGTCGATAAGCTGCTATTTGGGATCATGTGTTCGAATACTTCTACCGCATCGTGACACATTACACGCAGGTTAGTAATTCCCGCTTCGCGAGCATCGGCAAGACAAGCACCAACGCCTGGGCTATGAACTTCGATACCGATGAAGTTTTTCTCTGGCGCGTTCTTTGCCATTTCAACCAATGAAGCACCCATACCAAAACCGATCTCAAGCACTACTGGGTTATCGTTGCCAAATACCTCTTTCCAATCGAGAAGTTCAGCTTTGAAGTCAATACCCATCGTAGGCCAGCATTCATTCATCGCGCTCTCTTGACCTTTAGTCAAACGCCCTTCACGGCGTACAAAGCTGCGGATTTTGCGGATCAGCTTTCCGTCTTCGTTGTATTCGTTAGTGGTTACTTCACTCATTGATTTTGCCTGCACATTGATTAATCAAAGCGGGGATTATCCAAAGAATTTACTTAGGTGCAAGTATTTGTTGAGCTCTTGGTCTATGGCAACCCAAAAGCAACGAAACACCTCTTTATATCCCTACTGTTTATCCGTTGTACTTCTTGCCCATTATGTGGTGCAATTTTGCACCTAACCAATAATAGAATACAGAGCAAGTCGTGACACCTTTCGCCAGTGCCATCCTAGAATGGTATGACGCATATGGAAGAAAAGATCTTCCGTGGCAACAAAATAAGACCGCATACAGTGTCTGGTTGTCTGAAATTATGCTTCAGCAAACTCAGGTCACTACGGTTATTCCGTATTACCAACGTTTCTTGGAGCGCTTTCCAACCGTGGTCGATCTTGCCAATGCTGAGCAAGATGAAGTCCTACACCTTTGGACTGGCTTAGGGTATTACGCCCGAGCCCGTAACCTTCACAAAGCAGCACAAGAGGTCGCCTCTACATACAATGGTGAGTTTCCTCTTGATATAGAGAAAATGAACGCCCTACCGGGGATTGGTCGCTCTACTGCTGCCGCCATTTTATCGTCTGTGTATAAACAACCACACGCGATTCTTGATGGTAACGTGAAGCGCACCCTATCCCGCTGTTTCGCAGTTGCAGGATGGCCAGGACAAAAAAAGGTTGAAAACCAGCTGTGGGAAATTGCCGAAACGCATACCCCACAAACGGATGTAGATAAGTATAACCAGGCAATGATGGACATGGGCGCAATGGTCTGCACTCGCAGCAAACCCAAATGTAGCCTCTGCCCTGTTGCTGACCTGTGTGTGGCAAAACAACAAGGTAATGTGCTCGACTACCCGGGCAAAAAACCGAAGAAAGATAAACCAATCAAGCAAACTCGTTTCGTGATGCTTCACCACAACACCGAAAATGGTCATGAGGTGTGGTTAGAGCAAAGACCACAAACAGGCATTTGGGGTGGCTTATTCTGCTTCCCACAAACCGAACATGTGGATGCAGAAAGCGACATTGAATTGCTACTGGATCAACGCGGCATTCAAGCCAGCAATATCAAACAGCAGCAAACACTGATTACCTTTCGTCATACATTCAGCCATTACCACCTAGATATCACGCCAATTTTGATTGATTTATCAAAGCAACCGGACGTGATAATGGAAGGCAACAAAGGTCTTTGGTATAACTTATCTAAACCTGAAGAAGTCGGTTTAGCCGCGCCAGTAAAACTATTGCTGGAAACGCTACCCCACGAACTTCGTTAATTGAATACAAGGAGTCATTATGAGCCGCACTGTATTTTGTGCTCGACTAAAGAAAGAAGGCGAAGGTCTAGACTTTCAACTTTACCCTGGTGAACTAGGTAAACGCATTTTCGACAACATCTCGAAAGAAGCGTGGGCTCAGTGGCAACACAAACAAACCATGTTGATCAACGAGAAGAAACTCAACATGATGGATCCAGAACACCGCAAACTGATCGAAACAGAAATGGTAAATTTCCTCTTTGAAGGAAAAGACGTTCATATCGAAGGTTACACACCGCCGAGCGAATAAAGTCGCTTGAGTTAAACAATGACATCACAACCATTTGTGGTGTCATTTTTCTATTACCTTCAATAACTCTGATACTTATGAAAAAAATTGTCTTTATTGCTGCCGCACTTTTAATGGCAGGCTGTAGCCGTGAATTCGTCGAAAAGATTTATGACGTCAACTACGAGCCAACAAACCGTTTTGCCAATAACTTAGCTGAGCTACCAGGACAATTTGAAAAAGATACTGCGGCGCTAGATGCCTTAATCAATAGCTTTTCAGGCAATATTCAAAAGCGCTGGGGTAAAAAAGAAATCAAGTACGCAGGCAAGAGTAATTACGTTAAGTACATCGATAACTACCTTAGCCGCGCCGAGGTCGACTTTCGCAAAGGCGTGATCACGATAGAGACCGTATCACCGACAGAGCCCCAAAAACACCTAAAAGACGCGATTGTCACCACCTTATTAACACCAGACGATCCCGCTCACGTCGACTTATTCTCCTCTAAAGGTATCACGTTAGAGGGGCAACCATTCCTGTATAAACAAGTTGTCGACCAAGACAATAAGCCAATTCAATGGTCTTGGCGGGCAAACCGATTTGCGGAATACCTCATCGCAAATAAAATAAAAACCAAAAATGTAGATTTCAAGAAAGCGTATTACGTCGAAATTCCCATGGTTGAAGACCACTTTTCAACTCGCAGCTACCAATACGCCGATATCGTGCGTCGAGCTTCCAAGAAATACGACATTCCAGAAGACTTGATATACGCCATTATTAAAACCGAGAGCAGTTTCAACCCATACGCGGTAAGTTGGGCAAATGCATATGGCCTAATGCAAGTTGTACCTAAAACAGCGGGACGAGATGTGTTCAAACTCGTGAAAAAGCGCTCGGGCCAACCAAGCCCTGAATATTTGTTTAATCCAGAAAACAACATAGATACTGGTACTGCGTATTTCTATATCTTAAAAAATCGTTATTTAAGAGAAGTCCGCCACCCTACCTCTCTCGAGTACAGCATGATTTCAGCTTACAATGGCGGTACTGGAGGAGTTTTAAACACATTTCATCGCAGTGATCGCAAACGCGCAATGCAAGATCTTAATTCATTGCAACCCAACCAAGTTTATTGGGCGTTAACCAAGAAACACCCGAACGCAGAAGCGCGTCGCTACCTAGAAAAAGTTACAAATTTCAAAAAGGAATTTAACTCGAAGCAAACTTTGTAGTGACAGTTGAATAAAAAGCGTTCGAACAACCACTTTTTTGAAATTATTTAAAAAAAGTGGTTGACGCAACGCGGGAAAATCCGTTTAATAGCGCTCCGTTGCCCGGATAGCTCAGTCGGTAGAGCAGAGGATTGAAAATCCTCGTGTCGGTGGTTCGATTCCGCCTCCGGGCACCAC
>NZ_JAWOUJ010000016.1:0-90772 GCF_033339315.1 Vibrio sp. 661 | reverse complement strand
AGTAGTTTTACAGGCAAAGCCGAAACGGATGATAACCACCTACTGAAGTAGGTGGTTTAGGGCTGAAAATAAAAAAAGCGTTGTATAAA
The DNA here is from genome assembly GCF_033339315.1 of Vibrio sp. 661. NCBI lineage: Bacteria > Pseudomonadati > Pseudomonadota > Gammaproteobacteria > Vibrionales > Vibrionaceae > Vibrio > Vibrio sp. 661. The sequence goes on along the minus strand of NZ_JAWOUJ010000016.1, from coordinate 90,683 downwards.
CAACGCTTTGTAGTTAGTGAAACGGATGGTTACACCGTTGGGACTGACGCTCGCCACGCTTGGTTCTGGCTATCTGAGATAGATCGGAACAAGTCACGTAGCTCTTTCAATAAGCCTTCTTGGAAACCAATGTTTTCATCGGCTTTCTGTTTGGCTGCTTGTGCGCGAGTCGCTTGTACTTCATCATCTTTGCTGCGCGCTTGCGCTTTGGTTTGCTCTACATTCGATGCTGAGTTTGCCATCTGGCCCAAAGCTTGAAGAATCGCGTTCTTCGCTTGGTTTGAGCTCATCAACTTATCGAACTTACGGCCACCACTTGTCAGCTGCGCTGTCGTGTCTGCGATATTGTCTTTCGCTAGTGAGTGCGCACGCTTAACCTGATCTTGCTGCGTTTTAGACAAGCTATTGTTATTTAATAACTCTTCTGCTTGATCGAAGCCAGCTTTTTGCGTTTTAAGTACATTATTGCTCGCCATTTCATTCTTGATTTCTTTCCCTGCTTTGAAAGAACCAAGGGCACCAATAATTGCGGTAGCACCCGCTAGTACACCCGAAACGACTGCCATCGCGATCATCGCGCTTGCCGAGTTGTTGAGTTCTGCCGCTTGGCTTTCTAAACTCGCGACGTTTGCTTCAACAGCAATTTCACGTTGTAGCACTTGCTGCTCACGGCTCAGCTTTGATACTTGATACAACAATGTTAATAGCGTCAACGATTGTGATACCGCATCTGATGGTGACTTGATCACCTCCTCACCGTTAAGCGCTTTCATCGTTGTGCTCATTAATGAGCTCACCGTCGGTGCAAGAGCGCTCATTAGGTTTGCAACAACTTGAGCTTGGTTACTCACTGTAGGAGCTTTAGGTGTCTCTAACTGGTAGCGTGCTGCACCAGAAACACCTGACTCACTTTGGCTTTTAACGGCGCCCGCTTCAAGCTTTGTTTCCGGCGCTTTTTCTGCTTTGTTGGTTTTAATGGTGTCGCCTAAACCGTATAGTTCACCACGACCCGTTCCGCCTACTTTATCTAGCATAATAAACTCCTTATACCGTTGCAGGACGGCTTAACACCGTTTGCATAGTTTCACTTTTCGCTTGAATCATTTGCATGATGAGACTCATCAGCTCTTGGAAGTCTTCCATCAACTTACCAATCTCTTCTTTGAGCTTATCAATGACAGCCTGGCTTAACGTCATTTTGGCTCGAAGGTCTGTGATATCAGCCTGAATCTCTGTCACGTGAGCATTGTTAGCAGCGTGGACACTGTCCGTTGCGCCTTTACCCACGTTGACGGCAAGATCGACGGTTTCTGCGCCATAACGAATCGCTTTCGCTGTTGTTGTCGCAGCTTTTGTGCCCATATCCGCCACTTTCGCCATGTTTGCAGCGGCTTTCGTAGCGATTTCCGTGACCTTTTGAGCTACCTTACCAGCACCTTTTGCTGCAAGTTTCGCGATACCGCCAGCAGCTGCACCACCAAACGTCACAACAGCTCCGATAACCGCGACGGCGATTTCTAATGCCATTACGACTTTGTTTAGCACATCGACATTTACGCCCGCTTCTTTTAGCGCATCTTGAACGGCTGGCTCTTGCAACGCCATGCTCACTGCTCCCATGACGCCACCAGCGATCATAAGTGCACCGGCTGCTGCACCAACACCCGTTGCCACCATTACGGCACCAACAACAATAGAAACCACCGCACTGATCCAACCAAAGATCTTCGCTGCTAAGCCTGATTTTTGGGCTTCTTTTGCAGCGGCTTCCGATTCTTTGATTTTGTCTTGGTTTTCCACCATCTCTTTTTCGTGCTTAGCTTTTGCGACCTTCACTTCCTGAATTTTCAGCTCGTTTTGAGCACTTTTCAGTTTATCCGTGATAGCAGCAAGCTCTACTTCAAAATCATCAGCAGATCCTGCGATGATTTTAACGGCAATCGAACCTGTTTGGTCTGCAACTGCATGGAGAGATTTTGCAATGGTATCGACGATCTTTTGCAGCTGTGCCATGGCTTTTAGCGTCAAATCATTCACTTTGTCACTAACAGCTGCGTTAGGTGCATCTAACTGAACTTTTACTTTTCCGGTGTTCAGTACATCTGCATCTTTACTCTTCACGTTTTCTACCGTCACAGAAGGCGTCGCTGTAGACGCCGTTTTCTGCACGTTATCTAACGTGGCTTGGCCAGATTCAGGGCTATAAACCTGTGTCTGGATGCGGTCAAGTGCAATAGAACTCATAGTCTAATTACTCCTTTTTATTTCTCACCGCTTCTAACATGATGCCTGCACGCTCATGCAAATCTGCATATTGTGATTTTCCGGCAGACATCTCCTTCGCGCTGTAAAACCCACTCTCTGCTTCTGTCAGTTGTTCCAGTTTAAGGTGACATTCAGCAGAGTGAAAAGGTGGGCGTGGATCATTTACGTCCACTAGCGCTGCGTAGCTGTAGGCGTCTATTGCCTGCAGATACTCACCCAACTCCTGACGAGCCGCGCCAAGGCCAATGAAAAATCGCGCCTGATAATGATCAAGCATGCTGAGTAATTGAAATACTTTCGCTGCTTGCTCAATCTTTCCCGATTGGAAAAAGTTGTAACCTACGGCATAAATGTGTTCGATGGTGTCCTGAGACACATCGTGCAACATTTTTAGCGTGCCTCCCTCTTCCAAAAAAGACAGCAGTTCTTCTGCTTGCATTTGAGATGGATCGGTCGCGTTTGTTTTAGTCATGGTTGGTTATCCTTAAATGGCTCGTAGGATTTCTTGTAAAATACTGTGGTACTTCTGAACAAACTTGTTCATCGCTTCAACGGTCGAGTTGTATTGAGAACTGGTGTCGTTCAGCTCAGTGGTTTTGATTTGCACTTCATCGTTAAGCAACTTGGATTTAGCACTGACAGAACTAGAAAAATTAGACAGCTTTTTCGACTTCTCTTCGTCTTGGTACGAAGCACCATCACCGATAGTAATACCTTGTGTTTGAAGGAAGTCTCGATGGTTTGTTATCTTATTATCCGTCAAATACTTGTACTCAGGTGAAGCTTCAAAATCCGTTTGATTGCTGTAGTTAAAGTCACTCGCTTTGAAGTTACTTTCTGGATATCCCGGTTTATAAACCCCATCAACACTTTGCGTAGAGTGAATTTTTGATTGCACAACACCAAAAACTTTAAGCTGTATTGTGAGATCCTCTAATGCCTCTTTCTGGTCATTACGTTTCTCTAAACGGTTAACACGACGCTCATTTAGTGCAAGCAGCACTTGCTCATCAAAACGGTCTCCAATGCTGGACTCAACAACGGCCAACAAATCACGAGCCGTTAGAGAGTGCTCTGCTCTCACCTCGCGATCCGCTTTCTCTTTATCGGTGATATTGAGTAGACGCTCTTTCAATGCCCCTAAGTTCTTGCGCAATGCCTCGTATCGCTCAGTAAATGAAGCCCCGGTAGATTCACCTTTTACTATTTTTTCAAACTGTAATCGGATATCTCGTTCGGTGTTTTCTTTGATCAAATTAACTTGAGCTGCCGTTATTTGTGTCTTTTGGACATCGGCTATCGCGCTGTCCTGGTAAAAGTCGTCGATTTCTATATTTGTTAAACTCACCGCGAAGTTGGCGAACAGACTAGAAAGGGTCAAAGGCTCAGTTCCACCAATGACAGTATTAAGTGCTGCTTTTAGATTGTTCGTTCCACTCGCCTCACCATAAGCTGCGCTATATTGGCCTTTCACTTGAGCGGCCATTTCATCTAACGCTTCTTTAAGCTGCTGTTTAGAAATACCAGGAGTCCAGGTAATTCTGCTAGCTAGCGCACTTGCGTCATCGGTGCTTAAAGTAATACCAATGCCTTGAAAACTACTTTTTAATTGAGCTGAGACTTGAAGGGCGAAACTCTCTTTAGTCAACAGAAAGTCCGAGCTCTTCAGTTGCGCGAGATTAACGGAACCTAAGCTACTAAAGGCATTGCGAAGAAAAGAAATAGAAGCATCTCTCACTTCACGGGAGCCCATTTGATTAGCAAGCTCTGCAACAAAAAGAGAAATTTCTTTGGTGGCATTAGCCAGACCTGTCTCGGAGAGGTTGGCGATCTGCTCCGCTTGGTTACTCTGAGTGCCCAGATTAAATTGACTAACAAACTCAGTAGACAACGAGCTATCTACGTTTTCCGTCAGTAACTTACTAAACCAAGCCTGAAACTGATTTGATAGCGTTTGGTTTGTTTGAGCATTAAACTCGGCTGCGGTTAATTCGCCATCTGAGTTAGCACTTTGTAGCGACTTTATCCAAACAGATGCGGTGTCGGTCAATGATATACCAGCAAACGCGTTATTTTTCGCTTTTAGGTTTTCAAGCGTATCAACATAAAGCGCGATACTTTGTGATTCCGTTTGTCCCGAGATAGTTGGCAATGAAGAGATTAGGGAGGCAAGTTGCTGAGTCTCTGCTTCACCCAGTACAGGGGTAAATGCCTCTATCAAGTTTTGTTGGAAAGTGGGTAATGGTGCACTACTCGCAGCTGTGTCTGTTGCTCCTGTCGTAGAGCCAGTCGTTTTCATATTCGTCATTTCCAAACCTCTAAATCATCATGCCGCGCATCACTGTGGGACGCTTTCTGCGTTTACCTGACGTACCTTGTAGCTGATTTTGTTGTTGCCGGCGGCGCTGGACTTCGTCTATTAGCTCTTGCTCTGCACGTTTCATGGTATCTACTGGCGCTTTTATGCCGCCAAGTAAAACATCCCCCGCAACAGGACCAACACCTAAGCCTTCCAATAGCTCGTTAAAAATATCGGTTCTGTCTTCAGCTTTTCTAATGGCAAGCTCAGCGTTCTCAATCGCATCGGTAAACGGTTGCTTCATCTTGATTCCTATCTTAAAGCGGGTCATCTCATCGGTGCTGTCAGTAACAGTCGTGAGTTTTTACTTTTTCAACTTTTTCAAAGGTCTATAATCTGCTAGGCGTAAACAGTACCAGTCGTCTAGCTCATCATGGCTTGCACCGCATGCTTTTAGATAGAACTGTGCCAATCGCTGGCTGCTCATGTTGCTACCACGTAACACATCGACGTTGCCGCGAATGACCCAATCGGAGGGATAAAGTTGAATGGCATGTTCAGCCAAGAGAAATAAGCCGGCAAAGGGGTTACTCAACCCCAATTTTGGACGAATGCGTTTCAGAAGAACGATGATGATTTCACCGTCCTCCACCCGAAAAACGAGCTCTAAGCCTTCAACTTCAATTCGATAACCAAGTTGAATTTCACTTTGTTGCCAAAAGTATGGCGTCACTTCGATCCCCGCTTGCGCCAGCGAGAGTATTAGTTTTGTTTTCATTACATCCCCACCCTTCCAAGTGGCTGAATATTGATTTGCTGGGTTAGTTCTTGAAATGACAAAACGGGCAGATCGTAGTATTCCGATTCAATAAGCTTTCGCACATATCGGCGTACATCCATAGACACAACTAGCACAGGTTTATTCGGCATGCGGCTTAAGTCACCAATGGTCTGTTTCACATCACTGACAAATTGTTGCGTTACTGACGGGTCTAACGCCAAGTAACTCCCTGCTGAGGTTTGACGAATACCGCTGCGTATTGTGTCTTCGAGACTTTGATCCAATAAGTAAGCGGGCAACATGTTTTGTCCGCTCGCGTATTTGTAGCAAATGTAACGTTTTAAGCTGGAACGAATGTACTCCGTCAGCTGTACAACATCTTTCTCTTTTTGGCCCCACTCAACCATCGCTTCCAAGATCACGCGAAGGTTTCGGATAGAAATGTCTTCAGAAACCAAGCGTTGCAAGATTTCCGTCATTTTTTGCAACGGAACAATACGCTGGGCCTCTTTGACTAGCTCCGAATAACTGCCTTCCATCTGCTCCAACAGATAACGCGTCTCCTGAATACCAATAAAGTCTTGCGCGTACTCCTTAAGAACATGAGACAAGTGGTACGTTAAAATTCTGTCGGGTGTGAGAAAACCTACATGACTGGCTACGAGTTTTTGCTCATAACTCTGTGCCACCCAAATGCTAGAAATACCAGGTAGAAAATCTTCATCTTGCTCATAAGGCACGCCTAATAAATCGATCTGTTCATTCCCTTCTGTCACCAAGAGTTGATCTTTAACAATTCGTCCTCGTGCAACCGGGACTTCTTGTAACTGAATTAAGTACTCGCCATTTTGCATCCCCTCGTTAAAGCGCAGGTGGATGCCTGGGAAAGGCACGCCTAGGTCGAGATATAGTGCGCGTCTAACCCTTGCTAGCTCTTCATTTAATGCGACCGCTTCCAAGCTTTCCTGAAGGCTCGCGTCAAGATCAATCAACAGCGGGACCGTCATGGCGAACTCTTCTTGCTCACCTAACTTACCTTTACTGTTTCTAGAAGGCGTAGGTTTGCTTGGCTTCGCTGCTGGCGAACCGGCCCCTTGCGAAACAAAGCTTGATAAGTCGGTGCTATCTGATTCAGCTTGTTTTTTCTGTTGATAGAAAAGGAAGAAACCACCACCACCAACCACGGCGGCCAAGACCAGAAAAGTGATTTTTGGAAACCCAGGGATGAGTGCGAACAGCACCAAAAGCACACCACCAATAAGAAGTGCTCGTGGCTGAGCAATCACCTGCCCACCAATATCCGATCCAAGATCAGAAGAGTCTTCATGGGAAACACGCGTCACGATAATACCGGCGGTAATCGCGATAAAGAGTGCCGGGATCTGCGATACCAAACCATCGCCAACGGTCAAAATCGCAAACAATTCAAGTGCTTCAGAAGCACTCATGCCTTTTTGCGTTACCCCGATCGTGACGCCACCTAAGATGTTGACCACAATGATGACCAGACCCGCAATGGAGTCGCCTTTAACGAACTTCATCGCGCCATCCATCGAGCCATACATTTGGCTTTCTTTTTCAATCAGCGATCGTCGGTGCCTAGCTTCGTGTACGTCAATTACTCCGGCACGCATGTCACCGTCAATACTCATCTGCTTACCAGGCATCGCATCGAGTGAGAAGCGCGCACTAACTTCTGCTACCCTTTCTGAGCCTTTGGTGATCACCATAAACTGAACAATGGTAATGATCAGGAACACAACAATACCGACCACTAAGTTACCGCCCACAACGAAGTTACCGAATGTATAAACGATTTGACCAGCATCGCCTTGTAGCAAGATCAAGCGGGTTGTCGTGATAGATAAAGACAGACGAAACAATGTCGTGATCAATAGCACCGCAGGAAATGCAGAGAACTCAAGTGGCGTGGTGATGTAAATCGCTAACATAAGCAGCACCACCGCAATGCTCATGTTGGTGCCAATCAGCACATCCACCAGTGCGGTAGGAAGTGGCAATATCATCATAAAGACGATCGCGAGTAACATCACCGCAAGCATGATGTCTTTGCGTTGCCCTACTTTGTTTAGAATATCGATCAACTTATTCATGTGATTCACTATTTAAAGATTGCAGATAGCGTCGGTGCGCTTGGCGTGCCCCATCGACGTCATTTTGTTTCCAACGCGCTTGGCTTAAACAAAACCAGAGTCCTGCCGAGTCAGGATGAAGGTCGGATTTTAATAAGTGCTCACACACCTCAATCGTCCGGGTATATCGACCACTTTGTAAACACGCCACAGCAAGTGTTTGCATCGCCTCTTTGTGATGCGGTTCTATTTCTAGAACCGCATCGAGAATAGAAATGGCATGCTCTGGCTTTTGGTATTGAACTTGTAGCGCAGCGTGAACAAGTAAGAGTTCAATGTCTTTGGATCTCAACATGTTGGTTAGACCTGAATAAGGAGATTGAGCGCCATAGTAAGGTAACGCTGATCAAGTTGTGTACTTTGTAGCGTTTCGGATGCTTTGATAAAAGAAACGGAGCCTGAGTCCTGTGCAAGAACTTGCAGCTGAGCCAACGTTTCATCGAACTGTTGGCGGTACTTTTCTGGACGCAACAATTCTGAGTGCAACAATTTTGGCTTGGTTAACGCGATTAGGTATTGGTCTGAAGGCCTGAGGTCATAGAGCTTCTCTAAATGCGTAGCGACCGCCTGTCCATCCGGAAGTAATTGAAACCGTTCAGGGAAATCGGCCTTAACCTCACTATGAGTAACATGCGTGAAGGCTTCTATGCCTACGTTTAAAGTGCTAACTCGAGTCATGAGCCTGCCACATCGTTATGTAGACGAGCCAAAAGCGTAAACGCTTGCTCTAAGGTCGGAAGTGTTACTTCTTCTCCTTTTAGCCTTGCTGAAAAAACCAGAGTTTGCTCATCTAACAAGCCGGTTTTAATTTCGAAAGGCCAGCCTTGATCGGCATGACACAAACACAGTGCACTTTGAATCATGTCACTGGTTTGATGCCAAGATAACGCTCGAGACAACATCAAGAATAACTGCTCACCCTGTCGCTCAATATGCAGCGTACCACTTTGCTCAAAATCCAGCTGCACCCGTCCAGCTGAAGAGAAATCGACGGCATCGAGCCCCATTCCTCGGCAAAATTCATCGACGGATGCATCAATCCAACTCATCTTCCCACGCTTCCTCTTCTTCTATATCAATGGCTTCGTCTAGCGCCTTTTGTACCGCTTGGATTAAATTCTGTCGTTGTTCTTCATCGGCGAATACGTCAATTGGGATTGCGCGAACTAACTTATGGAACTCTCGAAAAAAATCGATTTTTTGTTCTACCGCCGTCAATTCCATTGCGTTGGCGACTTTCCATATCTCATCACTGCTTACCCATCGCTGCTCTACCAACGCAATCACATCAGCCATCAAATTAGAAACTTGATAAGCCATAATTCGTCCTTTCCGGTTTAAACATTTGGAACAGCTGATTCACACGATCTTGCAACGTATTTAGAGTTTTGAGTTTTTGCATATCGGACATCAACCACTGCAACTTAACCGAATCGATACTGCTACCTTGAACACTAAGATCTGCACTCATGCCTTGCAGCATAAAGTCAACAGCAGTCGATACCTCCTGCTCACCAAAGCGCGCCACTACATCTTGATAAGCCGCGCCGAGCCCTTGATAACTATGAACGGTATCGCGGTAGAAGCCGCGCAGCTGATGCAAAGAGCTAAACTCTTGCTCTTGGCTGTATTCATCAGCAAAATTTGAGACACGGATTTCCGTATCAATTTGAGACCATGTATCTGGGTTTTGCTCGATTCTTAGAAGTGCTTGGTCAATCAGCGCTAGTAGGTGTTTACTTTCTGGACTCGCACTCAAAAACTTTTTAACGGCTTTTAGGGCGAGGTATTGATGGCTTTTCTCCTCGGAAAACCCATTCAAGTAGGCTTGTAATTGCGCGATGGTCGAGATATTTCCTCCCGCCATTTTTGTAGCCAAATCTTTGATCTTTTGATTCTTTTCAAGATCAGGGACTTTTCTTAAATAGTCCGAAACGAGTTCATGTGCTTCATTAACTCGAACACCACTGTCTTTCACTTTGCGCTTGGTCAGATCTTTCTCTGCTTTTTCGGAACCGAGTGAAGTGAGTTCTTCCATCGCATCAAAAAGTGATTGTGTGGCATTGTGAACACGGACGGTTTCACCGCGATAATTGCCTTTTTGTGAAACGTCGGGGCGAGACGATTCCAACCCGTTTTGGATAGACGCATCAAACTTTGGATTTGTTGCGATATGATTGTTGATAATACTCATTCACTTGCACTCCTTCCGCACAATACAGGCGAATTATAGGAAGTGCGCTTTGTTGAAGCTGTCAAAATCAGACGTGTTTTTTTAGTGCGCTTTCAGTTTTCTAAAAACTCCCGACTGATATTCACTATAAATTGATTCTTATACTTTCTATCCTCTCAGCATCAATCATTGCGCATATTTTTACCTTGAACGATTTCTCATACATCACTGATATCCAACAATCTGCGATTAAACAGACGCGTTTGATCCAAATTCGCGGGCGCGTTACACAAGTCACCGGCACCATTATCAAAGCTGTCGTCCCTGGCGTTCGTGTAGGTGAACTGTGTGAGTTGCGTAATCCCGATCAAACTCTGTCTTTGTTAGCGGAAGTGGTTGGCTTCCAGCAGCATCACGCTTTGCTCACCCCGTTAGGAAATATGTTTGGGATTTCCTCAAATACAGAAGTAAGCCCAATGGGCAAAATGCACGAAGTGGGTGTTGGCGACCACCTGTTAGGTACAACGCTTGACGGGCTTGGGCGTCCTTTCGATGGTACGCAAAGTCAGGAACCAAGTGCTTGGTATCCTGTTTATCGCGATGCGCCACCACCAATGCAACGTAAACTGATTGAAAAGCCAATCTCTCTTGGCGTTCGATCCATTGATGGGCTACTGACCTGTGGTGAAGGTCAGCGCATGGGAATTTTTGCAGCGGCTGGCGGGGGTAAAAGTACCCTACTGGCAAAACTGATTCGCTCCGCAGAAGTTGACGTGACCGTTCTCGCCTTAATTGGTGAACGCGGACGCGAAGTGCGCGAGTTTATTGAACATGACCTAGGCGAAGAAGGAATGGCCAAATCGGTTTTAGTGGTCGCTACCTCTGATCGCCCAGCAATGGAGCGCGCCAAAGCCGCTTTTGTTGCCACTTCTATCGCAGAATATTTTCGTGACCAAGGTAAACGCGTGCTACTGCTGATGGATTCTGTAACGCGTTTCGCCCGCGCACAGAGGGAGATTGGACTAGCCGCAGGCGAGCCACCAACACGACGTGGCTATCCGCCTTCCGTTTTTGCCGCTTTGCCAAAGCTGATGGAACGAGCTGGACAATCAGACAAAGGATCAATTACAGCACTGTACACCGTGTTGGTGGAAGGTGACGACATGACAGAGCCTGTCGCGGATGAAACTCGCTCCATTTTAGATGGGCACATCATTCTCTCGCGTAAACTTGCCGCAATGAACCATTACCCTGCGATTGATGTACTTCGGTCAGCAAGCCGAGTGATGAATCAAATCGTTGGATCCGATCATCAGGCGTCTGCTGCTCATATTCGCGAAATGTTAGCTAAGTATGAAGAAGTTGAACTGCTAATCAAAATTGGCGAATACCAACATGGCGCAGATAGCCGAGCGGATATGGCCATTGCACAAAGTGATGATATACGCGCCTTTTTACGCCAAGGCACTCATGAACCAAGCGATCTTGATGGCGCTATCGCTCAACTTAAAGGGATGGCGAAACAATGATAGAACGCTTATTAGAAATCAAAAAAATTCGCGCTGAACGTGCGGATAAAGCCGTCAAGCGTCAAGAATACCGAGTGTCAAACGCCGCAGCACAGGTTCAAAAGGCCGAACGTTCTGTCGCGGACTATCACGTTTGGCGCCAGGAAGAAGAAGAGCGACGTTTTGCTAAAGCAAAACAACAAACGCTCGTTCTCAAAGAGCTGGAAACATTAAGACAAGAAATCGCGTTGTTAAGAGAGAGAGAAGCCGAACTTAAACAACGTGTGGCCGAGTCAAAAAAAGCGCTTGAAATCGAACGCTCGGCACTTAAAGAAAAGCAAAAAGAGGCGCGACAAGCCCATAAAACCAAAGAAAAATTCGTTCAGTTGCAGCAACAAGAAGTCGCGGAAAAATCGCGAGAAAGGCAATACCAAGAAGAACTCGAACAGGAAGAGTTTCGCACTGTCGACATTATCTAAAGGTTCACTATGCGCATTACCCCAACAACTGAAACATCGAATACGCTGCACAAATCAACGCCGGAACAAGCGCCTCTCGAGAAGGAGGCCGAGCTTCAATCACAATTCGAGCATGCAATGACGAAGAAGCCTAGCAAGGGAAAGGAGTCTATCGTTGGGAATCCCCAAAAAAATCATACTGGCGAAGAAGACATACCGCTAAGGCATAAGACATCTCAAAGTCTAGATAAGAAACATAACCTATCGAACCAAGAAGCCAACGCTGACAAAAACATCTCCACTTTAAAAGGTCAAAGTGACGTCGTCAGTAAGAGAGATATAGAGAAATCGCAAGACGACGCAGCAAATAGCGAAGAAATAATTAGCAAAAACAATAAATTGCTTAAACGTGATGGAAAAAGCGATGGCGACACAGTTCTAAGCTCCCCTTCTACCGAGCGTGTTGATCCTCACTTTCAAGCTCATTTGAAAGATGATAAACCGACGCCGATGGATAAACATACCTCGCCGGAGTATCTCTCTACGCTTGAATCTGGCTTGCTCCCCCAAAATGCGACAGCGACAGAGCTCGCTCAAGATGGGATTAACATTGTTGGCTTAACGAAAAGGCAAACTGAAAAAACGCACAATAAGCGTGCAACTCCGCCGCTACAGAATACAGGCAAACGATCAGACCAAACTGGTGGCCTGCCTGAAACCAAGCCTCTTGAAAAAATCGTGACGAAAAGCGCACTAGTCGCCGTTAAAACGGATGAAGAAAAAGTGCCTTCTCAACCCCTTGCAAGTGCGGTAACACAAGGCGATGTCATCCTAAAAAGTGTTGCTTCGCAGGCTCAACCAAGCCCAACGCGAGACGTAAACCAATTACTCCAGCAATTGGTGGATAAAATCTATGTTGCTCTGCCAACCGCATCGGACAACAAAGAGGTTCGGCTGTTTCTAAGTGAAGGACAATTAAAAGGTGGCGAAATCCACATCAAGTTGGACGCTCAAGGGTATAGCGTGACGATTCGACAAGAGCATGCCCTTTCCATTATTAGCCAGCAAGCTAGACAAGATCTTGCTGAACGGCTAAACCGATTCGGTGGTGAGCAGCCACTTCGCTTAGCGATCAGCGAACAAACTCAACAGCTCGATCAACAACAACATGAACAACAACACTCACGCCAACAACGCAGCGTGTATGAAGAATGGCAAGCGGAGAATGACCTATGACACCGTTAATAATACCCAAAGTGGATGCAGAAAGTATCGCGCTCAGCAATCAACTTTGTGCAAAACAGTGCCACTTCCAAGGGACTGATGGTCAGAGCGTATCGATTACTGTTGCTCAAATCCCTTCATTTGAAGGGTTCCGTTTAACCACGTTGATTGGAGGGCAAACCCTACAAGTAGACTTTTCTCGTGCGCAGCTCCAACATTGGCTGAAATCGACCTTAAATGCTACTGCGTTTGAGTCCCTGCCTAACTCCCTCCAGTTAGCACTTTTGAGCTCACAGATAGAACCGCATAGTGAGGCAATCAAAGCGCTATTTGGTCAGTTACCCATTCTTAGTCAACTACAGCCGTTAGAGGCGAGCCAGGCCCAAGAGCATACTTTAATGTTAACGCTCAATAAGCCTAACGGCTCTCTTTGTTTGTGGGTTAGCGAAGGATCAGACGTGTTGTTGGATGCGCTACCAAACAGCGCTGCTCTACAAGCTCGACACCTCGCTTTACCTGTGTGGTTAAGTCTTGGAAGGACCCATTTGACGTTAAGCGAATTTAATTCGCTCGAGCTGGGAGATGTCATCTTTTTTGACGATGGTTACATCGCCAAGCAACAAGCCATTTTTCAAGTATCTAACCAGAATCTCTGGCGCTGCCAGCTAGATGACCAAACTCTTCACATTATTGAAAAAGAAACCAATATGAATGACGTAAACACTTCAGAAATGTTAACCGACCACCAGCAACTGCCTGTGGAACTCACGTTTGATATCGGCCATCAAACCATCACGCTAGAGCAGCTTAACCAGCTTCAGCCAGGGTACGTATTCGAGCTAAACCAGCCTGTATCTAAGCCGGTAACATTGCGTGCCAACGGCAAAATCATTGGTGAGTGTGAACTGGTTAATGTTAACGAACATTTAGGTGTGCGCGTACTGGAGCTGTTCGGTGGCACGCAGGAGCCAGCATGATCCAGTTACCCGACGAGCTCAATCTCATTGTCAGCTTAGCACTGCTGGCACTGATCCCATTTATCGCCATGATGGCGACGTCATTTGTGAAACTCGCCGTTGTATTCTCACTGCTGCGTAACGCTCTCGGTGTACAGCAAATTCCGCCGAATATGGCGCTTTACGGATTGGCTATCATTCTGTCAATTTTCATCATGGCTCCCGTCGGGTTTGAAACCTACGACTACGTAAAGCAGCATGATATCTCCCTTGAAGATTCTGCAAGTGTAGAAGGCCTCATTGAAAGCGGTTTACAGCCTTATCGAGAATTTTTGAAAAAGCATATTCGGGAAACCGAAGCCATATTCTTCACTGATGCTGCACGCACATTGTGGCCACAGAAGTACGTAGACCGTTTAGAGTCGGACAGCTTATTGCTCTTACTGCCCGCATTTACCGTCAGCGAGCTTACTCGCGCTTTTGAAATTGGCTTTCTGTTGTACTTACCGTTCATCGCTATTGACCTAATTGTGTCGAATATCCTACTCGCGATGGGGATGATGATGGTATCGCCAATGACGATTTCCCTCCCCTTCAAATTGTTGCTTTTTGTCTTGCTTGACGGCTGGACAAAGCTCACCCACGGCTTAGTGTTGAGTTACGGTTAATCACGGAGAAAGTATGCATTCTGCTGAAATCATTCATTTCACGACTCAAGCATTAACCCTAGTGTTGTACTTGTCATTACCGCCGATTTTAGTCGCAGCATTGGTTGGTACATTGGTGTCGCTTATTCAGGCGTTAACTCAGGTCCAAGAACAAACGTTAGGCTTTGTGGTCAAGCTTATCGCGGTCATTATTACGCTGTTCGTCACAACGCAATGGCTAGGGGCAGAGCTCCACGCCTTCGCCTCGCTTGCTATGGATAAAATTCCTCAAATACGATGAGTTATCACGACTTACACCAGGCTTTATTTTTGTACAGCCTGACGTTACCTAGGTTAATGGCATGCTTCATCTTTTTGCCTATTTTGAGCAAGCAAATGTTAGGCGGCACCATGGTGAGAAATGGTGTGCTTTGCTCACTCGCACTGTTTATATTTCCGATGATTAATCAGCAAAGCTTGCCCGCAGAAACCGACGGCATTTGGCTGATAATGATTTTGGGTAAGGAGGTATTAATTGGGCTATTGATAGGGTTTGTTGCTGCTATCCCTTTTTGGGCGATAGAAGCGGCCGGTTTTCTGGTCGACAACCAACGTGGTGCTGCCATGGCAAGTATGTTTAACCCAACGCTAGGCTCACAATCCACACCAACAGCGGTATTACTGACCCAAACGTTGATTACCCTGTTCTTCTCTGGCGGGGGCTTTGTCACTTTTATCTATGCGTTATTCAAAAGCTATACATCTTGGCCGATCGTGGACTTTTTCCCAACCGTTAGCGACGCATGGGTGAGTTTCTTCTACGCGCAATTTGAACAGCTTATGTGGCTTGGTGTGTTGATGTCCGCTCCACTAGTGTTGGCAATGTTTCTTGCTGAGTTTGGTCTGGCGCTTATCAGTCGTTTTGCACCGCAATTGAATGTTTTTTTCCTTGCCATGCCAATAAAAAGTGCCATCGCGAGTGTTTTACTGATCGTGTATCTCGGAATAATGATGGATCACTTTGAAGTACAGTTTTACGGCATTACCCGATTCGCAGAACAACTCAATACCATTTGGCAATAACGCTTAGGATTCTTTATGAGTGCAGAAAAAACAGAGCAACCCACCGCAAAAAAGTTACGCGATGCTCGACAGAAAGGTCAGGTTGCCAAAAGCCAAGAAATCGTATCGTCTGCATTAATTTTGGCGCTCATAATTGTACTGTTTGCGTTCGCCGATTATTACATGTCGCACATCTCAGCGCTTATTCTCCTACCAAGTAAGCTTGCTTATCAGGGTTTCCAAGATGCGCTAGTCGATGTCGCTATCGCCATCGCAAAAGAAATTGCCTATCTACTCGCTCCGATTATTCTGGTTGCTGCACTCGTCGCCATCTTTTCCAATATGGGGCAGTTCGGGTTCCTATTTAGTGGTGAATCCGTTAAACCCGACATCAAAAAGATCAATCCCGTCGAAGGGGCCAAACGCATTTTTTCCCTTAAGAGTGTGATTGAGTTTATCAAGTCGATCCTTAAAGTCTCTCTTCTTTCCTGCATTATCTGGGTGACATTACGCGGTAACATCAACGCTTTAATGCAAATTCCAACTTGTGGGCTAGAATGTGTCCCGACCATTACTGGCGTCATGATTAAACAATTAATGATTATCTCTTCGGTAGGCTTCATCGTCATCGCTGCCGCAGATTTTGCGTACCAGAAATTTGATCACACGAAAAAGCTCAAAATGAGCAAGGACGAAGTGAAGCGCGAATACAAAGAGATGGAAGGCAGTCCAGAAATAAAAAGCAAACGTCGTCAGTTGCACCAAGAGCTACAAGCCTCCAATCAGCGCGAAAACGTTAAACGTTCTAATGTATTAGTTACAAACCCAACACATATCGCGGTTGGCCTTTATTACAAGAAAGGCGAAACGCCCCTGCCCGTCATCACTTTGATGGAAACCGAGGCGGTAGCCAAACGTATGGTCGCAATCGCTAAAGAAGAAGGCGTTCCTGTGATGCAAAAAGTCCCTCTTGCTCGTGCACTATACGCCGACGGCAACGTCGACCAGTACATCCCAAGCGATCTTATTGAAGCAACTGCGGAAGTGCTTCGTTGGTTGGCCTCGTTAGAGTCCGAGGCGGACTGACAAACCACATCCCATTCAAGATCTGGGCTTACAACTGCCCAGCTTTCAACCTCGATACTTTCAACGCTATAATGCGGTATCCTTTAACTGTATGTTGTTTTTATGAAATCTAGCTTAAGCATTCGCTCCTACACGAAACGTATGAGCCGACATACTCATAGTGATTATCATCAACTGGTGCTTCCTCTCCAAGGCAACATACATATTGATATGGATAGTTATGTCGGAAAGGTGGCGGTTGGCGACTGCATAGTCATCCCCAAAAGTTGTGCTCACGGTTTTAATGCCGAAGAGTCATCACGCTTTATTGTTGCGGATATGACCACTTTGCCCACTCATTTGATGGATAGTAGTGTGGCTGTGTTTTCGATTAGCCCGCCTCTACTGAGCTTTATCCAGTTTGTCGAAAAACAGCTTGAGTATCAGGTTAATGATGAAATTGAAAACTCAATGGTTGCAACCTTCTATCTGTTGCTGGAGCAACAAAAGCGGTCTCGCTCCGTAGATTCGCGTATTCGAGATGTACAGGTTGTGATCGCCGAGCAGCTTGATCAGCCACTCACCATTGCCTCATTAGCGAATGCCGCTTGCTTGAGTCCGACGCAGTTTAAAAAGCTTTTTAAAGAGCAGCTAAAAGTGAGCGTTCATAAATACATTACATTACAACGTATGGAAAAAGCCAAAGCACTACTGACTCATACAGACCTTCCAGTTCAGTTGATAGCTGAACGAGTTGGCTATAGTGACCTTTCCGCGTTTAGTCGACGGTTTTCAATGCATTTTGGCATGTCTCCTAGAGAGTTTTCCCGGTAGTCACTAAAATAGTCCTCTGGAACAAGTATTCCGTCTTTTCAGCACAAAAATCTCTATCGCTTTCTTTTATTCTTTCTACCCTAAAACAGCCATTCACTAGGTAGAAATTACAGTGTTAAAAAAACATTTCACCGACTATCAATTAGGAACTTTATCCATACTTTTTGCTTCAACCCTGTGGGGAACGACGGGCACCGCTGCCAGCTTGGCACCGGATGTCAGTGCTCTCGCCATTGGCGCATTTTCTATGGGTATTGGTGGATTTATGCAAGCATGTCTGTCTGCGAAGTCACTGAAGAGAGATTTTCGAAAAGTCGTACATAAGAAGAAAACGTTACTGGTTAGTATTATCGCCTTAGCCACCTACCCACTGGCTTTTTATTCATCAATGCGATTCGCCGGTGTGGCTATTGGTACGGTTGTTTCTATCTCCACTGCACCTTTCTTTTCTGCTTTGTTAGAGTGTCTCTTTAGCCGAAATCAGACCATAACCAAGCGCTGGATGATGAGTTTCGCAATCGGGGTCATTGGCATTACCTTGTTGTTGGCTTCTGAGTCATCCGCAAATAGCTTATTTGATCATGATATGAAGCATTGGGGTGTATTACTTGGCCTATTGGCAGGTTTGACGTACGCCATTTACTCATGGGGAGTAAAGACTATGATTGACCACGGCATTGAATCGCAAACGGTCATGGGAAGTGTTTTTGGTATTGGTGGAGTTTTGCTTCTACCAACACTTTTCATCACGGGCGATAATCTATTTGCATCATCAACTAATACGACGGTCATGCTCTACATGGCCTTGATTCCAATGGGGTTAGGTTACGTCGCTTTTGGGTTTGGGCTACGGTTTGTTACAGCCAGTGGAGCTAGCATACTCACGCTATTTGAACCTGTTATCGCAGCAGCACTAGCAGTTGCGATTGTTGGGGAAGAAATTTCTTTCATTGGTTGGGTTGGTATAACGTTGACACTTGTGTGTTTGTTTCTTCAGTCGAAAAGTTAAATTCAATGGACATGAGCCAGCCCCAAAAAGGAACGCTGACGGTAGATAAAGTAAGGAGCAGCACCTACCCCCTACTTTACCATTTGAAATTACACCCAGCCTTCAGCCAAGTACATCAATCGCAATTGACTTGGTGAGCCTAGTTTTTCTAGCGCATCTAACTGGACGTCACTCAGGTTTGGGCATTTATCAAGATAAACTCGTCCGTTTGCTGCATCTAGGGGGAGCTTGTAGGTTAGCTTTTCGTTTATTTTACTTGCTTCCCCTTTATCAATCGCTCGAACAGCTGGCATGAGCCAATCCCAATCTTCTCCTAACAGTTTTTTAAACGCCCCGTTAGCAATAGACTCGGTTTTACTTGGTGCATCCTCTGGGCTTAGCTTCAAGATAGAATCTACGTCAGGAACCAAGTGCTCACTTGGCTCTGAACCCAACATCTTTTTCAGTGTTAATCGAGCGGCTTCCATCTCTTGTGCTTCTTTAGGCGCTTGAGGAGAAGTCATTTCAGTATTCTCCTTAGGACCAAGGTACGCCATTAATGCGCGGACAGAAGCCGGATCTTGCATACTAAAGGTAAAGTCTCCTTTGGCATTAGAAACTTCAAGCCTTGGTAAAACACCAGACATCTCACCTTGCATGAGTTGTTCTTTGACTTCTGTATTTAGTCCGTATGCTCCAGCTTGGTTCGCAACAAAACCACCACCACTCATGATAGCAGTCGTTGCCGCAGAACCGATTGCCTCTTTTGCTATCGGTGTGACGCCCACCGTTGCTACAGAGCTAACACCGAACGTGCCCAGGCTCCCCGTAGCCATACCTAACGTAGCTCCAATGCCACCTTCAGCCGACAGTATCGCATGACCTTGAGCCAAGGTTTGCTGCATCGGCATAGAAAGACGTTGATCTCGCCCTGGCAGCTGTGAAATTTGTTCTAACTGATGATGGTAAGCCTCAGCATCACCATTTACGGCCGCTTTGTGCAGCTCTCGACCTGTAGAAATCAATAAGCCAACGCCAGGTAATGCCAAGTTAATAACGGCGTTCACACCAGAACCTTTTAGCTTTTCTTTGCCCATCTGTAACAGTTCAGCAGCGAAGCCATCCATTTTTCCTGGATACTGGGCTTCTAAACTCACCTGCATACGCGGATCTTTGCTGATCGCATCAAACGTATTTTTAAGCTGCTGGTACGCATCGCTGCTCACTTTTATTTCATCCAATAGGCTGACAACTTCTAAGATTTTACGCTCAGTAAGTGGCTCACCGCGATAGCCTGAAGGACTCACTAGGGAGTAAGCCAACAGCGCAACCTCAGGTTTTTCTTGCTTAAGTAGCGCCTGCTTTAAATCAAGGTGAGTTTTGATGTTTTCTTGGAAAAACTTAGTGTATTTGCTTCTCAATACGCCTTCGTGAATAGAAGCAAACTTATGACCTTTGTGGAATGTGGAAGGTTCTTTTACTTCACCTCTTTTACTGATCACTCGATCATCTTTTTGCGCAGCAACTGCACGAAACTGTTCTAGATCAGGTACTGGGCTTTGGCTGATTTTTTGTGTTGTATTAACCATTTTTCTCTCCTACACACGAAGTGATTGAACATGAGCTTGTTCATGATTAGAGGTGGTTGGAATCGCTTGATCCAACATTGCGAAACGCGCTTGCCACAGCTCGGCCTGTTCAATAACTTCGTGAAACCAAGCGGTAAGGTTCGTCGTATTTAGATGCTCAACGGGTTTACGTCCTGCTAAGACAAGCTGTCGACCGTTTGGAGCCAAAGCAAGTGCGAGGCTGCCACTACCTATTCCTTGATAGTTAGCATGAGCAAGAAGCTCTAAACCTTTTAGTCGTTGTTCACCGGATTTTTCTAACCCTCCGAACGTTACAGACAGCATCAAATCATCCGTATCTGTAGCGATGAAATACAACATGTAGCGATCATCGACCAGTAGCTGACAACGTTCATTTTCTTCAAAATTCAGTTCGGGCAACTCATTGAGTTGGCAAAACTCCAAGAGCAGTTGTTGAATCGTGTTCATAACTTTTTCCTTTTGTTTCAATAACTCTATTGAACAACGATTGCAGATTGAACGATGTCGGTAATGGCTTTATTTTTGTCACTTTTTCGCCTTCATTGTGAGGTTTTCCGCAGAAATCTCGCTCTAAAATCGAGTTGCCAGAGTAATAAAAAAGAGCAGCTCAGAGCTGCTCTTTCAATAAAGGTTAGATGCTTAGCATGATGTATTTGCTCACTTCTTTTGCAGAGTGACTAACCCAGTTTATGGCTATCAAAAATGACTTCTGTTGGCGGGAACATATTCGAAACAGGTGGTCGTTGTGCATCTCCAAACATTGGTGCACCGAATGCAGATGTCGCCCACGGGTCAACAATTTTCACATCCTTACTCCACGTTGATGGATCTTTTATGTCGCTCCCCTCTTGTCGACCAACCAGTACATAAAGGTGTGTACCTGAATGACCCTTTTTAAACGCAACCACTTCTACTTTGGGTTCACTTTCAGGTGTTCCTGACATGCCTTGAATCATCTCAGCGGCGGCAGCAAAGGCAAATGTAGTACAGCAGCCGGCTTTCGCGGTTTGTACTGCCTTAGCAATGTTCTGTAGAGTGCTTAATTGCGGTGCGGTTCCTCTTTGTGCTGCAGCTTGAACTCCGTTTGCGGACATCGTCGCTCTGTGATCTTGCATGATTCGCGCTTGATCCGCGTGAAGCTCTTTTAGTCGTGGCTTTCCTTTTGTTTCATAAAACTGTGACCCCTTAACACCGAACGTATTTAAGTCCGTACAGGCAAAATCACCAAGCTTTTGAAGGTTGGCTTTATGTTCGCTGATAAGCGCGACACTCGATGAAGCTTTATTGGTTTTGGAAGAAGAGGCTGCCGTTTGTGCAGTTGGCCAATTTGAGCTAGGACCAGACGACAATCTCTCAAGATTTTTCAGACTCCCAAGCGTTAACTTGTTTTCACCATTCAACACATTTTTCAGCATGAGCTTCGCAACATCTTTAGGAATACCCTGCTTAGTAAGCAGGCTCACTACAATATCTTTCGCTTTATTCTGGTGGCTAATACGCGCGCTGATACTTTTATTTTTTGGTGCACCCTCTTTAACAAAAATATCTTTGCCGTTGTGTGCTCGAACCTCTTTGTCGTCAGCTTGATTTTGTGTCGCCAAATGTGACGTTAACTGACTCAACGAGTGCATGTGCGATGTATTAATATTGACCATGTGTGATGCCTTAAACTTGAATAAATGCGTGTACGTCTGTTTGGCTAAAATCTACAACCGTGTTGTTTTGAAATAACTGTACCCAAGTATCAACTAATTCATTCAACTGAATGATTAAGTTAGCAATGTTGGTGAGTTCACTTCCAGCCGCGATAGCAACTTGAAGAACAACGTCTTTGCGTGTTGGATTCACACAAAACTGCACACCACCTGTTTCTCGATACAAGAAGTTGTATTCAAGTAAAACTTGAAGTTTATCTAGCGTAATATCATCTTGTTCTATAAGCAGGTTTTTGGAAATCAATAACTCGCCTTTTTCCTCTACGAGCAGAACATCGACACTGTTGTTTTCAGCAAAATGCAGTGACCACATTTGATCGTCATACGCTGTCACGTGCTCAAGGTTCAGCACTTCTCCTAGCTCAGAGAGAAGCATATTAATATTTCCTGTATCCATGTTGTGTCCTGTCTAATTTATTATAACTAAGTGACATCGATATATTTATTGCAGCGAAGCCACTTGGGTATAACGGCTCATTTAAATAAGCGAATAAGGATAAAAGAGATTTTATGGCGAGATAGAAACCGACACTTTATTTCAACGTCTCATTTTTATTGCTATTAGCCGTTTTATTGAGAAGAAAAATTAAGGTTAAGCTGGAAAATAAAAGAGCGGCAATCGCCGCTCCGAAAATTAAATAGAAGTAGAAAATCACTTAATACCGTGAAGGCTATTTTCTGCATCCATAGCTAAAGGATTGAACGAGTCGTTACGAAGTTCTGCTATCGCGTATAGCATGCGCCCCATGCGACCATTTCCATCGGTAAAGCCATGGTACCCGATAACTCCGGCGAACAAATGTTTACCTAAGTCTTTATCTTCTACAGGGTTCTCTTTCAAAAAGCCTTCAATGTGCTGCTTTAACATGCCCTCACCGCCAATACTTGACGGCAAAGTGCCACCCGAAATATTTGGCCCTCGGTAATCACGCTCAACATTAGGCACCAATCGAGCGTGTAGCTCTTTTAGGTTTTCCATATTCAATAAGTCTTTACCATTAGACGCGTATTCTTTCAGTAAAGACGTAATATTTTCGGCATCGTTTCCTTTAGAGTTAGAAGCATTAATGATCCACGCCGTAGCTCTTTCAACATTATTGGTTACGCCACTTTTGTTAAACGCGTCCTCTGCCAGTCCTTCAGCGTATACACCTTGGCTTAGATCGGTGCTTGCTAGACCTTCGATATGACGTTGCGCCGATTTAAGATGCATCACCTCCATATCAAACACCGCTTGCATTTGATTAATGCTACCTGCCGGGTTTTTCTGCGCTGCAGATACACCACCGCCGTAGTCTTTTACTACACGTCCAGCAAGCGACTTCGCTGCACTTTCGTCAATCAGTGATGTGAGGTTTTTACCAGAATCGGTTTCTAACATTGCCTCTGTCATCGCTCGCTCTGCTAACTGGTTTAGCTCAGCAGAGTTCGACTGAACTGATTTACTGTCTAACTTCCCAAAGGCATTTAAGACATCTGATGCGGTTTTTATGCTTCCATCTTTGAAGAACATTTGTCCATGCTCAACAGAAGAAGCAGCTTGTAAACGCTGAGCTTGTCCTTGCTCATTATCAAATACGGCTTTTGTAAGGGCTTTCGCTACCGATTGTGGGCTACCTTCGCGAAACAGTTTTCCTGTCGCTTCAAAAAATCGCGCTACTGCACCATTCGTAGGATTGGCGCGAGTAAATTCTTGGGTCGCTGCGTTGATTTGGTATTCTTTGCCACCAATACTCAGCTTACCTTCGTTAAGTATCTCGTTACGAGCTTGCGGCATGGCGGCCTGCAACGCGCTAACACTTCCAAAACTGATCATGTTTTAAACCCTTAATGTGGAAAAATGAGTAGTACTCGTTACCGGGACTTCGGTTGTTTTATTGGTTACTTTTTGCGTGTTCGCACTTTTTAGCCATTCGATGAAATTCGCTAATGATTCATCAAGAAAAGAAGCAGTTAACAGTTGCTGGTGCAGGTGTATGAAACCGATGTATCCCGTTTCTGCCTCCCAGAATACCGCTGGAGAGCCTTGCGTTAAGGCATCTTTCATATGTTGATGCAAAATATCAGCACTCGGTTTATTACCTGAAATCAGCCCGATAAGCGTCACACGATCTTCTTGTGCACGAATTGTGATTGCTGTGTTTTGCTCAACGAGTAGATGGCAACAATCATCCTCATCAAAAACCAACGGCTCCAATTGGCAGCGGCTGGCAAAATCTGTCAGTAAAGAAGTTATAAATCCATTAGCCATTCGACTAAATAATCCTATTTTTGTTGTTTTAGAGGCGCTGCTTAGTTGCAACACTTATCAACTAAGCAGCTTTCTTAGGTGTATTCTTAAGGATTTATGGCAGTGAATATTTTAGAAATGGTCGGATTTTTTTTGTTTAAAGGCATTAAAATGAAAAAACTCAGCAAGTGCTGAGTTTTTGAGGTTTATTCATGAATCGTAATTTTACGCTCGCTGAGCTGCTTCACCATTGCTTGCTTTAATGCATGCAGCTGTCCATCAATACTGGCGTCGATGATCCCAACTTCTGTTTCCAAAATGCAGCCTCCATTTTTCAAGCGCGCATCTGCTACCACGTCAACGTAACCGACTTCAGGGAAATCACTTAATACACCAGCCACCTTTTCTCTCACCTCAACAACCTGCTCTGGGTGGACATGTAAAATGACCTGCTTTTGGTTACTCACCAGTTGCAACGCTTCTCGAACTACACTCACCGTGGTATCGACATCATCGAAGGTATCGATGATCTTACGTACTGCTTCTAACACCACACCTGTCATTTTTTCTTCGACTTGCTGATAGTAGTCATTACAACGTGCTAAGGTTTCAACCATCGTTTGCGCATTTTCAATCTTGGCTTGTGCAAGGCCATCTTGATAACCACGTTGTTTTTCGGTTTCGTAGGCTTGTTGGGCATTAGCAATGATGCTTTCAGCTTTGGAGTTCGCGGCTTCAACTAAGTGTTGCGAATCCAGATAACTGGCATAATCTTTCGCTTTCAGCACCTTTAAGCCAGGTGCCAGCTGCAAATTGTCTGTTTTTATTTCAACAAATGAAACCATTGAGGAATAACCTGTTTTGCGATTTTTTTTGTGAGTCGATACGCCAGATCTCGTTGATCCGCTTCCAACCAGTTAGCTGTTTCTGCGTTTTCGCTAAGTTGCTTTTCTAATTTGAATTGCCAACGAAGAACAACATCTTCCGGTGAGTTAATCAAAATAAACCTCATCCAAAAATATCCCAGCGCCCTCATACTTGCTTCAACAGACCTTTCATCCAATAGTTCTGGTAACGAACGCTGCCAGCCTTGCGGCCAGTTGGATAACAGCATAGGCCCGTTTTGAATTAAGAACCGAGCGCCTTCCAAACCAAAAACGTTGTTCAGAACCTGTTTCGGGCGTTTTAAAACAACGCCTCGCATTGCCACACAATGTAAAGCTCCGCCCACCATCAATACGAGTTGGTTCAACGCATCCGCTGGGAGCAACGCCAAGCTATGGCAAGGTTTGTTAAAAGCCGTCTCAGGAACGGGAGATAACGCCCACTCATTGATGCACCATTGGTTAAACATGGGGTTATCTCTCCAGCCTTCGATATTTAGTAACCAAGGCTGCTTTTGCTCTATCCAACTTCTATGGATGTACTGGCAAGGCGCATAGTTAAACTGGTGTTGTACCTGCGCGAGTGGTGTTTCTGGTTTAACCACGCTTCGTGTTCCTACGACACCATGTAAAAGTAGCGATATTCGAGCCGATGAGTGCCGCTACCAAGAACACCAAAATGGCGATAAGATTATTCGCCGTCTCTTTGGTGACCTGAACCGACAAAATGCTTTTAAATTGATTGTTTTGAGTAGCAACTCGAACCTCTGATGAGGGTACCATCACTACGCTGATTCGATCGTAGTTCAGCCCCTCAATGCTATTGTTCACTAATAATTTGATCTGCGGAACATATGAATCAAGCGCAATATCTGCTGCGTGTTTAATAAATACGGAGGCAGAAGCTGGAGTTGGACGCTCTCCTGGACGCAGATCTTGATCTTCCAAAACAACATGAACACGTGCCACTAGCACGCCATCAATCTGAGATAAGGTTGAGGAGAGCTCTTGAGATTTCGCGTATACCAAACGTGCTCGTTCTGCTAATGGTGACGAGATCAAATCGTCTTTGGGAAACACTTCTTTCAGTGTGGAAAACTGCTCTCTTGGATAACCTTTTCGCTTTAGCGCATCTACCGCGAAGGCGATTTGAGAACTGTCTACCATTAACTTGACGGTGTTGTCTTTGTCAGGTTCTTTTGTTGCAACGACACCTTCGGATAGTAAGATCGACAACATCTCATTACCCTCTTTCTGAGTAACGTTGGTGTATAACTCGGTCTGACAACCTACCAGAAACAACGTGAGCATGATGAAAACTGCTCTCATTTTATTCATCATCACTATTGTGCCTTCAATAAGGTTTCTACGTTTTGTGTGGTTTTACCCACGGTTTTCGCGATCAGCTCTTCTTGAAAAGTAATGCGTGTCAGCGCCCACTGCATTTGCAGTAATTGCGCCGGATCATCACCCACCATCTTCATGTTGTCTTGCAGGTTACTTTTCGCGTTATCGATAGTGTTTTTCAACTCGCTGATGTTTTCTAGCAAACCTCCCTCCAGGCCATTACTTGCCTCGGGAACCGACATGGCTTGCTCAAAACGTTCGCTTAAACCGTCTTCGACTTGCGCATCCTGTAACTTATCAATGTTGGTTTGCATCACCTCGGTGTACTGCGTGTTTATCATATGTACTCCTAAGATAAATCTAACTTGTGACTGTGAGTCATGATGTTTTTCACCATCGCATTTTTTTGGATCATGAAGCTAAGTTCATCACGAACCATGTCCAGTGTTGATGCCATATCAGGTAACGACTTCAACTCTGCCCAGCAATGCCATAAGGCTTGTTCTTTCTGGGCACCCAGTGGAAAATGCTGCGCTAGCATTGCTTTTAGTGCTGTTTTATCAGCAGGTGGTTCGGCAATAAGCTGTCCCGAAAAATTCCCTAGTAACTCCTGCTTCAACACCTTTAACACATCAGATTGTGGCTGCTCGTTGCCTTTTGCACTCTTCGCCTCATGAAAGGCGTACCACATTGCCTCTCGTTTAACTTGAGGGTCGGAAAACGCTTCATTTAACGATGATAAGACACTTTGTTTACTGACAACCTCTGCGTCTTTTAATGATTCGTACCACGCTTTAATCTCCGCCAGTTTGGCTTCTGTTTTCTCTAGCGTCTCTTTTGGAGAAACATGTGAAACTTGCTCTTGCTTGTCACTTCGCTCCATGAGTGCTTTCATCTTGTCTTCATCGCTCCGCTCATAATGGCGCGACTCCAACTGACGCAAAGATTGGTGTTGAAGACTTAGGTTACTTGAATCAATGATCATCCAAGATTCCTAATGTCCTGAGAAAAGCTCGCAGCAAATGCTTGGCTTTCTTCGCTTCCTTGTGACGCAAGTTTTACCCAGCTTTCCGCTTTGCTCAGTAAACCGGCTTTGGCAGAAGCAAGAGCCGCTAAGCTGATCAGATCTGGATAGGCATTACAAAGTGGTTCGAGTAATTGATGAGCCTCTTCATACAAGCCTTTATTCATGAGGCTCATTGCACGAATCATCGCAACGGTCTCTTCAGAACCTGAGCTTGCTTCAAGGCCATCTGCAATCGTGTTGGCTTCTTGATGACGATGCATACCTGTTGCCATCAGCGCGATTTCAGCCAGCAGTTGGCGCGTTTCTCGTTCCATGCTTTACACCTTCTGGAGAATCGACTGCATCACATCTTTAATCGCACGAGTGGTGGTCGCATTGATATTGTAAACAACAGACCATTTGTTGATCGCGTGCTGAAGCTCGGCAAGCTTTGATGGATCATCGGCATTGGTTTCTAGGTTCTTGATGGCTGCCGTCACTTCTGTGTTGGCATCTTTCGCTTGTTGTTCTAACTTAGCTTTAACATCATCAAGGTTTACACTGTTACTAGCATCGTAAAATGACATAAGACTTCCTCGTATTTTTTAGTTAGCTTCGTATGATTCAACGACCGCATGGGCGGCTGTGTAAGCTTCATACTGTTTGAGTAGCAATTGGTACTGCTGTGGTGAGCACCCTAAATCCAACTGACGTTTCACCACCGCTTGTGCTTCTAAGAGCTTGCTCTTAATCTTGTGCACTTCCGCACCGTTTGTGTCGTTATTTAAAATTTGTTCAAGATTTGTCATTGTTCGTCTCGCCTTCATATCCAAGTTCTATTGTTATCACCCGCCCGCCTTTAACCAACTCAATACCAGCAGGTGTAACACTGGATATTCGGTAGCCCTGAGGCGTTCTTGCACCGACCATATAGCGAACGTTATCGGTCAGAATCACATATGGAACCTGGCCAAAGTTAACGCTACGAAACGGGAAATCGATGTTGGTGCCTTTACTCACCTTAGGTATGGATTTCAAAACTAAGTACGGTTTCTCACCATATTGTTCCCGGAAGTCTCGGGTCACACCGTAAAATCGAGTCGTTTCGATATCATCAAGCTCACCACGAACTTCGATGCGATCACCGCTGGTGACCAACTGGACTTTTTTCAGTAACTCCGCATCCGTCAATAACGCTTTTAGCGTATCCATGTAGGCACCCGCTCGCTGCAGTTCAACCTTCCACGCAATAAGACCCGGCACGTCTCGCTCCAAGATTTGTTCAACTTGGTTCCAGCGGCTTGCATCATCGATATAGCCCGTCAGCAGCAGTGTGCCGGTCTCATCGCCATTTTCGACTTTCACTTGGTGATAGCCGAGGTTGCGCAAAATAAATCGAACCCCGCGACGGATTTCTTCCATCGTTCTTAAGTCACTTTTGTAATTGATGCCCAATACATCAATTCGACCAAGCAGATCGAGTTTCTGTGTTCGGTCTTCAACATAGCCCTCTAGGACTGCTTGGCGTGCGGCGGCATTCCATTCCACGCGAACGTCGCTAAGTTTGAGCTCGCCTAAGATGTTACGTACCAAAACAATGGGTTCTGCTTCTGTAACAATTTCATTGTTGTTTCCGTTAGCTTGGCTGTACCACATACCGGCAAAAATGACACTCGGGACAAAACTACAAAGCAAAGCGATGAGCGTTGTTTTTTTCCAGCTAGAGCGTTGCACAGCAACCACAGGTGTATTCTGTTGGCTAGATTCGTCGCTGACGTTACTCACAATTAACGCATCTTCCGCGTATCCCAGAGCGAACTTCACAACGCCGACCGAGACAACAGCATGGCGTGACAACTCGATACCATCACCTGCAACAGCGATGTCTTCACTGTTAATATTTGCCTCTTCGCAACCTCGTAAAATGACCGAGTCTTGCTGGCAAACGAGGGTGAAATGGTTCGCTTCGACCCCAGCATCAGACAGTACAAGATCAGCAATAAAGTCGTCACTGCCAAGCACGAGAGCACCTTCAGGTAAGGTGACTTCTACTCCGGTATGCACGCCTGATAAAATACGAATTTTCCATTGCTGCATCGCGGTTAAGACTCCTCTGAAGGGCGCACACACTCACTTTGTGAGTCATCACATTCCAATACTTTCACCCGCCAACCCTTTTGCCCTGTTGGTAATTGGCACTGCGTTAATTGAGACGACTTTTGCTGTGACAATAAGTCTTGTTGATAGCGCTCGGCTTGAACCCTCGATGTGCAGCTATATACTTCCACTACCGATTTAAATTCAGCGCTATTGTTGGAGATGTTGTTAAGCTTGCCGATACTTGGTCGCAAGTCATATTCGTTGCCAATCAACACACTATCGCCAATACCATCCACAACAATTCGAGGTTCTAAAATAAACATTCGTACTGTGCGGCGCTTAGTGTTGGTATTACTTCTAAACAGCGCGCCTAAATATGGGATGTCTCCTAGCAATGGCACTTTACGTAACTGATGGCTCACTTCATCTCGGTACACACCACCGATAAGTAAGCTTTGCCCTTGTTTAACCGTCGCTAAGGTGCTGATTTCAGTTTTACGAACGGAAGGAAGATCATCGACGCCACCATCAGCGATCTTTGCACCGTCTTCGAGATGAAGGCTCAGGTTAATTTCAGGTCGTGCAGCAAATCTATCACCAACGATACGTGGGACAATTCTCAGTAACGTGCCATATGTGACCTCTTCCAGCGCTGCGGTTTCTTTACCAACCAGCTTGACGTAAAAAGTGCTGCTGTTGTTCAGTACCGCTTCGACATTTTCCTGAGTTAACAATGTTGGTCTTGAAACCACTTGAGCACTGCCTTTGGATTCCAATAAACGAATTTGAGCCAGCAAGTAATTTAGGTTGGTTGAATCAAGCAAGGACTTAAAGTTCTGTCCACTGCCGAGCGTCACATCCCCCGAATTCACATCACCTGTTGTTTTGATATCGACAATGCGGTTGTTTCCGACAGACACTCCCGCTCGCCAATCAACGCCTAACTGACTTAAATCGTTGGCACTGATATCGACAATCGATAGCGCGACTTCAATTCTTGATTGCGGCTGGTCTAATTGCGCGACCAGTTTACGATAGAGCGGTAATCGTGCTTGAGTATCACGAACGATAATCGCATTAAGGCCCGGCTCTGCTTCAACTGTTGCACCACCATGAACTGAGGCGGTTTTATTACTTTTTACAGGCTTATCTGAACTGGTAACTTCTTTGCTAGACGCACTCGTCACTTGAGTTTGAACACCAGACACGACCCGTTTTAACACCGATGCGATACCAGGGACCGTAATTGTCTGATCGCGATATGCAATTTCTCTATCCGTTGCAGAAGCGTACTTCAAAGGAATTATCTCAACGAATAATTCGTCGGTTGAATTCGATTTCTGCAGCAAGCGCGTTTCCAATGCCTCCGCCGTTTGTACCACTAAGTCGACATAACGTGGAGGACCCGCAAGATAGACTAACCCTTTGCTCTCAGCAGCTCTCCAACCATAACGAGAATCCCAAACGCCGGTGGAAATTAACGTACTGCGTAGCTCTCTAGCCGTAAGTAATTCCAATTGAAGTAAACGTGAGCGAGTTTCTGTCGCCTTATAGACATGTAAGACGGCTCCATCGAAATACCACATCAAGTTGTACACTTGCGATAAGTAATCGAGGAATTCCGCCGGATCTTCAGGGGTAAAACGCCCATTCACTCGATCGTTGACTTTGTCACTAACAGAAACCGAGACACGATAATTTGCACCGAAGTTATTCAACAACTCTTTTAATGAGTCATTATCTGCATAGTAGCGGAACGGTTGTTCGGGCCAGTGTAAGTCTGTTGCTTGCGCATATCCCAAAGGAACAACACTCACTGCGCATAACAATGCCTTTGTTGCAGCACGTCTAATGTTGGGAAAGATTTTTAGCATCATGGTAACCACACTGTATGGTTGATTGTGTGGTTCACACGTTCTTGTTCCAATAATGCAATGTAACGCTCACATAGATTGACGTGCTTAGAAAGCAAAGCAGAGAACCGTTCCACCGAACAGTCCTCAACCCGTACTTTACTTTGCAAAATCAATTGCTGATCATCATTGGTTGTCAGTACGCCGCCATCCGCACGAATGGTTTTTAATGAGAGCTGCATGCAACGTTGTAACGCTTGTTCTTGTTGATAATCTAGATGCTCTTTAAACTGGAAGGGTAACGTCGCTTCCCATAAAATCCATGACGCATGTTGCTTGATGGTCAGTGATAACTGGTCAACCTCGATGTTGTAAGAACCATTTTCTGAGGCAATAAAATCCCCTACCTTTAGCGCTTCCGCTAAAGATTTCATCATCTTATCTAACATTTAACGCCCTATTTAGATCTGGCTGAGGTGATTGCAAGCCTGGCCGCACTGACCACTTTGAGTATCAAAATAGTAGTGATCGATATCACCAACAGTTTGCATGTTCTTGAACCATTGCCATACTTTCGCAACCGCATTTTGGTCGTTGTAAACCACATCGCATGCATCCCAAACTTCGTTCAGCTCGGGGGCTTCAAGTCGCACTTCCGAACACCAATTTTTCCACTCAGAAATAAATTGTTCGGTTGTAGAGGTGTACTCCGCGAACCCTTTCAGCTCGTCTAAAGACGGTTGCCACTTCTCAATTAACAAACGATGACATTCAATCACTTGCAACTGTTGTTCGCTTAACGTCCCAAGTTGCTTTTTAAGTTGATGCTGCTGGCTCTTAATAAGATCGAGTTGCTGTTGAACAAAGACGGCACTGGTGTCTTCCCCTGATAGCTTCGACCAATATTCCTTCTGAATATCGAGTTGATTGATAAGTTGTTCAACTTTAATCGAAGCATGAAGAGCACTTTGATCGACTTGTCGGTTAATCCACTCGTTGAGTGATAAATGGAAACAAAGCATCAACGTTTTTGGGACAGCCAAATTAAAGCGAAAGCCCAGACGAGAGTTGATGTAGTCCAGCCTTTGTTCGAACGTTGTGATTGTGCTGCTATCACTGAGCTGCGATCCAATTTCCAAAAATAAACGCATGGCAAACCGGTCTATCGAAGCACCAAGTTTTTGATACGTTTTAACTAACTGGCTAGCGCATAGGCTATCGACGACATTTCTATCCAACAAGCGTTGAAGTAAAGATAACTGCTCATAATTTATGACGCCTTCACTCAACAATTGTCGGTGATTGACGTGCACAACATTGAGATCCTGCGTAGGTTTCGAGGCGCTTTCATAACGAGCTCCTCTTTGTAAAACAGTCACTTTCCGCTGTGTCACTATGCTGTCTGGAAAAAGCGAACGGCGTCGCCAATGCTGCTTTTTCATTTATGTTCGTCTCCGCACCCCTTTCGAACAATCCAGAAAGAAAGAGATGTAATAATTTTTAATCGTTCGTTGTTACACGATACATAATAGAATTTACACTGGTGAGTGACTTTCAAAATTAGTCAGAAAATTTTAGTCCCAAGTCATTTCATTTCGCGATAGCCACTTGATCGTCTCCCGAACGTACGCGGCTTGGGGTCGTTCCAAAACGACGACGGTAACTCTGCGTAAAGTAAGACTGACTGGAAAACCCTGCCTCCATCGCCACATCTACGATGCTCATCTTGCTCGTCAACAGCAGTTTATGAGCATGCAGTAGTCGACGCTCACTGATCCAAGCTCTTGGAGAAATGCCATAGTGCTCATTAAAAAGCTCTTTAAAAGTGGTTAAGCTGGCACCAAACTCCTGCGCGTAGTCTGTCAACTTCCATTCTTTTAAGTAATGCTGTTCCATAAATCGACGTAACCGTTCCGACGTACGGTTTGTTTGTTGTGACAGCAACGCATACAGTGATTCTCCTCCTTTGCTGTGTAGCAAGAGAATGAGTAGTTCTTCGTATTTTAGGCACATAATGGCATCAGGGTACGCTTGTTGCTCAAGCGTCTGCATGCTAGAAAGCACTTGTTCAACGAGTATGTTCAAACCAAAAGTAAACAAACCAGAACAAACTTTGTCTACCTTAGGCAGCATCATCAAGAGATCACTGTGTTTTTGCAGCAACTGACTAACGAGTTCATTGTCGTAAGCAATAATCGACGCTTTGTATGCCCCATCTAGCGGAGAGTACTCTAACAAGTAATCCCCTTGAGATAGAAATACCCCATTTTCTGCAGCAACATCGATTGTGCAATCACCTGTTTGAACTCGAAGCTGACCATTGTGAACGACAACAATGTGAGACTGGTCTGAGTGAAATACTTCGTCAGATTTTTCATAGCAGGAAAAACTACGAATTTTTCGTGAACTCGAGTCGACCCTTTCTGAGTTTAGTTGGCCTGACACATCCATTTTCTACCCTTCATTATTTTGAGTTTCTCAGTGCAAATGTTGAGAAACTTTCAAAGCACTACTTTGATCGTTGTTATTTCTAAGTACTGCTGTATGAATTAAAGAAGCAAAGAAAAGAGCATAGAAGTTCTATCACTTACCATACCCCCCGAATAATTAGCAAATAACCCAAGCATTACCTTTACCTGAAGGTAAAGGTTTGACTTAGTAAATTTCTGCTGTCCGTCTTTATTATTTTTATCAGATAGCGTTTATCATTAGCCAAAACTTAAATATCATTTCGTTATTTAAGTTTGGTTGTTTTGTTATACATTAGAATACAATTAAATAGATTTCGGCACCGTTTCGAGAACAAAATTAAATTTCCAAAATCATAAAAATGTATATTTTATAGCCTAAAACGCCAAGCCAACGTGTTCAAGGAGCGAGATATAATCATAAAAAATACTGTTTTTGCAACAAGTATGAGTCTAAAAAACAACTGACCCGATGACTTCAAAGTCATGTAATTAATGTTTATAAAAGACAACAAATCTTTCACAACAGGAAAGATATAGTCTTTATTTTTATAAATTAGAAAATTCTAATAAAAATGTAGTGCTTAAAATTTTATCTGTTTATTTTTGGAACAAGAATCAAGTTTTCTTGTTTATTTCCCTCTAAAAATAAATAGTTCTTTTCTTTTTCCGCAACGAGTTCACCGTTTGAATAAAGCTTTCCAATAATCTTCATTTTTCCTTCACCAGCTTGAATTGGTGCAATTAAAAACGAATACTGCACAGGCAACTGAACGCCTTGGTAGCTCTGAGATACCGATTTAAGACATTGATTATCAATAACTTTACATATTTCCACTTCAAGAGAAGTAATCGAAGGTGGAAAGTAGCCGTCGACAGAAACCCAACCATAGACTGATGCCTGACTCTGTGTATCAAAGTCATCCACCCCATTGACGGACACAGTCTGACTGCACCCACTCAGTATGAATAACCCAATAAAACCAGCCCATATAGAATTGTTCATTATGACCCCATAAACTTATTTTATATAATCTAGCTCATTTGAAATCCACACAATTCTTTATGTAAAAATATAAAAGATCAACTTATATTTATACTACAAGCGGACAATAAATCGCATTTTTCAACAACACGTAGTTAACATGGACTGTAATTTCAAAAGCAGTTTCTGCTCACTTTCATTCCTTCCTTAATTGAAGTTTATTAGAGAAAAATGATATTCATATATATCATTACCATCGAGATATGCATCTGAACACATTTACTTTTGCCTTTCTATTTCTCTCAACACATTTAAAAGCCAAAATATAATAACAACCGACTAATATTGATAAACATGAAGAGATACATCTAATATTTTCCTTGATAAAATTTCAAAAGGGACTATTCCTATGTCAGCACGCCAAACTATCGATGAGATTTTGCTAAAGTTTGCTCATCAAATAGGCTTGCCTGCACTGCATCTAACGGAAAATGAAGTAAGCTTAGCCTTTGATGATAATCTAAGGGTGCATATCATCTTTCATCCTGAATCGACAACTCTGCAGCTCGAAGCTGAGATTGTTGGCCTTCAAATTGTAAATTCCGATCTTTATCGTTCTTTCTTGGCCTTTAATTATCACTGGCCTGAGCACCAGTTATTTTTTAGTTTAGATAACCACCGACATGTCCTATGTTTAAACCGACTCATTAACATTAGGCGACTGGATTACGAATATTTTGAAACAGCTTTAGCAGAATTGCTGACGCACAGCGAGTCGTGGGAAGCGTTATTGTCTTCTCATGTAACCATTGATGAGGCACCACCGATGCCACAAACTTTAGACTTGAGAGTTTAGGTGTCTTTATGTCCAATGACATCCAATCCACATACACCAATTCATCGGTTCATGACGCTCAACAAGCGCAGCAAAGTGATGCAGTGCCGCAAGGAACGTTTCATGGCCGTAAAGTCACCCTACTCTCCTCATCAGAAAGCAGTCTGATGCGAACAAGCTCTAAAAGAGAGCTTGGTGAATGTTTAAATCAATTTGCCAGTCTCGAATCTTGCAATCGCGTTTTGGACTTTGATCCACAACTCAATATTGACAAGCAAAACGCCGCCGTAGAAAAGCTTATGGAACGAAAAGTGGCGATAATTCAACGTTCCTGATATCACAATATAAGCAGGTTAAACATCTAAGTTACCCTTCAGCCGACAAGCTCACGCTAATAAAAAACCCCGAAGATTCGGGGTTTTGATTCATACTGCTTTTTCTTTATTAATTACTTAGTTTCACTAGAAGAAGCCTAACGGGTCGATGCTGTAGCTAATCAGCAAGTTCTTCGTGTTCTGGTAGTGATCCAGCATCATCTTGTGCGTTTCGCGCCCGATACCCGATTTTTTGTAACCACCGAACGCTGCGTGTGCAGGGTAAGCGTGGTAACAGTTGATCCAGATTCGACCAGCTTCAATATTACGGCCCATACGATATGCGACGTTCGCATCACGTGTCCAAACACCTGCGCCTAAGCCATATTCGGTGTCGTTTGCGATTTCCAACGCTTCAGCCTCATCTTTGAATTTGGTGATAGCAATCACTGGGCCAAAGATTTCTTCTTGGAAGATTCGCATCTTGTTGTGGCCTTCCAACATGGTTGGCTGAATGTAGTACCCCTGGTTGATAGACTCTGGCTGTTCTGACACTCCACCACCAAAGACCACTTTTGCGCCTTCTTCACGGCCGATTTCCAGGTAACTTAAAATCTTATCAAACTGTTCTTGAGAAGCCTGAGCACCGACTTGAGTATCGGTATCGAGCGGATTACCTTGTTTAATCAGCTGTGCACGTTCCGTCAGTTTCTCTACAAACTTGTCATAAATCGCTTCATGAACCAGTACGCGAGATGGACAAGTACAAACTTCACCTTGGTTGAAGAAACCAAGTAACGTACCTTCGATACACTTATCAAGATACTCATCTTCGTAATCGAAGATATCTGAGAAGTAGATGTTTGGAGATTTACCACCTAACTCAACTGTCGATGGGATCAAGTTGTCTGCTGCACATTTCAGAATGTGGTTGCCAACTTGCGTAGACCCGGTAAAAGCGAGTTTCGCAATGCGGTTGCTGGTTGCTAATGCTTGACCCGCTTCAGAACCATATCCGTTTACAACGTTGATGACACCAGGAGGAAGAAGGTCACCGATTTTTTCCATCAGAACCAGAATGGATGTTGGGGTTTGCTCTGCTGGCTTCAATACCACACAGCAACCCGCCGCTAGTGCCGGTGCTAGTTTCCAAGCCGCCATCAACATTGGGAAGTTCCACGGAATAATTTGACCAACCACACCAATCGGTTCTGGGAAGTGGTAGCTTGCGGTGTGCTCATCCAGTTCTGCCGCACTGCCTTCTTGTGCGCGAATACAGCCAGCGAAGTAACGGAAGTGATCCACTACTAAAGGTAAATCTGCCGCCAAGGTTTCGCGAACTGGTTTGCCGTTTTCCCAAGTTTCTGCAACTGCAAGCTCTTCTAGATGCTGCTCAATACGGTCAGCAATTTTCAGCAAGATGTTCGAACGTTCTGTCACGCTGGTTTTGGCCCATTTTGCTCTGATGTTGTGCGCGGCATCCAGTGCTAAATTAATATCTTCCTCGCCAGAACGAGCAACTTTACAATACGCTTGTCCGTTGATTGGTGAGATATTGTCAAAGTACTCACCACCCGTTGGTTTTACCCATTCCCCACCGATAAAGTTATCGTAATGCGATTTAAAGTTAACAATGGCATTTTCACTACCTGGCTGTGCATAGATCATAACTCTTCCTTTTGTTTCTCGTTCAATGTGTTATTGCAGTGTCGTATCGCACTGTTCACAAAGAGCATTACGCAAGTCACACGCCAACTACGCCACACTTGTTGTTAATTAAATGTAAAACTATGATTACCAAGCGATAACAAACCAAGTGAGCGATGTTTGAGCGGATGTATGGTGTGAACACCAATGTTCAAGTGTTCCAAAATGGCACACCCTCACTGTGACAAAATGGTACAGTCATGGAACTTCAACATATTAGCGATAACAATTGGCTTTCAACTTCATGGGTCAGAAGTGAACAAGCGGGTTTAAAACAGCGTCGACGCCCTGAAGATATTCGAGTAACGCCAGCGACGCTCCAAGATAGGCGTCACCAACTCAATTTTTTGCTAGAGACAGTCACTCAATTTGCGCTCCCTTTGTTTAATCAGCTATTTGCTCATAGCGACAGTCGCTTAATTTTGACGGATTCAGATGGTGTCATCATCGGCAGTTGGGGACAGCCTAGATTTCGTGAAAAGTTAACGGAAATCTCGCTAAGCTCTGGTGCATGCTGGCAAGAAAAGGTCAAAGGCACCAACGCGATTGGTACAGCCTTGGTTGAAGCAAAGCCCGTTTCTGTTATTGGTGATCAGCACTTTATCCAACACCATCGTTTTATTAGCTGTTCGGCTAATCCTATTTTCGATCATCTTGGTAACCTCATTGGCGTATTAGATATTACGAGCGAGCAAAAGAGACATGACTTCTCAACGCAAGTACTAGTACAAAACATGGTCCAGCAAGTGGAGAATCAACTACTTAACTTGATTCCACAAGGGCATATTCGTGTGGATTTAGCGTGCGAAAAAGGTTTACTGAATAGTGGTTGGCAAGGAATTATCATTGCAAATGAAGACGGACAAGTTTTGGCTCACAATCAAGTAGCCTTTCAACTTTTTGCGCAAAAAAGTATCATTGGGCAATCCTTAGACGACATTCTATCCACTCGGGGAAATGAGCACCCTTTCGTTTTCAAAACAAAACCGCTTACCGATAAAGATAGCAAGGTCAAGTCTCGTGCTGTAGCGGCGTCCAATGATCTTCATTATGGCGACTCCGCTGTTGAGCACTGTTGGCAGCAAGCTAATCGCGTCATCGATAAAGACATCAGTTTGTTGATTCTCGGAGAGACTGGTGTTGGCAAAAACGAGTTTGTGAAAGCGCTTCATAAAAACAGCCAGAGAAAAACGGGACCGTTGGTTTCCGTTAACTGCGGAGCGCTACCAAAAGATCTGGTTGAATCTGAATTGTTTGGCTACGTAGCCGGTGCCTTTACTGGCGCAAACAGCAAAGGCTATCAGGGAAAAATTCGCCAAGCACACAAAGGGATTTTGTTTCTGGATGAAATCGCAGATTTACCCTTGGAAGCTCAAAGCCGCTTGCTCCATGTATTGCAAGATAAAACCGTGCTTCCCGTGGGTTCAAACCAAAGTATTCAAGTCGATACGCAAATCATTGCAGCCACGCATAAAGATCTGGAACATTTGGTCAGCGAAGGATTGTTCCGCCAAGATTTGTATTATCGCCTTAATGGCTTGATCATTGAGCTACCTCGCTTTGAGGAACGTGATGACAAACGACAACTGATTGAGAACATTCATCGGCGTCACGCCGAATCTGAACAACAGCTTTGCCCTCACCTACTTTCTCTGATGCTGTCTTACTCATGGCCAGGAAATTTGCGTGAACTCGATAGTTTAATCAAAGTATCCGCCTTAATGGCGCAAGGTGAAGAAATATTGGAACTCACACACGTCCCAGCCCACCTAAGTAAGAAACTCAGCCAAGCTCAAGAAGGAGCAGCATCCGCTGAACCAACTTCAGAACTGCGTGCAACCGTCGAAGATAAGTTGCTCAAAACATATCAAGCCAATCAGGGGAACATTAGCAAAACGTCTCGTATGCTTGGTGTGAGCCGAAATACCATTTACAGAAAGTTGAAAAGCCTTGGCATATTAAGTTAATTCTACGACCTCAGATACAAAAAGAGCACCGTTGCGGTGCTCTTTCTCTTTGAAACCTAGCTTACAGGCCGCCTTGTTGTTGTGCCTGTTTTACTAATGCCTGACGTTGAGTTTCCTTCTCAGAGATCACTTGATTGTCCTTGTGCATTTCCTGTTCCAATTCTGCTGGAATGAAAACAAAGTACTTGTTAAGAGTCATCTTAGAACCTCAATTTGCTGTGTTAATTACCTTCTTGGTCGACGTAAACAAAACCAGAAAAACATGTTTTACTGGATCCTTGTTGCTAGTTTCAAAAAATAAAGGATGTTCATATAATAAACATCCTCCATGTGGGCGCTAATTATAGGCGTAGTTTAGAGGCTTACCTAGCACTCTTTTTCACCTTTTGTGCAATCTGAGTTTCGATCGAAAAACAGATTTAATTGCCCGTAGTTACTAAGGTATTGTTAAACAGAGAAAAAAGCTTTTACTGTAACTGACGACAGGGATGAGCTTACGAGTGTAGGTTCACTTGCAATTGTGTATCGTAGAGTTCGAATACGATAATAATAACGCTACATGCCCTTAATCTGCGTAGTTAAAAACTTTGAAGTGATAGACAACCGAAGTCATATCTGTGCAACTCAGTTTAACGATTTGTCTACCAGTTCAATATTTCACCTTTTTTGAGAAATCTTTAGCCACTTTTTTGTGTGAAACGCCCCAAAAGAGCAGACAATTAAAAGTGTGGCATATGACCACAATTGTCTATCCCCACTTAGCTTCGGGAGGCGTTTATGAAAAGTAACAAACTTGGCCATGTGATGTCTTTCAGCAGGATGTTTTCCTTCATCGCATTCTTGACGGCCACATTCGCATGGATTCTCAGCATGTACGCCCTATTTACTGTTTCTTTAGTG
This sequence comes from Vibrio sp. 661, assembly GCF_033339315.1. Taxonomy (NCBI): domain Bacteria; kingdom Pseudomonadati; phylum Pseudomonadota; class Gammaproteobacteria; order Vibrionales; family Vibrionaceae; genus Vibrio; species Vibrio sp. 661. Next base: position 50,349 of record NZ_JAWOUJ010000016.1, on the reverse strand, counting down.
GCTCTTGTGGTCAGTGCAATTCTCTACCTAAAAGACAGGTTTTATCAAAACAAGAAAACGACCACTGAAAAGAGCGCCTAGGCGCTCTCGAAGTTCCGTAAAAGCAAACACAAAAAAGGATGCCACTTGGGCATCCCTTTATATCTTTATATTTAGTCGGTTTACTTAAAACGATTACACGTCGTAAGTTGTAGACGCTGTGTCGCCGCCTGTACCAGTCCAGTTAGTGTGGAAGAATTCACCACGTGGACGGTCAATACGCTCATAAGTGTGAGCACCGAAGTAGTCACGTTGAGCTTGAAGCAGGTTCGCTGGTAGACGAGCTGTTGTGTAACCGTCTAGGAAAGATAGCGCAGAAATCGTACATGGCATTGGGATACCAGACTCTAGAGACTTCGCTGCTACTTTACGCCATGCTGCTAGGCTGCCTTGTAGGATGTTTTTGAAGTACTCATCAGAACCTAGGAATGCGATGTCTGGGTTCGCTTCGTACGCATCACGGATGTTGCCTAGGAACGCAGAGCGGATGATACAACCACCACGCCACATTAGGGCTACGTTACCGTAGTTTAGGTCCCAACCGTTCTCGTTCGATGCTTCGCGCATTAGCATGAAGCCTTGAGCGTAAGAGATGATCTTAGAAGCTAGTAGCGCTTGACGTAGTGCATCAACCCACTCTTGCTTGTCGCCTTCAACTGGAGTGATTGTCTTACCGAATAGAGATTCAGCTTCAACACGTTGGTCTTTCAGTGCAGATAGACAACGAGAGAATACAGACTCAGAGATAAGTGTTAGTGGAATACCTAGGTCTAGTGCGTTAATACCAGTCCATTTACCAGTACCTTTTTGGCCTGCTGTGTCTAGGATCTTCTCAACGAGAGGCTCACCGTCTTCATCTTTGTAGCCAAGGATGTCAGCCGTGATTTCAACAAGGTAGCTGTCTAGTTCAGTCTTGTTCCAATCAGCGAATACTGCTTGCATCTCGTCAGCAGACATACCAAGACCGTCTTTCATGAACTGGTAAGCTTCTGTGATAAGCTGCATGTCACCGTATTCGATACCGTTGTGTACCATCTTAACGAAGTGACCAGCACCGTCGTTACCAACCCAGTCACAACATGGCTCACCAGCGTCAGTTTTCGCAGCGATACCTTGGAAGATAGGCTTAACCGCTTCCCATGCTTCAGCAGCACCGCCAGGCATGATAGATGGACCGAAGCGCGCACCTTCTTCACCACCAGATACACCAGTACCGATGAAGTGGATACCTTTTTCACGTAGTGCAGCAACACGACGGTTTGTATCTGGGTAGTTAGTGTTACCACCGTCAATAATGATGTCGCCTTTGTCTAGCAGAGGTACTAGCGCTTCGATGAACTTGTCTACAACGTCACCAGCGCGAACCATCAACATTACTTTACGCGGCGTTTCTAGCTTCTCTACTAGTTCTTCTAGAGAGTATGCACCGATGATGTTCGTGCCTTTTGCTGGACCTTCCAGGAACTCGTCTACTTTAGCAGCAGTACGGTTGTGAGCAACCACTTTAAAGCCGTGATCGTTCATATTTAGGATAAGGTTTTGACCCATTACTGCTAGGCCAATTACACCGATATCACCTTTCATTGTTTCTCTCCAATTTTATTTCATCGACGAGCAGCGTCTTAAGCAATTTTTGCTGCCGCGTCTAAATCTAAATACCATTCCGTTAGGCCCGATTTCGCTTGAATCTTAGCCGCTGGGTATGGCAGTGCGTGTGCTGGTGAACTGTTAATTTCTTCAACAATGTCCGCTTTTCCTGCACCAAGCACTAAGTAACTAATGCGTTTCGCTGCTTCTAATACGCGTGCGGTTTTCGACACACGAAGTTGGCCCGATTCAGGATGCGACGCCACAAGAGATAGGTTCGCATCATCATAATTCGTTTGGCCAGGGAACAGAGAAGCTGTATGACCATCTGCACCAACGCCTAATAAGATCCAGTCAAACACAGGTGTGCCGTTTTCATTCGGGATTACCTCTGCCATCTCTTTTGCAAAGCGCTCGGCTTCTGCTTTAGGCTCATCTTCGCCACGGATGCGGTGAATGTTTTCTGCAGGAATATTTACTTGGCTAAACAACAACGTGTTCGCTTCACCGTAGTTGCTTTCTGCATCGTCAGGGGCAACACAACGTTCGTCACCCCACCAAAAGTGGAGGTTTTCCCATTGAATGGAGGTTGCGTAAGCCTCTGAAGCCAGTAGTTTAAACAGCATTTTAGGAGTGCTGCCGCCAGAAAGAGAGATGTGAACAGGTCTGCCCATTTCGCTAAACGCTTTCATATCGTTAGCTAGGCTTTCAACTACCTGTTCTGCTGTTTGGTAGATCTTATGGTTGATCATAGTTCACAGTAATCCGTATCTGTTAAGTTTTTACATGGGAAACGCCAAGCGCGGCCATCACGCTGTAACAAGTCATCTGACTCTTTAGGTCCCCAAGTGCCGCATGCGTACCCGAAGAGGGATTGTGGATCTTGCTTAAAATCTAAGATTGGCTGTACGTATTGCCAGCACGCTTCCACCGCATCACTACGTGCAAATAGCGTAGCATCACCATTCAAAGCATCAAGTAGAAGGCGCTCGTATGCCGTTAGCATTTGCGTTTCTTGCAGGTCAGCGTAATGGAAGTTCATTTTCACTTCCTTCGCTTCAAAGCCTGCGCCTGGCTCTTTCAAGCCAAAGCTCATTTGAATGCCTTCGTCTGGTTGAATACGAATGATCAGCTTGTTTTCTGGTGCGTTTTGACCAAACACAGGATGCGGTGTTTGTTTAAAGTGGATAACCACCTCAGTAACGCGTGTTGGAAGACGCTTACCAGTACGCACGTAAAATGGCACGCCATTCCAACGCCAGTTGTTGATGTACGCTTTCAAACCGATGTAAGTCTCTGTACGAGAATCGTCTGCAACTCCCGGTTCTTCACGGTAGCCGCGTAGGCTTTGCCCACGAACTTCAGACGCCGTGTATTGGCCTAATACTAGATCGTTGCGCAGAGCGTTTTCGTCTAATGGCTTTAGGCATTGAAGCACTTTTACCACTTCATCACGCATCGAGTCTGCATTGATTTGCGCTGGTGGTTCCATACCTACCATTGCTAATACTTGTAGCAAGTGGTTTTGGAACATGTCGCGCACAGCACCAGAGTTGTCGTAGTAACCACCACGCTCCTCTACGCCAAGGAATTCTGCGCCTGTGATTTCAACGTAATCAATGAAGTTACGGTTCCAAAGCGGCTCAAACATCGCATTAGAGAAACGAAGCACAAGTAGGTTTTGTACCGTTTCTTTACCTAAGTAATGGTCAATTCGGTAGATTTGATGCTCTTGGAAGTGCTCGTGAATTTCTTTGTCCAGAATACGCGCCGATTCAAGGTCATAACCGAATGGTTTCTCAATGATCAGGCGTTTCCAGCCATCCTCTTCACTGTTAAGACCATGTGCTGCAAGACTTGCAGGGATCACACTGTACAAACTTGGTGGGGTTGCTAAGTAAAAAAGCGTATTGCGTTGCTCGAATTGATATTCGTCAGCAAGTTGGTCTAAGCGAGAAGATAGCTTACCGTAATCTTGTGTGTCAGAAGTATTAATTGCTTGGTAGTGCAGATGGTTAATAAATGCATCAAGCGTTTCTGGCTCAGTCTTTTCCATTTCCTGAAGCGATTTTTTCAGCTTCGCGCGGTAAGACTCATCACTGTATTCAGTGCGACTTACACCCAGAATGGCAAAATTCTCTGGAAGCTGCTTGTTCGCGTAGAGGTGGTATAAAGCAGGAATGAGCTTACGGTACGTAAGGTCACCTGAAGCACCAAAAATAACGATGCTGCTGTTTTCTGGTATTACCATCATCTTTCCCTTAAAAACGAGGTACTTATTGTGTGCCCGGATACGGCTAGAGAATGAGCCAACCCTATCAATGGCACCTCAAAATAGAAAATTGGTCTTACCTATTACGTTGATAGGTAAAGTCTATGGGCCCAAAGAACCTCAAGAAGTTGCATTTCCGATTCTTGGAAACACGACGTATTGAGGTCATTTAAGTCACTTATGTCTCAAAAGTACACACTGTACTCGCTGGAGGAGAGTCCGACACGGGGCAATATTGTCTACGACTATTTGATTTACATCAACACTTGCCAGTGCAAACGTTTAAATAAGTTGCACAAAACGTCATAAGCGATTGTATTTTATTGATAAAAAAAGTTTCATCTGAACGCTCCAAAATTTAAGCAAAAACTCTAATATGGGCAATAATTACTCATCCTTGCAAGCCATTACAGTTTTATCGTGATCTGTGTTACTTACTTTTTATTTCATCATCCTATTGATAATGATACTCAATTAAAGATAATGAAATCACTATTAATGTGAAAGTAGAACGCCATGAAATCAAGCGCCATTAACCCACATCCCATAAACCGAATACAATCGGTGCTTGACTACATTCACACCAACTTAGACAGCACTCTGAGCGTAGATGAAATATCGAAAGCAAGTTGTTGGTCGCGCTGGCAACTGCAACGCGTATTTCAACAACACACTGGCGTATCCGTCGCTCACTATATCAGAGAGCTTAAACTTAGCCTTGCGGCTGAGCGCTTAATCCATACTTCTGACCGCTCGTTAGATATAGCGATAGAAATGGGATTTACATCTGAACACGCATTTAGCCGAGCGTTCAGGAATATGTTTTCAAAAAGCCCCCGTGAATATCGAAAAACGCAACAACTCTCCGGGTTGAGACAACCTTTGACGCTGCGTAAGACACCAAAAGAAGAGAAAAAACATCAGCGCTTTATTGAAGTTCGAATAGAAACAAAACCGGCTTTTGAACTTGCTGGTTATCATGAACCTATTCACGGATTGTTTTCTGCTACGCCCGATTTCCAATCCAAAGTACCGTCACTTTGGTCACGTCTTTATTCATCTGAAAACCTTAATAATTCGGAAAGTACTTACTTTGGCGTGATTGATGTGACGCAAGCGTATTCAAACAACCAACAACTTGAGTACTGGGCAGGTTATGAGTGTAGTCCAACAGTAAACGCATCAAGATCAACGAACTCTTCCAACTCGGGGTTAGACCTCTTGGCTGTTCCTGAGCAAACCTACGCCGTCATTACACACATAGGCAAAGCATCAGAGCTCGCCTCAACGCTGGAATGGTTTATTTTACATTGGCTACCCTACTCTAATTATCATGCTATCGATGGTTATGAGTTAGAGCTTTATCCAGAAGGTTATGATGTTGATAGCGAACAAGCACAAATGCAGTATTGGATTCCTGTCGAGCCAAACGACGCGCTATCTTTAAAACCTAAGAACAGAAGAATAAGTTCCAAAGATTAGTGTTTTGCACCAAATTGTTAACTTTTCCTATTTCTTTGAATATAGAATACAAATAACAATCATTATCAATAAATAGAAAAAGTAGTGGAATTTATAAATATGGAAAGTCCGATTCGATTTCATCGTTCAGCGGTTGCTATCGTCGTATCCGCATTGCTCGCTGGCCACGCCAATGCGACTGAGAGCGTATTCCAACACGAAACGATTACGGTGCTAGGAGAAACATACCGAAACACCGCAACTAAAACCGTTTTAGAACCGGAGGAAACACCGCAAGCGATCACGGTAATCACTAAAGATGACATGGACCTACGCGGCGTAAACTCGGTGAGCGAAGCATTGCGTTATGCGCCTGGCGTAAATACAGAATTGCGTGGTGGTGCCGTTTCCCGACTTGACCTATTCAATATTCGTGGTTTTATTAACTACACCAACTTTTATGATGGTCTTCCTTTGCTGTACAACGGTTGGAACCTTCAACCGCAGGTCGATTCCGTTGCTCTTGAGCAAATCGAGGTTTTTAAAGGGCCAACGTCTGTTCTTTACGGCAATATTCCACCAGGAGGTATGGTCAACATTATCGCCAAGGCGCCTCAGTCAACACCCTCGCACTCTGTCTCGATTAGTACAGGGACTAACAGCCTAAAAGAACTGACGTTCGACACCACAGGACAAATTGGTGATTCTAATGTGGATTACCGTATCGTCGGCCTGGCAAAACAGCGAGATGGTCAAGCCGATACGTCTGAAGATGAACGTTATGTACTCGCCCCATCTTTCAATTGGCAAGCGACAGAAAGCACATTAGTGAACGTGAATGTTTACTATCAAAATGATCCATCAGCAGGTATCTACACGACTGTGCCTGCGTCTGGCTCAGTGATTAAAAACCCACTTGGCTCGATGTCACCAAGCACTTATTTGGGGGATGAGGACTGGAACACTTACGAACGCGAAGTTCTGATGATGGGTTACAAAGTCCAACACGACTTTAACAACAATTGGCAATTTCTACAGAATGCCCGCTACATGACCGCCGATGCCTATCAGGAAAACACATATAACGGTGCACTTGAAGCGGATAACCGTACCGTTGGTCGAAATGCCTATTTAACCGATGAAAAGTCCAAATCCTTTGTGATTGACAACCAACTATCTGGCTACGTTAAAACAGGAAATTTTGAACATAACTTATTGTTCGGGCTTGATTATCAGTATCTAGATTCAGATGTAAAATACAAAGACACGCTTGGGTATTCGCTAACTCAGGACATTTTTAATCCTGACCACAACAGCATTGATCGTAATGCACTGAATTTCCAATACAAACAAAACTTAGATATCAAAACGAAGCAGATTGGCGTTTATTTCCAAGATCAAGTTCGTTACGACCAACTTGTAATGATTGCAGGTCTTCGTTGGGATAAATACGATTCAAATACAGACGCCGTTAGCGATTATCTAGGAGCAGTATCCAACAGCAAGGAAGAGTTAGACGATACCAACGTATCTTTCCGAGTCGGTGGTTTGTATGAGCTAGACTTTGGTCTCTCGCCATATCTTACTTACTCGGAAAGTTTTGAGCCAATTGCGGGTGCCGACTCTTCTGGTAAAGCATTTGAGCCATCAACCGGTCATCAATGGGAGTTAGGCTTTAAATACGCCCCATTATCTGGTGATATCTCAGGTAACTTAGCACTCTTCCATATTACGAAGAAAAACGCGATCTTGACCGATCCGAATAATCCATATGCACCGAACTATCAAGCGGGCGAAGTGGTATCACAAGGTATTGAACTTGAGGCAAAATGGCAAGCCACAGCACAAGCTGATTTCACTCTAGGCTATACATATACCGATATGGAGATTACCGAGGACAGTTATTACAACCAAGAAGGTAAAACGCCGGTTTGGGTACCTGAGCAAACGGCCTCTCTATGGGCCAATTACTTCTTTGAAGGAAATCTTTCAGGCCTTCGTACCAGTGCTGGCGTTCGCTATGTCGGAGAAGCACAAATTGATGCACAGAATAGTCAAAAAGTACCGGACTACACCTTGTTTGATTTAGCAGCAAGTTACGATTTCTCAACGGTATCTGAATCAATGAAAGGGGCTAGCGTCACGCTTTCTGCAAGCAATCTATTCGATAAAGAATACTATTCTTGTTACGACAAAAATAACTGTTGGTTTGGCGCTGAGCGCTCTATCGAAGCGAAGTTAGAATACAACTTCTAACCTCTTAGAACGGAACAGCAGTAATTTGTAAAGCGATGGTTTCTACAACAAGCCATCGCTTTTTATTTTGCATAGAGCATCAATATAAACGCTACCGTGTCACTTTTTTATAGCACCTTTCTGGCCTACCAACAGAGCCATAGTTTAAATCAGCCTCTAGTTCACCAGTGCTGATAAGATACTCCAAATAGCGCCTCGCCGTTGTTCGGCTCGCGCCGATCTTTTCGCCTGCCTCATCAGCGGTCAGCACACTGCCACTTGGGAACAACTCTCTGATCTTGTCTAGGGTTACACCATCAATCCCTTTTGGTAATCGGTTCGGCAAGTTGTCTTGATTGGCGTGAGACTGCAGCATTTTATCAACGAGGTTCTGATCCAAACTCTCTACGATGTCTAGTTGTTGGCGTTGGGACACATACTTTTTCAGTGCGGCATCTAAGCGTGGAAACATCACTGGTTTTAACAGGTAATCGACAACGCCACCCCTCATCGCCTGTTGTAATGTATCGACATCCCTTGCGGCTGTAATCAAAATGACATCACACGTTTGGTTACTTGCACGCAGTGTATTTAGTATCTCAAGCCCTGTGCCATCGGGAAGATAGACATCCATCAATAGTAAATCTGGCTTAAGAATGTCGAGTTGCATTTCTGCTTCCATTCTCGTGGTCGCAATTCCAATCACTTCCAAACCTGTCAGTTGGCTTAAGTATTTGTGGTGCAGCTCAGCAATAGCCAGATCATCTTCAATGATCATTACGCGAGTCGCCATACTCATAATTGTTCTTCCTTGGGTAAGTACACCGTTATTCTTGTCCCATAATTTGTATTGGGTATCATCTCAACATGGCCGTGATATCGAGTAGCAAGCTGATTGACAAGGTGTAACCCAACACCTCGATTTTGACGAGATTTCGTCGAAACGCCTTTTGTAAATAATGTTTGTGGATCCATTGTTTTTGGGAGGCCACAGCCATGATCTATCACCTCAAGTATCACTTCATTTCCGTAATCGCTAACGGACACATCAATATTTCTGCGTTCTGACGCAACATTTGATTCATCGCGAATTGAAGTTAACGTGGCATCGAAAGCGTTATCAATCAAATTACCCAAAATTGTGACTAGGTCTTCCGAATTTAGCCACTCAGGCAGGGGCTCCAGACGACTGCCTTCCTCAACCACCAGTTGTAAGCCTAACTCGCGAGCACGTTCAGTTTTTCCAAGCAACATACCTGCAATTAGCGGGTCTTTAACGGTATCTCTTAAAAACTCAATCATTGCCTGATAGTGTGCGGTTTCTTGTCCAATTAACTTTTGCACCGCATCAAGTTCACCCATTTGTACTAGCCCACTAATGGTGTTGAGCTTATTTCGATGCTCATGGGTTTGCGAACGTAACAAATCTGCATACTCCTTGGTTTGTGATAGCTGCTCGGTTAGATCATTGATTTCATCCCTTAAACGGAAACTCGATACCGCCCCCACGATTTTTCCATCAACATAAATTGGAGAGCGATTTGCAATCAGGCGCTTATGATTAAGGAATATTTCAATATCATGATCTTCCTGCCCGCTTTCTAACACTGTATATAGATCGCTATCACGCAGCGTATCAGTCAAAGGTTTATTGAGCGCTGATTCTCTATCAATACCGAGAATCTGGCAGGCACTACGATTTATCGAGCGAAGTATCCCTTGGGCATCAATGCTTAACACGCCCTCTTTGATGGTGCTCATCGTCACTTCTAATTCGCCGTACAACCGCCCTATCTCTTCAGGTTCAAAGCCTAAAATGGCGCGCTGAAACTTTCTCGACGCATAATTAGATACAATGGCATTAGCGACGACAACTACGATGACCATTAAAATCAAAAAGGCCAAAAATGGTTCGATGCGGTCTTGCAGTCGGTCGAGCAAATAGCCAACTGAAACCACACCAATAATGTTCCCTTGCTCGTCAAAAATCGCAGCTTTACCACGAACTGAATAACCTAACGAGCCCTGTGCCGTCGAAACATAAGACAACCCCTGTTCTAGCGCTCGACGATTGTCGCCACCTCTCATTGGCTTGCCCAACCGCTCATCAACAGGGTGGATTAAGCGTACTCCCTTATGGTCGCCAATAACGATGAATGCAGCACCTATGGCTTCGGTTAATTCTCTAAAGCGAAGTTGGTATGGCTGGGGGTTTTGGGTTTCGATCATTTCACGAACAACCGCTGAGTCCGCTAAAAAACGGGCAACACCCAGTGCTTTTTCTCCCATTTCTTGCTCTTGATTGATTTTGAGATAAGTGAACCCCGCGGCGACAAGCAATAACAGCTCTATCAACCCCGATAGCGTCATGATAATGAGCATCCGCTTACGAAAGCTGATGGTTTTCCAACTCATTGATACATCCTTGTGATTCACTCTTGAGCGTAACGTTAACACTCAGTTAACAGCATGACGTTGTCGCGGTGATAAATCTGTGAGGAAGGCAAACAAACCGCAGAGTTTACGGTTAATTAATCGACGAGCTGAAACATAAAATTACAACCATTCACCAAATTTAGCATTCCTCTCTGATACTCAATTCCATACATAAATTGCCCTTAAAATCATGATCGCGATCACATCGATTTTAGCGGTTTTTGAGGCGTTTTTAGACTTTACAACGTATAATTTTTAATCAACGAAACCAATGAGAGTTTCGGTTTGAAAGCAGTGAAGCTGGAAGTCTATTAAAAGCTCAACATTGATGTCAGTGGTTTGGACAAAAATAAAACAAAACACAAATACTGACTACATGACAAACACTTAGACACCATCTGAAAACTGGAAAACTATAAACAGAGGTGCATTTATAGTTAGAAGGAACACCAAACATGGAACGCGATACCTTTGGAATATGCCTGAATAAGGCGATGCTGTCAGAGAATATGTATTCAACATTTACACACGTCAGGGCTTATGAAAAAAACGGAGGCGGTACTTCTGATCTCAAAGTCCTGTTATCGTTCCCTCAAATGAGTGGAAAAGATCTATTGAATACGATGCGAGGTTCTCGTCAGCTCGAGTGGAGAGCGGAGTTTCACTGTCCATATACGAAATAAATTTGTAACATCTCCCGCGCCCAGCACAAATATAACTGGGCGCATACTACTGCCCAATTTTCCCTCCTACTTAACACGCAGTTACGAATCCTTTATATTAGAGCTAATACTCTACGACAAAGCAGCCATTATGAAAAAAACAGGAAAGTTTTGGATACTGGGCTTACTTAGCAGCTCGATTTCCCTTGCCTGTCATGCGGCACCGATCACTTTTGATACCGCATGGCAGCTATTGCTAGAAAACAACTATTCTCTTAAAGCTCAACGCTCAAACGTCGAGAACTACCAATACCAAGAGAGTGCCACCAGCAATCTCAACTTACCTCAAGTTACCATTGGCGCGAATTACACGCGTTTAGATACCGATATCACGCTTTCGGGAAAACAGATCCTAGACAGCACAGGAGCACACATTAACGTACCTCCTGCTTTTCAGCCTATTTTTGGTGCCTTAGCTAATACCACTTCGACCATAACCGAGCGCGATATTTTCTCTTCGTCTATTCGTGCCATTTGGCCAATTTTTACTGGTGGTAGAATTTCTGCGGCTCAATCAGCAGCAGAAGGCAAAACGGATGAGGCGAAAAGTCAGCTTTTAATGGAACAACAAGCGCGTTTTGAAGATTTATCGAAGTACTACTTTTCTGTCGTACTGGCAAAGGAAGTACTCGCAACGCGGCAAGCGGTTGAAGCTGGGCTAAAAAAGCATCGAGATTTTGCCATTAAGCTTGAAGAGCAAGGACAAATCGCGCACGTTGAGCGCCTGCAAGCCGAGGCTTCTTTAGATAAAGCATCTGTAGAAACACGTAAAGCAGCCAGCGATTTGAGTATCGCTCAGGCTGCATTAGGTAAATTACTCGCGCAAGATGATGCCGTAGAGCCCGCTGAATCTTTGTTTATCAACGACAGTCTTCCCCCTCTTACTGCTTTTGTCGATCAAACGTTGCTTACCTATCCGGGGTTAGAGCTTCTGAGCGCTAAACACAAACAAGCCTCTAGCTTAATCAAAGCAGAAAAAGGGAAATACTACCCTGAAGTTTATCTTTACGGCGACTACAGCTTGTATGAAGACGATTCTCTCGCAAGCCAAATGAAGCCTGACTGGTTAGTTGGTGTTGGTGTCAGCATTCCACTGATTGAATCATCAGGGCGAAGCGAAAAAGTCAAAGCCGCTCAAAGCGTCGTCTCGCAGGTCGACTCATTAAAGTCCCAAGCCAAACAAGACTTATCGCTGTTAGTCCAAAAGACATACTTGGAGGCTCAGCAAGCCATTGATGAAGTACAAGGGCTCGCATCTAGCATTGAACTCGCTAACGAAAACCTGCGCTTGCGTGAAAAAGCATTTACTCAGGGTCTGTCGTCTTCTCTGGATGTTGTGGATGCACAACTTTATGTCGCGAGTATAGAAACACAACGTTCAGCGGCGCGTTTCCGCTATTTAATATCTTTAACCAAGCTACTCGCATTGAGCAGTGAAATGAACAGCTTCGAACAATATCAAAATACCGCTTATATCCCTGCTTCAACATCCAAAGAGGTGAAATAAATCATGGCAGCTAAATCACTAAAACCCGTTTTACTCTCACTTTGTGCTTTGGGTGTTGCCTCTTGGGTTGGGTATCAATTTTACCAAGCCTATCAACCGGAACCGATCCGCTTACAGGGATTAATTGAAGCCCAGCAATACAGTATTTCCTCAAAAGTTCCAGGGCGTATTGATGAGGTCATGGTACGTAAAGGCGACGATGTAGAGAAAGGTCAGCTTATTTTTACCCTTCATAGTCCTGAAATTGAAGCGAAGTTAGAACAAGCAAAAGCAGGTGAAAAAGCGGCGGACGCCTTAGCTCAAGAAGCTGAGAAAGGCGCACGTGAGCAACAAATCCAAGCAGCAAAAGATCAGTGGATGAAAGCCAAAGCCGCTGCGAATTTAATGGAAAAAACCTACAATCGTGTAAATAACCTTTATAACGATGGCGTGGTTGCAGAACAAAAGCGCGATGAGGCTTTAACGCAGTGGCAAGCAGCGAAATACACAGAAAGTGCCGCGTTTCAAATGTACGAAATGGCAAAAGAAGGCGCTAGAAGTGAAACCAAAGTGGCTGCGGCGGAAAAAGCGCGCATGGCATCAGGTGCCGTAGCCGAAGTAGAAGCGTACGCGAAAGATACTCAGATCTACAGCTGGTTCGACGGCGAAGTCTCTCAAGTTCTACTTCAAAGTGGTGAATTAGCACCTCAGGGCTTCCCAGTAGTTACTGTGATAGATACAGAAGATGCCTGGGCGACACTGAATGTGCGTGAAGATTACCTTCAACACTTTACAAAAGGAGCAACCTTTGATGCCTATTTGCCTGCCTTAAACAAAAATGTTGAGTTCAAAGTAACGCATGTTGCCGTTATGGGTGACTTTGCAACGTGGAGAGCAACCGATGCTTCTCAAGGTTTTGATCTTCGTACCTTTGAAGTAGAAGCTCGTCCAGCTCAACCCGAACCTGAACTGCGTATGGGAATGAGTGTTGTCGTTGAACTTTAATCACAACCACTAGGTTAATGCTATGACGATTAAGATTTCACAGCGGCATATCTTACGACGAGACAAGTGGTTGCTTTCGTGCCTTACTTGGATACCGATTTTGCTCGCGATGATGATTTGGGGTGTGTTCTCTGCGGGCATTGCCCGGGATCTACCAATCGGTGTGGTTGATCTACAACATTCCCAACTTTCTCGAAAGCTCATTCAATCTTTGGATGCGTCGTCGAGTCTGGCTGTTAACTATCACTACACCAGTGCAAGCGAAGCAAAAAATGCGATGATTGAAGGCGATATCTACGCTTACGCGGTCATCCCATCTAAGTTCGACCAAGATATTCTCCAGCACCGCCAACCTCAACTTTCTGTCTTTTACAACAGTCAGTACATTTTGGTAGCGAAACTGATCAACTCTGCCGTTGCGCAAGCACAAGGCTATTTCGACGCTCAGGTTGAAGTAATGGGAAACTTGGCTAAGGGTAACACCACAACGTTAGCAGCGGCTGGACAGGCTGTACCCGTGTCGACACAAATAACCGCATTATTTAACCGTAACAATAACTACGCACAATTTTTGGTAACGGCTATCGTGCCAGCCATTTGGCAAATATGTATTGTAGTAAGCACTATTTTGATTCTTGCCGCGCACTTTCGCATTTATGGTGGAAAGAATGGCTTTGCATTTTTGGGCGAAAAGCCATACGCCAGGCTCACTACCCTATTAAGTCAGTACATTCCGGTCTTTATGGCGCAAGGTGCGTTGTTCTTGTACTGGTTTTATTCTGTGCTTGATTGGCCAATGGAAGGCAGTTTTGTGGTTATGCTACTAGCACAATTGGCGACGGTTATCGCCTGTATCATTATGGGAGCGTTGTTCTTCTTCTTGTCGATGGATCCTGCACGTGCGATGAGTTTTGCTGGCGCGTTTACGGCTCCAAGTTTCGCGTTCATGGGAATTACATTCCCAGTTTCTGACATGAACACGCTCGCTTATGCATGGCGTTCATTATTGCCGATTACCCATTACATTGAAGTACAAGTGAGTCAAGCAAGCTATGGAGCATCGGCCGCGCAATCTTTAAGCTCGCTATGGCCTATGATTGGTTACGTTATGCCTCTGCTCATTACCGCAGCCTTGATGGGTAAACATCGAACAGCTTCATCAACACGCCAAGCGAAGGAGGCGGTATGACATTGTGGCAACTGATTAAAGCGGAACTTAAGGCCGTTCTAACCAATCCAGTCGTTACGTTGACCGTGTTTGGTGGTGTCGTATTTTACTCGTTTTTATACCCTTTGCCTTATGCACAACAAACGCCTCGTGAACAACCAATCGCGATTGTTAATCTAGATGGTAGTCAGACGAGTTTAAAGCTGGAACGTATGGTTGATGCCACCCCACAAGTCAACGTAGTCACTCGACTTCATACGATTGCCGATGCAAAGCAAGCATTTTTACAACGAGAGATCACCGGTTTTTTAGTCATACCAGAACACTTTTACAAAGACCTAATGCTAGGTAAAAGCCCGACTCTGGCCTACGCTGCGGACGCCTCGTATTTTCTCGTGTACGGAACCGTGGTAGAAGGATTGGCCCAAGCGGGAGGCACATTAGGGGCCCAAGTGAAAGTCAGTAAAATGGTGATAGATGGTGTGCCCATGAGTATGGCTAGCCATAATTACTCAGCTATTAAGCTTAACATGAAACCGACGTTCAACCCAACCATGGGTTACATCGAATACGTAGTGCCGGCAGTATTTGTTCTGATTTTACAACAAACGTTGATCATGGCGGTTGGATTGCAAACGGGAACACAGCGTCATGGTCGTGGCTATTGGTCACAAGTATCAACGGGATCGCTGCTGCTTGTGAGAACGTTAGTATTTGTGGCAATTTATTATTTACTCGGAGCCTATTATTTTGGTTTTAGCTTCGAACGCTTAAACGTAAACCATATCGCCAACGCGGGCGAATTGCTGGCTATGTTGTTACCGTTCTTTTTAGGTTGTTGCGGACTAGGCTTCTGGCTAGGTTACTTATTACCTCGGCGTGAACTTGTCACCTTAGTCGTCCTAGTGAGCTCTATGCCGCTCATTTTCTTGGCTGGTTTTATTTGGCCGATTGAAGCCATACCTACTCCCTTATTATGGATTGCTGATTTAAGCCCAAGCACTTGGGCGATCAAAGCTTTCTTAGCGCTAAACCAAATGGGGGCAACCTGGCAACAAGTCGCTCCACATTGGACGGCGCTTTGGGCACTCACCGTGCTTTGGGGTAGCGTTGCGTACTGGATTGCTAAGCGAAGTAACAAGCCAGTTGTAACAGAGAGCTTGGGGTGACAGCTGACATTTTCTATTACTATAAAAAAAGCCGGGTAACTAAACCCGGCTGAAAATCTGCGTCCTTGCAGCGGACATATGGTAAAAACACTTTTTGCTCTGGGCTTACCCATTGAGCGAGATTAGATTAAGCCAAAAAGTATGGACTCCATACTCTCATATAGAGGGTTATATCCTTCCAATAGACATTAGCTCTTCGCTAGAAAGATAACGTTTTTCAGACACAAAAAAACAAGACTCACATTGAGTCTTGTTGTTGATAGGGATGAGCAAGATACATGTCGCCGCTAAGTCATATCGCGGATTATTTTCTCTCGGTATTCTGTAACGACCTTCATGATTGAATTTTTTACATCACCGACTTGCTTAGAGGGTTGGCACCATAGGCCAAAACCAAACTTAAAACCTTCCAATAATTCAGAAGCTTCCACTGGCTCTATATGATTATTAGAAAACTCCGAATGGGCAAACGTTCTGGGGAGAATCGCCCATCCTAAACCTGCTTCAACCATTTTCACTACTAGGGCCAATTGGTCGACCTCTTCATGGTTCGAACTTACGATGACTTTTTCGCCCATTCCCTCTTCAATAAGAGAACGCAGTACAAATTGTTTACTATTCCTCAAGGCTGTCAATACTCGATCTGGTGCCACAGAAGCGAGTTCACCACCTTTCTGGACGAAAGGAACAAATTCAAAATGACCTAAAAACGTCGCATCCAGACTATGTATTGCTCGACTATCATGCACATTGACAATACCGAATTGATACTCACCATTCTGTAAACCCTCTTTAATTTCGTTGCGATTACGAACAAGAAAGTTAACTCGCATCATCGGAAAATCTGCCGCTAATTGAATACGAAGCAATACAAGAAAACGGTGTGGTATAGCGCTTGAATAGGCGATACTAACATTCTCTAACCCACCGTAAGCCAGACTTAATGCGACTTTATCGAAAGTACGTGCTTGTTCGATGGTTTGCTTAGCATAGTGGTAAAGAAGATGACCATCTTCTGTCGGTTCTACCGAGCGCCCCACTCGCTCAAACAGGTTGACCGCCAGTTGATCTTCAAGATTGGTAATCACCTGCCCTATTGTGGTTCGGTGCTTATTGAGTTTGACCGCCGCCTTACTAAACGAAAGCTGTTCATAAACGGTTACGAACGCGAGAAGTTGTTCAAAACTAAAATTCATAGGTTGTGCTTACTTTTTAGAGTTATCTAATTAAATTACCACAAGATCGTAGAATTGCTACTTGGTAACGGAAACAATCTGCGTTTGAATTCCTTCTCGACGACACAAAAAAACCTACTAGCTTCAGTAGGTTTTCTCTCACTTAGTTGTACTCAACGACACGAGCTAAATAGTTGAATTCTCCTGAGTCACCATGGTAATCGCGGTAGACATCGACACTGAAATATTTAGGTTGATCAGCGTAAATGTGGTCAACGACTTTTTGCTCAAGTGACTCCAACGTTTCACCGACCTGAGCGTACACGAACTGCTTGTTCACTTTTTCCAATTTACGTTGTTTCGCTTCTTTGTGTGACACATAGTTGTTGATCTCTTCCCACTTTCCCACGAACTCGACCGCCACGTAACTCGAGTTCTCGTCAATCATGATAAAGGCTGCACCTTCTTCTTTGATTGCAGACAGTTGCTGCATATCACTATCCACTTTTTGCTGGTCAAGATGGGCTCCACTTTGGGCGAATGCAGTCGCGGAAGCGGTAAGCATCATGAGTGTAAGAACGGCTTTTTTCATTGTATCGTTTTCCTGTATTAAGGGAGTTCAGTTACCCAAAGTTGCCCTTGGGTGGCTTTTTTGAATCCATATTCGTAAATCGTCAGCAAGTAGCGGTGATCGAACATATCTTTCGTTACTTTGGCGTATCTGAAATCTTGATCAATGTAGGTAAACTGCATCTCGATATCGTTGATTTCACTGATGTATTTCATTCGATAGAGATCACCACGAGTTTGCGCTAGCGTAAGGCTTGAGACACTTTTCGATACCAAGTCCAAACCTTTGTCTTTTAGTGGACGATACGGCGCTTTTAACGCACCATTGCGAATCACATCCAACTGAGGCGCTTTTTCTAACCCCAAAGCATCTGAGATTTGTTGATAGTTGAAGTTAGACGGATTAAAGAACACCTGCGCTGCGAGACCACCATCTACGTGTAACTCCTCAAGAGTTTCTCCATCATGTTCAACATCGATAAATTGTGGAGGGAAAACACCAGGGATCGATGCGCTCGCAGCAAGCACCTTGTAAATCAGTTCAGATTTGTCCGCCAAATCACTGTTCGCAATCGCACCAATATTCCAAATCACCAGTTCGCCTGAATCAAAATGGGTACTGCCAATAAAGAGGCGTTTACCATTGCGGTGTTGCTGCGCCATCGCCTCGATCATGGGCTCAGGGTAAGCGTCTGCGATGAAATCATAGAGATTCTCACCATCGGTAAACGCGTCCTTAAACAGGGTATTTAAGAAGTTCTTCTTACCCAAAATATTCTTATCATTGATGTTGAGCATGACTTCTTTCATCTTTGGCATCGCATCACCGCCAATGAAAACAAAAGGAGCGATTAGGGCACCCGCACTGACTCCAGTAATGATGGCATAATCTTTTAGCTCCCCCTTTTCCTGCAGCCCCATCAAAACGCCGGCACCGTATGCGCCGTTTACGCCACCACCCGATAAGGCCAAAATATTGAGCTGTTCACCCTCTACTTTGATCGGTGTGGTTTGATTGTGCGACGAGTAGAGAAAATCCGGAGCTTCATTGGCCCACATTCGAAGTGGCTCATTTGGTGTCGAACTCGCGATCTCGACATCTTTATAGTTGCTTTGAGAAACACGAACATCCAGCGTATGGGGTGAACTACAAGCTACTATCAGCAGCGAAAGTACAACCGTCACACCAGAGGAAATTAAACGATTCATAATCAGTCTCATTTAATGTTCTCTGGCGTATGACCAGAGACTCAGTTTGAAGTTAATTGGGTCAAAATGAAGTCCGTTTCGTTGTGTGGAGTTACTATAGCTAGGCACGGCTAAACCCCATAATCGCGATGGTAGGATGCTATCCATCAAAGCAATTATGCCAAGTTTCTATATGCTAACTTTACGCTTCTCCGTTAATTAGGTACTGCGCTAAGCAATTTTCACGACGTTGAACTCATGCGTCGGTTCGACAAATTCGTATTGGGCATTGATCGTCTGTAGCTCCCATGTACCATAGCCTTTGGTGATCTCCAATACACCGTAAACGGCGTTATGTGTATGACGAAAGGCTGCGACAGGAGACATCTTCTTCACCAAACAAGAGGTAAAAATCGCAGAAATTAAATCACCGACACCGACTGGCTGCATAGCAAATTCAACACTAGGGCGTTGGGCCAAATAGCTTGCTTTCGGCGTCGCTAAAATCATACTGAAGGCGTCATCTGTTAGAGCATGCAGATGTTTCACCAATACCATTTTCGGTCCTAACTCTAAGGCTTTTTTACATGCAGTGACCACATCATAAAGAGAGTCAATTTTCACACCTGTTAACTCGCTCAGTTCAAACTGGTTAGGAACAATCACATCAGCGATGGGCAACAAGCTATGGCTTATCGCTTCTTTGACACCGTCTGCCACAATGCAACCTTTGTCTGGATCACCCATAACTGGGTCACACACATAAAGTGCACTATGGTTACGCGATTTGACTAAACTTACCGCTTCGGCCACCGCTCGACATTGCTCTGCGCTGCCTTGATAACCGGACAGTATCGCGCCACATTCGCCTAACTTCTCAATGTTATCTAAGCCTCTCATTAGAGAATGAATTTCATCTGCCCCAAACTTCTGTCCAGTCCAACCTTGCTGGTACTGAGTGTGATTTGAAAACTGAACCGTGTGAATTGGCCAGACTTCGAGGCCCATTCTCTGCATCGGGAAGACGGCAGAACTGTTTCCTGCGTGGCCATAAACCACATGAGATTGAATAGAAATAATGCTTTTCATAAGTCACTCTTAATTGAGAAGTTTGTTAGCTTGGCGACTAAATAAACACAATATTGCGCACTGTGCTTATTTGGTCGGAATAGCCTCGACAACGCCGAGGCTTATTCTTAATCAGGTTGGATTCATTAGCCTTTGAACTCAGCAAAGTACTCATCCAACACTTTGCGTGTTGCACGACCGATAAGCTCGTATTCGTGGTGAGTAAGGTTTGCTAGCGAAACTCGAACTGATGCATGCACTACATCGAAGCCTTGGCCTGGAAGTAGGATAACGCCGGTTTCATGTGCAAGGCGGAACAGGAAGTCTTTGCCTTTCTCGCTCGCTTTGAACCATTCAACGAATGCTGGTCCGTACAATTTGCCGCCCAGAGTGTCGAGCTCAAGCAGTGTGTAGTAGTCCACACGATCTTTGTTTTCTTCAATTTCTACACCCATGTTTTTGTACAGAGTTTTGTAACGCTCGCGGATGATGCGTTTACATGCTTCTTTGTAGTTTTGTTCCGAGTCCATCAAGCAGTTCAAAGAGAACAGCGCCATTTGAACTTGTTGAGGAAGAGACAAACCTGCTGTGTGGTTAAGCGCTACGCTGCGGCTGTCTGCTACGATACGGTCAATAAACTTAATCTCACGAGGTTCCGGAGTCAGTGTTTTGTAACGATCGTCCAACTCAAGTTGACGCGCTTCAGGAAGGCTGCGCATTGCATCGTCAAACACGTTGTTGTGTTGAATCGCAATCGAGCCTAAACGCCAGCCTGTTGCACCGAAGTACTTAGAGAACGAGTAAACACAAAGCGTGTTGTATGGAAGTTTCGCGAACAGTGAGACAAAGTCGTCCGCAAATGTGCCGTATACATCGTCAGTCACAATGAACAGGTCGCTACGTTCGTTGTTCACGAAGTTTGATAGGTTATCCAGAGTTTCATCCGAGAACTTCACAGACGCTGGGTTTGCTGGGTTAACAACACAAAGCAGTTTGATGCCTGTATCTGCAAGCTTTTCGATTTCAGACATCGGCAGTTGCCATGTTGTCTCATCCAGACGTAGTTCAACGATTTCCAGTTCGTATTCACTCAGTTCTGGAATCTCTAGGTACGGCGTAAAGATTGGAGTGATTAGCGCAACCTTGTCACCTTTCTTCAATAAACCGTTGTTGAACATAGTTTGGAACGTGTACGTCATAGACGCTGTGCCGCCTTCCGTTGCAAACAGATCGAAGTCTGTTGTCATTGGCATCGGGCCGTACATCTCTTCTGCGATGTACTGCTTCACAACCTTTTCGATGTTCGTCAACATGCGTGGTGGCACTGGGTAGTTACATGCAAGGTATGCGTTAACCAGCTCATTCAAGAAAGCTTGTTTCTCTAGACCCAAACGGTCTTTTGCGTAGCTCAGCGACTTTTCCAAGAACTGTACGCCTTGGTCTTGTTTATTCTTGCTTGCAAACGTATCGAAGCGCTCAACAATGCCCACACCATCTGGAATGCCACCGAAACCGCCATCTAGGTATGAATAAGTGCGCTCGGCTTCCAATATTGCGAACTCACCCAAACGAATGAACGCTTTACGTGGTAGTGTCGCAAGAAAATTAGGATTACCACGACCTGCATCTAATAACGCGCGGTCAGGAACAGTTTGTGCCACTTCAATAAGTTTATCTTTTAATTCAAATGGGCTTAAATCTGCAAATTTTTAAAAATCAATTGTTGTATTTGGCGTAGTCATAATATTTACCTGAATTTATTATTTAGTGAAATTTGGATAATACTTTCCCTACCGCCTATTTAATTAGGCGATAAGCGTGTTCGAATTTATTTAAATTACATGCCTGCGTTTAAAGTAATAATGCCGACAATAATAGGACCCCATAGGGTGAGCAGTACATTGGCGACAGCATAAGTCACGGTGAATGAGAATACTGGCGTTGCGTTACCTGTTTTTTCCATTAAAGCCGCGAATGCTGGGTTCGCACTTCGTCCACCTGTCACACAGCCAAGTGCTTCAACCGGGTTCTTAATCTTCAATACAAAATATGAGAAGAAGAACGAAATAATCTGAGGGATAATCGTTACACCCATGCCAAGGAACAACAGAGACATACCGTGTTCTTTGATGGTGTCGACCGCTTGAGGCCCAGCCTCAAGGCCAACAATGCCTACAAATGCTGCCAAACCGAAATCTCGAATAAAGTTCGCGGCACCCACAGGAAACTGAGCAACATGCGGATTGCGGCTACGCAACCAACCGACGATCAAACCTGAGATCAAACAACCTGCACCAGAACCGATAGTGACGGGAATACCAGCAATCTTAAAACTGATTAGACCAATTAATAGGCCCACCACCATGCCCATACCAAGCACGATTAAGTCAGTCACGTTTGCTGAGCCCATTCGCTGACCAATGTTTTTCTCAACGCGATTGATATCTTTTGCGGTACCTGTAAGCTGGATGACGTCGTTTTTCTTCACCACAAGATCCGGCGTCATTTCAATTGAGTTGCCTTCACGAATATAGTCTGTCACATAAATACCGCGCATAGAGCCTTGGTTCGAAGCCTCTTTAATCTCTTGCAGCGACTTACCAATCAGTTTGCGGTTGTCTGCGATCAGTTGACGGTTTTCTTCAATAACTTCATAGCCTTCTGGAAGTGCAATCTCGTTGTCAGCCAAACCATCTTGCAGCTTATGTACCGCATTACGACGACCAGTTACAACAATGACATCCCCTTCTTTCAGTGCTGTGAATTTGTCCACTTCTAGCACTTTGCCATCACGTTGAATCAATTCAATACAAGCAGCTAGAGCGTGTTGGTTTAACTGAGCTAAGGTTTTGCCTGCTAGCCCACCATCTTTGCTCACTTTAAATGCTCGTGTAACCAGCGCTGTGATAGCGTTGAACTCACCCGGCGCTAAATCACGCTTACCATTTGAATTTTTCTCTTCTAGCGCAATCGCTTCTGCTCGGATATCCCACTTCATCAGTGTTGGGAATACCCATGTCACCATCAGAATTGGACCAAGCGAACCAAAGATGTACGTAACCGCGTAGCCTACTGCGACGTTGGTCTGCATTAGGTGCTTCGCTTCTTCTGTCACACCACCAAGACGTGCGATCGCATCACCCGCTGTACCGATGATTGCCGATTGAGTCAAACCACCAGCTGCAAGGCCTGCTGCCGTACCTCTGTCTAGATCAAACATCCAAGCTGCTGCTAGTACACAAAGCAGGCCAGAAACCGTCATCACTACAGCAGAAAGTAGAATGTTGATGGTTCTAAAGTTCAATGCTTTAAAGAACTGCGCACCACCTTGATACCCTACTGCGTAAATAAAGAGCGCAAAGAAAATGCTTTTTACGCCGGGATCAATATGAACACCAAATTGCCCAATAATTACACCCATTAATAATGTTCCCGCAACACCGCCAAGAACAAATCGACCAATGGTAATTTTACCTACCATATAACCGAGAGAGAGCGTAATAAAGAGAGCAACAAATGGTGCCATGTCAAAAAGGTTAGAAATAATTTCCATGACAATTTTACTCTTACTAATAAATATAAAACTCAAATAATCTAACGAATAATCTGTCACTCATATTTGTTGGATTATTTAATTTAAAAAGCATCTCGTTTGCTTCGAAGCGAATATTAGAAACAAAACCTCACAACTCGTAATCCCATTTGAAGGATGAAACCATCACTTCGCATATTCAAACGCAAACATTGAACAATAATTGTCGAAAATTTAATAACTTAGTGGTCTGAAATGAACATCAAATAAATTGGAAAATAAATTTATTTTTATTTTCACTGTCCAAAAAGCTACTTTGTTGCGCTATTCCCTCTATATAGCGCATAACACCTTTCTCTTGATGGATTAGATCCTACAAAAGCGATTATCACTGATGCCATCACTTGCCTTATCTTTACATTCATCAAGTTAATAGAGAAAAACACCATGAACTCAATGCCACATGAACTTGTGTGGGGCGAAGTTTACTTCCCTCCCTTGTTGCTGGTTATTGCATTGGCTTACATGCTCACCATTTTGGTTGGAACCGTTGCAACAAAACTGGGACTCCACAAATACGTTGCATTTCCTGCGCTCGCTGAGCTAAGCCTAATTGTGATTTTTACTGGCGTTATTGGTCGATTCATTACCATATTTTGAGGCAAATTCCGTGATAAAACGTTATCTCATCACACTGCTATTACTGTGTTCCGCTG
Source organism: Vibrio sp. 661 (assembly GCF_033339315.1). NCBI lineage: Bacteria > Pseudomonadati > Pseudomonadota > Gammaproteobacteria > Vibrionales > Vibrionaceae > Vibrio > Vibrio sp. 661. The sequence goes on along the minus strand of NZ_JAWOUJ010000016.1, from coordinate 26,520 downwards.
GCACCGTGATTTTCAGCTACTACCAATCATACTCTGACAACCCTTGGACTAGAGATGGCCAAGTTAGCGCGCACATCGTTTCTATAACCCCCCGCGTAACAGGACAAATCATCCAAGTCTACGTCGAAGACAATTCGCAAGTGAAACAAGGCGATTTGCTGTTTGAGATTGACCCAAGCATCTATAAAGCGGCGTACCACAAAGCGCTAGCAGCTCAAAAGCAAGCCATTGCATTACTAGCAAAGGCCAAAAATGAAGAGCAGCGAGCACTTAAGTTAGAAAAGCGCACACCTGGCGCTGTACCTGTACTGACATTGAATAACCTAGACAATGCGGTGGAGACAGCCGTTGCCAACGTAGAACTCGCGAAAGCCAATGTTGAAGAAGCCAAGCTAAACCTTGATTACACAAAAGTTTATGCGCCAACGAATGGTTATATCACTAATTTGAACTTACGCGTCGGCTCTCAAGTCGTCGCTAACTCCCCAGTCGTGGCTTTGATTGATGAAGACAGCTTTTGGATCGAAGGATATTTCAAAGAAACGGATTTAGTTGGCGTTGATCCACAAGATAAAGCCTACGTGACCTTAATGATGCACAATGAAGCTGTGCTGGAAGGCAAAATCAAAAGCATTGGCTACGGCATTGCGAAGCAAGATGGTAGTACTGGTAACGATCTTTTGCCCAATGTGAACCCTAACTTTCAGTGGATACGCTTAGCTCAACGCATTCCAATTAAAGTTAAATTAGATCACTTACCGAAAGATTTTCAACTACGTGTTGGTATGACGGCCTCTATCAAAATCATCAAACAATAATGCGGTGGAATGTATGTTTAATGCCTCAACCAAAGAAGCAATCAAAGCTGCGCTGTCTATCGTTATCGCGATCTGCCTTGCCTTATGGTTTCAATGGGAGAAACCGTATTGGGCAGCGATCGCAGTCGCGGTAATGGCATTAAATGAAAGCTTCGCTCACTCAATAAACAAAGGTCATAATCGCTTATTAGGAACCCTCCTTGGCATCGGTTATGCCTTTTTCCTCATCACGACGTTTTCTCAAGATCGCTTTTTGTTTCTCACCTTCTTCACCTTGTTTTTAGGTGCGTGCATTTTTATGTCGAGCGACGAAAAGTATGGTTATGTGTTCTCTATCGGTTTTGCTGTGTGCTCCATCATCGCATGTATGGGAGGATTTGATAGTCAAGCAACGTTCCACTTCGCTGTTCTTCGCATGCAAGAGACGATTCTTGGTGTGATCACGTTTTCTGTTGTGTACCGATTAGTCTGGCCAGTCAGTACAGAACAAAACTTCATTCAACGTTTTGAGACCAGCAGAGAGGCGATGCTTAACGCTATGAAATCGCCCAATGATATAGATATTGAAGCTCTTGAGACCAACAGCGCCAACATAGAAAAGTTGTTCCAACTGGTCGGCTTACCACTTACTGGCAGCTACCACTTGAAAGAACATCGTCAGCTATGGCGTGCGCGTTTAAATGAGATGGCACAAATCCAAGACCGATTGCTAGAACAAGCAGATAAATCGCAAAGTCGTGAGATCGATTGGCCAACGCTAACGCAGCAACTTCAAAGCTTTGATATTAGAAATCCAAGTACTTCGCTCATTGGTCACGTTGCTTGTGTCATGCAAAGAGAGAAAAACACAGTTTGGCATCACGAGCATCGAACGTATATCCAGCATTTGAATGAAGACGGCAGAAAGGTATTGCAAGGTGTATCCATGTTCGTCACTTCTTTGTTGATCTGGATTTATCTGCCCGTACCCGGAGGTTTCATTTTTCCGATGCTAGCTGGCGTGTTCTCTTCAATCGTTCCTACTATGCCACCAAGCATTATTAAAGATGCATTTTTTGGTGTGATAGGCACTGGCACGGTGATTCTATTGCAATACATTTTCCTAATGCCAATGATGACCGAGCTTTGGCAGCTTGGGCTATTCTACTTCATCAACATCATCGTAATTTGGAAGATATTTTCCACACCAAAGCTGATGGTACACAGAATTCTAGGTATTAACTTATTGGTTGTCTTGACATCAGGAGCGCTCAATTTAACCCCAGCATATCGAATTGAAACGCCCTTGCTGATGCTGGTAAACATTATGATCATTTTGATGATTGCCAAGTTGTTTACTGATCTGTTTCGTGTTCGCGTTACGGTCTAAGCGTCAGCTCCGTACTTGAAACTAAAGCCCTGCATTGCTTCTGCTATGCGGGGCTGTTTGTTTGTGAGCTAGCCATTATTCTTTCGTAACCCATAAAGCGAGGATAGTATCCATCAAAAGCGATTAACGGTATTTCTCTAGCCCCCATAAAATCCTCTCATTGATTTACGAAATGCAATTTAAAACGCCGCATTCACAACGTCAATCACAGCAAACACATCTATTTAACTGAACAAGAAGTTCAGTGACACATTAACTGTCTGAGTCTCGAAGGTTTGAGACTATTCAGAGTGGAAACTGTCATGAGTTTTTTTGAATTACGCGCCGGCAAGACGTCTTCTCTTACTGTGCTCGCGAGCGCACTAATGCTTACTACCCCCACTTTTGGCTTCGCCGCTGAAGAGACGACGACCTACAACGAAGTAATCGAGCAAGGCCGAGCACTGTTCGACAAATACGGTATCAGTCATGATTTACCAAAACTGGCCATCAGCTCTCTAGTTCAAGGCGAGCATTTGGTCGAGCATGCCCACCGAAGTGTTAAAATCGGTGATAGCGTTCGCGATTCGTCCGTCTACTTGGTCAAGAACACCGATAACAAAGGCAACATTGATCTGCGTATCAAGTACAACCCTGAACAACTCGATGAAAATGAAAAAGTACTTGATGAGATCGAAGCTTTCACACGAACAGAATACCGCCTTCGAAACTACGCGGAGAGTTTTGATCCGTCATCAGTAAGAGCCAAAGAGGATCAGAATGGTAATGTGATCATCAGTTTTAATTACTCAAAATACGGTCTTCCTCAAGATATCGCCTACTTTCGCTTTTTAAGCGTTGATATTGAGTTGGTTAATGGTGAACCGAAACGTATGGTCATTACCAACGATAAACCGTTCACACATCACAACTACCAAGTGGATTCTTACGATCAAGAGATCCTCTTCCAGAAGTTAACATCAGGCAAAATTGCGATTGCCAGTAAAAACACCAAGATAGTTGGTTCAAAGAAAAATAAACCCCTCGAAATGATGAGCAGCGTAAAACCGGTAGCGATTTATGAAGATAAGCTTGGCGTGCAAGTACTAGACGAAAAACACTTGAATGAGGTCTCTGATCCACGCATGCAAGAAGCCAGTGTTAAGCTAGACCGCGTTTTTCCTTTAATGGGTGATATGGTTCGTCGTCAAGGTATCGATTTGCCTCTGCCGTTTGGTGTATCGCTAGCGTATCGAAATCAAGATATGAATATTCCATTTAATGATTTCACGATTGAAGGCATCGGCCTTAATGAATTGTTTGATCCAGAAGACAGTGTCGGCATCGTGAGTGCTGAGAGCATGACGCTTCGTGGCGATGTAAACATCCTGCCATTTTGGAATGTATTTGGTTACATCGGAAAAGTTAATGTCGATGCCAATGTTGATGCCGCCTACACGGGTGAAGGTGGCCAGTACATAAAAGATAAGCTGAACGATAAACTGCCAGGATTAGGTGATAAGTTTTGCGATGGTTTATCTGCACTTTGTAGTCGCGGACGCCTAGACGTGCCGCTGCATTTGGAATATGACCTTCGTGGTATAGGTACAACCCTTTCGGTTGGCTATAAAGAATTCTTTGCTTCTGTCACTGGTACCTATTCGCAAACTCGCTTAAAGGGCTTAGATGATTGGGGCGATGGTATTGTTACTGTACAGCCGATGTTGGGTTATCAACTTGTCGATTATCGCACGCAGTTCTTTGTCGGAGCAGAATATCAAGGACTGGACGCTCGAATGGACGGGCATGTAAAAAGTGGTGATATCGAATTCGATTACGACATTGGTGTAGATCTTAATCAATGGGCGTTTTTGACTGGTTTCAATAAGCAAATCGGCAAAAACTACAACCTGACCTTTCTCTATAACAAAGGGGAAACTCGAGAGTCAGTAACCTTAAATCTTGGTTACCGTTTCTAGCTCTCATAAAGAGCCCGCCCCTAGACGATGGTAGGACTGCATCCTACAAAGGCGATTACTGAAACTGTCGCCGATGTCCTACCATTTGAGCCATCAATACAACAAGCCATCCAACCATTCACGGATTAATGCCAAAGCGTCAGGACGTCGCTTGTTAGATGCCGTTTAACATTTTCGGTGTACGCACCAAATGACTTTTGGACATAACAATGACTTTACTCAATCGCTCAACTTTAGCCATTACCATCACTCTTGCCTTAGCAGCTTGCAGTGATGACTCTGGTAAACCTAGCGTTCCTAACGGCCCGAAGCCACTACAACCGTTACCGCCAGAGCAAATCGCTTTGGAAATTGGTGATGCGACCATTCAAGCGACCAAAGAGTCCCTTGTCATCACGCCTCTTGATGCGGATGAAAAACTGGCAGCGGTAGAGGCGTTCAAAGGTATCCAGTTTGCGCAAGCAGACCGCTTTCAGCACAGCATTGCGGTCCCACTTGAAGGCGATATTGATGCGACTCAGTTCGGTGATGCGTGTCCGCAATTAAAAACCACGACACAAACGCAATCAGAAAATTGTTTGAACCTAAACATTTGGCGACCTGCCGGGACAGAAGCGTACGCAGATTTGCCAGTTTATGTCTTTATTCACGGTGGAGACTTTGAATACGGCGCAGGCTCAGAACCGCTGATTCATGGTGATATGGTGGTTGCGCAAGGTGCTGACGATGGTAACCCGTTTATTGCTGTTACTTTTAACTATCGTTTGGGCTTGCTGGGCAGTGTTTGGGTCGATGGTTTGGACAACTCAGAGGGTGGTAACTTTGGCCTAGGCGATCAAAAACACGCGCTTGAATGGGTTCAACAAAACATAGAGGCATTCGGCGGCAATCCGCAAAACGTGACACTCATGGGGCAAGGTGCGGGTGCCATGTCGGTGGGAATTTTACAGCAATCAAAAGGCGATGCTGCAATCGCAGGTGAGCACTTTCAGCGTGCCATCATGCAAAGCAACGCGTACGGCTTTGAATATAAAAGTTACGATGTTGCCAAGAGCCAAAGGCCAGAGCAAAGTGTTGAAGATCTAACGCTACTACCACTTGAAGAGGTCATGAAGGTACAGAGCGAGATGCTTGATCCTATTCAACGTCTTAAGAACTGGGTACTGACCGCTGCGAATATTCCGGTTATAAGTCCAACACGAGACAACAGCCCATTAGCTACGTTGATGCCATTTGCGCCTTACATCGAGCATCGCCCACCAGCGTTTCTAGTGAAAGAAGTACCAGGCTATCACTTTACTGAACAAGCGATTGAGAGTGAATGGATCGTACCGACGGTAATTGGCTCAAACAGTGCAGAAAGCAATACTCTAGGCATGCTGCCGAGCCTGACATTTTTGATCCCAACTATTATTGAAATCTTGAGCCAAGAAGCGCCAGAAATCATTGAAAGTGGTGACGAAAACTTAATCGTCGAATACATGGTGGAGTGGCTAGAATCGGAAACGAACTTAAACCGTTTACGCACCGAATATCGTTCATTACTCAACGATTCAGCTTCGATTGAACTCGATCTTTCTGACTTATTGGAACTGCTGCCTAGCACCGCTTATGAGGCGATGACTAAGTTGTTCTTCGGTTTGGGGAACTCCGATTCAACAACGGAGTTACTTGCTCTGGCTGACTTCTTCCCCAACGATGAAAGCGAACTAAATGGTGCGACCAAAAACATGCAGCAATTCAAAACCACGTTGCATGATTTGCTCTTCACGGGTCCAAACCGTCATAAAGTTTCAACTGAAGAAGCAACAGGGGCAACGCCAAGCTTCTACTACTTTGACTACAAACCTGGATTCAACGTATGGACTTACAATACCAAAGGTGAAAATGGCGATCTCGACGTTGGCGATTTACTCAAAAGCATCAGTTGTATTGTCGGCGCTTGCAATGCATCGGAATTACCATTTGTGTTTAATAAAGCATTAAAGCTTGATGGTTCAAGTGTTCGTCCAGGTAGCAAAGACAAAGCAATGATGAACGAGCTCTCTCGTATGTGGTTTAGCGAACGTTTATTTGAGGACTTCCAATACAACAGCGCGACTGACCGAGTATTGCTGATCGATAACGATGGCGGTATTCAATCCACACAAGACTGGGACAATGCTCATCACTCAGGCATCGATCCAAAACTGCGCCAAGGTCGCCTCAACGGTCTCGAGGAACTTGGGCTGATTCTGAGTCACATGTAACGTTATCTTCAGTCACTAATAGCTCGTTACCAAATACCTAAAAGCCAGTTCACTGGCTTTTTTCATCCTTATTCCTTGAACATCATTAGGAAGGTTTACTCATGTTTCCTAACGCCCTTCGTGCCCTGCTACTCTTTATCTTCAGCGCACTATTGGTTGGCTGTGCCCAGCCCTACCCGCAAGTTGAACCGGATTTTGAAGCCAATTGGCAAACTACTCAGCATCAAGCCGAAGTTTACTTAATTCCTAACGCTCCGGAAGCCTTTGCGCGTCGCGTTGAACTGGTTAGAAATGCTCAGCAAAGCATCGATATGACTTACTTTTCTTGGGAGAGTGACACGCTTGGTTTGATGCTACTCAATGAACTCAAGCAAGCAGCAGATCGAGGCGTGCAAATTCGACTCACTCTCGATGATCTATTGGTTTTTAACGAGAAATGGCTTGCTGATCTCAGCGCTCACGACAACATTCAAATCCGTTTATTCAATCCGTTTGATTCACGTAAGTCAGGTTGGATTGGTCGCGCCGTCAACTTCTCTACTCACCAACAACGTTTGGACAATCGTCTGCACGAGAAGTACTTCAACGTCGACCATCAATGGATGATTCTAGGTGGACGCAACATTGGCGACGACTATTTTGGTTACAGCCGCAAAGCCAACTTCTTTGATATGGATGTCTTGTTCAAAGGCAGCATTCTTCGAGCGTTCGACCAAAACTACCAACAACTTTGGGACAGCGAGCATGTCACGCCAATAGAAAACATCGTTAACGTTACCCCAAACTATTCCGCGTTTACTAAAGCGCTTAATAAAGGTGAGAAAGACAAAAGCATCATTCTGGCTGAGGTTGAAAAACAGGTTAAACACCTGACCAGTCCCGACTTCATCACTGCGCAAGTCACCCCCGTTTTCGACTCATTAAACAAGTTAGAAAACAACAAACCCTACTTTAGAAAACGTGCAGAACACCAAGTTTGGCAACAAATAGCCACTGCGTCTAAAGCCGTGATATCAACGCCTTACGTGGTACCAAGTGATGGTGAGTTTGCCTTTATTGATACCTTGATGGAGCAAAAAGCGGACATCACGTTAATGACGAACTCGTCTGCATCTAATGATTCTGGCTTTATTCCGGCTTATTACGAGGAGCATCGCCAAACCCTGTTGGATAAGGGCGTTCATATACTTGAGTACAAAAACCAAGCGAAAAATGATGACCATTACTTCCATGCGGATACTTATTATCACAACAAGACGGTGATACTCGATGATCGGCTGACTTATATCGGCTCATCAAACTTCGACCCAAGATCGGACTTCCTCAATGTGGAATTTGGTGTGTTGGTCCAAAGCGAAGCCTTTGCAGAACATGTCATGCACTACTTAAATCGACAACAAGATGAACTGTTTTGGCGAGTATCTCGAGATGGACAAGGCCAAACTCAATGGCAATCAATGAATGAGATCCATACTAAGAATCCAAACTATGGTGGATGGCATAAGGCGCCTAACTGGATATTCAAGAAACTGAATGGTGAGTTCGAACTCTAAACAATCAAGACTTAAAAAGGCTCTCTATCTGCAAGGATGAGAGCCTTTTTAATGCCCTCTAAAACTGCGTGCCTAGTGAGAAGTGAACGCGGAATTGGTCTCCTTGCGGAGCATCTAAACCATAAGCAAAGTCCACTTTGACAGGCACGTATTTTGAGTTCCATATCAAACTCAGCCCTGTACCGCTTTTCCAATCCACCCTATCGTTGAAGGCATCACCAACATCATAAAATGCCCCAAGCCACAGTTGGCGGTAGACCTGATATTTATATTCCAGCCCAGCAGTGAACATGTAACGAGCACCCGTTAAATCGCCATTTTCATCTCTCGGAGAGATAGACTCATAACCATAACCACGAAGATTGCCATCACCTCCCGCAAAGAAGCGTAACGAGGATGGAATATCGCTCAAAGTGTCAGCGACATTAATACCGACATTGGAACGAAAGTGAAACTTGTGTTTTGCACTAATGTCCCAAGACAGAACACTATTGCCCTCAATACGCAGCAAACGAGAATCGGAGAAAAAATTGGGGTCTGAGTATTCCAATGAGTAAACGTGACGGTGCTTTACTTCTAATTGATCGTTCTTGCGATCAAGTAGTGAAAATATCACCCCCGGTAATAACAACTGTGATTCGTTATTCTCCGACGCTTGTCGATAACTTTCTTGCAAATAACGAACGTGCATGGTGCTTTGCCAATCACTGTCTAACTGCCAGTGCTTTTCAAACGATAAATCATTAGAAAAACTCGATGTATCTCGATAATCGACATGCTTAGATTCAAACTGAATCCCGTAGTAATCCGTTAGAACATTTTGTGTGGGAATTTTATAACCAAGTAATAGAGATTGTTCCGGTTTGGAAACGTACGCTTGTGCCTCAAAACTGTGTCCACGTGCGTTGTACCAAGGCTTGGTCCAGTTCAGCGAAGCGCGTAATCCCAAGTCTGTCGAATACCCTCCACCGACTTGCACAATATTGCGTGAATTCGGCTCTGCGAGCACTTCTATCGGCACCTTATGACCATCGGATATCTCCTCGAAATCCGCTTTCACAATCACACTGCGAAACCAATCAGTACTGGAGAGATCGGCCTGATATTGACTCAATTTCAAAGTATCAAAATCGTCGCCCCGCTCAAATGTTCTCATCGCTTCTATTCGAGCCGTTTCGATACCCGACGTAAGGACAGACAGCTCTCCAAATTGGTAACGAGAACCACTAGAGAAATGCAGATTCACATGGGCTTGATTCAAACTTGGAATGACTTCCAAAGACGATTCGATAAAACGTCCATCCAAGTAACCTTTTTGCTGAGCCAATGAAATCAAGTTTCGCTTTAGCGTATCGTACTCAGAATGAAGCAACGGCTGCCCTTGTTTAAGTTTAGCTTGATTAATTAGTTCGATGAAATCCTGGTCGTTACTGGCCTCCCCCGACACAGCAAGGTTAGATTTTTTGACCAACATAACCTCCCCTGCGTCAACCTCAAGCGTGATGATATCATTTTCCGATCTCTTAACATTGAGCTCGGAATGATAGTAACCATAAGGGTTTAACGCATTATTAACCATCTGCGTTAGTCGATTTGAGGTAATGTTTGAAACAGAGAGTTTCGTTAGTGGTGTAAGGTGACTTTCAAGATTTTTCTCTAATATTGGTGTTAGCCCTTTGATTTTAAATTGCGCTCCGAGTGCATGATGTAAAGGCATAGAAGCTAAAACTGATATACCTATTATTTGTTTAATGTGAGGAGACACACCGCTACCTAGTTTAGCAATACACTCGACAAGGTTAATGATGGAATGGCATATCTGTTAATCGCGTTTGTAGGATTGCTCCCTACGAAATCCTCTCGAAAATTCACGTTTCACAAGTAGATTCTTTGAACAATAAGTGGGCTCAAGCTAGGAGGTGGCAAATCATGCGGTCTGAAATAGGTATACTGTTTGCCAAAAATACAAAACCCAACGCTGAATGGATCTCATCAAGCGTTGGGTTACATTGATAATGTGTTTTTTAATCTAAAAAGCGGTCTGTTTGTAAAACTAGATCGAAGAACAGTTTCCTTTTTCTGCCATGTCGACTTTTAGTACTTCTGCTTTACCTTTGCTTTCGTCTACGAGTTCTACGCCCGCACCACCAACAAATACACCCATTTTAATGTATTGATTAACGAAATAATTACGGCCCTCTTCCGTTAAGATAGTTAAGTGATTTTCAGAAAACTCAGACTCTGTACTTACTTGATGTTCTTTATTGCCTTCGACCTCATGGTAGAAGAATACACCAGGAGCGGTTTCACCAATACATTCCCCATCGACGTAAACATACTTTTTAAGCGCTGCTCCGACAAAAGCATCTTCTCGGTAAATGTAAATCCCTGCGTTCCCCTTTTGAGGTGCTTCAAATGATTTCATTTGATTTGATACTGTCGAATCAACAGTAGGAACAGAAGCACAACCTGACAAACCCAAAAGGAATGCGGAACACAGAATTACTTTATTTTTCATGTTATTAACCTAGCTACGATAAAATCGCGCCAACCATACTATAAATAAATACGTTCACTTATTGGTATTTTTGAAATTTGTGATTCAACCTATGCAATAGCACTCATTTAGCGTATAGATTGAGCAAACATTAGCCATATAATAATCACGAGAATAAAATGCCCTGTATCTAACGATCACTAAATGCCACTTTACTCGCTAGACTGATAAGTAGAATACCTGAAACACCTTCAAGAGTTCTTGAATAACGCTGAGAGTGTGGACGACTAAATACCCAATTACCCACAGAGGCGTACAAAACGTTACATGTCGTCGCAAGTACGCTGAACAGCAAGCCAAGTACTAATAATTGCATTGATGTTGAGCTTGCAGACGTATCAATAAATTGAGGCAGAAACGAGAGAAAGAATAGCGCTACTTTTGGATTCAAGACGCTGACGATAACCCCCTGAACAAACACATTTTTATTATTATCAACATTTTTGTTTTCAACGATTTTACTTTCTCCACGCCACATAGACAGTAATGACTGAACACCTAAATAAACTAGGTAAGCGGCCCCTAACCATTTAACAACGCTAAAAGCCAAAGATGAACTCAGAATTATTGCTGACAAACCTAAACATGCCGCTAGTGTATGAAAAAAGTAACCAATACCAAGCCCCAGAGCCGCTTTCAGCCCAGCAGATAATTTACCTTTCATTGTATTGGAAACAATATAAATTACATCAGGTCCAGGAATCATGTTGATAGCGAGACAAGCGACAACAAATAATAATAGTGAGTTTGAATCCATTCTTTTCTCCAAATTAACGTCTTGCGGGATAACATTTCATCGAACTACAAGTAATGCAACGTCCAGGTTTCAATTGGTTATATTTAGTATTAACAACACGTTACTAATACTACAGCACTGCGCGAAGAGCACAATCATGAACAGTGATACGAATTAAATTATGGGCCTTTGTTAGCCCTTTGAATGATAATATTTAGCATCGTTTGGTTGTAAGCTTTTTCTAGCCAGCAGCTCTTATGGAAGTTAACAAATCGGCTACTTAGTATACTTAATAGACCGTCAAATCAGATAGATTATCTATTCTTATTTCTTCAAGCCTTTTTTGCTTCATTTTCCTGCCTCACTAAGCAGCAACTTAATACTTGCCACACCAAAAAATAACGCGAACACGCCTTCAAAAACTGCTTTGGATCTGAGATAGGTTTGCCTGACCTTTTTATACGCGAAAAGAAAAGCATAGCCAAAGAAAACCAAAGCACTAACCAGCCCTACAACAAAAATGACCGACAACAATTCCAACGGACTGGCCGTAGGAGGAACCCCTATCGAATAAAGCGCACCAAAAAACAGAATAGCCTTTGGGTTAGTTAAGTGAATTAACACTCCGGTTAAGTAATTACCCTTCTCTGTCGTTACGTATGTTTTGGGTAACTTTAGCTGCTCGATGTTGCAGGCAGAATGTACGGACTTTAAAGCCAAATATAAAAGATAAAATGCCCCACAATATCTAAGAATTTCAAAAAGCCAAACATTGCTATAGAGTATGGTTGCGAGACCAAAAGCGGCTGAGGTTGACCAAAATAAAGACCCCGTTAAAACACCTGCAGCCAAATACCCACCAAAGCGTCGACCGTGGTTCATTGACGTGCCTGCTATCGCAAGAGTCGCAGGTCCGGGGCTAGCGATGGCAGCGATAGCTGATACGACAATCAGTGAATAATTTATCTCTTCCATTTTTACTCTAAGCCTCCAAATGGAGTTTTATCAACACTTATCGCGGAATACTCTATTGAACGTACATCAGAAGCGTAATACTGATTAAAACACCAAGTGTCACGAATCGAGTTGAGATTATTTGGTATTTTACTACTCCAAAATAACATCAAATCCGCCATAAATGAGACGCTTTCCATCAAAGGGCATTGGGTTATTGTCTGGACTCATTCGAGGATCACCCATGATCCGCAGCCACCCTGAGTCTCGAACTTCTTTTGAAGGCCAGACTACCCACGAAAACACAACGGTTTCGTTGCTTTCAGCGTTAACTGCCATGGGAAATGATGTGATCTCACCATCTGGTACTTCACTCCCCCACGTCTCAACAACCTTTAAGGCCCCAAACTCCCTGAACATTTCTGCTGCTATTTTTGCGTGTGCGATATACTTTTCTTTATTCGCTGTCGGCACTGCAGCGACAAACCCATCAATGTATGACATAAGTAAACTCCTTTCATTGGAGTTATAACCATAGCTCAATAAAAAGAATGCACATGATGCCAAACCATAGAAGCAGGTACGTAATACAGCTTGAGAGCTACATTCCTAGCTTGGACTTTATATGCATATTTGAAAGGTATGTGTTTGGATCAAGCTTGGTTAGCATATTTATAATCTCCAAAACACTCGAATACTCAATACGTTCCTCTTCAGCATGCCCGATCCCACCTATTGTAAAGTGAGTAAAGCGGTAATCACGATAAACGTTTTGCAGCTGGCTAGAAATATCTTTGAGTAATCTTTTACTGAGGGTGAATGCAGGGTATTCACTACTTTCTGAAAGCTCGGCTGTAGATCCAATAGATACAATATTGCATTTATCGTTAAGTGAACCTAAAGCGTTAAGCTCATTGACTAAATTAAGATACCCAATCGGGCCAACATTCATAAACTCAATCAGTTCGCTTGTTGTCAATTCTGAAGACTCTCCCCACATCGACGCCAAATAAACGATGATGTCAAACTCTACACCTTTGAAGCACGTATAATCTGGTTTTTTACCGGGATCAACGTCAATACAAACAGAAGCGACTCCCTCCTCAACTAGCTTTGATCTAGAAATCGCATAAATTTCTGTACCCTGTACGTTCGTAGCCAAGAACCTTCCTAGCCCCTTACTACCTCCAACGATTAAAATCTGCATAACCCTACTCCTTGGTTAAGGTTGTCTTTCATATTGTCCGCCAAACTGTTCATTAGGCATCACTTTAACGTTTCTATTGCCCTACTTAGTTCTATCTTCAATTTCATCGAATGGTTCAACTGAAACACGCTCTGCAATTTCACTCATCTTCTTCATTTTTTCTGGGTTACTAGTTCCCCAAAACCGCTCCCAGTCTTCACGTGTTCGCCACTTGGCAATAGTTAAAACCTTTTCCGGTACATCGTAAGAACGAAGCATAAAACTACCAAGCGCCCCATCTACTGACTGATGAATTGAATCTGTCGTCGAACGCCATATATTTTGAAACTCATCCATTTTTTCACTTGGCACACGCCATTCATACACAACTCTAAACATAACACTTCCATTAAAATTTCTAGATTTAATACGGCAAAGCATTAAGAACACTAAGCCAGGTGAATAGCTGAATAAAGCAACATAGTAGAGCGTAGAGCAACATGAAAAGCAAAGTGTAAACGCTCTAAATCACTCCGATTCGATTAGTCATGCACACATTCAAAGATTTCGTATTGCCGTTTAACATTGGCTGTTACTTTTCCCCAATGTGAGGCTTGAACTCTTTCCTGATGTTGTTTAAAAGAGGCTTTGTCGACGAACTCCTCATAGACATCAAAACGAAACGGATTAGTCGAGCTTTGAGTCACAAGAAAACTAAGGCAGCCCGGCTCTTCTAACGTGAGCCTTTTGTGAGTTATTAACGCATGTTTTACTAATTCTAGATCCTTTTCCGGAACTAAAATAAAGCCTTTCAATGTAACTTTCGACATATCATCCTCCCGCCCCTATCGTGTAGCGTTTCGTTAAGAAGTAGCCAACACGCCCTCAATCTCAACCATCATATCGCAAATGTGAATCTCACCATGAATTAAAATGCCACGTGTTAGGAATCTATTTCTAATGCCCTATCGACCTACGAGCATAAGGTTATCTCTACCCTTTCTTTGCCTTTACCGATGTTCTTGCGTTTTAATTGAATTTGGCCGACTTCTGATGTGCGCTTTAAGTGAGTGCCACCGCAAGGCACTTGCGCAAACCCATCCACTCTCCAATACCTTCTTTCACTCTCTTGATCGGAAAAGTCACTAATAATGACTGAATCAGAGTTAATCAAATCTTGCACATCAGTTTCAATTTCTTTCAATAGCGGGCCAATACTTTCAGACCACTCGAAATCTATGCGACTCTTATTTTCAGAAATATGCGCGCCTATCTTAACAATGCCTTCCCGACGCTGATAAAACATCTCGAGCACCACTTCAGCCGCAAAGTGTAGCTTCATTAAGGCGTATCTACGCTTCCAATCAATATTCGTAGTTACAATGTCACCAAGAGTAAAATTTGGAGAGGATTCCAATGTGTAAATAAGTCGAACACCTAACTTTTGAGCAATCAAAACCGGAATACCATTAATCGTTCCTTTATCACTCTCTTGGCCTCCAGACTCTGCAAAGAAGATAGTCTGGTCCAATTCAACCTTATTTCCGTCTACATTGCTCACTCTTGAGTTAAGTTCTGTTTGGTAGGGATTAACCCAAAATAATTTCTCGCTCATGCTGCTATCCTTGCAGTAAGTCCTATCTTTGATAGTACATTCAGTGACCACCAAGTCAATTCAAGAAACCTCACCGTCAAATGTAAGGCTGTGTATAGAGCACGAGCAGGCTAGACCTATTAGATGCGTTTAAGGCCGGATACTAAACGCTGTCTAAGGGTTTAGCTAACAACCCGTAAATTGCGGAATCTGAGACTACTCCATTCACTTCCCAACGCTGCCTTAGGAAACCTTCCTTTATAAAACCTAACCGTTCCAAGACTTTACCTGAAGAAGCATTGTCTGGATCTATCTCAGCCTCGATTCGACGTAGATTCAGTGTTTTGAATGCGTGTTCGATTAATGCAGTTCCCGCCTCTAATACAATGCCTTTACCCCAGAAATGACGACTCACGCCAAAGCCAATTTCTGCGCGCCTAGACTCTTTCACGTGATTAAACAGCATTATCTTACCCAGAAGTTGGCCATTGCTCTTTAGGAAGATGCCTAGTGTCACTTCTGTATTGCTATTCATGGCCTGTGTACTCTTGGCTATAAATGTCCGCGCTTCTTCAATTGAAACCCAAGGGCCAGAGTTCCAATATTTCATGACCTCATGGTCTGAGAAGATGTCAAACAATTCGCTTGCATCATCTTCAACTAGCTCTCTTAGAATTAATCGTTCCGTTTCAATCTTTGTTACTAACATTTTGGGGTCAGCCTTTTGGTTCGTTATTGGTGACGAAAATCCAATAAAAGTGTGAGACACGTAATACAAATGATTTCGTATGAGACTTTTAAACAAGCTCAACGCACGGCAAAAGCGCCACGTGTAACGATTCTATATTGAAGCAAATTTTAGACATTCAAGTGCGTCAACAAGTAACCGCTGAACGCATCAAAGCTTGGAGTGAGTTGATCATAAGTCCTAAACACAGGCTCAAAATAGTCCATATACTTTATTATCGCTTAGTGACGATTTCCTTCAGTACTCTGGCTGGGTTGCCACCAAC
Organism: Vibrio sp. 661; assembly: GCF_033339315.1. NCBI lineage: Bacteria > Pseudomonadati > Pseudomonadota > Gammaproteobacteria > Vibrionales > Vibrionaceae > Vibrio > Vibrio sp. 661. Next base: position 10,533 of record NZ_JAWOUJ010000016.1, on the reverse strand, counting down.
AACGACATTGTCTCCAAAACTCTTCGTAACGACTGCGCCAGAGGCTACCACCACGTTGTTCCCAAGTGTTACGCCAGGGTTGATTACGGCATGGCCACCTATCCAACAATTGTCACCAATGTTTATGGGCTTTGCTAGCTCTAAACCACTGTTCCTCTCGATAGGATCTAAGGGATGAGTCGCAGTATAAATGCCAACTTGAGGCCCAAGTAAACAGTTATCACCAAACTTAACTTCCGCAACATCCAAAATCACACAACCAAAATTAGCGTAAAAATTATCTCCAACGTGAATGTTGGATCCGTAGTCGCAATTGAAAGAAGATTCAACATGAATATCGTCACCTGTTGTGCCGAACAGGCGCTTAGTGATTTGAACTCGCTTTTGTTTATGCTCAACAGAGGTGGCATTCAATTTTTCAGTTAGTAACCTAGCGCTCAACCTTAACTTTAATAACTCTTCATCACTTGGGTCATAAAGCTCACCTGCTAACATTTTCTCTTTTTCTGACATAAAACTTGGACTCCAATACCAATTTTCTTACAACGCTACATTAAGTATGTGAGTAACGCTACCACCTAAGCAAGGCTGTTCCACCACGAAAACAAAGCCCGACTTGAACCCAAGTCCTCAGCGTTAACAATTTTTTCAACAAACTAGTGCACTACCACCACCGTTCTCACTAACTTATCACCGAGCCGTTGCCTCTTTTTACCAAGAATGAAAATTGAGTCAATAAAACCTAAGAATGGAGTAATAACATTTCGAAAGAGCGACTGAAAAATATTGCACTTTTTACCCGTTCTTGCACTTATAACTGCAATGCCCAAAAGTTTTTTACCCACACTTTGACCATTTGGTAAACAATCAGAAAAAAGGTAATACGATACAGTCGCAGTTACTGCTGTAGCGCGCACAAGCTCTTTTTCAATACCGATTTCTAAGCCGCCCCATAAAACGAGCGTAAAAATGCTAAAACTGACAAAAAGATCAATCATTTGTCCAACACACCTAACTCCCGGACTAGCCAAAACGTAATTTTCTAGAGTAAATTTTCCTGCATTTTTCATTTTAAAATTTGGACTAACAATTGTTTATTTGTGAACTAACGCTATTGAGACAGTAACATCCCCACTAAACCTAATCCATACTTCCGCATAGTACGGTCGAACCTGATTTTTCTATCTTTTCAATATATTACCACGCTCGTTCTAAAGGCTAGATTGGTAATATTTCAACATCTCTTCTTGATTAAGCGCTTTACTTTCTAACTTTTGTTGATCTTTAAAGACTTGAGCTAATGAAGGGAGAATTGAGCGATTTACTTTATAGTCATCAGACCAAAGTTTCCCTCTCATCACCGCTTTCGCACAATGAAAGTACATACTCTCTATGACTATTTTGATAACAACCTTAGGATCTTTACTTCCATCGGGGCAAGCAGATATCAAGTTGGCGTCGGTGTGAATACTTGCGATTCCTTTAATACGGAGCACTTCATCAATACCATTTACCATCAATAACAACCCTACCTTGGGGTTACTAATGATATTTTTTAGACTATCGATACGATTGTTCCCCGAGCTATCAGGGAGCAACAATGTTGATTCATCTAAAACTTTTACGAAGCCAGGCTCCCCTCCTTTAGGAGAAAGATCGATATACCCTTGTGAATCAGCGGTACTTAGAACTGCAAAATGGCAGTTATTAATTAATGTAATCGCATGAACATCCAGCACAGGCAGAGCTTTATTTTTAGCTCTCGCACTTGGCTCTGCGTAAATTTCTTTTAACTGCTCTATTGTTTTAATTTCACTCATTCAATGTTATTCCTTCACTATCGTATAATGCTTTGCTTGTAAGCAAGCAGTAACTCTGACTTCTTGTATAGGCACTAGACCTAACTCATCGTAAAAATACTACGAGTACAAGTTGTCTCTTTAATGCCTTGTTATCTGAAGATTTAAAGTTTTTCACTAAACTCCCCACACTGCTTACACTTATAACCATGCTTGTAAAAAAACAGTGGAAAACCCAGTAAAATAAAAACTAAGAAAGCTGGGCGTTTACCTTTTGTAAATGCAAATAGATCTTTACTACCACATTTAGGGCAAACGTCTTTTTCTTCATCAACGTCAACTTCATTTCCCAATGATTCTGAGAAATCGCTACTAAGTATTTGTTTCGCATCTTCTGCATCACTTTCGGCCACCATCAGACGGACGCCGCCAATTGCATTTGAATAAAGCCACTGAGTATTTACCGTGTGCTCGTCAGCGATGTAACTTTCTATTCCGACACTATCTAGGCTTGCTCTCGCAATATGAGCTTCATGAGGAAAAGAAAACCTTGCTACTACAATCACATATTACTCCTTGTGGGAAAGCGCTCCCGTAAGGTATAAGAAACGCTAATTGGAAATGCCACGTGTAGTATTTCTTTTTGAACAATTTATTAGCCCACTACAGACTAATACATATACCCTAACCAATCTATATGACCAACAGCCCAAGTTTTACCGCTGATAGGTTTAACATATAAATCATCTAGTTGCTCTACAGCGACACCGTAATTTTTATGTTCGTGAACTCGCAACCAAGAACTTAGAGAGTTAAGGCGCATATAACCATTAGCCACATAAAAACGCTCCAAATCGGAGACTAAAATGATGAAGTCGACATCTTTAGTGGACGCATACTCGCTGAGTTGAGACAACATTGTTGTGCCAATACCTTGTCTTTGAACTTTGCTCTCGACACAAAAGTCACTCACACCTAATACTTTATAAATTTCATCACCAACGCGAACAACTCTGTAGTCTAATCCCATGTAACCAACTAACTGATCACCTTCGTAATTCAGAACTCTCATATGCGGGAGTTGCTTATAGTAAGAGCGAGTAACTTGGTGTTCAGGAAACGACTGGTTTCTAAGAGCTTCAATTGCATTATGCTGCGCTTTAGATAACTCGATTTCTGGGTAAATATCCATATTTGACCTTTGAGTATTAATGACCTTTTGGAGTTGAGCAACGCAATACAAAAGCCGCCGCATACCGATTTAATCACTGAGCTCAACGCCCAGTTAATGCCACGAGTTGAGAATCACTCTTAAACAGATTGTTAGGCATTTTATATCCTGTGCTGCTGCAAATACTTTATTCCATAATGCAGAGATGCCACGCCTTCTAAAGTAACTTTGTATTTACTAATAGATCCCATTAATTCATCAGTACCTAATACGATTTCAGAGTGATACCATCTTTGCTGTTCAATTTCTGGCCATAGCTTCATTTCTGCAATTGTTGCTTGCGCTTTAATTCTTTTTTCTATTAGTTCAGATTTAGATAACTCAGTAAAACCAGCATAAAAGACTTGGGGCTTTCCTCCCCTAGCGAACTCCCTGCAAACAGCCATGGGAATAAGTTCTGAAATATCATTCTTTGTCAGACCAACTTCTTCCTCTAATTCAGAGTACATATGCTTTGTAAAGAAATTTTCAAAGCTAGTATCGGCAGAATCTGAGGGCCACTTTGCAACCCCGGACGAAGTGCAGTGAATACCACCAGGAAAGACTCCTACTTTCTTTACACGTTTAACCATATAGGGGACATATTCGTCTTCCTCTCTGTAATAAATGAGAGCTGCAATTCCAACTGTGTTAGCCATAGTTTTATCATTTAAATTAGGTAAGAGCCCTCCATAGATTCCACGCTGTAAGGACCTTAGTGAAATGCCATCATCATCCTGAGATGACCAATCTAATATTAAATTGGATTTACATTGGTCAAAGTATGATGCCTTCTGTAGTGAGAAGCTTATATTATCACCTGACTCTAAAACTTCATGAAGCCTGATCGCTCCTTCGTTATCTCTAACCCTTTGGGACTCTATAAGTTGACTGAACCCAAGGTCTGAGACTTTAGACCATTCTTGGTTTGGTGGTCGAAGCATGAACTTTCGATTGTTTATTTTAATTTCTATTTTCTTACCTTCAGGGTACATGCTTATTAGTTCACTGTAAGGTATAAAATGAGAAATCGGCGTTTCTTCCGAGTAAACACCTAACAGATAGCTAGTATCGTAATTTATGAAAGGATCTTTTTTGGGAGCAATTAATGACCCTTTAGCCCTTAATACAAGGTCAAGAAGTGTAAGGGATGCACCAGCAGCACCAACAATTATTTCTATAGCCATATGTCTTCCTTTTTGCCTAACGCCGAGTTAAGGTGTGAGTAGCGCAATACCGAAGATCCAGTATTACGCCTTAATCACTATACTCAACGCATAATGAAAATGCCACGCGTTACGAATCACTCTTAAGCAATTTGTTAGTACATGCGCTACTTCTATTTATGTGCTCCAAGATATTGAAAACTAGCATGATATGAAAGGCTTTGAACACTGAAGTGAGACGGGCCGCTACAAAACTTAAACTCGGTTAAGAAACGAAAGTTGGCTAGAAGAAAAACGCACTGAACAGGCCTACTTTCACTGGCTTCAAATTAGAAAAGGATTCTTTCCTCGTACTTCAACAGCCACACCAGAAGTAATCCAGGTTCTCTCAAAAGCCACAACGAAAATGAAGAAGCGCCAAAGAAATTGGCTAAGAGTTAGAAGCCGTAAACGGTGAAATCAAAGCGAACACTCCGCATATAGTGCCACCGGAAAGAACGTGAAAGGCACTAACTGAAAGGTGTAAAAACGAGCGCCAAAACAGATAAACACCAAAACTTATGACCTTTGATGCCAAACCCTTACTAACGCCGCGTTAAGGGGTGAGCAACGCTATACCACCCAACTTAAACTATTGTGCTATATACACAAAAGCTAAACTTTGAACTGAAACCGCCAAGCGTTGAGAATCCCTCTTAAACGCCTTGTTATGTACCGCCGCAAAATAATGCACTTTCAATTTTGGACCATTGAACCATGAACGGAATAAAGTCACTTTTGGGGATGAACTTCTGTGCAGCGGTATTGTTTTTTAAGAACACCTCTTCCAAAGCCCATACATGATGGTCAGCATAAACAGCCCATGCCTTTGCTCCATCGTTAAGCTCAGGTTGTGTCATAGGTTTAATAGACAGATACCCTTTTAACAAGGCCAATGATTTATTAACATCCATGTCAAACATGTACATACAGGCTCTAGCCACCTCATAACCAGGTGGCATATTTTGTACTAGGTCCCAATCAATCACATCACTTACAGCACCGTTTAAATCAAAAAAGACGTTAAAATGATGAAAGTCGCCGTGAATTAATTGCCTGCTTGTTAAAGGAGTATATGAGTGTACGGCTTGTGAGCTCGCTAGATAGTCACGCTGTTGTTTTACTCTTCGTAGCACCGAACCTTTTGCATCAAGCGCACTGTTGATTTCAATACAGGCAACTATTTTTTGTAACCTATCGACCCAAGCACTTTTATCCCATGAGAGCTCGATTGTTGGAAAACTATTTCCAGCCATAGAAGCTAGTTGAACATGCAATTCAGCCAGTGCTTTTCCTAACTGAAAAGCATGTAACTCCGACAGCTCGCTTTTTCCAATTAGCCCCCCTTTTGCTTCAGGGAATAAAGCGTAAAAGCCATCACCTATTTTGCCAAAGGAGCAGCCATCGCGCGTCAAAACTGGGGCTATTATAGTATTCAAATTTTGGGAGAGTTTTTGTAATAATTCATGCTCAAGCTTGATTTGTGCAACATTGCGAACACGATATTTTCTAAGGTAAAAAGTCTCTGAGGATTGGATTCGAAAGACATGATTAGTCGCGCCAGCTGATTGCCGATTTAAACTAGCATCAGCATCTATTTGGTTCCAGTTTTCACTAACCTCACGAACAAAATCACTCATAGTTCAATTGACCTCATAGGTACATAACGCTGCATTAAGGGGCAGCAACGCAATACTGAAGCCGCCGCATACCACCCTAAACACTTAAACCAACGCATAGTAAAAATGCCGCGCGTTGCGAATCCCTCTTGAACAGTTTGTTAACTGAGCACCTTTCAGTTTTCGCTGATCTTTCAGCCACTTTCGCCAAAGCTCGTTTTGCTAATTAATGATTAACAAAGCTAACTCAAATATGTATTTAACCAAAAAATTACCGTTTATCTTTAGTTTGAAATGCGTCTCACAACACCATACTTCGGCGATGTAAGTGCGCCGAACTAATCACGAATGCCTTATATTATTAGAAGGCTTTGTGCCGCCTTTCACATCAGTAAACTTAAGTATCAAACTGAAATTATTCGCATTAGCTCAGCTAAGGAAACCGACCGAACTCCGGTTTGCTTTAGATCCCATTGAGACCAACTAATTTGATGATGCGCGACATCAATTTCAATCTTTCTAGCTTCGCCCAATAGCTTATTTATACGACTTTCCAAAAATTCCACGTTTAACTCCTAAAGAAACATAACGCCCTGCTAAGGGGTGAGCAACGCAATACAAAAGCCGCCGCAAACCACCTTAATCGCTAAATTCAACGCATAGTAAAAATGCCACGCGTTGTGAATCCCTCTTGAGCAGTTTGTTAGTCGCGAGGCACCGAGCGCCAATTTTAAGCCAAACTAAACTTTGCGAACAACAAACTTTATGTGCTTTGATGCACTTAAGTCAGGCGTAGTCTCAAAGCGGCTGTTTAATGGAACCACTTGGAACAACCAACGCCGCAGAAAACGGACTGGCAACAGTTAAGGGGTGAAGCACGCAATACCTAAGCTTCCGCATGGCACTTCAACACCGAAACCACCGCATACCAAAAATGCCACGCGTGCTGAATCCCTCTTGAACTGTTTGTTAGCACGCTGCCCTTTAAGCTTTTGGTACACGCCAAGACATTGAAATATAGCACGAAACTTATGGCTTAAAACACTAAACCAAACGGACAGCTGCCAAACTAAAAACAGACATCAAGACGTAAGTTGACTAGAAGAAAAACATGCTTAACTGCCCTTTTTCACCGCTTTCAAATTAGCAAAGAATACGGGCTTCGAACTTGAACAACAGCGACAAAGCAACGCTTGTTTTGCCGAAAATTTCTCAGCACTAAAGAAACCACACCAGAGAAATAGCCCGAAAGTTAGCAACCGTAAACGATAAACTCAAAGCGAAAACTTCACATCTAGTGCCACCGGAGCGAACATGAAAGGCACATTTGCTCCTGTGTAAAGCTAGGAAAAGAAACCAATAAACACCAAGACTTTTGATCTCTGATGCCAACCCAGTGCTAACGCCCTGTTAAGGTGTGAGCAACGCAATACCAATGCCGCCGCATATCACCTTAATCACTTAAACCAACGCATAGTAAAAATGCCACGCGTTGCGAATCACTCTTAAACAGTTTGTTAGGCTTTGCCGCGCCATCGCTTTTTCCAATTCTCAAAATCTAACGTATCAGTGCTTGAAGATAATGTGCAGACTGTTTCTTCGATCATATTCTCCAGATCTTGAATAACACCACCGCCTGCCATCACGTGAACAATGGAGCCTCCAGTACCAGCCCCATCAGGTTCTAGGTTTGATCTGTGAAACGAGAACCGACTTTGTGTGTAATCAGAAATGTAAGCGCGTGGCTCTTTACCGTCAAAGTGTAACGGTGGGAAAAATTCAGCAAGAGAAACCCAGTAATCTTGCAACGAATGGATTAGATCGTAACTACCTTGCCGCATGTTTGCTGTAATTCCACTGTCCCATAACTCTTGTGAGCTTTGCTCTACAGCTTTCTTTAGGTTGGGAAGATTATTGATAAAGTGACATTGATGAGGCTGATCAAGATAGCGCCTAGCATAGGATGTAGTTTGCGGAACCATATCAACTTGTTTGTTGCTCACTTTGCGTCTTGCTACCTCTAACATGGGTAAAAGAAAGCTCAGAAACACAAGAATAGGTTCATAGTTTGCGTCAGGTTGCTTTATCCAGAAAGCGCCAATAATTAGAGCAACGATTAGCAATACTATTTCACTAGCCGTAATAAATACCTTTATCAAAGTTACCTCCATTTTCTAGAAAGAAGCCTAACGCCATGTTAAGGGGTGAGTAACGCAATACCGATGCTGCCGCATACCACCATAAACACTAAAACCAACGCATAGTGAAAATGCCACGCGTTGCGAATCCCTCTTGAACAGTTTGTTATGTGCGTGCTAATTGAGGTACTTTTGCCAATGTTGCTGCCCTGTCAAAACTACTCTGTAATCTTCGTAATCCAATGAGCTATAGAGCTTTTTAGCTGCAACATTATCATCACCGACCTCTAGTGTGATTTTGAGGTAATCATTATCACGACAATACTGTTCGATACCATTCAGTTGCGCTTTGCCCCACACCTTTACCACGAAAGTTGTCCGACACCATAAAATCATGGATATTCATCACTCTTTGCACACGATAAGTTGAGAACGATTCAAAGCAAACCGCAAAACCGGCAGGCTTATTGTCGACAAAACTGATAAATCCGTGGAAATAAGGCAACGCAAATAGCTGAGCAATTACTGAGAGATCTAGCTCAACTGAGAATCCAGATAAGTACTCTCTAAACAAAGTCTCGAATATACCCTTGTCCTCTATGCTTTCTGTTTCGATAAGCCTGATTGTGATTTCCATATTCATTTCCACCAAAGCACATAACGCCTTGTTAAGGTGTGAGGCACGCAATACCGAAGCCTCCGCATAACGCCTTAACCACTAAAACCAACGCATAGTAAAAATGCCACGCGTGCCGAATCACTCTTGAACAATTTGTTAGCAGTTTTTTCTACACAAAATTATGCTTTTATCGCATACACCGTTATGTGGTTTGAAGTTTCACGCTCATAGACACTGACATGAAGCACTTGGAACCCTGCTTTCTCTAGTTCAACAACTAGATCACTTTCAGAGGTAACATGACGATATGGACTGCCACCTCAAAGCCTAACCTCTGGAAAGCTCTGCAATGATGTCCTTCACCGCAACCTAGTTCGAGCAGTTTACCTTGCACCGGTCGTTTAAATAGCTCGAGAAAACGCTCAACTAAAACTGCTTTAGACATTCGCTCGTTGCCACCCCAACCTTCCCAGCCAGCTTCGCGAGCTTCAACATACATGTCTTCATGAACTTGGTAGTTTTGTTTCATATTCATCCTTGACTGCTAACGCCTTGCTAAGGTGTGAACAACGCAATACCTTAGCCTCCGCATAATACCTTAAACACATAAACCGACGCATAGTAAAAATGCCACGCGTTGCGAATCACTCTTAAGCAACTTGTTATACCGCTTGGTTGAGGCTAAAATGGCCAGCATAAAGACCACTTAAGAGATTGATTATATGACCACTAGAATTTTAGCCGATGTTGCTGCAAGCATTACTGAGTTAAAAGCTAACCCTATGAAAGTTGCAACTAGTGCTTACGGCGAACCTGTTGCTGTATTAAACCGAAATGAACCAGCATTTTATTGCGTACCTGCCGAAGCGTACGAAATGATGATGGACAGACTCGAAGATCTTGAACTACTCGCTATCGCTAAAGAGCGTGAATCTGAAGAGAGCATTTCGGTAAATATTGATGACCTATAAACTCGACTTTAAAAAGAGCGCCCTCAAAGAGTGGAAAAAGCTTGGTTCTACTCTGCAACAACAATTTAAGAAAAAGCTAATCGAGCGCTTAGATAACCCACATGTTCCGGCTTCAAAACTATCTGGAGCTGACAACATGTATAAAATTAAGTTGCGTCAATCGGGCTACCGTCTCGTCTACAAAGTTGAAGACGATGTCATCATTGTAACCGTCCTAGCAGTTGGAAAGCGCGAACGTAGCGATGTTTATCGTAAAGCCATGAAAAGGTTAGATGACTGATTGCGGTATAACGCCTTGCTAAGGTGTGAGTAACGCAATACAAAAGCTACCGCACAGTGCCTAAATCACCATAAGCCGCCGCATAGTAAAAATGCCACGCGTTACGAATCACTCTTAAGCAATTTGTTAGTACATGCGCCACTTCTATTTATGCGCTCCAAGATATTGAAAAGTGGCATGATATGAAAGGCTTTGAACACTGAAGTGAGACGGGCCGTTACAAAACTTTACCCCGATTGAAAGACGAAAGTTGGCTAGAAGAAAAACGCACTGAACTGCCCGACTTTCACTGACTTTAAATTAAAAAAGGATTCTTTCCTCGTAACTCAACAGCCACACCAAAAGTAATCAAGGCTCTCTCAAAAAACACCACGAAAATGAAGAAGCGACAAAGAAATAGGCTAAAAGTTAGAAGCCGTAAACGGTGAAATCAAAGCGAACAATCCGCATATAGTGCCACCGGAAAGAACGTGAAAGGTACGAACTGAAAGGTGTAAAGACGAGCGCCAAAACAGATAAACACCAAAACTTATAACCTTTGATATCAAACCCGTACTAACGCCCTGTTAAGGTGTGAGCAACGCAATACCGAAGCCGCCGCATACCACCTTAACAACTAAAACCAACGCATAATAAAAATGCCACGCGTTGCGAATCACTCTTAAACAGTTTGTTATGCCTATGCTAACCAC
>NZ_JAWOUJ010000015.1:0-91866 GCF_033339315.1 Vibrio sp. 661 | reverse complement strand
TCACACTTTAATGATGAGTGTTCATTGCTATGCCCGCACCCAAAGCACTCCCATTTACTATCCATATTTCCTCTTATAGGCATAACGCCCTGCTAAGGGGTGAGCAACGCAATACAAAAGCCGCTGCAAACCACCTTAATCACTAAATTCAACGCATAGTAAAAATGCCAGGCGTTGCGAATCCCTCTTGAGCAGTTTGTTAGTTTGCAAACCCAAAGCGTTGATTTTACGTTATTTTAAGCTTTGCAAACAATAAACCTTATGTGTTTTGATTCACTTAAGTCAGGCGTAGTCTCAAAGCAGCTACTCAATGAAACCACGTGGAACAAACAACGCCGCAGAAAACGAACTCACAACACCAAAAAGCGCTTTTGGAAAACCAATCTCACAATACGGACTTTCAACAAAGCCACTGAAACCACATGAACTTACCACACCAGAGAAAACGCCATTTCAGCGAGTAGATCGGCTTTTGCACCAACAAACTCAACGAGCAGAGTTTCAGCAAAAAAAGTACAGCTTGGTTAACCCATAACTCGCCGCACCAAAGAACAAATCAACCGTTGAAACGATGCCAATTTTGGATTTTCACCACGCTAGTTAACACTGAAATTGAACACTGATATGGCTATTTAGACTTTCAGCTTTTACCACTAGATCTTGCGATATAGCTGCGTTTTTCCTCTTGCAAACTAACGCCGTGTTAAGGGGTGAGACAACGCTACCGCCAAAGCGGATATGACCGCCTTAATCACTTAAACTGATTTGAAGCGAAATCGCCACGCGTTGACGAATCCCTCTTAAACACTTTGTTATGTTTTACCACAACTGACGCGCTTACTTGGCAAAGAACTGAATTGCATAAAGAATTGTTTAACTTGCGTCACACGAATTTGTGGAATAATCCGACAAAATCGGCCAACACAAAGCGTGTAATTCCCAGGAATTTGATTGAGGCAACTTTGATAACTTTCAGCAAGTGATAGCGTCCCTTTCAAAATAGCGAAAGACAAAACTCAAATTGCTGAGAACCCCGCTGCCGATTTGCTAATTGGGGAAATATAACCGAAGCGACTTTAAGCCAAACCGATTATCAACGCGCAAATGCAATTTCAAATTGAAGCAACCCACGAACTTTGAAGCGTAATTATCTTTGAGGAATTCATTAACTTGGGCAGACAATATTGAATTGCTGAGACAACTCTAACGAATTGCCAAAGAGACCAAAGAAATAAGCGCCAAGAAACCTTTTGTTTCTTCTAAATCAAAGTGAAACATAACGCCCTGTTAAGGGGTGAGCAACGCAATACAAAAGCCGCCGCATACAACCTTAAACACTGAAACCAACGCATAGTGAAAATGCCACGCGTTGCGAATCCCTCTTGAACAGTTTGTTATGTGCGTGCTTACGTTATGCACCAAACTGTTTTATACGCTTAGCGCCAATAAAAAACTGATACTTACTTTGTTGAAGTAAGTCTAAATGGCACTCAAACATGGGTACGCCATTGGATAAAGAAAGGTGGTAGACGAGTCCATTACCGACATACACCCCAACGTGTGCTCCGTATGAGTCAGTAGAGTCGTTGTACATCATGATATCTAGCGGCTTAAACTCAATAACCACCTCACTAAACTCCGAGTCATCCCACAATTCACTAGAACGGTAGTTAGGTGGATTTAGACCGAAGTCTCTGAGCAGGTTATAAGCAAAGACCTGACAGTTAGCTCCAAGCGTTAAGTCTGAATCATCTTCGCAACCCGGAATGCGGGATGAAACGTATCTTACATTTTTGAATCTGTCGGGAATATCCATTTCCATTGTCTCCCAAAGCACATAACGCCGCATTAAGGGGTGAACAACGCCACCACCCTACCTAAACCATTGTGCCGTAACCACTAAAGCTAATTCAAACCAAAACTGCCAAGCGTTGTGAATCCCTCTTGAATGCTTTGTTAGTTGCCAAACCTAAAGCTTTAATTTGAAGTTAATTACCGCTTTGCCAACGCTAGCTTTATGTACTTTGAAAAACTCAAATCAGGCTCAGTTTCAAAGCGCCTGTTACTGAAACCACTTAGAACAAACAACACCGTAGAAAACGGATTAACCACACCAACAAGCGCTTTTTAGCACACAATGTATCAGAACTTACTTTCAGCAAGTAAATCGATTTCTGAAACAGAAAAGTTAACAGCCAAAGAAACCAAAGCGCGATTTTTGCAAACCCAAATGACTCAAAACCGAATTGCTAAACCTAGTCAAAAACACATGGACATTAGCCCTAAACATTCTGTTTTGGATACGTTTTTCCTCGTTGGCAACTAACGCCCTGTTAAGGTGTGAGCAACGCAATGCCGAAGCGCACGCATACCACCTTATACACTAAACGAAACGCAAAGCAAAAATGCCAAGCGTTGCGAATCACTCTTAAACAGTTTGTTATGTGCCTTTATCAAGTTAGAACCATAAAGGGCTACCAAACTCTATAGTTTTGCCTTTTGTTACTACTATTGCATCAAAATCTGAGCAAAGAACCAGCTTTTTGGCCTTATTAGATACCAAGTTAGAAGCTTTAGTCATTTCATGGGAAGTTTTCTGTGCATGTGGCGAGAACATGAACGGGGCTATATTGAGAGCTGATGTATCAGAAAGCCCAACAGCATTAATATCACCACATAATGGCGCCGAATCAATGGTCGGAGTAAGAATCATTGCTCCTGCACTGACACCGACAATTGGTTTACCTTCTTTTGCGCAATGCCTTATGGCAACATCCAATCCTCGCCTCTTTAACCAGAATAAAAACCGATATGTATCACCGCCAGATAAATGGATAACGCTTGAAGAAAGCGCTTCTCTCACAAAACTATCATCATAATTATCTTCTAGCTCAATATAATGAACTATATGAACGCCGAAAGATTTATAAAATTGCTTTATTTGTTCAAAGAACACTCTATCGGGGTCGGGCTGAGAAGCAAAATACGCCACTGATACTTCGGTCTCATGTCGAGATATTTCTGAGAGTAAATACATAACAGCATTTCTACCCTGATCCGTTGTGTTATCACTTATCAAAGCTAAATTTATATGTTGTTCCAAATTTCCTCCTGGCACATAACGCCCTGTTAAGGGGTGAGCAACGCAATACCGAAGCCGCCGCAAACCACCTTAAACACTAAAATCAACGCATAGTGAAAATGCCACGCGTTGCGAATCCCTCTTAAACAGTTTGTTATATGCAATTTTCTGGTGCTTACTAAATCGGCTTAACCCTTAACTTAAACGATTCGATTTGCTCGACTTGCGACGGCACAAACCCACATTTGATTTCAAGATAAGAGGTTTCCTTTGGCTGCATAATAAAGATTTCATTTTCGCCGATACAATTACCAATAAAATTACCATTCACATCGAAGGCAGATGCTAAAACCTCACGAGAATATAGCGCTTCTTCAGTAAGGTTTTCCTGTACGACAGCCAAACGCACATCGTCCCCATCTTTGAAGACATTATCCAATGTTAAACCATAGGCAGTTTTGAAATCTGCCAAATACTCAATTGCTTTATCATCGATTTCTTTGTCTTCAAGAATATTTCCTAGTGATGGTTCAACGAACTTTGTATAAACCAAGCCACTCAGAATGAGTGCAACTGAGAAACCCATTCCCCAGGAAAAACCAGTTAAGATGCTATTAAATCCTTTCATAAACATTCCAATCCATTGCATATAACGCCCAATTAAGGTGTGAACCATGCTACCACACAACTTAACTAGGACGCCGTAAACACTGAACCAAACCCAGACCCAAAGTGCCAAGCGTGGTGAATCACTCTTAAATTGCTTGTTATGTGTATGCCCAAAACAACAAAGGTGATAACGCAAAAAATACGCACCCGAACAGAAAAAAGTAAAAGCACAGCAAGAAAATTATTTCTGAAAGCGTTTTTCCGACTTTTGCGGCCGATTCTCCTGCATCTGATGCAGCTATTCTTACAGCGACAGGGCCGGTTAGGATGATTTTCTTTCTTGAAAAAAACTTAGCCGAAAAGATTCCCAAGACAAATATCAAGTAGATACTAAATACTGGAGCAACCAATAACTCGTTCAAAGAAGCTATAGCAGATGCAATAAATGCAAATAAGATCATTGAAGCGAATGATATAGCCCAAATACCGAATATTGAGAATTTGCTAAAGTAAGCAAACTTCTCAGCTAACAACTTGGGAAGGTAGTACATACTAATCCTCTTTTACACATAACGCCGCATTAAGGGGTGAACAACGCCACCACCAAACCTAAACCATTGTGCCGTAAACACTAAAGCCAATTCAAACCAAAACTGCCAAGCGTTGTGAATCCCTCTTGAATGCTTTGTTAGTTGCTAGACCCAAGGCTTTGATTTGGAGTTTATTACTGTTTTGCCAACACTGTTTTTACGTGCTTTGAAAAACTTAAATCAGGCGCAGTTTCAAAGCATTTGTCACTGAAACCACTTGGAACACGCAACGCCGTAGAAAACGGACTAACAACACCGAAAAGTTCTTTTGGAAAGACAAAGCCGCAGAGCTGACATTCAACAAACTAATCGACTTCTGAAACAGCAAACCAGCAAAAGAACGAAGCGCGATTTATTCACACCCAAAACCTTAAAAATCAGAGCACAAGCCTGAGTAAAACCAAACGAACCTTAGCCTTAAACATTTTGCTTTAGCTGCGTTGTCCTCGTTGGCAACTAACGCCCTGTTAAGGGGTGAGCAACGCAATACAAGAGCCGCCGCATACCGCCTTAAACACTAAAACCAACGCATAGTGAAAATGCCACGCGTTGCGAATCCCTCTTGAACAGTTTGTTATATGCTGTCTTCAAACATTGCATTTAAAATACCATACACCATTTCATGGCACGTGGAATTACCTCCCAAATGAACTAACTCATTATCACTGTCACCACTCAGAAACGCCAAGTAAGGATGTGCTTCATCACCATCAAAGCTAATGCTTGAAGAACTGTCGATCATACTTGCAACTTCAAAAGAAATATTACCTGTTAGTTCTTTTAGCAATGCTCCCTTAATACCAGCTCTTTCCAAATGTTCGGCAATACGTGCAATCATCTCACCAGTAAATACTTCCTGTTGAAGCATAAAATTATCTGTGTCTACTTTTAACTCCATAGGTACTTCATTCCTTTGTCTGGTATTGCATATAACGCCTTGTTAAGGTGTGAGGCACGCAATACCTAAGCCTCCGCATACCACCTTAACCACTAAACCTAACGCATGGTAAAAATGCTACGCGTGCCGAATCACTCTTGAACAATTTGTTATGTAGCCGACTTTCAGGTTAGTGCTTTCTGTCCAATTTGGATCTTGGGCTCAATACCAGCTTTGCGATACAAAGCTAGAGCTGATTCATTGAAAGAATATACTTCTAACCACAGCTCTTCTCCGCCGTTAGAAATAGCCCTTTCCTCAAATGCCTCTATTAGCGCCACTCCAACACCTTGACTCCTAAAGCATGAATCCACAACAATCTGTTCAACGTTTGCGATCTTTCGCTCTTTGAGAGTCCAAGACTTACGAACCCATAGCTCACCAAAAACAAAACCTACTAACTGCCCTTTGCTTTCGGCTACCAGAAAAATCGAGCTTTCACTTTTGATTATCTTGTGTAGGTCTATTTTTTGTTCAATTTCTTCCGGTGATAAAAAGTCATCAGGTAAATTTGCTTGATGATACTCATTAAGCTGAAACTGTAGTTTCTTGATAACACTGATATCTTCAATGCGAGCTTGCCGAATATTTAACATATATAAATCCTTTTAACTTACCGTCCTCTCGCGGCTACATAACGCTCTGTTAAGGGGTGAGCAACGCAATACCGATGCCACCGCATACCACCTTAATCACTAAAACCAACGCATAGTAAAAATGCCACGCGTTGTGAATCCCTCTTAAACAGTTTGTTAGCTGCGTACCAACATTTTTGCCACATCAATTGCGACAACTTCTGTACCGCACAGGTTTGGATCCCAATTGAGACCCACAAGATGTCCATCGCTATGAATACCTTTTAGCCAATTATCAACGAATGAATCTAGGTTAATTGGACTTGGGACATACAACTCCCAATCACCAACTGCGACCCGACTTGCGTATGCTCTATCTGACCAAAAAACATAAACTAATGCGTCTGGACACTGATTCGAATTACAAACTGCCCAACCACCATCAGGATGCTGAAGTCCCCAAACAGTTCGATTTTCGATTACTCTGTCGATAAATCTTATGTAATTGGAACTTGATGTAGCTTTATCTTGGATCATCATTTTTCCTCTAAGCAGCTAACGCCGCGTTAAGTGGTGAACAACGACAACCACCAAACCTAAATCATTGTGCCGTAAACACTAAATTCAAAGCAAACCGAAAATGCCAAGCGTTGTGAATCCGTCTTGAACGCTTTGTTAGCCATACTCTCACCGCAATTTTTTAACCAAGTAATGTACGGCTGTAGATACTGGGTAGTTTTCTAACGTCATTTGGCACGAATAGCCATTCTTTTCATAAAATGGACGAGCTTGAAAGCTGAATGTCTCGACCTGTGCATATTGGCAACCTTGTGACGCGGCATGTTCTTCAAGTTGCTTAAGTAGATGTGTTCCAATGTTGCTTCCACGCAACGACTCTGCGACCCACAACAACTTAACATGGAGCCAATTACCCCAAATTTCTGCGGTAATACCTGCTATTTTGTCTTGTTCATCGTTGTAAACATAGATTGCTACTGGTTGCTCAACTACGCCTTCAAGGTGCTCATCATTGTATTTTCTAAGATGTGAGCGGATTTCCTCAATGTCGCTAATTTTCGGGCTCGAATCTAGCTCAATTTTCATAGTTATTCCTTGTATGGCTAACGCCGCATTAAGGTGTGAGCAACGCTACCACTGAACCTAACGATACCACCGTAAACACTAAACCCAACGATGGAATGAAAAATGCCAAGCGTTGGGAATCACTCTTAAATGCTTTGTTATGGCGCTGAACTCAAAGTTAGCTCTTGTATATCAATTCGGTCTACTTCCCTACCCAATATCCGCTTGTACTTGACTAAACGATTAACTGGGATGACTGGCAACTCGATACCTTGATAATCTTTAAGAACTGATTCTGAAAAGTAGATTTCAAGCTGGTGCCAAGAGCCATCTTGACGTGATTGTATCTTCGTATGTTGAGACAAACCGATTTCAATTTTTTGACTTTGGTAAACCAACTGGAAATACTCTAAATCCCAACCATATTCGGCATAATGAGCTAACGGCTTTGATATGTATTTTGCTACATGCGATAACACCACGTCTGCGTCAGAGTTATGAATATAGAGATCTATATCTGCGATTTCCCGACCACCACCATGAATGGTTGCCGCTAACCCACCGACTATTTGATACTCCACATTCTCTGCATCCAAGATTTCTTTGAGCCACTGCAAGGCTACTTTAACTTTATCACTCATCTAGTTCCCTTAGCTAAATTTTGCCCTGCGCCATAACGCCGCGTTAAGTAGTGAGCAACGTTACCACTGAACCTAAGCTATTGTGCCATAAACACTTAAGCTGAATAGAACCAAAAATGCCACACGTTGCGAATCTGCCTTAAACGCTTTGTTATACATATATTTTATGTCGCTAGTAATCCAATAACTGTTGAACAAACCGCAAAGGATTAGCTAAAACAAATGACCATACTAGCAGAGAAAATCCAGTTACCTGTGTATACGGCGTCGAAATATTGTGGCAGTAACCCTATAGCTCCAAGTGGCATACAAAACATACCCACGTAGGTGCGAAACCCACTCACATAGACCTCAGCAAAGGAAATCGACAACAAGACCAATGACGCTAACATTATGCCAACTACAAAAAGTGGAACATAAATTTCCCAGAAGCCCATCTTTGGATGCAATAAGGGTGAAAGCTCAGAAAATAGTGCACTAATGAACACAGGGATGAATATTTTCGAAGACAAATCGTCAATTGCTTTGGCATAAATTGTTCCGAAAGTTTCCACTTTACCTCCATATGTATAACGCCGCATTAAGGTGTGAGCAACGCTACCACAACACTAAACCATTGCGCCGTAACCACGAAACCCAACCTTGAACTGAAAATGCCAAGCGTTGGGAATCACTCTTAAATGCTTTGTTATGTTTCTGCTAGGTACCTGTCACGTACTCGATTTAATAGCCCAGGTATTAGTGCACCTAAAATACCAAAGGAAAACCACGCAGACGCAGTAATTATGAATATATGAGGCTCTTTATTATTTGTATCGTACGAATGACCAGATATCGTCAAAACAAAGAAAAATAATAGTGTTATAAAAAACACTGTCGCTGATGAATAGAATACCAAAGAATTAGTCCAACTTTGTGATAGTTGATTTTGCTCTCGAAGTGCATAGTTGCCAAGTGATGCTGCGCATATCCCAACAACCCAATTACTCCAAGTTGTAACATGCGGGTAAATCCACGACAGCACTGAAAACAAGATAATTGTTAGAATTAAGATTACTAAAACCCACGAATCGAAAACGGCAGCTTTTGGGCTCAGAAAGCTTATTCTAGGTAAAAACTTTTTATAAATTTTATTATGCAAAGACTGCATGAAGCCATTACTTTTTATTGATGACCACTCATATAGAATTGCTACAAAGATCAAAGATAGTATAACGACTAACCCCCACTTCGAATCTACTGGATACAACGCATCGTCAAAGACAGGAGTATAGAAGACAAAGCAGATAGATAGCATCACGCCACAAAGCCAACCAAAAGTAAGCCATTGAATTAAAAATGCTTTGTAGAATTTAAATGATTTTTCCATTTCTTATTTTTATATCCTATGAATTATCTATTTTAAGTCATTTAAACGGATGAAGCGATATGCTCGGAAACATAACGCCCTGTTAAGGGGTGAGCAACGCAATACCGAAGCCGCCGCATACCACCTTAAACACTAAAACCAACGCATAGTGAAAATGCCACGCGTTGCGAATCCCTCTTGAACAGTTTGTTAGCCGTTTATAGCCCATGATAAACGCTTTGTATCAGTTTTGAATACACTGCCAGTAAAGCCCATCATTTCGAATAGTTTATACGCAAATGCACTATCTCGATTAGCGAAGTAATTATATAGAGATAAGTATTTGTGAGCATTATCTATCCCCGCAATATCTCTTTTAACAAATTCATGATATTTCAACAAACCTTTATACTCTTGGATTCCAAATCCACAACCGCTATTATCACAGACATAGCAAGTACCTTGGCTAATACGGTTTTCTGGAATGCAAAATTGACATGCACCCTCACCACCATAAGCCTCACAGTCGGATTCACTCACATAACCTCCACCATATTCTGGGCAGGATATAATTGTCTCTGGCTCTGCAGGCTCCCCGCCACAAAACGGACAGCAGTCACCGTAATAATTGAAAAAAGAATTATGTACAGGCTCTGAGTCTGGCAATACAGTTTGACAAGTTTTAAGTAATGCATGGTAAGTAATTAAGCTTGCGGAGTTATCATTAAACTCAAATTCAACAGTAAATTCGCCGTTTTTACTTGCGTTGTACAAGTTCTGAGACCCCATAAGGATAACATTATCAATTACATATATTTTTCCATGATAGAGGTCCTTATCGATTAAAAAACAATCTTTATATGGCTTAAACCCAGAGTCACTTCGACAAATAGTTGCGATAGGTACATCGTCGGGCTTTAGTCTATAAATTCTATCCCAGTCTCTTTTACCTATATATGCAGAAAAGATAAAAATTCTACTCTTTGCTTGTATAACCAATTCATCTAAACGAGTCCAAAACTCGTCACCAAAAACTAATTTTATTTCCATAGCTACCTAATTTCGAAACGGCTAACGCTCTGTTAAGGGGTGAGCAACGCAATACCAAAGCCGCCGCATACCACCTTAAACACTAAAACCAACGCATAGTGAAAATGCCACGCGTTGCGAATCCCTCTTGAACAGTTTGTTAGGCGACATTTCTACGTTTAACTTCTTTCTCATACGAAGATTCGTTGTATAGCCAAATAGCCCAAAATGCGAAAAACATCCCGATCGTGTAAATTGAGTAATTAAGAGCATTATCCGATAAGAAAACCGTAATGCTTGCCGCATCAGAAGATGGATAAAGGAAAATAACATTAAAAATTATGTACAAAATGGCTGTGACGAAAGTTGTTCTGAAAAGCCAATTTAAACATCCTTTCTTTCGCGATTTTTGCCAATTATCAAATGCTTTACCATTCATTAATCCACTCCTTTTCTGTTAACTGAAGCTAGATTCACGCCAAGATACTATCACTACTCTATCGTTTGTCTCATGTCGCCTAACGCCCAATTAAGGGGTGAGTAACGCAACACCGATGCTACCGCAAACCACCTTAATCACCAAAATTAACGCATAGTAAAAATGCCACGCGTTACGAATCCCTCTTGAATTGTTTGTTAGCACGCTGCCCTAAAAGCCTTTGGCACACGCCAAGAAGCTGAAATATTGCACGAAATTTATGGTTAAAAACACTGAAACCAAATGGGCAGCTGCCAAGCTTAAAACTAACTCAAGACGTAAGATGGATAGAAGAAAAATATGCCAAAGCGCCCTATCTCACCGCTTTCAAATTAGCAAAGGATACGGGCTTAGGACTTTAACAGCAGCTTCAAAGAAACCTAGCTTTGACGAAAATATCTCAGCACTAAAGAAACAACACCAGAGAAATAGCCCAAAAGTTAGAAACTGTAAACGCTAAAAGCAAAGCGAAAACTTCGCATCTAGTGCCACCGGAGCGAACGTGAAAGGCACATTTGATCAGGTGTAAAGCTAGGAAAAGAAACCAATAAACACGGACACTTTTAACCTTTGATGCCAACCCAGTGCCAACGCCTTGTTAAGGTGTGAGGCACGCAATACCGAAGCTTCCGCATACCACCTTAACCGCTAAAACCAACGCATAGTCAAAATGCCACGCGTGCCGAATCACTCTTGAACAATTTGTTAGCTTACTTTTTCAACGCTCATAGATCTTTAAGTGATTCTCTAAGTTTATCCATAGGTTGAATTCCAAGTTCACTACTAACCCAACCATACTGGTCGCCATGGAACCGAGGGAAAATATGCAAATGGTAATGGTCGAGCTCGTTGAAATGAGGTGCCTCTCCGTTGTTTTGCATAAAGCCGATACCATCGGGATTGAACTTAGCTTCTATACGCTTATATAAATCTCTTGCGACGTCGGTGATCTCTAAAAACACAGACTCGGGCAAGTCGATGAAAGTACGATATTGAGTCTTAGGACAAATTAAAATATGTCCAAAGTTGATTGGGTCATGGTCTGCAAAAGCTATAACTTTGTCAGATTCGTACACGATGACCGAGTCAATTTCACGATTAACAATTTGTTCGACTATCGTGGTCATCTAAACTCCTATCAAAGTATGCTAACGCCCTGTTAAGGTGTGAGCAACGCAATACTGAAGTCGCTGCATACCACCTTAAACATTAAAACCAACGCATAGTAAAAATGCCACGCATTGCGAATCACTCTTAAACAGTTTGTTATGTGCGTGCTTAAACTGAACACCTTTGCTCACAGAACAGCAAATCGATATAAGAGGCGACCGCAACTGGACCAAAATAGAGTTCATGAGCGAAATAAAAAAGTACACTTTTGGAGACTTTCTTCTTTAAAAGCACTTTAACCATAAGAAGTGTGACAATGATGTATACGATGGCAACTTACATTCTATCCCTACATGTAGCCTGACCATGAACTATTCAAGCGACGAAATTTCGCAACCCGAACAATCAAGATGTTGGAAACGCAAAAAAGATATACAAGGCAGCACCAAATACCGAGCCAGCCATAAACAAACCCAACTTTATTGCAGTACTTTTATTCGATTCCTTTTTGGACATAGTAATTCCTTTTACTAATTTAAAATGACTTTCATGCACATCTATTAGTCATCAACACCAAAGCACATAACGCTTTCTATA
Source organism: Vibrio sp. 661 (assembly GCF_033339315.1). Taxonomy (NCBI): domain Bacteria; kingdom Pseudomonadati; phylum Pseudomonadota; class Gammaproteobacteria; order Vibrionales; family Vibrionaceae; genus Vibrio; species Vibrio sp. 661. The sequence goes on along the minus strand of NZ_JAWOUJ010000015.1, from coordinate 79,787 downwards.
CGGCGATTTGCCGTTTTTCTGGCAGGCTACCGCCTTCTTTCTTATCAAAAGCGCTATCAATCGTAGCACTTATATGCATGAAACAAATAGAAAAACAGTATGAATATGTGTGGTGGCGCGCGCAATTAGGCGGCGCACAGCACGCTAATTTCAAAAGTGGTGATACATTAACGGGGCTGTATAAATAAACAGGTTAATTTATCATGAAAAGTCAGTTTTTACTTAGTGTAAAAGAGCACATGCTTACTCGTCATTATGCGAATAAAACTATCGAAAGTTATCTTTTTTGGATAAAACGTTTTATCACTTTTCACCAGCTCGCCCACCCATCAACACTAGCAGAAGATGATGTCATTCAATTTCTGAGTTACTTAGCGGTAGAAGAAAAAGTTGCGGTAAAAACGCAAGCTTTGGCGCTGAACTCAATATCATTTTTATATCGTGATTATTTTAAAACCCCACTATCACTTGATATGAGATTTCAGAAATCCTTGACCGAAAAGAAACTTCCCGTTGTGTTAACCAGGGAGGAGATCCGAAGATTCGTTCAGCATATCGACCCGAGGTATAGACTCCATATTCAGCTACTTTACGGCTCCGGGCTTCGAGTTATGGAATGTTTACGCTTAAGAGTTCAAGACATCGATTATGATTATGGTGCAGTTCGCGTTTGGCAAGGAAAAGGAGGTAAAAATCGTACAGTCACATTAGCCAAAGAACTACATGAACCACTCAAAGCTCAAGTTAATTTAGCAAGAAACTACTACTTTAAAGATAGGCACATGCCTGGTTATGCGGGCGTATATATCTCTGAAGGTTTACGACGTAAATACCCAAAAGCGGAGCTAGATTTTAACTGGCACTTTTTGTTTCCATCAACAAAGTTAAGCGCAGATCGAGACACTGGTGAACTCAGAAGGCATCATATCAATGAAAGCGCAATACAAAGAGCTGTAAAGCGCGCGGCAAGCGACGCAAGCATTGAGAAAACTGTAACTTGCCACACACTAAGACACAGTTTTGCCACGCATTTATTGGAATCTGGCGCAGACATTAGAACTGTTCAGGAACAATTAGGGCATACTGATGTAAAAACCACGCAAATCTATACTCACGTTATCGAGCGCGGGGCTGGTGGTGTGTTGAGTCCATTATCCAGCCTTTAGAAAAACAAAGCCACCTCGAAAGGTGGCTTTGTTTTATAACTCTTTATTGACGAACACCGAGTTTCACATTGCCTTTTGAATCAAACCAAAGTGCTTGCGAACGGCGACGTCCTATTAGTATCGGACCATCGTCATAAAAGAGAAAGTTCTTCCAGTGCTTTTTAAAAATAGACCATTTCGTTTCGATGACATTGTACTTCTCGTAGCAAAAGTAAACGGTTACATCGTCTTGCCAATCGATATGTGCCTCAGCTTCCGCTGGCATGTCAGGATCATCCGACTCCCACGCAACCATCCAATCCACAGTTTCAGACCAATTCGCCTCATTCATTGGCCAGTCTTGGGAACTAAGTCTATCCATATCAGGGCTTTGAGCACTGATATTTTCTTTCCAAAATTGTGCTGAGCGGGCTTGGCTCATCGGCTTAATAAAAGCCAAATCTTCTTCTGGCACAGGCATCGACTGATGCGTAAAAATCCATTTTCTTTGGTATTCGTCCAAAGGCAAATAAGACATTCAGTCTCCTTTATTACGATTTCAGCCAACCTTTCTCTGTGGCTTCTTCAATCAACTCTTTCGCTTTGTCCCATAAGGTAACAGAGCCAAATTCAATTCGTTTATTAATGGTAAGTGCTTGTTCGCGTGAGACACCATGTTCCTTCCAACTCTGACCATTATTATGGTAGTTCAAGAGCATTGGAATTAACCGATCGAGTGCTTTTGCATACTTAGCATCATCGGTCTGCGCGGCTTCAAATTCATGCCAAAGCGCCAATAGCTCTTGCTCCTGATCGCTGGGTAACATACCAAACAAGCGCTCTGCGGCTCTGATTTCTTTTTCTGCTTGCTCTTGAGACGCAGCAGTATCATAAACAAAGGTATCGCCCGCGTCGATCTCTACTACGTCATGTATCAATAACATTTTCATCACTCGGCAAATATCAACAGGTGCATTCGCATGCTCTTCCATCAATATTGCCATCAGTGCGACATGCCAACTATGCTCACCACTATTTTCGAGGCGCCCTTCAGCACTTTTAACTCGAGTTCGGCGCAAAATGCTTTTGAGTTTATCGAGCTCGATTACAAGTGCTAACTGCTTTTCCAATCGTTCCATACTATCGTCCTTCTGGCTGCCAATTCGGATTAATAAGCGACGTTAGGACGTGGTCTTGCCACTCACCATTAATCAAAAGGTAATCTTTTGCATACCCTTCTCGGTTGAACCCTACATGCTCTAGCACAGATTCACTACGTTTATTGTGAGGCATGTAGCCAGCTTGAATACGATGCAGTTTCTGGACATTAAACATGTAGTCGCAAGCCATGGTTAATCCACGACGCATATAACCATGCCCTTGCGCTTTTTCAGCGAGAGAATATCCGACGTTACAAGAATAAAAAGGGAAACGACTCAAACTACTAAAGGATATCGTACCTAGCATTTCACCCGAAGAGGCTCTGACTAAAAGGCAATAATACCCCAATCCCATTCGATGCAGCTCATTGAGCTTGATAAGCTTTTGCAACCAACCGTTCACTGAGAAAAAAGCCTCTTCACGTTTCGGTTCAAACGGTTTCAGGTATTCTCGGTTCGCTTGAAAATATTCGGCAATCATATCTGCGTCACCGATTTCAGCGGTACGAAGAAGCAAGTCACCGTCCAACTTATGAACGGCGATAGATGAGCTGTTATCTTCCATTACAAATGATTAATTCCGTCTTTTCGTTCAATTCGATTAATTCTTACGGATACCGTAATCACGCAGTTTATTAGCGATTGAGGTATGCGATACATTTAAGCGCTTAGCAAGCTTACGGCTTGATGGGAATGACTGATACAAACGTTCCAGAACTTGAGATTCATAATCACGCATGATCTCATCCAAAGAACCGTCGATGTTAAGCGTTGCACTACCAGCGCCGACTGACTGAGGCTGAGGTAAATTGAAGTGATCCGCGTTTAGTATACCACCATCCATTTCCGTGAGCGCTCGAAGAACCATGTTATCCAGCTGGCGCATGTTTCCTGGCCACTGATAATTTGCAAGGGCATCAACTAGACCATCATCAAACTCTGGCTTATCAATCCCAAGCTGTTGAGCATGTTTCGCCACAAACAACTCAAGCAATGGTACAACGTCGTTTGAGCGCTTACGTAACGGAGGAATGCTGAGCGTAAGTACGTTGAGACGATAATACAAATCTTCACGGAACATTCCTGCTTCAGAAAGCTCGGCAAGGTTATGTTTTGTTGAAGCGATGATACGAACATCGACATGCATCTCATCTTCTGCACCGACACGACGGAAATTACCATCCTGTAGAAAACGTAACAGCTTGATTTGAAGGTGCGAACTCATTTCACCGATTTCATCAAGAAATACCGTCCCGCCATTTGCTTGCTCAAAGATGCCTTTGTGGCCTTGTTCATGATTAAATGAACCCGGCGCATGACCAAAAAGTTCGGTTTCTGCTACATCGTCAGGCATCGAAGCACAACTCAAAACTAGGAATGGTTTGCTCGCACGGCTAGAACGGCTGTGGCAAGCTTTAGCAAGCATTTCTTTACCGGTCCCCGTTTCGCCCTCAATCAACAATGGTTGGTCAAGCACAGACAGCTTCTTAGCTTGGTTCATTAGTGCTTTATGACGGTTCGATATACCAACAAAGTGCTCAAAACCCAGAGGATTATGCAGCGGTAGCGCTTCTTCAATTCTGGCAACTTGCTGACTAGAGCGAATCGTCATTAGAGTACTCGCTAGAGTCGAGTTTTGCGCTTCGTCTCGGATATAAACGGGCATCAACTCTAGAACATAGTCCAAGCCATCAATCACAAGGTTTTCCCGCGTTCGACCATTAACACCTTCAGACCAACGAGAGAAACGAACACTTGGTAACAAAGCACCGATTTGAGTACCAATCACTTCTTGCTTGTGAATGCCAAGCAATGAAAGTGCAGACATGTTTGCCATGTCTACGGCACCTTTAAGATCAATGGCAAAAACCGGATCGGGCAAGTTATCAACTAACGAGAGCAGCTCCGTATTGTGGCGCTCCATCGGCATAAACTGGATTTTACGTACGTCTTTCACCCCCGGAATACGGCGGATTTCAGCCATCAGCTCACTAAACGTATCAAAATCAATATCCGGGCAATTCAAATAGATAATACCGCTAATATCGATTTCGATACCACGCAAGTCGATGCTTTTAGACGCTAAAATATCGAGCAGTTCTCGGGTCAAGCCGAGTCGATCTTCACATAAGACTTCAAGACGCACTTAAAATATCCCAATTCACAACTGTCAGGAAAAGTTGACAGTAGTTTCTATCATGCTTGGAATGGCGTCAAGCAATCCTATCCATCAAAGTTGATATTCGTTACGGTTTCATCGTAATTGATGCAACTTTCGCCGCCACTGCCTTGCGTATGGTGCCCAACTTAACCTGACGGTCAGGATACCAGGGTAGTGGACGCAATAAGGTCATCGCTTTCAAGCCCAAACGTGCCGTTAGAATACCAACACCTAGTCCCTGCCCCGCACGAGCAGAAACTTTGCCAGCAAGATCCATCGACATCAAATCCATACTGGCATCAATAGCGAGCTCACTGGCACCAGCCGCCGCCATATTTACAAATACCGCTCTTAGTAACTTGATGCGAGAGGCATAACCTAGCTCTACCCCATATACCTTGGAGAGGTTGTCGATCATTTTGAAATTTCGCCACGCCACCAGCAACATATCAGCGGCAGCCAGAGGGCTCACGGCGACTAGGGCTGCACACTCGGTTGCGTGCTGTGATACGATATTCGTTGCCAACTTGTCTTGTTGGCTCACCACCATCGAGTCATACATATCAAGAATTTCAGCGTCACTATGAGCAGGGTTAATACTGTTCTGCCAACGATCAAAGCCCGGATTCTCTGCCATCACACCACTTTGTTCTGCTACGGTTTCGCAAAAGGCTTTCCCTTTCCCAACGCTCTCACTATTAACAAGTGCTTCTGCTTCTTCTTGAACACTAAAATGATTTCGTAGTTTTCGCAGTTTCCAAAGCTCTTTACCCATAGCTCCTAAACCAAGCGAAGCGATCGCAGCAATAAACCCCGTCCAGCTTAAGGCCAGCCAATCAGAAGCCTGAATTGCGGTTATAACCGAGTCCACCGCTTGCCAGCCAACCAGACCAGCAAAAGTTGCAAATGCGCCAGTCGCGAGCCATTTTCTGCCCGATTTTGGACGAATGACATGCTCGAGTTGCAATTCCTGTTCGGTCTCCTGGTGCGCTTCTTTAACTTCAACAGGTACAAATGTTTCTTTTTCGCCGAATGTTTGCTGCGCCGTCAATTCCGGTTGATTCGATTGCTGCTCTTTTTCCATTACCTTTTCAGAGAAAACTTGTTTTTGCTTCAACTCACTCATTTCAATTTATCTCCAATCAGGTAATCCAATGCTTTGTCTAAGCGTATGTGCTTCACTGGCTCATCATTCGGTGAGGGCATCGGACGAAACGACGTAAAATCAAACCCGTTGTTTTGCCAATACGCTGCATTTGGTAGCTTTTTCGGCACCTCTCCGGGAAACATAGTCATCGGCTCACCACCCAATGTTGTTCCTTGTAACGCCGGGATGGTCTTATCTCCAGAGGAAATAAACCCCGTCGTGGTTGCTTGGATGGAAGCGATACTCATGCAGCTCATCTCAATATTCTCGTAGGCTGCCGTTTGCCATGCTGGATGCACCATTTGTTGGAGCAGAGACACCAAATTTGGGTGCTGATCGGGCGTGATATGATCCGCTTTTGTAGCAGCAAACAACACTTTGTCGATTTTGGGTGAGAACAAACGACGCAAAAAGCTACTACGACCATAGCGGAAGCTATGCATGATCTGTTCTAGCGCTTGGCGCATGTCGTAAAACGCTTCATCACCGGCATTGAGAGGCTGCAAACAATCCACCAGTACAATCTGGCGATCGAAGGTCGCAAAATGATGCTTATAAAACGCTTTCACGACTTTCTGTTGGTATTCCTGAAAACGGGCTTCTAACATCGCTAAGTTACTGCCCTTGGACGCTTTGCTTTCCGAATCAACACGACACGGAAAAAACTGTAGCACCGGCGCGCCTGCTAGCTCACCAGGTAATACAAAGCGGCCAGGCTGAACCCAATGAAGGCCAGCGTCTTTACAGGCATGAAGGTACTCGGTGTATGTGTGTGCAACTTTCTCAAGTAGTTTCTCATTCACTTCTGCATAGAGGGCCACTTTCTCTAGTTCAGAAAGCCAAGCTTTGGCTAAATCGCCACGCTGGCCTTTAAGTGCATCAAACTGAGTTTGCGACCACGTTGCAAAGTCCATGTCCAATAAAGGCAGGTCGAGCAACCACTCTCCTGGATAGTCGATAATATCAACATTTAAAATTGCGGTTTTACTCAACAGCTTTTTCGTGGTTTTATTTGGTTTGTACTTGAGCGCTAAGCGAATCTCACTCACATCACGTGTCGGTACTGGCCACTGAGGTGGAGTAGCATGAATTTGGCTCATCGCCTCATCGTAAGCAAAGCGTGGCACCATCATATTCGATTGAGGCTCACGTTTCGCTCCAATAAGGCGCTTATCTCTAGCCGCAGTCAAAAGAGGCAAATTGTCATGGGTTGCAGTATGAAGAAGCTGATTCACTAATGACGTGATGAATGCCGTCTTACCGGCACGAGAAAGTCCGGTGACAGCAATTCGAACATTAGAGTCCATACCTCTGTTGATAAAGTCATTAACTTCTTTCTTTATTCTCTTCATTACGCTTCTTTATCTTACTCCACTTTAAAACAACGTTGTCAGCGACTTCGAATTTCGAGCTATGAATACTGTTCTATCCCGAATCCTATGAGTTTCACTTTATATACCTTAATAAAAGATGAACAAAACATCCGGCTTAATGCTGTGTTAAAAAAGAAAAGCCCCTGAGTGGTTCAGAGGCTTACTTAATCTACAGCATTAGTAACTCTATATGCGCTGATTACTATGTTAAACAGGAACCCGCTTTCTTTAAGCCTAGTCGTCTTCGATTAACTTATAGATAACAAATAGAGCGATTTCTAAAATCAGCCACAACACACATGTGATGGTCACGTACTTTTCATCAAAGATGCTGATACCGTGAAGAATCAAGTCATAGCCAACAAAGCCACCTATCACTACAGCAAGAATAATTTGTAGAATCTGAATAAAACGAGGCATGCCGTCTCCTAATTATTGTTCGCATAACGTTTGATTGCTATGCCTAAAGGTTTATATCCTTAATTATATAGACAAAAAGTGCAGGTTTCGCTGCACTTTTGTCAATTGTTTGCTAGGTAAATCAGCACCTTGTCACATTCTCTCTACTGAGACGCAGCAAGATTGCCCTTTGCCTTACGCTTCCATCTCTTGAATTTTCACTTTCCAAGTGTCTGGACCGATTTGGTGCGCGTTAACACCATTTGAGTCGACAGCCACTGTTACTGGCATATCTTCAACTTCAAATTCGTAAATCGCTTCCATACCTAAATCTTCAAATGCGACAACGCGAGCTTTCTTGATCGCTTTCGCCACCAAGTACGCAGCGCCACCGACAGCCATTAGGTAAACCGCTTTGTGATTCTTGATAGATTCAACCGTTGCAGGGCCACGCTCAGCTTTACCGATCATGCCCATGATGCCGGTCTTTTCTAGCATCATGTCGGTGAATTTATCCATACGCGTAGATGTTGTTGGGCCAGCAGGACCAACGACTTCATCACCAACTGCATCGACAGGGCCTACGTAGTAAATGAACTTACCGTTGAGATCTACGCCTTCAGGTAGACCTTCACCGTTATCTAGCATGCCTTGAATACGTTTATGCGCAGCATCACGACCAGTCAGAATTTTACCTGATAGAAGAACCGTTTCGCCTGTCTTCCACTCTTGTACTTCTTCTTTAGTAATTGTGTCTAAGTTTACGCGACGCGTATTTTCGCCCGCTTCCCAAGTGATATCTGGCCAATCTTCTAGTTTAGGTGGTGTTAGCTCTGCTGGGCCGCTACCATCAAGCGTGAAGTGTACGTGACGAGTCGCCGCACAGTTCGGGATCAAACAAACAGGCTTAGAAGCCGCGTGCGTTGGCGCAGTTTTGATTTTAACGTCGACAACAGTCGTCAAACCACCAAGACCTTGCGCACCGATACCAAGTTTGTTCACGCGATTGAAGATATCCAAACGAAGCTCTTCTTCTGCGTTTTGTGGGCCACGGTCAATAAGCTCTTGAATATCGATGTGTTCCATTAGAGATTCTTTTGCCAATACCGCTGCTTTTTCAGCCGTACCGCCGATACCAATGCCAAGCATGCCAGGAGGACACCAGCCCGCCCCCATTGTTGGTAGCGTTTTTTCTACCCACTCAGCAATATCGTCAGATGGGTTTAGCATCACCATCTTAGTTTTGTTTTCGCTACCGCCGCCCTTCGCAGCGATCTGAATTTCAACTTTATCGCCCGGTACCATGTTGATATGTACGACGGCAGGCGTGTTGTCTTTGGTATTAATACGTTTACCAGCAGGGTCCATAAGTACTGACGCACGCAACGGGTTATCAGGGTTCGTGTACGCTTGTCGAACACCTTCATCTACCATCTGCTGAACCGTCATGTCGGTCGAATCCCATTGCACGCCCATACCGATGTTGACGAAACACGTCACAATACCAGTATCCTGACAAATTGGACGGTGACCTTCTGCGGACATTCGGGAGTTAATTAAGATCTGAGCAATCGCGTCTTTAGCGGCTTGGCTCTCTTCGCGGTGATAGGCTTTTTCAAGAGCTTGAACAAAGTCTAGCGGGTGGTAGTAAGAAATATACTGTAGCGCATCAGCGACACTGCTGATCACATCCTGCTTGCGTATTACCGTCATTACATGCCTCGTTATAGTTATGCTTCCATTATTGGCTTGGCTTCAATCGTGTTTGTTGAGCTTATTGCTCTTTTGAGCTTCGTTTTTTATAAACAATTGTCGAACGGCTGATATCGACACACGAAATGCTGAAGTTGCCTACTTGTAAACCATCTCAAAACCCTATGAATAGAGGGAGTTTGGCTATACAGAGGAATATGATACTCTTGCTGCCCATGACATGCCATGCAGTGAACGATCTCTTTGTCACAAATTACACAAATGAACAACATGGACAATCAATTCATTGATTTTAAAGCGCTGGAATACGCACCAGAGTTTGCTATTCACCTTTTTTCTCGCATTCAACACCTACCTTGGGCGATGTTGCTGCGTTCTGCATCAAAAACGCATATCGATAGCCGCTTCGATGTGTTGGTCGCCAACCCAATTGCAACGTTAGAAACCACTGCCGACAACACACAAGTTGAAACGCCATCGAATGCCTATTCAACTCAAGATGACCCATTCACGCTGCTTCATCAGTTGCAAGAACAGTGGCTTCCTCACGTTGAGTTAAATAAGGAGTTGGATTTGCCTTTTGTTGGTGGTGCGCTCGGTTACTTCAGTTACGATTTAGGTCGCCGCGTAGAAACGATGCCAGAAGTGGCAGAAAAAGATCTCAACACGCCGGATATGGCGGTAGGTCTGTATGAATGGGCCGTCGTTGTTGACCACAAGCTTAAAAAAGCATGCTTAGTTGGTCAGAATATCGAGCAAGCTTGGCAATGGTTAAACGAGCAAAAAGCAGAACAAACCGTTGACTTCGCTTTGTCTGGTGCTTGGCAGTCAAACATGACGAAAGAGAGCTACGCCACTCGCTTTGACAAGGTGCAAGAATACTTGTTGAGCGGTGACTGTTATCAGATCAATTTGGCGCAGCGCTTTAACGCACCGTATCAAGGCAGCGAGTGGCAAGCGTATCTGAAATTGGAGTCCGCCAACCAAGCGCCATTCTCAGCGTTTATCCGTATGCCTGAGTCTTCGATTTTGAGTATCTCTCCAGAGCGCTTTTTAGAGCTCAAAGATCGCGTCATTGAAACGAAACCAATCAAAGGTACTCGACCACGCAGCGAAGATCCAAAGAAAGATAACGCTAATGCCCATGACTTGCAGACAGCGGAAAAAGATCAGGCAGAAAACCTGATGATTGTCGATTTGCTGCGTAATGATATTGGTCGGGTTGCATCACCGGGTAGCGTTCACGTGCCAAAGTTGTTCGATATTGAAAGCTTCCCTGCCGTGCATCATTTGGTGAGCACCATTCGTGCAAATTTGGATGAACAATACGCTCCTGCGGATTTGCTGCGAGCGTGTTTTCCAGGTGGTTCAATCACGGGAGCACCTAAAGTTCGCGCAATGCAGATCATTGAAGAACTGGAGCCGCATCGACGCAGCGCGTATTGCGGCAGTATTGGCTATATTTCACGCCATGGTCGTATGGACACCAGCATTACTATCCGAACTCTTGTAGCGGAAAAAAACAAACTTTACGCTTGGGCTGGCGGCGGCGTCGTGGCAGATAGCGATTGCGCCTCTGAGTATCAAGAAACGTTGGATAAACTTTCAAAGATTTTGCCAGCGCTGCAATCGTAGATTTCAACCGTGGACAACGTCGCTTTAATGCTATTGACGAAAACAATCTAAAACGCCTCCAGAACGGTAATGCCGCTCATTTAACAGCGAGTGGCATATTTCTGTATCTCATCACCCTGCACAGCGACGAAGGAGCGTGATACAGGTTCTTCTATTCAAGCACTTTGTGGTCAAATTTGTTTCATTACCCGCTCATCGTGCTGCTACTAGATTCTCAGTCTCGCCAAGGCTCGCTAGAATGACCCAAAAAACATCGTTAAATGATCGGCATTATCCAGTGTGGTGCGTTTTTTTGTGTGTTTTATTTGCATGTACTTTAGCTTTTAGCCGTTGGCCAACAAACATACTTTTTAAGAGGCAGCGTCTACTGCTCAAGCCACTTACACATAATCTGTTCGATATCGGTTGCGGTGTACGGCTTAGTGAGGATGTCGTCCATGCCTGAATCAATGCACTTTTGACGCTCTTCGATGGTAGTGCCAGCGGTTAATGCAATAATAGGATGAGTAAAGCCACGCTCTCTCAGATACATCGTCGCCTCATAACCATCCATTTCTGGCATTCGGCAGTCCATGAATATCAGTTCGTAGTCTTTACTTTTCACCGCTTCTAATGCTTCTTTGCCGTTGGCTTTTAAATCAGGTGTAATGTCGAGTTTTTTCAGCATTTGAGTAACAATGACTTGATTCATTCTGATGTCATCAACCACTAATATTGAGCGTCCTGCTAAATCGCTTCGCTCTATGGTGACCAACTCCCCCTCTGCTGTGCCTTGTGCTTGCCCTTCCTCAAGAGGAATAGCAACTTTAAAAGTTGTCCCTTTGCGCTCTTCACTTTCAAAGCTAATTTGACCTTGCATCAAATCCACAAGGTTTTTACAAATCGCGAGACCTAAACCTGAGCCTTCAAAGCTGCGTTTCGCCGAGCGATCAACTTGGACAAATGGATCAAAGAGTGACGGCTGTGCTTTTATTGGGATGCCAATACCAGTGTCTTCAACCTCAAAATAAGCCGTGCCGTTAAGCCATTCCACCCGTAACACGACACCACCCAAGTGAGTAAACTTAATCGCGTTTCCCACCAAGTTAACCAAAATTTGTGTAATGCGCTCTAAGTCACCGACTAAAAATTCTGGAATCCCCAGCTTTTTGTCGATAGAGAAATGGATGCGTTTTTCAGCAGCCTTAGCTGCAAATACACCCATGATGGCTTTTTCAAGTTCCTCCCAGGCAAAGACTTTATGTATGATTTCCATCATACCGGCATTCATCTTACTGAAATCAAGAAGATCATTAATGATAACTCTCAATAAGTCCCCTGATTGAGTCAGATTGCTCAAGTATTGACGCTGCTCTTCTTCTAATTGGGTTCGACTCAATAACTCCGCACTACCCAATACGCCATTGAGAGGAGTTCGCAGCTCATGGTTAATCATGGCGACAAACTCCTTCGTCGCTTTTTCTGATTCCTCAGCCCGCTTTCTCAGCTCGACCTCTCGCTCTAAACTTAAGTGTCGACCAATAACACCATGAACTAAGTCAGACACGAGCTCCATCTGTTTGGAAATAAAAGACTGATCGATTTGATCTTGCAACACAGAGAAAATCAACTCCCCAACCGTTTCCCCATCAATGATAACTGGCAAATGCAAATTCTCTCCCTGCCAATTAGGAGAGGTTAAAATCTCGTTGTTATGACGAAGCTGTAAGTGACCAAAGTGATGACGACGCAATGAGCTCAGCTTTGTAGCGTCAAGAAACAAGTAAGCCGCAGAAATGATCGAGTTAGAAGTGAGCTGCTCAATAAAGCTCGCTATCATTGCTTCATCGAACGTGCTCGATAAAAAAGTACGACCGAACTTAATCAACGTCGCATCAATTTGCTCTTCAAACTCAAACTTACGAAGATCCTTTTTAGATTTCAGCTCCAGCTTTTTCAATGCAACACTGAGTTGCTGGTTGGATTCATATAACTCTAAGCTTTTCTGTTCCAACAGCTGCTCAGCTGCTTTTCTTGATGCAACTTCTCGTTTGAGTTTCCTTTCTAATGAGGAACTTCCCGTCATATCGTTCTTATTGAGCCTCTAACCAAAAACGTACTTTGCTACCATCTTCTGACTGATTTTGATGTTTGATATGAACTACCTCACCAAAATGCGCAGCACAGCCTTTTATCAATCCTAAGCATACGTGAGACATACATCTTGCGCTGTGGTAGTCAAATACCAATTGGGATTGGTTTTCACTAATGAAATCAAATTGCGGAGGGTTAGCATCAGGATAGAGCTTCTTAACTTCGACATGAATAAAGTCTTCAACATGGCGAACAAATTGAAACGTCGTTTCACACTGTTGCAAACTGGCGTGACTAGGAATGGAGCGAAGTAAATTCAAAAAGACGCACTCTCCAAACACTTCTTGCAGTTGCTCGGGGGGAACACCAGATACTTTACTGAGATTCACGATCAACTTAACCAAGTCTTTGTGATCGTAACTACCAACAGCGGTGTAAACACCTTCATCGTTAGAAAGATCGAGAACTTGGTCTAACACATCAAGACCGAATTTCTCTTCTACTAACTCCATGAACTCGGTGAAAATAATCCCTTTCATTGGCCAATACTTGTCCTATAGTGACGTCCTAAAATAAAGAATGGTGTATAACCTTATAAGTTTCAAATTAATATGTTCAAGCAGAGTGAGACACACAACACAAAGAGGGAAAGTGCTGGCGAGTGCTTTAATGCGAATGTTTTATTTGGTAACCAGTAACGATAACGCCATACGCTTTGCCGTCTTTGAGTATAATAAATAATGGTTAGGCACGATAAATAAGGACTCAGTTTGGTTATCGACAAAACTCATTTACTACAGAACTTTCAATTTCGGCTTCCAACGGGCTACCACAAAGAGTCCCTTGCACGACTGAAATGGATGAAAGAAAAGTCCCTGAGAGATGCGGCAGTCTTAATCGGTTTTGTGGAACGCGATGACGGGTTACAAGTCATTCTGACTAAGCGCGCAGCCCACTTACGCCATCATCCGGGACAAATCAGCTTTCCCGGTGGCAAATATGAGCAGGAAGATATTCAGCTCGTGAATACCGCTTTAAGGGAAACCAAAGAAGAAGTTGGGATAGAAGATGAGCATATTCATGTGTTTGGTCAACTGCCTACACTACCAACGATTAGTCAATTTAATGTGACACCTTTTTTGGCTTTTGTTTCTCCGGAATATAAAACGCATATTGACCCAAATGAAGTAGAGTCAGTTTTTGAGGTTCCTGCCAACCATATTCTGAACCCCAAAAAATTGTATAGCACCAAATTTGACCTAAAAAGAAGCAGTCATCGTGTATTTGCTATCCCATATAGACAGCATTTCATCTGGGGCATGACGGCACAAATTATCGAATCAATGCAAAAACATATTATTTCACATTAAACAGTTGTTGATATCGGTGCTTTTATAGGCGCGATCATTATGCGCATCAATATTAATAAAACGTTGCTTCATAAACATTCATTCACATTAGATTAATTTTCCATTTTCACCGCAAACGCTTGCGGTGAAATAAATTTATACAAACAGCCCTATTGATAAGTTTTTCTAATTTTACTCATTAGCAGAAATCACGAGTAGCACATCATTTTCGTGATAAAAAGCAGGTTTTTGACATATCATTCAATAAGCGTAAGCAATAAATGATTTAGATCTAATTTTCCTAGTGTAAAATCTTGCAAAATTACTCCCGACTTATTTCCTGTTCCCAAAATGAGTAACTAAAAAATGAATACAACTACTTCTGCGGTTTCTACCGCACAATCGTCTAGTAAGTTTTCTTACAAAGACTTTACCTGGTGTCTGTCCCTTTTTGGTACGGCAGTAGGTGCAGGTGTACTGTTCCTTCCTATTAAAGCAGGTGCAGGTGGCTTCTGGCCATTAGTAATCCTAGCCCTAATCGCAGCACCAATGACTTGGTTCGCACACAAATCTTTAGCTCGTTTCGTTCTTTCTGCGAAAAACCCTGAAGCGGACATCACCGACACAGTAGAAGAGCACTTTGGTAAGACTGGCGCAAACCTTATTACGTTCGCTTACTTCTTCGCTATCTACCCAATCGTACTTATCTACGGTGTTGGTATCACAAACACAGTTGACTCTTTCCTAGTTAACCAAATGGGCATGGAATCTATTCCTCGCTGGCTACTTTCTGGTGCACTTATTGCTGCAATGACAGCAGGCGTAGTATTCGGTAAAGAGCTTATGCTGAAAGCAACTTCAGCAATGGTTTACCCTCTCGTGTTCATCCTACTAGCACTGTCTGTATACCTAATTCCTGGTTGGAACACTTCAATGATGGAAGTGTCGCCTGACTGGGGTGCAATGCCAGCTATCGTTTGGCTAGCAATCCCTGTTATTGTGTTCTCTTTCAACCACAGCCCAATCATTTCTCAATTCTCTAAAGAGCAACGTCGTGTATACGGTGATGACGCAGTTAAGAAAACTGACACTATCACTGGTGGCGCAGCAATGATGCTGATGGGCTTTGTTATGTTCTTCGTTTTCTCTGTTGTACTTTCTCTGTCTCCAGAGCAACTAGCAACGGCGCAAGAGCAAAACATCTCTGTTCTTTCTTACCTAGCAAACGTGCATGAATCTCCACTGATCTCTTACATGGGTCCATTGGTTGCTTTCGCAGCGATCACCTCTAGCTACTTTGGCCACTTCTTAGGCGCGCACGAAGGTCTAGTTGGTCTAGTGAAATCTCGTTCAAAATCACCAGTAAGTAAGATCGAGAAGATGTCTCTAATCTTCATTGTAATCACAACTTGGATCGTTGCTATCGTTAACCCAAGCATCCTAGGTATGATTGAAACAATGGGTGCACCGATGATTGCGGCAATCCTATTCTTGATGCCAATCTTCGCAATGCAAAAAGTTCCTGCGATGGCTAAGTACAAAACTTCAGCACCTGTGCAAATTTTCACAGCAATCTGTGGTCTTGCTGCAATTAGTTCTGTAATCTACGGCGCTCTTTAATCATCTCTGCCCAGTGCAGTATGATTAATCCAAAAATATAACGATAAAATTAAGCCTCCCAACTCCCCTTGGGAGGCTTTCTTCTGAGGTAATCGATATGATTAGTGTTTTTGATATCTATAAAATCGGTGTTGGACCTTCAAGCTCACACACTGTAGGCCCAATGAAAGCGGGTAAAGAGTTTATTGATGATCTTCGTGCAATGGGAAAACTGCGCGACATCACTAAAATCACCGTTGACGTTTATGGATCACTATCACTGACAGGGAAAGGTCACCACACAGATATTGCTATCATCATGGGTCTTGCAGGCAACACTCCTGAGAAAGTTGATATCGATTCTATCCCGGGCTTTATTGCTCGTGTAGAAGAAACTGAACGCCTTCCCGTTGGCATGCACTGTCACACAGTATCGTTCCCACGTGAAGGTGGAATGAACTTCCACAAAACAAACCTAGAGCTACACGAAAACGGCATGCAGATCCACGCTTGGATTGATGACGAAAAAGCGTACTCAAAAACTTACTACTCTATCGGCGGTGGTTTCATCGTTGATGAAGAAAATTTCGGTAAAGAAGCTGAGAATCCAGTAAAAGTACCTTACCCGTTTACAACGGCAGAGGAACTGGTTAACCAATGCCACGAAAGTGGATTGTCCATCAGCGCACTAACCATGAAGAATGAGCATGCGCTTCATTCAGATGAAGAAACTCGTACTTATTTCGCGAACATCTGGCGCACAATGCGCGAGTGTATGGATCGCGGTATGAATGAAGAAGGTATTTTGCCTGGTCCACTACGCGTGCCTCGTCGTGCAGCAGCACTTCGCCAGCAGCTACTTACTTCAGAAAAGACGACAAACGACCCAATGTCTGTTGTTGATTGGGTAAACATGTTTGCTTTCGCAGTAAACGAAGAGAACGCAGCTGGTGGCCGCGTAGTAACGGCACCAACTAACGGTGCGTGTGGCATCATCCCTGCGGTACTGGCTTACTACGATAAGTTCATCCAAACTGTGACTGAAAAAGATTACATCCGTTACTTTGCAGCTTCTGGCGCAATCGGAGGTCTTTACAAGCGTAACGCGTCTATCTCTGGTGCAGAGGTTGGTTGTCAGGGTGAAGTTGGCGTGGCATGTTCTATGGCAGCAGCAGGCCTTGCTGAGCTTATGGGTGGTAGCCCAGAGCAAGTATGTATGGCAGCAGAAATCGCGATGGAGCACAACTTAGGTCTAACGTGTGACCCAGTTGCAGGTCAGGTTCAGGTTCCATGTATCGAGCGTAACGGTATTGCGGCAGTAAAAGCAATCAACTCTACTCGCATGGCACTACGTCGCTCTTCAGCTCCAACTGTTTCTCTAGATAAGGTTATCGAAACCATGCTAGAAACAGGTAAAGACATGAACGCGAAATACCGCGAAACATCTCAAGGTGGTCTAGCAATCAAAGTGATTTGCTAACACGCCTTTCTGAATACCAATCAAAACCCGAGTTTATGCTCGGGTTTTTTTATACCCCAAAAAACCAGGAGAATGCGTTATCAGGACAAGTAAAAAAAACCTAAAACGTTGAATATATCCAAATATTATGGATATCTCAGTAAAAAATCACATCTCTTCCCTAGCTTTATTGATAACGTAGCCAAAAATTAAACTTGGAGCACATCAACACATGATTAGGTTTGAAATTGGAAACCAAATCTGCGTTTGCTTGTCCGAAAACGAAATATCTCTAGAGCTCAATCAGTCACTCCACCACTCCATTCCTGTCAACCCAAATGAGTACGCCATTCTGTCAACTATCGCCACATACGGCAGTTTAAATACGCCGATTAGTCAGCGGTTAATAGAAAGCAAAATCACTCAACAATACAAAATGACACTGCCAGAAAATGGCTTTAAAAACGCGGTGGCCGCTCTAAGAAAGAAATTTCGCAAGCTCACGGAAGAACACTTAACCACTAACAAAAACATTATCGAAAACATTCACCGGACCGGATACTTCATCCCTTTTACTATGCAAAACAACCATCAGAATGGCATCGAACATCAACAGAAGATCAATCAATACACAACCAATAGTCTTCGCAAAGCGCTTCGTATTTGCCTGCGTAATAAAAAGATCTATTCAGAAACGATGTGGGTTGTGTTGATCACTGCGATCATTTTCTTTGCTATCTGTTACTACGCGATAAACAGCATCGTTAAACATAATTATCTGGATAACGCCTTCGAAATTGCAGAGAGCCTTTCCCGCAGGAGTTGCTTTGCTAATGAAAGCGAACTGAAGTCGCTATTTGATAATGTGAAGTTGGTGGAATCGAGCATGATGCTAGATCGTTTCAATATTCGATGCTTAGTCACTCCAGAAACCGTTGTCCCTGTCAGCAAAAAAGCCTTTGAAGAGTGGAGTAACAATAACAATTACACGACACAATCATTTGACTTAAATAACGCAACTGTTTTGGTTCGTGTTAAAAACATTAACTTATCCGACAATGTTGAAAATCATATTTCACGTTTTTTTCTTTCTGGTATGAAGCTATCAACGAATACCGGAACGTCGTTAGAGATTGGTAACACCAATGAACGCTTTTTCAATTATCACGTAAAGAATAGTGGCTATAAAGAGGTGTATTACATCTCTGGACCGTTTCAAAGTA
Organism: Vibrio sp. 661; assembly: GCF_033339315.1. Lineage (NCBI taxonomy): Bacteria > Pseudomonadati > Pseudomonadota > Gammaproteobacteria > Vibrionales > Vibrionaceae > Vibrio > Vibrio sp. 661. The sequence continues at coordinate 61,351 of NZ_JAWOUJ010000015.1, read as the reverse complement.
TCATTCTACTGAGCTTACTTTTTCTCATTATACTGCGTCACCGCTCCCTACAAGCCTTTATGGCTTACTTGTGCGCAATTCGACAATTCAAAATAAAACTGGAGCCGATTTATAACACTTCGGCACAAAAGATTGTGCACTACGAAGCCCTCTCCCGGTTTAAGGTAAAAAATACGCAACGGTTTATTGAAACACTGATCCGCAATGGATTGCTGCTAACTCATACCTTACTGGTGATTGATTCCATCTACACCAAACAAAAAGCGTTGCCCATCCCTATCAGCATTAACGTTTGTCCTTCTTTGCTGCGAGGGCGTAACTTTTCAATCCTATATAGAGAGCTATCTAATCGGGATTGCCGTTTGCTGACAATCGAAATCACAGAAAATGCATCGATGTACTATACCTCTGAGATTTATGGCAATGTCGCGAAACTAAAAGCTCTGGATTGTAAAATCAGTATTGATGACTTTGGCACCGGTAATAATAATGTGGCGCTTATCAGCAAGCTGAATCCGGACTACCTCAAAATCGACCGAGAATTTGTTATTGGCCTAAAAACTGATGATAAAAAGATAGAAACCTTGCGTCAGTTAATTGCTATGGGCAATACGTATCGCTGCACGGTCATTGTTGAAGGCGTAGAAACGGCAGACAGTGCTCACTTACTCACAACATTGGGCGCCTATATTCACCAAGGTTATTATTACCCTCTTCATTGCTAGCTTTTCTTCACTCGGTTAGTTACTTAAAATAGATTTAATACTCTATAAAAACTCGTGGTGGCATAACGGTATGCCGCCAATTTGTGATTGAGCGATGATTGCGATTAAACCCACCAAACTGAAAGATTTTTCAAGTTTGATGCAATTGGATGTGCAAGAAGAGCAAAAAGGATTTTTTACACCGTTTGAAATGGCTTACCAAAAACGCAGTAAGTCAGAGGCGTTCTTTACGATTTATTCTGATGACCTATTAGTAGGCTATCTTGTTATCGATAAAGGTTTCTCCCAACATGCGCCGTTTGCTAAACGATACGAACTGGAGCTTAAATACTTGATGATTGATCAACGTTTCCAACGTCAAAGGGTTGGGAGTGAGGCATTGCGTAAACTGTTCCTTTATGCGTATACCATTAACCCTAAAAGCACCTCTCTTTGCGCCACTGTCCCACAAAGTCAGCAATACGCTATCAGTTTTCTTGATGCGTGCGGATTCATTAATACAGAGGAAACAACATTGGGTGATAATGAAAAAGAATGGATTCTACGACACCCATTAAGCTAGCTGGTGAAGCATAATCAAAATTGGGCCATTCAGACACAACAAAGGCAAGCTTCTCGCTTGCCTTTGTTTAATGCTCAATAGAAAGTGACTTATTCGCCTTTGTAAATACAACCCGCTGTGCACGTTTCTTTGATTTCGACTTTACTTAGCAGTGGTAAGCTTGGCTTAAGCTGCTGCCAAATCCATTTTGCTAACACTTCGCTAGTCGGGTTCTCTAACCCTTCAATGTCGTTTAGGTAGTAATGGTCTAAGCGATTGTAAATTGGTTTAAATGCAGCTTTGATCTCTGCAAAATCCACTACCCAACCTGTATGTGGATCAACTTCACCTTCTACATAAAGACGAACAAGGAAAGAGTGTCCGTGCAAACGACCACACTTGTGACCTTCTGGTACGTGTGGCAAATGGTGTGCTGCTTCGAACATAAACTCTTTATATAATTCTGTTTTCATCTTGATTCTCAGGCTTTAAAAAGACAGGCAATACTAAGGAATTCGCTGCCAAGAGACAAGCGTTACCCCATACAAGCGTAGCAAAAACTTCCGCTAGTTCCCGGCCTCTTTGCTATCACTCACACCAAAGCGCCGTATTTCTGTCACGCGCCAAACATTTGATTACACAGCACTCACATCACAATTACATATCCCCAACATGTGTGGGGTCACAATCATTCATTTCGTTGTTCGCAGTGCGCATTTGTGCACATTAATATTGTGCAGTTCGTTCCAATTACACTTATAAATTTATGCGCTCAACTATCACTTTTAAGCTCTTACTGGCGTTAATTGCTGTCTTCAGCTGCGTTCTAGCTGCCTCTACGGCTTACCAATACCATCAACAAAAAACCTTAATCAATGATGTTCTTAGTGAACAACTCCATGATAAGGCTAGTAATTATTTCGACAGCCTAAATATGATGATGCTTACGGGCACCATGTCGCAAAAAGAAACCTTACGTCAAAAGGCCCTGGCCCAAGAAGGCATTGAAGCAGTTCGCGTGTTGCGAGCTGACGCTGTGACCAAACTTTACGGACCTGGGCAACAAAACCAGCAGCCTGTCGATGATATTGATCAACGAGCGTTGAATGGTGAACTGGTGATTGAACCAATCTCAGCCGATTGGGGCAAAGGGTTAGTAGTCGCGCTACCAATGAAATCGAGCGAAAATTACCGTGGCACCAACTGCGTTTCTTGCCACGTTGCACCAGCAGGAGAAGTGTTGGGCGCGATTCGCTTGGAATACAACATGAATCATGTCAATTCAATGATCAGTAAACAGGCAATGTTTGCGATGGGAATAATGGCCGTAATCGCATTTGTGGGCTTCATCATAACGATGAGTTTGATTCAAAAAATCATTGTACGACCAATTCAAAGAACGTCGAAATTCATGTCGAATGTGAGCCATAGCAAAGATCTATCTCAACGACTTATGCATCACCAACAGGATGAAGTGGGCCAACTTTCTACAGCAATCAATTCATTCATGGATACGGTCTCCGAAAGCTTAGAACGTGTGCAAGACACCTCTCACTCACTTGCCGACTCCGCGAGTAAACTAACTGCTGTCGCGCAGTCCACAGATAAAGCGGCCAATAACCAACAGCTAGAGACCAACGAAGTACAAAGTAATATCACCGATATGTTGCAGCAACAAACTGCGGTTGAGGACTCGACTAACAACGCTACTGTTTTGGTCAATCACACCGTTGATGTCGCCACTCATAGTGCAAGCCAAGCACACAACGTCAGTGAAGACATCAAACAACTAGTAAGTAACATTGATACCGTACGGGAAAAAATCAGCTCTCTAAATCAAAGAACCGAAGAAGTGTCGTCCATTCTTGTGGTTATTAAGGGTATTGCAGAACAAACCAATCTGCTCGCGTTGAATGCTGCTATCGAAGCCGCCCGTGCCGGAGAGCAAGGACGCGGTTTTGCGGTCGTCGCGGAAGAAGTGCGTAACCTGGCTTCTAGGACGGCTGAAGCCACTGGTAATATTGAACATATCATTTCTCAATTCCAGCAAGGAAGTGAAGAGTCATTAACTTCTGTTGATACCGTCTGCCAGTTTGCTCATCAACGCTCTGTCGATGTCGAGGCACTATCAGCCACAATGCATAACGTTGTTGACGAAATGCGCCAAGTGCTCAGACATGCAGAAGATATCCAAAACCAGACGCAAACCACATCTGATGTAAGTCAGCATATTCAATCTAAAATAGATGTGATCACACTGCATGCTAACGACACATCGCAATCGGCATCGCACACGCGTGATATTAGTGTTGATTTAGAGCATCTATCCGAACGTTTAGAGCAATTACTAAACCAATTCACACTTTCATAGCACAAAAGAATGAATAAATAGAGAGATTCTCCCCATCAAAACGAATATAAAGGTTGATGCGAGCGAATTGACAGGTAATATGTCTCGTTGAATCTGTAAAATGCTACCCAACTCAGCGCTTAGCTTGTTTTTTGAACAAAAATGTTATCAGACAAGTAGTTTAAGTAAGCGTTGAGTTGAATTTTTACCTCAATGGAGAATATTGAAAACATGACTTACGCGCCTGTATCAGACGTATTGAAAGGTCAGCTAGCAGTAGACAGCGAAGTGACTGTTCGTGGCTGGATCCGTTCACGTCGTGATTCCAAAGCTGGAATCTCTTTCCTTGCCATATATGACGGCTCTTGTTTCGACCCGATTCAGGCCGTGGTCCCAAATAATCTTAATAATTACGAAGACGAAGTATTAAAGCTAACGACTGGCTGCTCTGTTGAAGTAACTGGTAAGATTGTTGAATCTCCTGCAAAGGGTCAAGACTTCGAACTTGCTGCCACTGACGTTAAAGTGGTTGGTTGGGTTGAAGATGCTGAAACTTACCCAATGGCAAAAACTCGTCACTCAATCGAGTACCTACGTGAAGTTGCGCACCTACGTCCGCGCACAAACGTAATCGGTGCAGTAGCACGTGTACGTAACTGCCTATCTCAAGCAATCCACCGCTTCTACCACGAGCAAGGTTACTTCTGGGTATCTGCGCCGTTGATCACGGCTTCAGATGCTGAAGGCGCTGGTGAAATGTTCCGCGTATCTACGCTAGACATGGAAAACCTTCCTCGCACTGACGCTGGTAAAGTGGACTACAACGAAGACTTCTTCGGTAAAGAGACGTTCCTAACCGTATCTGGTCAGCTAAACGCAGAAGCTTACGCTTGTGCGCTAAGCAAAGTTTACACTTTCGGCCCTACTTTCCGAGCTGAAAACTCAAACACAAGCCGCCACCTAGCAGAATTCTGGATGGTTGAGCCTGAAGTTGCGTTCGCAGAACTGGATGATGTAGCGAAACTGGCTGAAGACATGCTCAAGTACGTGTTTAAAGCAGTGCTTGCAGAGTGTCGCGATGACCTTGAGTTCTTCGCTCAACGCATCGACAAAGAAGCAATCACTCGTCTAGAGCAGTTCGTTTCTTCTGACTTCGCGCAAGTTGACTACACTGACGCAATCCAGATCCTTCTTGATTCAGGTCGTGAGTTCGAATTCCCAGTTGAATGGGGTATCGATATGTCTTCTGAGCACGAGCGTTTCCTTGCTGAAGAACACTTCAAAGCACCTGTAATCGTTAAGAACTACCCGAAAGACATTAAAGCATTCTACATGCGTGCTAACGATGACGGTAAAACAGTTGCAGCGATGGACGTTCTAGCACCGGGCATCGGCGAAATCATCGGTGGTTCTCAGCGTGAAGAGCGCCTAGACATTCTAGATGCGCGTATGCGTGAAGTGGGTATCGATCCTGAACATATGAGCTGGTACCGCGACCTACGTAAATACGGTACAGTGCCACACGCAGGCTTCGGTCTAGGCTTCGAGCGCCTAGTATCTTACGTAACTGGTATGGGCAACGTTCGTGACGTGATCCCATTCCCACGTACTCCTCGCTCTGCGAACTTCTAATCACTTTTTAGTGATATTGAATTAAAAAGACCTCCCATGTGGAGGTCTTTTATTTTGTACGAATGATTTTCTAGCAACCGATGTATACACTCTAGTTGTTATTTTCGTCGTCATCCTCATCTGCTCGCGCTGCGTATTTTACTCCAACCACACACAAGCCAAACATCACAAATGGGATAACGGCAGCAGTGTATTCCGTCCAAACCATATGAGAGAAAGATTTCGCCAATATCAAGTGTGCAAACACCAACAAAAATGCGCTAAAAATAGCAACACCCATCAACCTAAGTTCATGCTTTACCAACTGCTTTTTCATTACGGCTCCTAACCTAAATGGTTGTCTGCCCATGATTGAAACACAGCTTCGGTATCGTCCACTGATACAGTTTGAGCAAAAAACAGGTAAACAGTTGGCTAATGAAGTAATTCTCCGACCGTCTTCACGGCTTGTTCTAATTCATCATTTACAAGTAACGATGTATTAAGCCTCAGGTAGTTCTCATAATTTGGAGCGATAGAAAACAACTGACCAAATGCTACAGTGATGTTCGCTTCCAATAACTTCTGATAAATCGCTTTTCCGCACTTTGTTTTCGGCAGTTCTATCCAAAGAAAATAGCCGCCTTCCGGTTCCGTGTAACGAATCGATTGGGGAAAGTACTTATCAACCAGTTCAATAAACGCCAATTGCCGCTGCTCAAGATTCTTTCGCAGTTTTCTAAGATGGCTATCATAACTATCGTTTTGCAAGTAATGCGCGATACCCTGCTGGATTGGTGCACTGCCTGACAACGTCGAGATAAGTTGCAGCTTTTGAAGTTGCTCATTGAAGCGTTTGTTTACCACCCAGCCCAGCCTATAGCCAGGGCAAAGGCTTTTTGAAAATGATCCACAATGCAACACGCGCTCTTGTGTATCAAAAGCTTTAAGTGAGCTTGGCTTTTTTTCAGAAAAATAAAGCTCTGAATACACATCATCTTCGATCAAGTACACATCGTATTTGTCAGCCAGTTCGACGATACGTTGCTTCTGCCCGTCACTTAATAAAGTTCCTGTTGGATTGTGAAAGTTAGTCATTAACCAACATGCGCGAACATCATTGTCGGCAAAAGTCGCTTCAATTTGATCCACTGAATGTCCAGTTAACGGATCCACCGTTATTTCTATCGCCTTTAGACCTAAACGTTCAATCGCTTGAAGTGCGCCATAAAACGTCGGTGATTCAACTACAACAGTATCTCCAGGCTGGGTCACGGCCTGAAGGCTCAAATTCAACGCTTCTAATGCGCCAGAAGTAACGACAATATCATCCTGGGTAAACACCATACCTTGTTTGATGTACCGTTGAGCAATCAAACGGCGTAGAGACTCACAGCCCGGCGGCAAGTTATCCAATAACGTCTCTGCCCCCATCTTCCTGCCTGAGCTGGCTAGGTTGCGGTTTAGCGCTTCTAATGGGAACAATGCTGGGTCTGGAAACGCGGAGCCAAACTTCACCGCATTCGATGAGGCCTGATTTTTGAGGTAGTCGTAAAGTTCATCGTTGATGCTAGAGCGATAAACGGAAGTGGCTGGAGAACTCGGTTCGAAGCGGTCCAACTCCGCAGTAACAAAGTATCCAGACTGAGGTTTCGCTGCGACCCAACCTTGTGCTTCGAGCAGCTGATAAGCTTGTAATACCGTACCTGCGCTGACAGAATGGTTTCGGCTTGTTACACGCACTGATGGCAGCTTTTCCCCTGCTCTCCAAGTATTTTGCTGAATCTGCGTTTTGAACAGCTCAGCCAGTTGACGGTATCGGTTCATGTTTCCCTCATTTCACTTACAGCCGCACCATAGCATACTTCGCGCCAGCATTCTGATATGGGAGTATTCAATTTAGCAACGTAATTTATCAATCTTATAATAGATATTTCAGCCACGAAGTGAGCGTTTATATCCCATACTTTGACCGTTACACACATATTGCCTCACATCTTTGCAATACCTAAAAACCAAGGTTTTACGTTGGACTGAGTGCGTTAAACTCACTTCGAACTACTGTCTTTAAATCAGGAGGAAGCGATGAAAGTTTTTACAATGGACGATCTCTCGTATCGCGGAAAACATAAAGGTGTACATAGTTGGGACCATCCTGGCAGTACCACCCCTTATTATTGGCATCCTGATTGGCTGCATATCGCTGAAGATACTTTGGGTGAACACAAAAAGGCTGACCTTGAAGTCCCTGATGGAGAAACTGCGACAGAAGAGCATGCAAAAGCGGCGATTCTCAAACACTTGAATGACGAGTAGTTTAGGCTCTATCACCGTTCAAGAATAGCATTAGGTAGGCGAATCCATCGTTGTATGCTTTAAACACAAATAAAGCTAAAACCTGCCAAATAGTAAATTCTTCTGAATGAGAAGTACGCATCTTCTATAGCGTTCAAAGGGCAAAATAAGTCGATTGTTATCACATTAATTTTCATTACATCTGTTACATTTAAATAGTAATGGTGATGCACACCTCAACTCATGGATTATGAGAGAAAACAATAATGGCGAAATACAACGAAGAAGATATTAAATACAAAGGTGAATCCAACGGCGTACATTCTTGGAGCTCTCCTTCCGGCCAACCTTATTACTGGCACCCAGATTGGCTACACGTTGCGGAAGATGCGACGGGTACGCATCCGAAGCAAAAACTTGAAGTTGAAAAGACAGAAGTACCAACCGAAAAGCACGCATTAAAAGCGATCTTAAAGCATATGAACGACTGGGCGACTGAAAAACTTTCTTCTAACCCTGACATCGAAACCAATGCGGTTGAGTCGGAAATCAATCTGAAGAAATAACCCCAACCGATATCCATACTCTAACAGTAAACGCTCCACCTTTGGTGGGGCGTTTTTGTCTCAACAAATCCTCACTAGACAATTATAAACGTGTTAACGCAAAGCACTGAATTGAAACGATTGGGATGTGTGCAAAACTTCTCCAACCATGGCATAAATGCCCTTCAAACTCTGTGCCTACCAAACGTTTTCATGGCAAAAACTTTAGTTATGTTAGAATTCTGTTTCAAATCGCAACTTTTTTAGGTTTTCTTTTCAGTAACGGTTGTAACCAATATTGCTGAAAGGTATAAATGTTAGCACACCCCTTCGATTAACATGGATGAAGATTATGTTTGAAAAAGTAGTTGCCGCTCCGGCTGACCCTATTCTTGGCCTTACTGAAGAGTTTAAAAAAGATGCTCGCGCAGACAAAATTAACCTTGGCGTAGGTATTTACAAAAACGAGCAAGGCGAAACTCCCGTTCTTGCGACAGTAAAGAAAGCTGAAGCAGCACTTGTTGAAACTGAAAAAACCAAATCTTACCTAACCATCGAAGGCACAGCAGAGTACGGCATTGCAGTGCAAAAACTGCTTTTCGGCTCTGATGCAGAAATTGTAAACGAAAAACGCGCTAAAACAGCTCAAGCTCCGGGTGGTACTGGTGCACTACGTGTTGCCGGCGAGTTTATTAAACGTCAACTAGGCGATGTAAAGATCTGGATCAGCAACCCAACATGGGCGAACCACAACGGCGTATTTACTGCTGCTGGTATCGAAACGGCACAATACAGCTACTACAATGCTGAAACAAAAGACAAAGACTTCGATGCGATGCTAAATGATCTGCAATCTGCATCTGAAGGCGACATCGTGCTTCTACACGGCTGCTGTCACAACCCTACAGGGATCGATCCTACGGCTGAAGAATGGGAAACATTGGCGAAACTTGTCGCAGAGAAGAAATTGCTTCCTCTGTTCGACTTCGCCTACCAAGGCTTTGCTAAAGGTGTGGAAGAAGATGCTGCAGGTCTTCGTACTTTTGCTAAATACAACAAAGAAATCCTAGTCGCGAGCTCTTTCTCGAAAAACTTTGGCCTATACAATGAACGCGTAGGTGCCTTCACGTTAGTAGCTGAGTCAGAAGAAGTCGCAACAACCGCTTTTTCTCAAGTTAAAGCCATTATTCGCTCTATCTACTCTAACCCACCTGCACACGGCAGCGCTGTCGTGACTCACATTCTTGGCAACGCCGAAATGCGTGCGGAATGGGAAGCTGAAGTAGCAGAAATGCGTGACCGCATTCAAGAAATGCGTGAACTATTTGTAGCGACACTAAAAGCAGAGGGTGTGGACGCAGACTTTAGTTTCATCGAACGTCAAAATGGTATGTTCTCTTTCTCTGGTCTTTCTAAAGAGCAAGTTAACCGCCTTAAAGAAGAGTTCGGTATTTACATTGTCGGTTCTGGCCGAATCAGTGTTGCTGGTATGACGAAGTCAAATATGGGCCCTCTGTGTAAAGGCATTGCAGCGGTTTTATAATCGACTGTCGCATACTTTATTAAAAGGAAAGGTCAGCATAAGCTGACCTTTTTTGTTTTAACTTAACGCCAAAAGCGAACCCGTCCGATCTAGTAGACAAACTTCAAACTCAGCCCTACTTCATTGACGTAATCTGAGCTTTCACCGCTGTAATCAGTATCTCTAAACTGATAAAAAAGACCAGTGCCGATGACTTTATGCCATTGGTAGTTAAAACCGATCTTAAAATTGTTCTCATCAACGATATCACTACGGTTCAACTCCACTTCAGCTGTCGCAATAAGCTTTTCACTGAGCAAGTAATTCACCCCAACAGTTACAGCTTGAATCAATTCGCTATCGGAAGACAACGTATTATCCGTTTTGTCGTCCGTCGCTTTCGCTTTGTTTGCGCCTATTCCATATATCCCGTAGATATCGAATTGCTCTGTAACTCCATAACGGTAACCACCACCAAACAAAAGGCGGTCAATGCGAAGAGTAAAATCATCCGGATGGAAAAACTGCGCTGAGTAATCAACATTAAACAACCAGTTCTCAGTAAACAAATAGTTACCACCGAGTCCAACTGTGGTCGCATTAGAGTTATCTAACCATTCTTCGTTTGTCGTTCCGGCACCAACATCCAAATGAATGTGTTCGTACCCAAATTTTTCTGCTTGGTCCATGACCGCTGCGCTTGATATCGCCGGCAAAGCAGCTAAAGAAACAAGCAATAAATTTCTCACCATTCGACTTCCTTTCATGAGAATTATCTAAACACTGTATTCCATCGCCTGAGCTACTTGGCTCAAGAAGAATAGCTTAATCTAAAGACGTGATAACGATCTGAAACAGCCAAAGATCTAATCAGTCATCACGAAGAAAACATATCGACGACGTCTTTTTCAATTGAGGTGACCATATAGTAGTAAAAATGAAGCTCCCTTATCGTGCGATATGTCAGAATCTTATGACTGAGCACGAAAATCGCGGTTCAGATAAGACTCTGTTTTAAAACTAAGTTAAGATTACTTTATTATTTGCGAACTAAAAGGCGCCTTCGATGGATGCAGAACTTCTCGAGATTTACAACTTTCTCGCCAAGTATCCCCCGTTCAATGAACTCCCTGAAGAAACACTAAACAAGGTGACAGAGAGTGTCGAAATCTCGTACTACCGAGAAGATACCCCCATCATCCATTTTGGAGACTATATCCAAGATTTATACGTGGTGCGAAGCGGTGTTGTTGAAGTTTATCGACGCAAAGGTGAGCTGTATAACCGCCTTGACGAGGGTGACCTATTTGGCCAGATGGGCATGCTCACCAATAACAAAGTCCGCTTTCCGGTAAAAGCCATTGAGGATACCCTGCTCTACTGTATTCCTGGTGACATTTTCCAAGAAATTTACGATAACTTTGATTCCTTTGCGGATTTTGTTGAAGTTGAAAATAGCGCTCGTTTACGCCAAGCCATTTCAGAAAACAAAGACGCCAATGACCTGACGACGTCGAAAGTGAAAACCTTGCTAACTGGCGATGCTCATACGATTGATCGTGGTCAGACAATCCAGCAAGCCGCGCAGCAAATGGCGAATGACAACGTATCGGCTTTACTTATCGTCGACCCAGATTTCGTTCGTGACGAAGACGATCCACAGTCCCCAGTACTTGGTATCATTACTGACCGTGATTTGTGTACCCGTGTGTTAGCTGAAGGTTTGTCCCCACAGGACGATGTGTCTAGTGTGATGACCACGGAGGTCATGTCTCTTGACCACAACGCTTACATCTATGAAGCAATGTTAACGATGCTGCGTTACAACGTACATCACCTACCAGTGGTAAAAAACCAATTACCAATTGGTATTATCGAAACAACCGACATTGTTCGTTATGAATCTCAGAATTCGTTGTTGCTGGTGAGTAGTATTTTCCAACAACAGACTATCGAAGATTTAGCAGTTGTTGCCGAAGAAGTGAAAAGCAGCTTCGTGCGTCTGGTCAATGAAGATGCCAACTCTCACATGGTGGGTAGCGCGATGTCGGTCATTGGCCGAAGCTTCAAACAGCGTCTGCTAGAAATGGCAGAAGAAAAGCTTGGCCCACCGCCAATTCCTTATTGTTTCCTTGCACTTGGCTCAATGGGGCGAGATGAGCAACTGTTGGTGACTGACCAAGATAACGCCATCATTCTAGATGAGACCTATCAAGAAGAGAAACATGGTAAATACTTCGAAGCCCTAGCAAAATACGTCAGCGATGGGTTAGATGCCTGTGGCTACAAATATTGCACAGGCGATATTATGGCAACCAACCCACTGTGGCGCATGACTCGTTCAGAGTGGGAAGAGTGTTTTGCTGACTGGATTGATAACCCGAACCCGAAAGCACTACTCAACGCCTCCATCTTTTTCGACTTGGATGGCGTCTATGGCCGCTTAAAATGGGCAGAACAGTTAACTAGCTTTATTGTTCGTCGCGCTCGAAAGAACAACCGCTTCTTAGCGTGTTTGGCTCGTAACGCACTAAACAGAACACCACCTCTAGGCTTCTTTAAAGACTTCGTGATGGAAAAAGATGGCAGACACAACAACTCCATCAACCTCAAACGTCGCGGTACTGCTCCTCTGGTCGACTTAATTCGCGTTCACTCTCTGGCGGTTGGTTCACGTGCACAGAACTCGTTTGAGCGTCTTGACGACATTATTGATGCTGGCATTTTGCCAAAAGGTCGAGCACAAGACTTAAAAGACGCGTTAGAATTTATTTCCATGGTACGTATTCGTCACCAAGCGACGGATGTGGAACTAGGCATTGAGCCTGATAACAATATCGAACCGGAAAACCTCTCTGAGTTTGAACGTCGCAACCTAAAGGATGCATTCCAGATCCTAAGCAATGGTCAAAATTTCCTTAAGTTCCGCTACCAAGCGAACAAGAGCTTTAAGTGAGGTTTAGCATGATTAAAAAGCTCTTTCAGAAGCCAACCATTCAGTGGCCAACGAAGTTTGAACAAAAGCTGGAGATGGCGAAGGATGAGAATTTAATTGCGTTTTATAGCAACAAGCCGCCTGCTCCAGAAACACCGTTATCTGAGGTGGAGTTCGTGGCGTTAGATTTCGAAACGACGGGTTTGAATCCTGAAAAACATGACATCATTACTATTGGTTTGGTGCCGTTTAACCTGAAGCGAATTTTCCTACGTAACTCGCGTCATTGGAAGGTACGTCCACAGCGTGCACTCGATGAAGATTCAGTCATTATACACGGTATTACTCACAGCGAATTGATCGATGCACCTGACTTAGGCGATATCTTAAGCGAGCTGCTACCATGCTTAAGCGGGAAAATCATTGTTGTTCATTACCGTCGTATCGAGAGAGAGTTTCTGGATAAAGCGCTCAAAAGCCGTTTAGGGGAAGGTATTGAGTTTCCTGTTTTAGATACGCTGCACCTTGAAGAAACGATTCAACAGAAACGTTCAGGCTCTCTCTGGGAGCGTTTAAAAGGGAAAAAACCAGAATCGGTTCGGCTAGCGCAATCTCGACGCCGTTATGGGCTGCCAGACTATACGCCTCACCATGCATTAACCGATGCAATTGCTACCGCAGAGCTACTGCAAGCGCAACTCGCCCATCATTACAGTGAAGAGCAACCCATCAGTGAGTTCTGGCTGTAATATACTTCACGCTTAATAGCGATCAAAAAAGGAGCCAGATGGCTCCTTTTTTTTGCTTAGCTTGAGACAAGATTACAGCTTAAAGCGTTGAATCTCTTGTTCAAGTTCGTGTGATAGCTCAGACAGGTGAGCAGCTTGTTCTGCTGCTTGATGAGCTTCGACTGACAACTCGTTAGACACGTCACGAATACCTTCAGTGTTACGAGTGATCTCAGTGGTTACCGATGCTTGCTCTTCTGCTGCTGAAGCAATCTGCGTTGCCATATCACTGATACGCTCAACAGCAGTGTGGATTTGCGTCAAGCTCGCTGCAGCCGCATTGGCATCATCAACACTGGTATCAGCTAGACGACGACTGTCACCCATAATACCGACCGCTTTGGCTGTTGTGCCTTGTAGCATCTCGATAGTTTCTTGAATCTCTTGCGTTGAAGCATGAGTACGTTGGCTCAATACGCGGACTTCATCTGCAACCACAGCAAAACCACGGCCTTGCTCACCTGCACGTGCCGCTTCGATCGCCGCGTTAAGTGCAAGTAGGTTCGTTTGCTCTGCAATGCCTTGAATCGTTGATAGAATCGTATTGATGCTATTTCCGTGTGCTTCTAGCTCTTGAATCACATCAGTAGCAACTTGAACTTCTTGCGCTAAGTTCTGAATAGAACCTTGCGTTTGAGTTACTTGGCTTGAACCGTGTGAACAAGCTTGAACCGCTTCTTCTGAGTTACTTGCCGTGCTATCAGCATTACCTGCAATTTCTTGTGTCGCTGCTGCCATTTCATTCACAGCCGTCGCCACCATGTTGATTTCATCTTGCTGGTAAGAGATACGCTGACTACGCTCCTCAGCTTGCTGTGCTGTCGTGCGTGCTTGCTCTGAAAGCGCAGAAGATACGTGGCTAAGCTTAGTAACCATTGTGTGCATGTTGCCAACAAAACGGTTGAAGTTTTCCGCCAGTTTACCTACTTCATCATCACTGCGTGGTTCTAGGCGTTGCGTTAAGTCACCTTCGCCAGATGCAATTTCTTCCAGTGCATTTGATACGCGGTTCAAGTCACGGAACAAGAAACCAACTAGCCAAGAAACTGCAAGAATAACCACAATCGTGATCGCCACAGCAGTGAACAATAGATCTCGTAGCAATACCGCATGACCTGCTTCTTCTGTTGCGCGATCCATTTCAATCGCAAACATCCAATGCGTACCAGGAACTTTATTGAAGTAGTAAAGCTTCTCTTTTCCTTTGATTACCGTATCTTCGATACGACCTTCATCGGCGGCGCGCTCAATTGCCTCTTCTGAAAAATCTTTTAGAACACTGGTGATAGGCTTAAGCGTCAAGCTTTTATCTGGATGCGCTAAGAAGGTGCCTTCATTCATGTCGATTAGCATCGCATGCGCGTTTTCACCTGCATCTAAGTTAATCACATCGCTGATAAGCTGATCGATCAGTACGTCCGCACCAACAACACCAACAAACTGACCATTTTTCATTACTGGCTCAGCAATGGTCACAAGTAGTGCATTCGTGATTGCGTCTTGATATGCGGCTGTGATGATTTGCTTACCCGCGGCATCAGCATCCTTGTACCAAGGACGTGTGCGAGGGTCATAATCAGCACGGTTACGCTCCGGATGAGAGCGGTACATATCACCGTTTGGTGTACCAAGGAAGATGTCATCGAAGCCACCAGCCTTGCGAGCTTGTTGTAGGAAAGGAACAACGTCTTGCTCGGTCGAGTAGTCGTTGAACGCAGTGGCAATATCTTTACGGATATTGACCCAATCAGAAATTCCCTCTGACGCAGTAGTACTAAGACTTTGCGCACGTGAATAGACACCTGAACGAGTCTGATCAAATAATTGACCAGCCGACAACCAAGTAAGTGCTGTTGCCATCACAACAACAGCAGAAAGGCTTGCGCCTATAAGCTTTTGTTTTAATGATAATTTCATATTTATAGTTTTTTGAGTTGGGAGAACAGTTAAGGTGCATGAATATTACACACTTTTTTACGACTATTCACTAATTTTTAAAAAACAAAATAGCACATTAACTCTTTGTAAAATATGAACTTTCATGTGTCATTTTTTTGTCTCGAGCGTCATAAAAACCGCACAAAAAAAGCCAGCAAATTGCTGGCCTTTTGATTAATTGTTAGTCAAACGGTTTTATAAAATGCCGAATTACTGACGCTCAGTTCGCATACCCATCAATAAGCTCACACACATTGCAAGCAGAATGAAGGTAAATGGCAGTGCTGTAGAAATGGCACCAGCCTGAAGAGCTTGAACCGCCTCGGAGCCACCAATCCATAGCAGAGCAACCGCAATTGCACCTTCCATGAATGCCCAGAAGACACGTTGAAGTACAGGTGCATCGACTTTACCACCTGCCGTGATACTGTCGATAACAAGTGAACCAGAGTCAGAAGACGTAATGAAGAACACAAGTACCAACACAACAGCGATGATAGAAAGCATGCTACCAAATGGAAGAACATCAAACATTTGGAACATAGCAAGTGATACGTCAGTCAAGCCATTTGTGCCCAGCTCACCTACTTTATCAACAACTTGCTCGATCGCCAGGCCACCAAATACAGACATCCAAACAACGGTAACCGCAGTTGGAACCAGTAGAACTGCTGTGATGAACTCGCGAACGGTACGACCACGAGAAACACGCGCGATGAACATGCCTACGAATGGCGACCATGAAATCCACCAAGCCCAGTAGAACACTGTCCAGCCTTGGAACCAAGCTTCGTCCGTACGACCAAACGGGTTACTTAGTGGGATGATATTCTCTACATATGCCATAAGTGTGGTTGGAATCGAACCTAGGCTCGCCGCCCAACCGATAAGACCAACAAGGAGAAGTAGCAAGAACGCCACAACCATGTTGATGTTACTAATGACTTTAACACCACCATCGATGCCGCGTACGACTGAAACAACAGCAAGTAAAGTCACTACGGTAATAACGACGATTTGCAGACCTAGGCCTGGCTCAACACCAAATACGTGATGAATACCACTTGCTGCTTGCTGCGCACCTAGACCTAGGGATGTAGCAAGACCAAATAAAGTCGCAAGCACAGCCAGAATGTCCACAATGTGGCCAGCCCAACCCCATGCACGATCACCCAGAAGTGGGTAGAAGATCGAACGCATAGATAGCGGTAAACCTTTGTTGTAGGCAAAGAATGCTAAAGAAAGTGCTACAACACCGTAAATTGCCCATGGGTGAAGGCCCCAGTGGAACATCGTTGCACCCAGTGCCAATCTCGCGGCTTCTGGTGTATTTGCCTCAACACCAAGTGGCGTTTCATACCAACCGGTGAAGTAAGCGACAGGTTCTGCAACACTCCAGAACATTAAACCGATACCCATACCAGCTGCAAATAGCATTGCAAGCCATGACATAAACGAGTAATCGGCAACAGCGTCTTTACCACCTAGTCGGATCTTACCCATTGGTGAGACGATAAGCGCCAAACAGAAAATAACGAAAATGTTACCTGCAATAATGAACAACCAATCGAATGAACCAATAATTTTCCACTTCAGCCCATCAAGTGCCGTCTTTGCGGTATGTGCATCTAGAACTAATGCAGCGACAAGAAACAGCGCAATTAAACCTGCACTAATACCAAAAACTGGGTTATGAACATCAAAACCCCATTTTTGAACGTTGTCCTGACCTACCGTATAGTCGGTACTATCGATACTGTACTTATCTATACCCTTTGTCATCGTTCCTCTCTATTTTTGTAGTGTTTTTACGTACCAAACAAAAAAATCTTTCGAACACGATACGTTTTGCATTCCGTGAAGGCGCAAGATCCTATCATTTGACACGTTTTTGTCTATCTTTTTGCTATTAAAAAATCCAATAACTTACTTTTCACTGTGTGATTACGGCCTTTGATAGAACAAATCACTACTACAATAGTTAGACCACAAACATTTATTGCTATAATAATTTTAGCTCTTCTTATTTTGTCGAAAAGGCGCGACAAAATGGTATTGAGGACACGGCGTAAAATTGTAGAGGTAATTTTTGATTTCCCCCCTTTAAATAAGGGCGCATTTAAGTTAGTGTCGCCTCGATAAATGTTCCCTACAGACTGGATGAATAAATTGGAAAAGTACGAAGAAGTATTGGTCTCGATTCGTCAGATCATCCGCGCTATTGATTTACATTCTAAAAAGCTGAGCAAAGAGTCTGGATTGACTGCTCCACAGTTGATTTTGATGCGCGCTATCAATGACTTAGATAACGTGACGATTAAACAGTTGTCTAGCCACACTAACATGAGCCAAGCGACCGCAACGACCATTCTAGATCGACTAGAACGAGGCCAGTTTGTTGAGCGTCAGCGCAGTGTTCAAGACAAGCGTAAAGTGCATGCTGTACTTACGAGCAAGGGCCAAGAAGCCTTAAAACAAGCACCAACGCCGCTGCAAGAGCACTTCATTAATCGATTCCAAAAATTGGAAGAATGGGAGCAATCCCTTCTACTATCTTCCGTTCAACGCATCTCGACGATGATGAATGCAGAGGACATCGATGTTGCTCCAATGCTAGAGCTTGGTAGCATTACCAAAGCCGATTAGTTTCGCTCCCACGTGCTCGCTTTTTGCGGGCACTACTCTCCTACTCAGTCAACCCAGTTTCAAACGCATATTTTGCTAACTCTGCCGTCGAATGTAAGTCCAACTTGTGCTTAATGTTATGGCGATGCGTCTCTACCGTTCGATAACTAATATTGAGTAAAGTGGCGATTTTCTTGCTGCTGTTTCCTTGAGCAACTAATTTAAGTACCGCTTCTTCCCTGCGGCTGAGAGGATTCGTTTTTTGCGTGGCAGGCACCACTTCTTGGGTAAAGAGTGTTTGTGTGACGGATTCACAGAAATACGTCGAGCCTTGGTTCACCGTTTTTATTGCTTGCACCATTTTCTCGGCCGAGATTTCCTTGAGCATATATCCTACGGCACCAGCTTGCATGACCTTCATGATGTACTCGCGATTATCGTGCATGGTCAACATAAGTATTTTGCTCTCTGGGCGAGCTTCTTTAATCACACCAGTCGCTTCAATACCGTTCATTATTGGCATGCTGATATCCATCAATATGACGTCCGGTTGCAAGTGCTTTGCGACCTCTATCGCTTCCAAACCATTACTTGCTGTACCCACCACTTCGATGTCAGGCTCTAACTCCAAACGAGCCATGAAGCCATCCAATACCACTTGATGATCATCGACAATCACTACACTAATCGGTTTATCCATAAACTATTTCATCCAAATTAAGCAGCACAGTAATCTCTGTTCCCAAGCCAAGCTCACTCATTAGCTCAAATTCACCACCGATGAACTCTACACGCTCTTGCATGTTCCTTAACCCAATCCCTTGTTGGTGCACTGCATGGTTAACCACAAATCCAAGCCCATCGTCACGTATGAGTAATTGCAGCATATTGCCCATTTTTTGCAAAGTAACCGTTACTTTTTTCGCTCGCGCATGTTTTTCAATGTTATTCAAAGACTCCTGAGCGACGCGATATAGTGTCGTTGCGACTTCCGAAGTCAGTTTATACTGCTGAGTATCGAAATTGCTCTCGATATCAATCCCGGAATGGGAATGAAAGTCCTGTAGCAAGGTCGTCAGTGCTGCTTCTAAACCGATATCATCGA
This sequence comes from Vibrio sp. 661, assembly GCF_033339315.1. Taxonomy (NCBI): domain Bacteria; kingdom Pseudomonadati; phylum Pseudomonadota; class Gammaproteobacteria; order Vibrionales; family Vibrionaceae; genus Vibrio; species Vibrio sp. 661. The sequence continues at coordinate 42,371 of NZ_JAWOUJ010000015.1, read as the reverse complement.
GGGCGCTTGGACGGAGCTGATGAGAAATATGCCGCACCTCATTTATCGCGGTGACGAGCGATCGTTGTGATTTATCTAAGTGGGATTTGAGTTTTTCGTCTTCCAGTCTATGACTCATTAAGTCTAAATGACATTTACTGGAGACTAACAACTGATTGATTCCATCATGCAGTTCTCGCGCTAAATGCTTTTTCTCATCTTCTTGGAACATCACGGTTTTATGTGCCAATTCTTTCAGGTTCTTATCAGCGAGGCGATGCTCGTGCAGATTGATCGCCAGAGTGAGAACAATGATTACAGCAACGGTCACCGCTAAGATCACGACGACTGAGAAAAATGTCGTTTCGATATTTTTGTTCACCGCCGCGCGCATATTGGCGACTTCTCGGCTTACATCCTCAATATACAGCCCAGTCCCTATCATCCATTCCCACTTATCGAGCCATGCAGCGTAACTAAGCTTAGGGACAACTTCACCCGTAGATGGCTTTTGCCACAGGTACTGATGAAATCCACCACCGGATTGCGCTTGATACAATAGAGCTTCGATTAAGCGATCGCCATTTTCGTCTTCAAGATAGAGTAAGTTTTCCCCGACAAGCTCCGGAAGAACTGGGTGTACAAGGTTGGTACCATATTTATCATAAGCAAAAAAATAGCCGTCCGACCCATAACTCAAACGATTTAAAATCGCTTTCACACGCGTTTTGGCAGCACTCTCTTCTAAAGTCGGATCGTTGTAGATGTAAGAAATGGAGTCAAAAGCGACGTCGACCGTATCTTTCAGCGCCGCTTCTTTTGATTGGATCAGGTTTTGATGAAAGATCTCCACCTCCCTTTTGCCAAGGGTCTTAGTTTGATAGATAGAGATCCAGCTGATACTCGCTGACACCAATACCACGGGTATCAGTGTCAGCAGAATTAACTTTGCTTTGAGAGGCATCCCTTCCCTCCATGAAACGCTGCCTTTACAGCTTACTATCTTAGCAGTACAAACGAATCGATTGTGTCTGCATAGACATAATTAACAGCTTAACAACTTGTCTCAAAAGGTAAAAACTCTCAGTTCACAAAATCTCTTTATTATCGAGTGATTAACTCATACCGTAAAAACCTGGGAAAAACAGCAAAGACGCCAACACAACAATCTGAATCGCGATGAATGGCATCACACCTTTGTAGATATCTCGCGTAGTAACCCCTGCTGGAGCGACACCTTTTAGATAGAACAAACTAAAGCCAAATGGCGGTGTGAGGAACGACGTCTGCAAGTTCATCGCAATAAGAATCGCAAACCACGTCATATTAATGCCCATCAATTCAGCGACTGGCGCAATAATTGGCACGATGATAAAACAGATTTCAACGAAGTCGATAAAGAAACCTAAAATCAGAATCACCACCATGGTAATAATAAGGAATCCCCACTTTTCACCCGGCAGTTCTAACATCCACTCTTCAACTAAATAATCACCACCAGTGTAGGTAAATGCCATTGAAAAGGCGGTCGCACCAAGTAAGATCGCAAAGACCATTGCGGTTACTTTAACTGTCTCTTTTGATGCATCATAAATCATCGACCAACTAAACTGCTTATACAATAGCGATAAAATAATCGCACCTGCACCACCCAGTGCCGCTGACTCTGTTGGTGTTGCAATCCCTGCAAAGATGGAGCCCAATACCACGATGATCAATGCTAAAGGTGGCAATACAGCTTTCAGTGCGGTGAGCACTTCTTGTTTACGACTGATCGACTCATCACGCTCTATCGCCTGTGCGGCTTGAGGGTTCAACTTCGCGTAGATGAGAATATAGATCACATAGGCGCCAACAAGTGTAATACCGGGCCAGATCGCAGCTTGAAATAGGTCCCCTACCGGTACGCCAAGTACATCACCCAACAAGATCAACACGATAGAAGGTGGGATAATTTGGCCCAACGTGCCAGACGCACAAATAGTCCCACACGCTAAACCTTTGTCGTAATTGTACTTGAGCATCACAGGAAGAGATATTAAGCCCATCGCAACAACTGATGCGCCTACCACACCCGTTGAAGCTGCAAGCAATGCGCCAACTAACACGGTAGAAATAGCGATACCACCGCGAACGCCACCGAACAAACGCCCCATTGATTCTAGTAGCTGTTCAGCAAGCTTCGTTTTCTGTAGCACTAGCCCCATAAAAACGAACAGCGGTACGGCCATTAGCACCGTATTTTCCATAATGGACTGAATTCGATATGGCATAAAAGCAAACATCTCGATGCCTTCAGCCCAAACACCAAAAATCAGCGCGATACCACCAAAAGTAAAGGCAACGGGAAATCCCAATAGAAGCGCAAAGAGCGCAACAAAAAACATCACTATACCGATCATAATGACTTCCTTTTACGACTTACCGTTATTACCGGCATAGATGAGATGAGGGTTGACAATTTTGTTGATTGAATGAAGTAACAATCCAATACCACTCACCGCCATAAAGAAAAATGACAGCGGAATCATCGCTTTGATAATCCAACGATATGGTAAGCCACCTGGGTCACCAGACGTCTCGCCTAACGCGTAACTTTCCTTAGCGAAATCAACACCAAACCAAGCTACCAGTAGGCAAAAAGGGAATAAGAAAAATAGTGTGCCTATGATGTCGATGATGGATTGTGCTTTGTAAGATAAGCGTTCATAAAAAATGTCGACGCGAACATGGCCACCGGACTTAATTGCGTAAGGCACACCAAGCAAGAACACGGCAGAGAATAGATGCCATTCCATTTCTTGGAATGCGATAGACACATCATTAAACACGTAACGCATGACAACGTCGTACACAACGTTTGCTAACAACAAAATAAACAGGATGCTGGATAACCATCCGAGAAAATCGCTAAAGCGGTTAAATAATCGCTCAATATAAATAAGACTTCTCATTCCGAACTCCGTGGAACGTTTAGATGCGCTCCGCTATGGTGCGGAGCATTCATTATGAAGTTTTCTTGGGCTTCGATAGCAGGCTAAACCTCTCGGCATCGCCTGCTTCACAACGTTATTGTTGAGCTTGACTGTTTAAGTACGCTCGGTGCGAAATATCTGACCATGGTCGAACTTGATTCATATAGTTCGCTTGCGACTCTTGAATCTCTTTCGCCAAAGCATCTTTTTCTGCATGTTCTTTCAACAAACGATCGTTTGCTTCTCTCAACGCAGCTACTACTTCAGGTGGGAAATCTTTTACTTCAACACTTGGGTATTCAGACTTAATAGATGCCCAGTTTTTGCCGCTTTCGTGTTTCGATTGCGTGTACATATCGTAAGCGGCCGTTTTCATGGCTACTTGCAAAATCGCTTTTAGATCATCAGGTAGACGGTTCCAGGTGCGCTTGTTAACGAGGAACTGAAGCTCAGTCGCTGGCTCATGCCAACCTGTGTAGTAGTAAGGAGCGATTTTGTGGAAGCCCATACGTAGATCCAGCGATGGACCAACCCATTCCAAGGCATCAATTGTGCGACGCTCTAGAGAAGTATATAGCTCACCAGGGGCGATATTCGTTGGCTTGGCACCTAACTCAGCCAAAATCTCACCAGCAAACCCTGGGATACGCATTTTCAAACCCTGTAAGTCCTCGACGGACTTGATCTCTTTTTGGAACCACCCGCCCATCTGAGTATCGGTATTACCGCCAGGGAAAGACATCAAGTTATGTGGAGAGTACACTTTTTCCATCAGCTCCATACCACCGCCGTAGTAAAACCATGCATACTGCTCGGTTGGCAACATACCGAAGGGCATAGAAGTGAAGTAAAGTGTGTTTGGAACCTTACCCTTCCAGTAATAAGACGCTGAGTGACCCATGTCATACTGACCCGACTTAACCATATCAAACACCCCAAAAGGCGCTTTATGCTTGTTTGCGGAATCAATGCGGATTTGCAAACGTCCGTTGGACATCTCTTCCGCCATTTTGGCCATGTTTTTTGTGGTATCACCAAAAATTGGGAAATTAGGCCCCCAAGTTTCAGCAAGCTTTAAACGATAGACTTTTTCAGCAGCGTTTACAGAAGTCGCTGCGAGTGCCATCGCGGCAGCGACAGCGGTTGTTTTGAGCACTCGTTTTAAAGATTTTTGGATTAGACTCATCGTTCACGTCCTTTATCACCAAGGTTATTGTTGTCATCCATTTCATTAGGATTGGCTGTATTCGGTATAAAAGATGTAACAATGTTGTCTAATGCGAAATGGGCATGAACACGGAAGCGAGTGATTCATCAATAAGGCATTAGCCTAAGGTATTACGTACAAGTACGTAGGAAAACCATCATGACAAAAGACTAATAATAGCAAAATCAATAAATTATATTTTTATCTATGAATAAAAATAAAAGACAATACTTACGTATTTTTCTGCCAAAAAATTTACATAGTATTTAAGAAAATGTGACAAACCACTTATTGGTAGTGTTAAAGTCAGTACTTAATGCATTATTTCCAATACCAAGATAAAAAAATACCTCGGCATCAGCCGAGGTATTCAATCTAGAACGGTAGCGGTAATTAAACTGCTTTGTAGATAACTTTGTTACCTGCTAACTGCTCTTTTTGAACTAGGTTTTCTTCAAGAAGCTTCTTTAGTGCGCCAGTAGCCCATGATGCCGCTTTAGTATCTTCTTGACCTGCAGCTAGACCGATGCCTTTAGGGTTAATACCTTCAGCATTCGCAATAACGATGTCTAATACTTGTTGTTGCTTAGGAGTAAGGGCAACATCAACTGTTTTCACTGCAGCTACTTTTTTATCAGCTACTACTTTCTCCGCAACAGCTTTTTCAGCAACAGAAGGTGCTACTGCTTTTTCCGCAACAGGCTTCACTGCTTTAGGTGCTGCAGCTAAGTTTGCTACTGTCGCTTTAATGCGTTTTTGCAGTTTCATCTGCACTTTACGCTTATGAGCAAGTCTCATTGAATATTTCTCCAGTTCACTGCATCTCAGCAGGGATGAAAATTTGAAGCGCGTTTTATACCAAAATTCACAAGCAATTTGTAGGTTTTAGCGGCGAAACGCGATGAAAAATGCGCTCAAAGCATAGAACGTCTACTATTTAATCAGATATTTTATGAACGGATTTATTGAATACTGGGTATAAAAACAGAGGTTTGTTTTATTTTGAATGCAAATCAATGCACATAAAGCTACCCACTTATTTTTGGACAAGTATTCGATGAGGTTATAAGCATGGAAACGCTGCACCTAACAAATTCACATTTCAAACCCGACTCCCCTATCAACAGAATACTTTTGTTGCTCGTTGCACTCATCACTTTGTTTTTGGTTGCCATTTCTCCGGGATGGAAGCAAGCCATGTTGTCGGTCATTTTGATGTCTGCAATCGTTGGTTTCGCCATCTTGATGATTAAGAAAAGCCAAGTCACTTTTACGCTGACAGCTTCTCACTTTCAGCAACACCTTTTTAAAGGAGGTTGGGTCGTCCGATGGCGAAATATTGAGTCAATCGGTATTTGTAGCTACCAACAGGAAGGGTGGCACCAACCGCTACCTTGGATCGGTATTCGTCTAAAACACTACTCACCCTACTTAAATTCAATCTGCCCTCGTATAGCGACAGAAATTCTCCTCAGCCAGCGAGCACTGCTTTACTTAGGCGCGAAACAAAATCAGTGTGAAGATAAGTTTGAGGATATGGTGCTTGACCCTAAACCGTATATAAACAGAGATGGGATTGAGTACAAAGGTTTGTTAGCGATGCTCGCCAACCGGATGAAGTATCAGAGAGGTTTCTACGGCTACGATCTATTTATATCAGCAAGTGATCTAGATCGTGAGGCTGAGGATTTTGTGGGACTGACTCGGCGATACTTAGCTGCCGCCGAGCCAGAATAATGCTTAGTACACGCACTTTTAGTAAAGCGGCATCTCGTCAGCAACGAACGGGTTAGTTTTACGCTCATGACCGAAAGTCGATTGAGGGCCGTGACCAGGGACAAACGTGACATCATTGCCTAAAGGCCACAATTTCTCTTTGATAGAGCTAATCAACGTATTGAAATCACCTTGTGGGAAGTCAGTTCGACCAATGCTACCGTTAAACAAAACGTCACCCACAAACGCTAAACGCGCTTCTTCACTGTAAAGCACAACGTGACCAGGTGTATGACCAGGTGTGTGGAATACGTTCAGAACTTGATTACCGAAAGTGACAGTGTCACCCTCATTTAGCCATTGGTGCGGTTCAAACGCTTCTGTCAGCGGGAAACCAAACATTTGGCTCTGACCTTCCAAACCTTGCAACCAGAAGTTATCTGCCTTGTGAGGACCAACAATCTCTGTACCGCCAAGCAGTGCAGACAGCGGCTCCGTGCCACCTACGTGGTCCAAGTGGCCGTGTGTTAGCACTAGGTTTACCACGTCAACACCCAGCTCTTTGATAAGCATAGCGAGCTGCTTTTCATCGCCGCCTGGGTCAACCACAATACCTTTCATGGTTTCGTCACACCAGACAATAGAACAGTTTTGAGAGAAAGATGTTACTGGAACAACTTGGTATTTCAGAGCCATAGATAACCTATACCGAATAAATTTGCATGAAAACTGCCGCAACTATGACACTAAGGCCTAGCGACTTCAAGCTTTGAACTGTGGGTAATCGACGACGTTCTGAGACTAGAAACCTTGTCTCAACTAGCACTACCAGGAACGAACAGCTCCCGTATCGATATGAACAAAGTTACTACCTGGATAATAACCCACGCCACCGGCTTTTAGGCTTAATGCAGCATCACGAACCGTTGAAAGCTTCACGCCGTCTAAACGAAAATCAATGGCCTTTCCTTCCATGTGCATGCTCTTTTTCGCTACACGAGAAGACCCGTTGCGCAGCGAGGCGTTAGTGGCAGGAGAACGGTAACCTGAAATGACGATCACCTCTGCTTCTGTACCAATTAACTTTTGAATTTGGCTTATTTGATCGAACAAGCGTCGATCCATCGGATGAACCTCATTCCGTCGATGGTCTCGACAAAACTCATTCAGCCTTTGAAGTTCATCATTAATGTATCGTTTTCCATCGAAATAGCATGTTTCGAGGATCTCTCCAGTATTAAGATTGTTCATCGCCAGCGCACGTGGCTCGTCAGGGAGTGAAGCCCAAGAAAATGATGGCAGGGCAGACGCCAACACCACACCACCAGCGGTCATTTTAAGGAAATCTCGGCGGGAAAAGTTACGACTTACCATTTCAAAATACAGTGCTCAACAACTAGACAAGTCGTGGACATTAACCAAACACATTTGTCACGTCAAATGCATAAAATGCTCCATCTTGATTTTCAGATGCAGTAATTGTTGATTAATTATTGAACGAAAAGAGAATTCTTCGTTTTGTAAATTTTCCTTAAAGATTTCAACTGCGGTGATCGTACTTATAGATATCATCACGGTAGTAAAGCGTTCCCTCTTCCAACCATGCTGTTTGATAAATGATGTGTACTTGAATGCGCTCTCCCAAAGGAACTGACGTGTTAGACCGACGAGAACTTTCTCGCTTTTTCGCTAAACGTTCTTCCAGCCCCTGAGTTTTGAACAGAAGTTCTGCTAACTGGTCTGCATGTTCTACACGAACACATCCTGAGCTGAATGCGCGTCTGTCCTGTTCAAACAAGTTCTTACTTGGCGTGTCATGCAAATAAATAGCTTGTGGGTTAGGCATATTGAACTTGTACAATCCCAGTGCATTTTGTAAGCCCGACGCCTGTCGCATACGATAAGGAAATGTTCTCGGATTCACCGTTGCCCAATTGATGGTTGTAGGGTCAATAATTTCGTTCGAAGTCCAAGACCGAATGATTTGAATGTTATGGTTAATCAAATACATCGGATTACGTTTTACTTTAGGAATAATGTCTTTAACCATGATAGTCCAAGGCACGTTCCAAGTTGGGTTGAGAATAACTGAATCCAATGCCACCGACATGATGGGTGTTTTTCTTGATGCTCTCCCTACCACAACTTTAGACTCAAACAAGGGTTGACCGTCATGCCAATACGTGACTTCGTATCCAGGCACGTTAACAAAGACAACATTATCCCTTTCTTTCGACCAAATTCTTGAACGCTCAGAATTCAACGCCAGCAGATGCAATCGCTCTTGAGGAGAAAAGTTGATCCATCGAATGGTATTCGGGCCGATAACGCCATCTTCTTTCAAACCATGAATACGCTGGAACTCTTTTATCGCAAGCTCTAATTGTTCGTCATATTCTTCAGTGACTAAATCCAAGTAAGAAACATCTACGCCTACGATCTCCATTCGCTCAATCAATAGGGGTCTGTTTTCTAATATATCGCCAACACGTGCTAGCCCAGTTTGTTGATAGGCAGGATATTGGTACTGAGAATGTTCCGATAGCGAAGAATAGGCGGAGTAGAAAGCATCATCTGTTTGTAATGGAGACCGGAGACTTGCCAAAAACTGACCAAGTTTGCCAACCGTAATCTCATTACTCAAAACCGATAAAGTATCGATGCTAGGAGCGGGTAACGTAACATGGGCTTTGTCTGTAAATAGCCAATTAATCCCTTCTTCGGGGAGTTGCTCAAGATAACTAAGGTACATCAAGAGTGAGTCTGTCATCACTAAATCGAAGTCGAGATTATCTCCCTGCCACCTTACTTGGTTTATCCGGTGAAGTTGATTTTCGAATTCGTCGGTGACATCCGCAAGAGCAACCAGGTTTACTTGAAAAAGAAACTGCTCAATATCACTTTCATTTTCCCAGTTCAAACGGTAATTGGTGCTTTGATACAGTTGATCAATCACCTCTGGATAATGGATCATTTTTTCTACAGACAGCTTTTGTACCGCTCCCTCTTGCTCGACTTGCGCTGAAGCTTCGAGAGAAACGACGGTGGAAAAGCTGCAAAACGGCACCAGAAGTGCCGTCATGATTAAAACCCTAGCAAACACTGAAATGATCCTTGCGCTACTTGCCATAATAAAAAGTATGGCAAATATCTCACAGCTTGCAGGTTTAAAATTAAGAATCTGATGCCGAAAACGACAACAAAACTCTCTATAAGTAATTACTCAATGATCTTTCTAGATAATTCTCGACCAATGGTTGTCCCATTGCACTCCGCTTGCGAAGGTACTTTTTGACTCCTCTGGTCTTTGCTCTACCACTTTTCCCGCCCCAGAGCTGACTCGGAACTCATCGCCATAGACCACAACACCAGAGGCGTCTGGTAACGCACTTAGCTCTACCAATTTGCCAGTAGATTTAGACCATATACCATAACAACTGCCCGGAGGCGAAGTGGCTAAGATCCATTCATCGGTTGCTGCAATACTCGCAACGTAGTGATTGAAACGCGCCCACTCTTCAGGTTCAGCTTGAAGATCTTGCATTTCACCACCACGTGTGTGCATGGCGATCAAGGCTGGATACTCATCCGGCTCACCACGATATTGCTGCCCACAAAGCACGGTTTCCGCACCATCATGGGCTAAGTGGCGAATACTCAACTTGTGATCCGGTAAAGAAACCTGATCCAGCAACGCACCATCTTGTGAAAGATAACTTAAGCTCGGTTTCATCGTTTCAAGGTTCAGTGGTTCACGGCCGTTGGTGTGTACGCCACCGACGCCAATCGCTAGTGCGCCGTCAGGCATCATGATCACTTCATGCGGGCCAAGGCCAAAACCTGTTAACTCATCGATTTTTTGATATTGCTTCTGCACATCATAAACACCAATGATCCCGCGACTTGTCCCCCTCTCCCCTTCTGTGGCAAATAGCAATGTGCCATCATGGGAGTAAACGCCATGCCCATAGAAATGGCGGTTTGGTTTTGCTAGCTGCAGTTTGATCATCTGCTCTGAGCGATAATCAAACACCATGAAGAAAGTACCTGGCCGACGACCAAAGACTACGGCGTGGCCTTGTTGGTTGGTTGCCACACCGTGACCACGCTCAGGAATCGGCAATGAAGATAGCGGTATACCATGCTCATCTGCCACCACCGCGGCGTATTTATCTCGGCCAATGATAGAGCAGCCGATCAACGCAGGCTCACGTGAGCTTGTTGAAGCACAACCAAATGGCATCATAGGTGTAGCCGCCCCGAATAGAGCGGCTTTCAGTAAGTTTCGGCGGGTTTGATCAGTCACCATCGGTTGCATTAAATCCTATAACCACGCCAAGCTCGATCGCCACTTCTTCGTGAATCAGGTACTTCAATTGCTCTAGCTTATTGTACTGAGCGAGCACCATGCGATAGCCTTCTTTTGTTTGTAGTGCAGCAAACAAGCTCTTATCTTCTGGCCAAGTTTCTAACGCCATTTCAAATTGATGAACAACACGGTCTGCGAGATCTGCATGGCCTTGCTCTCTAAGTAGCGCATCTAGACCATTTCCGTTAGCAAAGTACAACGCTTCCATCCCTTGAAGGTTGGCTTTTAGGTTTGAAAGCGAGGTCTCTGAACGCCACGATTCTGAGAAATACGGGCGAGGCTTACCAATCTTCGCTAGCGGTCGGCTCAACTTTTTCATGCTATATTCAAGCTGATTCGAAAGCAGTGAAATGTACTCAGATTCCCATTCTGTCACCTCTAGCGATTTCCAAGGGTTCTCTGCCCAAGAATCCGCAATGATCTGCGCTTTGTTATCGAGGTTTTCTGCAATCGAAACGCCTGTCGCACAGGTATTGCTGTTGCTAGATAAGGTCGACGCTTTATCGTAAAGCAGCCATTCCAATGCACCTAAACCTTGCACGGTGACACTTTGGGTGGAGATATCTTCTGCACTCCAAGCTTGATCAGATTTCGTCAGTACAGACATTTTACGACCAGTGGTGTTCTTTTTATCTGGCAAAAACTGAACATTCCAGCTTTGCTCCAACGCCGTAGCAGGGCCACGTTCTTGACCTTGTAATGCCATCCACGCAAGCATAGTTTGATGCCATTGCTGTTTTACTGGTGCATCATCTTTCGACTCTGATGCGCAGTAATCCGCGAAGCGCTGTTCAAGTTCTGTGGTTTGCGCTAAAAACGTCTGAGCTGATTGAAACTCAACCTCGTACACGCTTTGAGAAATATGACTTGTACTCTCAGGCTTGGCTGAGCTCGAACCGACGGTCGATTGGCAACCAACCAAACTTAACGTTGCGGCAATCGCACTCACTAACAGTGTTTTTTTCATGGTTGCTTCCTTATAGAGAGTTCAGAAACGCAATCAATGCGTCACGTTCTTTTTTGTTCAGTGCTAAGACGTTTTGTTTCGCTGTCTCCGCTTCGCCGCCGTGCCACAACACTGCTTCCATCAGGTTACGAGCGCGGCCATCATGTAGAAAGTAAGTGTGTCCGTTTACTTCTTCAGTATAACCAATGCCCCATAGCGGTGCCGTTCGCCATTCACGGCCGTTTGCTAAGTATTCCGGACGGTTATCGGCTAAGCCTTTACCCATGTCATGCAAAAGCATGTCTGTGTATGGGTGGATAAGCTGCTCAGAAAGCGCTGGTAACTCTGGTCGTTTCGCCGTTTTAACACTGGTCTTGTGGCAGCTTTCACAGCCAGACGCAGCAAAGATTTGCTGACCAAGTTTCACGTTAGGATCATTGACGTTACGGCGAATAGGTACGGCTAAGTGCTGGCTGTAAAACTCTACGAAGTCGAGAATATTTTCACTCACTTCAGGTTTGCCGCCATTTGGCATGTCGTCACAAATGCTTTGTTTCGAGGTACAGTTTTCATTTGGGAATAAATGGCTCGTAAGACCCACATCACCATTAAATGCTGCTGCATTTTGCTGCATTAGCGTCGGTTGTCCTGCTTTCCAGCCAAAGCGACCAATCGAGAAGTCGTCCTTCTCAATATCCCACACCTTATTGACTTTGCCTGAGATACCGTCTTTGTCGGCATCTTGTTCATCAGCCCAAGCAAGTAGCGTTTCGTCGGGAATACTCTCTAACAAACCAAGGCCGATCATTGGCGGTGCCACGCGTGCTGAGAACTCGGTATCAGGGTGCATATCGCCGTAACCCAGATCGGTAATGTTCAAATGAGGTTTTCTTAGCGTCACCGTCGTACCGTCTTTAAATTTCACTGGGACATCGGTGTAAGTGATTTCGATTTTGCCTTCTGGCGTTTGATCTTGCAGGGCGAAATCTTGAAGCTGGCCACCATAAGTCGGCTCAGGTATGCCGCCATCTTTGATGTAAGCTTTCTTTTGTTCTGGCGTCATCGCAGGAATGCTTAAGCGCACTAACATAGACACGGCATGTAAATCATCTTTCTCTGGCGGATGACCACGACCGTCTTTGATGTGACAATTCTGACAACCATTGGTGTTAAAAAGCGGGCCTAAGCCATCACGAGCGTCCGTTGACGCTGGCGCTTGTACCCAAGGGTTGCGGAAAAAGCTGTTACCGACGCTAAAATCGAGGCGTTTGCTCATTGGCAAGTTAGCAGCAGGAAGAGAATAGGCATTCGCGCCGTCTTTTTTAACACTGGTTTTGCCACCAGACTTAACATCATAAGCCATGGCAGAAGAAGAAAGGATCGCGGCTAGCGCAGAAATTAGGTATGGCTTCATATCATTGCTCTACATAGACAACAAGGGTGATAACAACGAGCTCAAACGTCAAAAGGGCTCACAAAGAGCCCTTATTTATTATGGTTTTCTTATTAAAACTCGTGGTCAGCAGTATCAGGGCTTAGGCTGTCGATGCCGACAATGCTTGCCGCGCGCTCAATCGCTCCGGTTTGTGCTACCAACGACATGATGGTGTCGTTTACTAGCGCGTTGCCTTGTGCGTTACCCGCTGCAATAAGTTGGTCAAAGTGCTGGTTGTTCTTCTCTGCAGAAGTCACTAGCTCACCAACTTGGCTACGTGTTGTATCAAACTGCTTTTGAATTTCGGTCGCTGCTTTCTTGTCTTTTTGAGCAACAAGGTCAGCGATACTTGGACCAGATAGCTCTTTGCCGTTTACACCTTTGTATGTACCTGTGTAAACGTTGTAGATGCCTTGCTCATTGTAGTAGTGGGAGTTGTGCGTGTTGTCTGAGAAACAATCGTGCTCGTCTTCTGTTGAGTTCGCTTCCAGTGCTACCTTCATGCGCTCACCCGCTAGCTCACCTAGAGAAAGAGAACCCATGCCGAATAGCATCTTACGTAGACCATTGTCTGCTGAGTCGTTCAGTAGCTCTTCACGGTAGTTACCTTTCACTTCAGCAGACCACTGCTTTTCCATCCACTCAAGGTCTTGAACCAGTAGATCAGCGGCTGCTTTTAGGTACTCTCCACGACGATCACAATGGCCATTCGTACACTCAGAACCCACAACGAAATCAGTGTAAGCGCGTTGACCTGCACCCGCGTTAGTACCGTTTAGGTCTTGACCCCAAAGTAAGAATTCAATCGCGTGGTAACCTGATGCAACGTTTGCCTCAGAACCACCTACTTCGTTTAGATCCGCTAGCAATTCTGGAGTGATTTTTGAAACGTCCAGTTTAGAAGCACCGATCTGTAGGCTAGTGTTCGCGATGATGTTGGCAGCAGCGCCCTCGTTACCCAATTCGTATTGGTAATCAGCCGCTACGTAGTCAATCAAACCTTCATCAAGTGGCCATGCGTTCAGCTGACCTTCCCAATCATCAACAATCGCGTTACCAAAACGGAAAACTTCAGACTGTTGGTAAGGAACGCGAGAATCGAGCCAAGCTTGTTTTACTTCTTCAAGCTTTTTCGCTGATGGTGATTGTAGAAATTCGTCGATTTTTACGTCAAGCGCTTTCGCTGTTGTTACTGAATCAGCAAACACAGCATGGGCAACGTCCGCGTAATGTTCGACTACTTGTTGTTTAGTTACTGTGGCAGCAACGGTAGAACCACTGGCAATGAGGAGTGATGCAGCAATAGATTGGACTAAAACTTTTTTTGCATTCATCTGAAGCATCCTTGTTGAGCTTTTCAATTATCGTATTGGTAGTGCTAATTATTCTTATTTGCACTTTAGTCTCGAGATAATACAAATTTACAATTTATTTGCAACTCCAGATACAAAAAAACCTCATAAAAATGAGGTTTTTCACAGACTTTATTGTCAGTTTTATCTTTAGGATTAAACCTTTAGGTCATGTTTTCCGTGAGAGACTTTTGCCTTCAGATAATTTTCGTTGCCATCTTTGATATGTGCAGAGGTATTGACAACCTCGCCAATTTCAATTCCGTACTCAGATAACTCACGGATTTTCTTAGGGTTGTTCGTCACAAGGCGGATCTTATTCACGCCTAAAGCTTCTAGCATTTGTGCTGCTTCTGTGAAATCACGCAGGTCATCATCAAAGCCCAAATGGTTGTTAGCTTCGTACGTGTTCATGCCCTGGCTTTGTAAGCGGTATGCATCGATCTTATTGTACAAACCAATACCACGACCTTCCTGACGGAGATACAAGATGATACCACCGGACTCGCCCATGCGATTGATCGTCTCTTCTAGTTGCTCACCACAGTCACAGCGTGAAGAGTGGAACACATCGCCTGTCAAACACTCAGAGTGCATACGAACTAAAGGCATGTCCTGAGTTTGGTCCGCTTGTTTAAAGATAATAGCAACATGCTCTTTGTCTGTCTTCAGACCATGGAAAGACAGAATTTCGGCATCAATGTTACTTTTTGCCCCGACTTTAAAATCTACTCTGGCACGTACTTCCGCCATATCTATACTCACTCGATTTATTGCTTGATGCGCTTGGTGCGTTTTCGTTATTGCATTCATGGGATTTACTCGTTGCTCTTCAACTATGGGGACTGATACCGCATTTTGCAATATAGAGATCACAATTGAGGGCAGTTATCCACTCAAGACAGCAAAAGAGAAACACTCTCCAACTGAACAATTGTTATATTATAACAATTTAAAAAAACTACAATAAAAAACCCCAGACAAATTTTGTCTGGGGTTTCAAGAAGGTCGTTTGGTCTATCTTTTAATGGGTCTGACTGCGCTTCCAAACGGCGAGTTCAATCCAAACTGCTTCGAGTTCTTGGATTTCCTCGTCGGTCAACACGGCGAGCGTTGAAGTAACTTGAGGCAGGTTCGGTGATTGCAATGCACGAATCTGCGAATAGAAGTCTTTTTTAAGTTGTAATATAACTGAATCCACTGCGTGCACCTATTTCGTTCTTTTATTACTTATCCAGCTCAAAATTTTTATTTTCTTTATACTGGAAACTTCATAAATTCGGAAAAATGATAACATTCTGCTTGTTAAGTGCACAATTTATTTTTAATAGTGGAATAACGGTCACATTAATTACGCTTCACCATTCGGATCGAATATAAGACAAAAAAGATCAAAAATAGCACAGGAAAGATCCACAACAGCGCCGTGGAATAATTTAATGGTGGTTGATACAGAACAATATTCCCATAACGAGCAACTAGATAGTCCTTTATTTCTTGATCTGAGCTGCCTTCATTGGCCATCGTATACACTTTCAACCTCAGGTCTTTAGCCGCTTGTGCATTAGACTCGACAAGGTTTTGGTTTTGACACTGCGGGCAGCGTAAGGTCTTGGCTAACGAGGTTGCACGCTGTTGCACTTCAACAGAATGAAATTCAAACAGATCAACATTCTGTTCTATATCCGCACTTCTCGTGAAAGGAGAAAATAGTATAAATAGGATTAAAGTGAGGAGAAGATTATTAAATCGAAACATTCAAGTATCCTGAAAATATATCGTTCCATTTATCTGCCGTTAGCTCCCCACGATATTTGATCAATATACGACCATTTTGATCAATCAAGTAAGTTTCCGGCGTTCCTATAACACCTAGCTCCACAGCGAGCTTTCCATTAGGGTCACTAATTACTTCAATATATGGGTTTCGTTTAGAGCTCAAATATTCACGGGCAGCTTGTTTTTGATCTCTATAATTCAGCCCAATAATAGGCACACCGAGTTCTGCTAACTGCAATAACTCTTCATGCTCTCGCTTGCATACCCCGCACCAAGATGCCCAAACATTCAATAATTTATATCCGTCGCTTTTGAACAATTGCTCAGAAACTATGTCATCAGAGATCAGAGAAGTAGAGCGAAAATTAGGTGTCTCTAAATTTCGTTGTGGGGACAATTCGACATGTGGTCGCTCAGACAAGGCCACCGCAGTAACTACAGCAAACACGGCAACAGCCACAACGAGACCTGCGAGTTTAAGCGTATTTCTCGATCGCATTGATAGCCTCTCTCCTTTTCTTTAGGCCTGTTAATAGCGCACCAAACACAGCTAATAGCCCGCCAGACCATATCCACCAAATACCTGCGCGGTACTGAACTTTAATCGCATAAGCATGAGTGTCGACTTTATCACCCAATGTCACGTAATAATCGCCATGCCATAGTGAACGAATCGCGGGCTCGGTCATATTCATCACTCGCACAGGGTAATGACGCTTTTGCGGGTTGAAATTGAGCATGCGGCCATCTTCCAAGTGCAAGGTGATCTGTCCTTGTTCCGCGGTGTAGTTTGGCCCCACCAGCCATTCGATACCATGATAATCGATAGTGATCCCCGCCCTTTGTTGAGAACTGCCGGGTTCGACACGTAAATTATGTTCATATGAGTAGTGACTGTTGAATACAGCTCCACTCACCGCCAGCGCAAAACCGATATGTGCCATCACGATTGGCATGAGTTTGCGCTTATTGGAACAACGAAACAGCATAACGAGATGCGCCACAATCACCCAAGTAGCCAATATTATGGTTAGCAATACTTCGAAATGCAGTACGTTCACTGAGAACATAAACCCGATCCCAGAGACTATAGATAACGCAATACTAATCGCGATATCAGTGCTTCCACTCGGAACTGCGCCTTTTGTCCATTTCAGCACTGGCATGAATGCTAAGGCAATCAGAGCCAGTATGCTTAATGGAAAGGTCAGACTATTAAAGTAAGGTGCGCCAACCGAAATGTTCCCTAAGCCGAGCAGTTGATAAACCATCGGATAAAAAGTGCCAAGAAAAACGATGGCAGTCGCAATAACCAGCAGCCCTTTGGCGATATAAGCAGTGTAAGCTTGGCTCGCTAGAGATTGAAGTTTGAAACGAGGGAGTTGTTCTCCTCGCAAAATCAATACGCCAAAAGTGATGATGACAAGCAAGCTCAATACACCAAGCAGCACTAAACCTTTAGTTGGGTCCACCGCAAAAGCGTGCACTGAAGTCAGCACGCCAGAGCGCACCACGAATGTCCCTAAAATGCTTAGGTTGAACGTAGCAAACGCCAGTGCATAGGTGCTCCAAATTGCGCCTCTGTTACGTGTTGCGACAACACCGCTGTGCAACAAAGCAGTACCAGTAAGCCAAGGGAGTAGAGAAGCGTTCTCCACAGGGTCCCAAAACCACCAGCCGCCCCACCCTAGCTCATTGTACGCCCACCATGATCCCACCAAGATACCCAACGTGAGCGTTCCCCATGCAAAAAACGCTGCGCTTCGAGCAACCACATACCAATCGCTCATCGGTTGTTTACCCAATAGGGCTGCTAATGCAAAAGCTAATATTGCAGCGTAACCGACATAACCGAGATAAAGCAATGGTGGATGAATGATAAGCCCAACATCTTGCAACATTGGGTTTAGATCTCGTCCTTCCGACGCCAATACTTGGGCATACTCGAACGGGTTAGAGGTCATTAACGTGAACCAAGCAAATGTCGCAATAAGAACGTTCATGATTCCTAAACAGTCACAAGTATATTGGGCGTTGAGCGGTGACTTAAATGCAATAAACGACGCCCATAAACTCAAGGTGACGACCCAAAACAACATGGAGCCTTGGTGCCCGCCCCAAGCGGCAGCAATCTTGAATGCTACGGGGAGTTGACTGTTGGAATGCGTAACAACATATTCCAACGCGAAGTTGTCTTGCACGAAGCAGACGATCAGAAGTGCTAAACAAATGAAGGAAGCTAAGCTAATGATGTGGGACATCGCGACTTGATGCGGCAATGTCGCCTTCTTACTCATAGCACGACGTAGCCAATGCAGCAACGATGCACAAGTCGATGTTACAGCCACCAATATCAGTAAGAAGAACCCTAGCTCAGCCTCCATTTTTCCCCCTTACACTATGGTCATTTGACCGGCATAGAGAATGAAAGTACGCAGCATAAGTACGCCAACCAAGCTCAACGTCGTGACCACAAAAACGTAACTGCCTTTGTGGCGCACTTCTGAAGGCGTTAACCAATTGAGAGTCAAAGGCGTTATCATGCCGATGAACACTACGCCAACCCAGAACCATTGAGCCCAGAATCCACTCGAAATAGCATTCCAAGCCGCGACTTCGTTCTGACCACCGCTGAAGATCAGTCCAGTAAAGAATGTCACTAAGACAAACAACTCAAACAACACTACTGGGCGTTCAAATCCGTGCACCCAAGACACACTTGGGCTGCAGGTCGACTCTTTAAACACCAAGATGCCGAACATCAAGCATGCTGCTGCGCCCGAGGACAAACTAGAGAACAGGAACAAGATTGGCAGTACTGGATTGTTTAGCATTGGGTAAGTCTTCAACGCAGACAATAGAAAGCCAGTGTACGCTGCAAGCACGATGGCTAAGAAGCCCAAGAACAATTCAATTGCGTTGTTGGCTTTCCCCGCCTTAATCAAAATGCCATCGGCAAAATCCAGCAGTTTGCTTGGTAACTTCCCTTCACAGAAGCTGATGATTTGATGGCGGAAGATAACGCCAATCCAAACAAACAACACGATCATGTACACTTGGAACAAGATCACGCCCATCGACATCACAGACGTTGGGTTGTAGTAGATCATGATCTTCCAAAACTCTAAAGGCTTGGTTAAATGGAAAATCAAAATTACCAACCCAGCAATGATGCCAAATGGCGCAAGCCAAGCCATCGCTTTCATGATGCCGTTGTTTGCGGGATCACCTTCAATCACTTTGCGTTTTAAATAGATAGAAATCATCACCGCACCTGCTGACATCCCAGCAAGGAATAAGTAAATCGCGATGATCCAATCCCAGACTAACGAGTCAAAGTGGAATGCACTTTCGAAGCCGTTCATGATGACACCTCCCCTTTGCTATGCGGAATTTTGTACAGTTTAGGTTGCGTACCTAAATGCGATTTATCGCGATAGACAACATGGCTTTCGATAGCTTTGCTCACCTCGCTAGTTGGGTCATTCAAATCACCAAAGATGAGTGCTTTTGTTGGGCAAGATTCCACGCAAGCTGGCTGCTTACCTTGCGCTAGGTTGGTATCACGGCAGAAGTTACATTTATCCGCAGAGTGATCGACTGGATTAAAGAAGCGCACTTGGTAAGGGCAAGCGGCAAGGCAATAACCACATCCGACACATTTCTCTTTGTGCACATCCACGATGCCGGTCGCTTCATCTTTGTATGCAGCGCCTGTTGGACAAACGTACACACATGGTGGGTTATCACAGTGCTGACAGGATTCGCGAGTAAACTGGTATTCCACATCTGGAAATTCGCCAATCGGTTCACTGCGATGAATTTTAAGTCGCGTTACGCCTTCAGGGACTTTATTTACTTCGCGACAAGCATCGGTACAAGCGGTACAGCCAATACAGGCATTTTCATCATGAACCATACCCATGCGTTTCGCTTGTTCACTGTTGCTGGCATAGAGAGAGGAGCTAACAACGGAAGTGCCTGCAACGCCTGTAGTTAAAATCAACGCGCCGCTGCCGGCTAAAAAGTTTCTTCTCGAACATTTCATGCTATCTCTCCTCTTCTTTGGCAAGTTCAGGTTCGACGGCAAATTCAGAGTGACAATCCACACACTGCTTGATCAGTTGTTTTCTGTCGTACGACAACGCTTTGGTTTTCGCTGCGTGTACATCGTGGCAATTTGAACAAGTGAGGTTTTTGGCGTGCACATCGTGCGTCCAGTGGCTTTCTCTCAGCTGTGTCGGTGCGTGGCAATCCACACATTGGCCGTTGGCTTTAAGAATCATGCTTGGATCAAGGAACACTTTGTCGTGTACCTCTTTCGATTGCGCGGCAGAAAACTTAATCACATCAGGCGCACCTTCACGATGGTCGGGACCAATGTTGCTATGGCAATTGGTGCAATTAAGTTGCTTCCCTTGGCTGAGTAGAGCTTGCGGGTCATGCGAAAGGTTCAGAGTCTCTTTTGCATCCTTATGACATTGCAGACACTTGTAGTCACGGTCACGGATCAACTCGACTTGATGACGCTCAGCTTGAGCACCTTCAATCGGCTCTGAAGAAGTCGCATGGGCGGCGATGGAGAAACCATAGATGGCAAAGACGAAGAGAAGTTTCAGCATTGTCTCTATGGTCAATTTTAGATTGCCCATATTGTTCTTTCCTTAGCTCGATAATAATTGATAACTATTCTCAATTATTTATTTGAGCGACAATTAATTTCCTCTGAAGATATTTTTTAGATCTTCAAATGACATCAATTCTTATTTCGGAAAGCCACAACGCTAAACCTATATTTATAATACCTCTATTATTCATAAGGGGTAGAAACGCCTGCTCAAAAAGCGAACTAAATCACCCTATTTTTAAAAAGGTTAAAAACCCAAAGCATTGCAGAACAATGACTTAACAACTACCACTTTAGAGGTATATAAATTCAAACATGACTGAGATCACTGGTGTAAATTGATCTAAAACAAGACAAGATTCACTCACTATTTCATCTATCCAATTAAGCAATATTATTAATCGTAGATCTCCAGTTCTTATTTGGAATAGCTCCTCACAACGCTGCTAATAAAAACGAATATGGAGATAACACTGTGAGCATAAAACACTGGATGAGCGCACCTATTGCGGTTGCGACCTTATTCGCCAGCCAATTATTTTTGGTTGGCGCTCCGTTAGCGGCAGAAGAGAAGGATTTTATCGATCCTCGAAATGACGCCTTTGAACAGAACCATCCCGACCAATACCACTCTTGGAAAGCAACATCCGAAAGTGAGCACATAGAAGATGCTCTAAGTGAAGACCCAAACATGGTTATCCTGTGGGCAGGTTATGGCTTCGCGAAAGACTACAACAAAGCGCGCGGTCACTTTTACGCACTTGATGATGTTCGCCAAACCTTACGTACTGGCGCACCAACCGACGAGAAGTCCGGGCCTATGCCGATGGCGTGCTGGAGCTGTAAAAGCCCAGACGTTGCTCGCGTGATTGATGAACGTGGTGAAGACGGTTATTTCGAAGGTAAATGGGCACGCTTAGGCTCAGAAATCGTCAACCCTATCGGTTGTTCCGATTGCCACAACACGGGCTCTGAAGCCTTCAAGAAAGGCGAACCCGCGCTGGCACTGACTCGCCCATACGTCGAGCGTGCTTTTGATACTATTGGTAAAAACTTTGATGAACAGTCTCGCCTAGATAAGCAAGCATCGGTCTGCGCTCAATGTCACGTTGAATACTACTTCACCGGCCCAACTAAAGCGGTTAAATTCCCATGGGATATGGGCACCACCGTTAATGACATGGAGAAATACTACGACGCGTTGAATTTCAAAGATTGGACGCATGCCGTATCTAACGCGCCGATGCTAAAAGCACAACACCCGGGTTTCGAAACTTGGAGAGCGGGTATTCATGGTAAAAACAAAGTGGTGTGTGTGGACTGCCACATGCCTAAAGTGACCAAAGAAGACGGTACGGTGTACACAGACCACAAAGTGGGTAACCCATTTGATCGTTTTGAAGACACCTGTGCGCAATGCCATACCCAAACTAAAGAGCAGCTACAAGGCATCGTCTCGACTCGCAAAGCGCAAGTACTGAACATGAAGCTAACCGCCGAGAAGCAAATCGTAGCGGCACACTTTGAAGCAGGCGCAGCGTGGAAAGCAGGTGCAACAGAAGCAGAGATGGAACCTATCCTACAAGATATTCGCCATGCACAATGGCGTTGGGACTACGCGATTGCTTCTCACGGTGTCCACATGCATGCTCCTGAGGTAGCACTAGAAGTACTTGGTACTGCAGTTGACCGCGCTGCTGACGCCCGTACCAAGTTGGTTCGCTTACTGGCAACCAAAGGCATTACTGACCCTGTTCAAATTCCAGATATCTCGACCAAAGCGAAAGCACAGCAAGCACTGGGCATGGATATGGATAAGATGAACGCAGACAAGAAACACTTCCTAGAAACGGTGGCACCAGAATGGGATAAAGCAGCAGCTGAACGCGAAGCCACATATTAGTCTAACTTGCAGAGGTTAGTTTATAGATACAACAAGGGGCGTACTGAACGCCCCTTTTCTTTCTTTATTATCTTTATCTCTTCATCCTGATTCTATCGAGAGACAAAAATCGAATGTACTAGCGACGAGGAAGCCTAGGTCTAGGTTGAATATTTGGACGTGCTTTAGGTATCTGCACATTTGGACGAGCAACTGGACGCTGGATCTTCGTTTCCGGTAATGCTTTTCTTTGTTGAACCTTTTCTTTCACCGCCTTGCCTTGTAAAGTCGCTGGTTCAATATGCTCCGGACGATTCTCCCATTGGGTTCGAATCTCTTGCTTTTGCTCGTCAGGCTGTGATTGCCAATGATCGTCAAGTTGGCGTTTCATGTTATCGATATTGGCGGACATATCGTCGTCTTTCCAATCTTCGACTTTGTCTTTGATGGATTGCTGTTGGTCTTCATCTAAACCATTCCACCACTCTTCCAGTTTCTCTTTGTATTCATCGTCGTTATCGCAACAGCCCGGATAGTAATAAATCCAGTAGTCGTCATGATCGTACCACCACGGGTCGTAGTAACCCGATGAATAATAAACCGTAGAGGAAGAGCCAGAATGATCGGAAGAGCTACAACCCGCCAGCACAGAGCCGCACAGCAAAACCAATATGCTTAGTGCTTTATTTTTCATTCGTTGCCCACCTTTCTCTCTATTGCTTGTTAAATTGTACGCTTACAATAGCTCTTTTGCTTTGTTAATAGAGTTAATGATTTGCACCCTATCTAAATTTGGATCATTAGAATCTAATAATATTACCCAGGCATCAATCGCTTCCTGAAATCGGAATGACAGAAAATGATCATTTGCGATCAAAGACAAAGCGGCTTCATTGTGCGGTTCTATCTGCAAAGCTTGCTCCAAAAGCAAGCTAACTTCTTGCGTCATTGATTGCTGGTGAATGTAGTACAAGGTCGTCGCTTTTGCGGCAAGTTGCGTGGCACTGACTGGCTCAGTCAGTTGGATCGCGTAATCAAAACAAATCAGCGCGCCATCAAATTCCCCCTCTAGCAGGTAGCCCTGCCCGAGTTGGAACCACAATTCAGCGTTGTTCGGATCTTCACGCAACTGGTCTTGAATCTCTTTCATGATGTCACGAGCAGTCATCATTCGTGACATTTCCGCTTGTATTGATTTAGGCGGAGTTTGATGCAGCAATAAGAAACTGGCACTCGTCACGACAAGTACTAACAGGCAAAAGCCAAACCATTGAGCAGGTTTAACTTTTGATGCACTCAGTGATAAGAGTACGATAAACAGCCCCATCAGAGTGATGGCAGCGAAAAACCAAACAGACATAACACGTCCTGTAAACAAAGATAACGTCAGTGTACGCATTTCTTACTTTAAATGCGTTGATACAGATACAAAAAAGCCGAGCAACTAAGGCTCGGCTTTTCATATCAGGATAACGATGTAAGATTACTCTTCGTTACCTTCCTCTGCATCATCAGCAGCTGGAGCGTCTTGCTGCGTATTTTCGTCTGTTGACTCTAACGCTTCTGCATCTTCATCAGCAGGCAGCTCTTCATCATCAACTTCTTCAATACGTTGCAAACCAACAACTGATTCATCTTCCGCAGTACGGATAAGCGTTACACCTTGTGTGTTACGACCAACTTGGCTAACTTCACCCACACGAGTACGTACTAACGTGCCAGCGTCGGTGATCATCATCATTTCATCACCTTCAACAACCTGGATAGCACCAACTACCGGGCCATTTCGCTCAGAAACTTTGATAGAAACTACACCTTGAGTGCCACGACCTTTTGTCGGGTACTCGCTAAGTGCTGTGCGTTTACCATAACCGTTTTCTGTAACCGTTAGGATGTCGCCTTCGTGCGAAGGAACAATAAGTGATACAACTTGGTCATTTTCAGCCAGTTTCATACCACGAACACCAGAGGCGGTACGACCCATAGGACGAACACCTTTAAACTTGATCTCTGGCTGACCATTCTCATCAAGAACTGGTTTACCATTTTCATCAAGTACTGGAATCTCTTCTGCTTCTTTAAAGCGAACCACTTTACCCGCTTTAGAGAACAGCATGATTTCATTTTCGCCGTTAGTGATATCCACACCGATTAACGAATCGTCTTCACGTAGGTTCACAGCGATTAGGCCGTTTGAACGTACGTTTGCAAACTGGTTCAACGGCGTTTTCTTAACCGTACCGTCACCTGTTGCCATGAAGATGAATTTGTCTTCAGAGAATTCATCAACACGTAGAATCGCGGTAATGCGCTCACCTTCTTCGAGTGGAAGGATGTTCACAATTGGCTTACCACGCGCAGTACGGCTCGCTAGAGGCAATTGGTAAACTTTCAGGCGGTATGTTTTACCACGAGTAGAGAAACACAAGATGTTATCGTGGGTATTCGCCACTAGAAGACGCTCGATATGGTCTTCATCTTTCATCTTAGTCGCACTCTTGCCTTTACCACCACGGCGCTGTGACTCGTAGTCGCTCAGTACTTGGTACTTAACGTAACCACCGTGAGATAGAGTAACCACAACGTCTTCACGTGCGATCAGCTCTTCCATGTCAATATCATGGCTCGCAGCTGTGATTTCTGTACGACGAGCGTCACCAAAGCCGTCACGAACCGCTTCAAGTTCTTCACGGATCACTTCCATCAAACGCTCAGTGCTCGCAAGGATATGCATGAGTTCAGCGATTTCTTCTAGAAGTGTTTTGTATTCGCCAAGAATCTTCTCGTGTTCTAGACCTGTTAGTTTATGTAAACGTAGATCTAGGATAGCTTGTGCTTGTTGCTCAGTCAGGAAGTACTGACCATCACGAATACCGTATTCAGGCTCTAGCCATTCAGGGCGCGCAGCATCTGTACCAGCACGCTCTAGCATTGCTGAAACGTTGCCTAAATCCCAACCACGAGCGATAAGACCCGCTTTTGCTTCAGCCGGTGTAGGTGCCTTACGGATAAGCTCAATAATTTCATCAATGTTAGCAAGCGCTAGAGCTAAACCTTCAAGGATATGAGCACGTTCACGCGCTTTACGCAGTTCGAAAATAGTACGGCGTGTCACAACTTCACGACGGTGATCAACAAAGCACTTCAACATATCTTTTAGGTTGAATAGCTGTGGCTGGCCATTGTTTAGGGCCACCATGTTGATACCGAAAGTGGTTTGCAGCTGAGTCTGAGCGTAAAGGTTGTTTAGAACTACTTCGCCCACAGCATCGCGCTTACACTCAATAACAATGCGCATACCGTCTTTATCTGACTCGTCGCGCAGTGCACTGATACCTTCTACTTTCTTATCTTTAACTAGCTCAGCGATCTTTTCGATCAAGCGAGCTTTGTTCACCTGGTAAGGAATTTCAGTGACGATAATGGTCTCTTTACCATTCTTCTCCACTTCGATGTCCGCTTTCGAACGCATGTAGATTTTGCCGCGACCTGTTTTGTACGCGTCTACAATGCCTTTACGACCGCTGATAAGCGCCGCCGTTGGGAAATCAGGACCAGGAATGTAATCCATTAGTTCATCAATAGTGATTTCTTCATTATTGATGTATGCAAGACAGCCATCAATCACTTCGCCAAGGTTATGAGGCGGGATGTTGGTTGCCATACCTACTGCGATACCAGAAGCACCGTTAACCAATAGGTTTGGAATTTTAGTTGGAAGAACCGCTGGGATCTGCTCAGTACCGTCGTAGTTTGGTACGTAGTCTACGGTTTCTTTGTCTAGGTCAGCCAATAGTTCATGGGCAATTTTTGCCATTCGAACTTCGGTGTAACGCATTGCCGCAGCAGAGTCGCCATCGATCGAGCCAAAGTTACCTTGACCATCGACCAGCATGTAACGAAGCGAGAACGGCTGAGCCATACGTACGATTGTGTCGTACACAGCACTATCACCGTGTGGGTGATATTTACCGATTACGTCGCCGACAACACGGGCTGATTTTTTATATGGTTTGTTCCAATCGTTGCCTAGTACGTTCATCGCGAATAAAACGCGGCGGTGTACTGGTTTTAGGCCATCACGCACATCTGGAAGAGCACGACCCACGATGACTGACATCGCATAGTCTAGGTATGAACCTCTAAGCTCATCTTCAATGTTTACGGGCGTGATCTCTTTAGCTAAATCGCTCATAGAGCCATTATCCCTCTATTATCTGATCGTAATTACGATACGTGTAAGGTGCAAAAATATAACACACAATTCATCACTTCGGCATCACTTTCCCTCTCCTTTTATCAGGTTGTGAGCTTGGTTATGAATCAAATGTCGAGAATTTGCACACTCATCCCATATCTTTCTGATTAGTGGTTATATTTCGGTCAATATTGAGCAAAATCGGACCCTTTACGCGGAAAAGCGAGGTAAATTCCTTTAACCACACAACGCGAAAATGCAGGTTTTAGAGTTATTGTCACTGGCACCAGTTCAAGGATGAAGCAAAAACAATAGTTAGCGCTTTACAAATTACAGGCACCTGTCTCGATTGCCGCGCCAGTGAACTCTGTCATTGTCCCTTAACTAAGCACATCGAGGTTGTTTGGGTGTAAAACGTTGGAGTATACTGGCGCCCTCTAAAGGACTCAGATTGAATGCAATAAAACCAATTATGACTAAAGCACAAAACGTCGACCCAAGTGAAATTAAGAAATTCGAGGACATGGCTTCTCGATGGTGGGATTTAGAAGGCGAGTTTAAGCCACTTCATCAAATTAACCCACTTCGTTTGAACTATGTACTTGAAAAAGCAAATGGCTTGTTTGGCAAGCGCGCACTTGATGTCGGCTGTGGTGGTGGCATTCTTGCTGAAAGCATGGCAAAAGAAGGCGCTATTGTGACGGGGCTTGATATGGGTAAAGAACCATTAGAAGTCGCGCGACTACATGCATTAGAAACAGGTACTCAACTGACCTACATTCAGAGCACAATAGAAGACCACGCTATAGAAAACGCAGGAACTTACGATGTCGTGACTTGTATGGAGATGCTTGAACACGTTCCAGATCCTCTCTCCGTTATCCGCTCTTGTGCTGCGCTAGTCAAACCCGGTGGTCACGTGTTTTTCTCAACTTTGAACCGAAACATTAAGTCGTACTTATTTGCTATTGTCGGTGCTGAGAAGCTTCTTAAGATTGTTCCTGAAGGCACTCATGAGCACGATAAGTTTATCAAGCCAGCCGAAATGATGAAGATGATAGACCAAACTGACTTGACGGAAATGGGCATTACTGGGCTTCATTACAACCCTCTAAATGACAGCTACAAACTCGGTCGTAATGTAGATGTAAACTACATCGTTCATACTAAAAAATACTGAACGCTATTAAGTTAAAAAATGAGTTTTGTGATTGACATTTTTTAAAGAAAATGAATCGGAAGCGGTAGCACAAAGTTGCCGCTTTTTTTGTCTTTTTATGGCTAAAATTCGTGCTCTAGATTCCATTTTGACCAAGCCATTTTTCGTAGATAAAAACGGCCAAAGATCAAGGAAAATATTTTTGCATGCGGTTATTTCTAAACCGATCTCGAAACCGTACTTTTAACCATTCAAGTCTGCCCTTTTCTCATCGGTTAGTGTTCACTTACTGATTTTTTTCATTTTGTCAGTTATCCACAAGTCATCCCCGAACTGTACCTTGATAAATCAGTGTAATAGCACTATCTTGTAACCCGCAAACAAATGAACCCCTATATGTTGTGTTTAAGCGACAATATATAGATAGACTTTGATCACAAAGCCGCCGCAAGCTTTACTCATATTGCACATAAACAAACAAAAATACGGCTTTTATCAGTTTTCTTAGGGAAATAAAGCAGAATGAACCAACAACTTACCGTCACCAAGCGTGATGGCCGTAAAGAAAGTATCGATCTGGATAAAATCCACCGCGTTATCACTTGGGCTGCAGAAGGTCTAGATAATGTTTCGGTTTCTCAAGTAGAACTTCGCGCTCACATCCAGTTTTACGACGGCATCACAACGACAGATATTCACGAGACAATCATCAAGTCTGCGGCAGACCTGATCTCTGAAGAGACTCCGGATTACCAATACCTAGCTGCTCGCCTAGCGGTATTCCATCTGCGTAAAAAAGCGTATGGCCAATACGAGCCACCAACGCTTTATGATCACGTGTCTCGCCTCGTCGATATGGGTAAGTACGATCAACATATTCTAGAAGACTACACAAAAGCAGAACTCGACGAACTTGATGCGTACCTCGACCATAAACGCGACCTAAACTTCTCATACGCGGCAGTTAAGCAGCTAGAGGGTAAGTACTTCGTACAGAACCGTGTTACGGGCCAAATTTACGAAAGTGCTCAGTTCTTATACATCCTTGTAGCAGCGTGCTTATTTGCGAAATATCCAAAAGCGACACGTCTTGATTACATCAAACGTTTCTACGATGCGACATCGACATTTAAGATTTCTCTACCTACGCCAATTATGTCTGGCGTGCGTACCCCTACTCGCCAGTTCAGCTCATGTGTTCTGATCGAGTGTGGAGACAGTCTTGATTCTATTAACGCAACAGCAAGCTCAATTGTTCGTTATGTATCTCAGCGCGCTGGTATTGGTATCAACGCAGGTCGTATCCGTGCATTAGGCTCAGAGATTCGCGGTGGTGAAGCATTCCACACTGGTTGTATTCCGTTCTACAAGTACTTCCAAACAGCAGTAAAATGTTGTTCACAAGGTGGTGTACGTGGTGGCGCAGCTACTGTGTTCTACCCAATGTGGCACGGTGAAGCACGCTCACTAATGGTACTTAAGAACAACCGTGGTGTTGAAGAAAACCGTGTTCGTCACATGGACTACGGTGTTCAGTTAAACAAACTGATGTACCAACGTTTAGTTGAAGGCGGCAATATTACGCTATTCTCACCATCTGATGTACCTGGTCTGTACGACGCATTCTTCGAAAACCAAGAAGAGTTTGAGCGTCTATACGTGAAGTACGAGAACGATCCTTCAATCAAGAAAGAAACGGTTAAAGCGATTGAAATGTTCACTCTGCTAATGCAAGAGCGTGCATCAACGGGTCGTATCTACATCCAGAACGTGGACCATTGTAATACTCACAGCCCATTTGATTCTGAAGTCGCTCCAGTTCGTCAGTCGAACCTATGTTTAGAAATCGCACTGCCAACGAAACCATTAACTAACGTTGAAGATGACTCAGGCGAGATCGCACTGTGTACGCTTTCTGCATTCAACTTAGGTGCTATCAAGTCTCTAGATGATTTCGAAGAGCTATCCGATCTTGTTGTTCGTGCGTTAGATGCACTGCTTGATTACCAAGATTACCCTCTACCAGCGGCATACAAATCGACTATGAACCGTCGTACGCTAGGTGTTGGTGTGATTAACTTTGCTTACTACTTAGCGAAGAATGGCGTGAAATACTCTGACGGTAGCGCGAACGGCCTAACTCACCGTACGTTCGAAGCAATGCAGTACTACCTATTGAAAGCATCTGTAGCACTGGCGAAAGAACAAGGTAAGTGTCCTTCATTCGACGAGACGAACTACGCGAAAGGCTTACTGCCGATTGATACGTATAAGAAAGATATCGACCTAATTTGTGACGAAGCGCTGCACTACGACTGGGACAGCCTACGTAAAGAAATTATGGAGCACGGCCTACGTAACTCAACACTGACTGCACTAATGCCTTCTGAGACTTCTTCTCAGATTTCAAACGCAACTAACGGTATTGAGCCACCACGTGGTTACGTTTCAGTAAAAGCTTCGAAAGACGGTATCCTGAAGCAAGTTGTACCAGAGTTCACAGAACTTAAAGACAGCTATGAACTGCTTTGGAATATCGGTTCGAACGACGGTTATCTGCACCTTGTGGGTATTATGCAGAAGTTTGTTGACCAAGCTATCTCTGCTAATACTAACTACGACCCGTCACGTTACGAGACTGGCAAGGTTCCAATGAAGAAACTACTTCAAGACCTGCTAACAGCGTATAAGTTTGGTGTGAAAACGCTTTACTACCACAACACTCGTGATGGCGCGAAAGATGAACAGAAAGACGCTGTTCAACCACAAGATGACGATTGTGCTGGCGGCGGTTGTAAGATTTAATCTTCCCGTACCTAGCGAACCCGTAAAGACAGACTATCGATAACCTCCCCCTTACGGGGAGGTTTAAAAGGAATTGAGGCATTATGGCTTACAGTACTTTTAACCAAAAAAAGAATGACCAATTGAAGGAACCAATGTTCCTAGGTCAATCAGTAAACGTTGCACGTTACGACCAACAAAAGTTTGAGATTTTCGAAAAACTTATCGAGAAACAACTTTCTTTCTTCTGGCGTCCAGAAGAAGTAGACGTATCTAGCGACCGTATCGATTACAACAAACTGCCAGATCACGAGAAGCACATCTTCATCTCTAACTTGAAGTACCAAACGCTTCTTGACTCTATCCAAGGCCGCAGCCCTAACGTGGCACTGCTGCCGCTTGTGTCTCTACCAGAACTAGAGACTTGGATTGAGACTTGGTCTTTCTCTGAAACGATTCACTCTCGTTCTTACACACACATTATTCGTAACATCGTGAACGATCCTGCTGTAGTGTTTGATGATATCGTTGAGAACGAGCACATTCTGAAGCGTGCAAAAGACATCGCGCACTACTACGACGATTTGATTCAAGCGACGAATGATTACCATCGCTACGGTGAAGGTGAGCATGTCCTTAACGGTGAAACGGTTAAGGTTAGTCTGTACGATCTTAAGAAGAAGCTGTACATCTGTTTGATGTCTGTTAACGCATTAGAAGCTATTCGTTTTTACGTCAGTTTCGCATGTTCTTTCGCTTTCGCAGAACGCGAACTAATGGAAGGTAACGCGAAAATCATCAAGCTGATCGCTCGTGACGAAGCACTTCACTTAAACGGCACGCAGCACATGATCAACCTGCTACGTAACGGTCAAGATGACTTCACTTTCATGCAAATCGCAGAAGAGGCAAAACAGGACTGTTTTGACCTATTCAAAGAAGCGGCTGAGCAAGAAAAAGAGTGGGCAGAGTATCTATTCAAAGATGGCTCTATGATCGGTCTAAACAAAGACATCCTAAGCCAATACGTTGAATACATCACAAATATTCGTATGCAAGCGGTAGGTCTACCAGCAGCGTATCCAGAAGCAACAACCAACCCAATTCCATGGATTAACGCTTGGTTGTCTTCAGATAACGTTCAAGTTGCGCCTCAAGAAGCAGAAATCTCTTCTTACCTTGTGGGTCAAATTGACAATGAAGTTCGCGCAGATGACTTCGAAGGATTCGAGCTGTAATGGCAACACTCAAAATCAACAAACTGATCAGCATTGAATCCAACCCTTCCAATACGATTTTGGAAACAATGGAGCAAGCTGGCCTATTACCAGAATACAACTGCCGTGATGGACACTGCGGCGCCTGTCGCTGCAAATTGGAGTCTGGTGAAGTGGAGTATGTTGGTTTTGCCATGGCTTACACACAAAGTGATGAAATATTACCTTGTATCTGTAAAGCAAAATCAGATTTGTCACTTAGCGGCGTTAACTACGCGATGAAAGAAAAGCAGCGCGCATAACGTTGACTCGACGGTATAAAATGCAAAAGCCAAGGCAATCACCTTGGCTTTTTTGTCTCTGTGTTTTGTCTCTCAGACTACTGTATAGAGCTTTGGTTATAAAGCACTGCTCGGGAGGTGCATCTCTTTAACTTTCTCTAAAAATGCATAATGCGCAAACATCGGTTTACGTTCTAGGTAGCGACGCAACAAGTCTAGAGCTGCCGTGCTGATCACTTTAACTTGATCATTGCGCTGATACTTTTTCGAGAGTTTATATAATGCTCCCCACTCGCCTGACGGTGTCGATAAAGCGACGGAAAAAACACCCTCTTCAATATGGCCAGTAACGAGTGATAAATCCGTCCCACACTTCTCTCGCGTAGCGCCAGCCAGAGCAAACGTCTCTGCTAATGGATCTCCGCTGTTGGCCATCGCTTGAGTCAGGCTCGGTAGTATCCAACCATGCCCTAGTTGCTTTTCAGCGTTTTCATCGCCGTTTAGCCAGTACGTTAAGTATCCTCCGCTACTTTTTTCGGAGGTCGACACCGTTAGTCCTTTATCGACCAACAACTGGCCGACATTTTCAACCATAGGTAAGTCAATACTAACGGTATTACTCTCAAGGTGTTTATTAATTATCTGTACTAGTTTCAAACGCTGTTCAATCTGATCTGAAGGACCAAAAAGTTTCACTTCAATAAAAGGCAAGTAAGAGCGATACCCTAGCTCATAGCCTTGAGGAAGTTTTAGCTGATCTAGCTTATCTGAAATACCTGATTCAGACAGACCAAACGTGTAGATTCGACTACAACATGAGCCTTGAACATCGGGAAACACTCTTCTCAGATCGGGAAGAATTTGCGTCTCTGCCATGAGCTTAAATTCACTTGGTACACCCGGTGTGAAATAAAAAATGGCATCATTAATCAGCATTTTGAAACCGCAAGCAGTGCCTATCGGGTTGTCCAATATCTCTGCCGTTTCTGGCAGCATTGCTTGCTTTAAATTACTGTCCGGCATAGGGATGCCACGTCGAGCATACAAACTTTCTAGATGCTGTAACCACTCTTTGAATAGCACCAGTTTACAATCGGCGGCTCTCGCGGCGGCGGCAGCACTCATGTCATCCGTTGTAGGGCCTAAACCACCATTAACAATAACCACATCGTTGTTAAAGCTGAGCATTAAAAACTCTTCAACCAAACTCGATAGGCTATCACCAACCGTTGAGCGCTTTGTTAAGCCAAATCCATGTTGATAAAACAGGCTAGACAACCATGCCGCATTAGTATCAACAATATCACCGTGGAGGACTTCCTCACCAGTACTAAGCATTGCTATTTTCACAACTGACTCCTGAACGTAAGCACAATCCTATTTTCGTTATAGCGCTTATTTTTCTTTTTATTTGGACAAATCTCGCCGAGGTTTGTTGGGACTAAATAAGGGTCAAGTGTTTAAATGATTGATGTTTTGAGGGATAATTACGAGCCCGAACATACACCATTAACTCGGAGACCTTTGTGTCAAAATCATCCATGTTCAAGACGACTCTAACAGGCCTTTGCTTGGCTTCGTCAGCGCTTGCGCACGCAAGTCACTATGACCTAAGCCGTCATACAGAGTTTTCTTACACACCTGATTGCTTGTCAGGTTACTGCGAAACGACGACTCTGTACACCTTCGAGGCTCAAAATCGCGGTGTTATGTATGAACAGAATAATGATGATTCGCTAAACCTTGACGCAGGGCTTCAGCCTAAACATCTCATCATCCCTCAAGATAAAGACTGGGATTACCTGATGGGTCAAACCTACACCATTCTAGGTCTCAGTATCGCGACCGTAGGCATGATGACTTTTCTTCCAGAAAGTATCACCAAATGGGACGAAGAAGACCGAGACATGAGTAAGTTGGGGCAAAAGTGGAAAGATAATGTCTCTGACGGCCCCGTTTGGGATCGCGATGAACATGTCCTCAACTACATCATGCACCCATATTTTGGCGGCGTTTACTACACGGCAGCACGTCACGCTGGCTATAATGAATTTCAGTCGTTTTTGTACTCCGCAACTATGTCGACGTTCTTTTGGGAGTATGGCGTGGAGGCGTTCGCAGAAGTACCATCTTGGCAGGATATTTTTATCACACCATTCTTTGGTGCTGTTGTTGGTGAAATGATGTTAACGGCTGAGCAAGACATTATTGCAAACGGCGGCGAAGTTATGGGCTCTGAAACCGCAGGTGATGTTTCGCTCTTCTTCTTAAACCCTGTTGGACATATTCATTATTGGGTAACTGATGCATGGGGCGGTAGTGCAGAACTACAATTCAATTCATCACCTTGGTTTGGAAACCAAGATGTTGCAAAATTCGCCATGGACGCAGGCGCAAACTATGACAGTCAATTTTATGGTGTCGAGTTAAAAGTAACCTTCTAATCCTAAGTTGATACTCGGTAAAAAGCAGCCTTACGATGGCTGCTTTTTTGTGCTCTGAACATTGTTTTAATTATTTGCATCACGAATTAGTGTTAAAAATTGACTTTCATCAAACATTACCCGCCCTTAGCACCTACACTAAATAAAAGGATTTATTCCAATAACTTAAGTAGCACGTTTATTCGTACTGCGTCCAAACCTTGATTCCAGGAGGGGACATTATGAACACCGTATTTATTGTTAATTTTGTCGGACAAGCGTCACCCGCCACGATTAAAGAGCTCGCTGCAATCACACACGAAAACGGCGGGAAATGGCTGATCAGCAAAGTAAACTTTATCGAAGACCAAGTTGCAGGTGTCATCAAAGTAGAGCTTCCAAGAGAAAATGCCGACATCGTTAAACAGGCGTTCTCTTCTTGTCAGACTCTTGTTGTTAGGTTCGTCGACTCTGAGCCTCATTCATATCGTGAAGACACTATCTTCCAACTTCGTTTAGATGCCAACGATAGAGCGGGTATTGTGAATGAAATTACTCACGTTCTCGATAATCAAGGTATCTCAATTTTAGATATGGATTGTCAGCGTGTATTCATTGCTGGAGGCGGAGGGGTAAGCTCTAGCTTATTCAGCGCTAAAATGGCGATAAAACTGCCTAGCGAGCTAGAAATTGAAGACATAGCCAATGAGTTAGAATCTCTGAGTGAAGACACTCGTGTGATTGTGGAGAGTTAATCACGTACTGTTATCGTTTCCCCAATAAAAAGAGCAGCGATTAAGCTGCTCTTTTGGTGCTTATGGCGCGATACGTCTTATTTCACTGACCACTGAGATAGTGAACGTTTGAAATCAGAGTAGTCAAATTCATTCAGTTTTTGAATGTCACCATTCGAGCGTTCACAGTAGACCGACGGCATACGTAGACCGTTAAACCAGTTCAATTTCACCATGGTGTAACCCGCACTATCAAGAATATGCAGACGTTGTCCAATTTCTAGCGGCTGTTCAAAGTTCGCCACGCAGAACTGGTCACCCGCAAGGCATGAACACGAGCCGATCACATACTCATGTTCACCATTTTCAGACGCTTCTAGAATCGATGCAGGCTCGTCGTAAATCAACGTATCAAGACGGTGTGCTTCTGTTGCTGAATCCACAATCGCGGTTTTCTTTACGTTCTCAACGATATCAACCACAGTGACCACTAGGTCAGTCGTCTTGGTAATGATCGCTTCGCCCGGTTCTAGGTACATTTGCACGCCGTGTTTTTCAGCAAACGCTTTCAGCGCTAGGCCAAGCTTTTCGATGTCATAACCCGGCCATGTGAAGAATACCCCGCCGCCCATGCTCACCCAGTCCAGCTTATCTAGGTACTCGCCAAACTGATCTGAAATAGCATCGAGTAAGCCGATAAACGCATCCACGTCTTTGTTCTCACAGTTCATGTGGAACATTACGCCATCAATACCATCAAAAATTTCCGGTTTGATGTGATCAGCCTGAACCCCAAGACGAGAGAATTGACGCGCTGGGTTTGCTAAGTCTTGCCCTGCATAGCTCACACCTGGGTTTAGGCGCAAGCCAATCGATGCTTTACCTTCGACAATATGACGATAAGCCGCTAGCTGTGACTGAGAGTTAAAGATCATCTTGTCACAGATGTCCGCCACATCGCGAACGTCATCTTCGCTGTAACCCACACTGTATGCGTGTGTCTCACCACCGAACGTTTCGTAGCCAAGCTTCACTTCAAACGGGCCAGAACTTGTTGTTCCGTCTAGGTAAGGCTTGATGATGTCGAATACACCCCATGTTGAGAAGCACTTCAGTGCTAATACAAGCTTCACACCAGAGATGTCTTTTAGCTGTTTTGCTTTCTCTAGATTCTCAATCAGCTTGTCTTCATTGATCATGAAGTATGGCGTTTTTAGTTCGTTTTGTTGCATTTTGATACCTTACGTCCCTTCGCCTTAGCAAAGACACTATAAAATCGAACAAAGCCGACGCAAGTGCATCGGCTTAAACGTACAAATAAGAGTCGCTAAATTCTTACTTCAATTTATGGATAACAGGTTGTCCTGGCTCCAGTTCTTGAACATGCCAATCTAGACCAATAGATGGTATGGTTTCTAGGAATGGGTCTGGATCTAGCTGCTCCATGTTGAACACGCCTTTGTCTGCCCATTTGCCACGGAAGAACTGCAAAGCCGCAGTGATCGCTGGTACGCCAGTGGTGTATGAGATAGCTTGGTGTTCAACATCTTCGTATGCGACTTCGTGATCAGCGTTGTTGTAAATAAATACACTGCGCTCTTTACCATCTTTCTTACCTTGAACCCAAGTACCGATACACGTTAGGCCAGTGTAGCCTGGCGCGAGTGATGTTGGATCTGGTAGTAGTGCTTTTAGCACGTGCAAAGGTTGAACAACCGTACCGTCGTGAAGCGTTAGTGGATCTGGGCTGAGTAGACCGATGTCGCGCATCACATTGAAGTAGTTTAGGTAACGGTCACCAAAGCCCATCCAGAATTCGATGCGTTTCGCCGGGATGAACTCTTGCATAGATCGAACTTCGTCGTGCGCCATTGAGTACACTTTGTGTGAACCACAATTCGGGAATTCAAACTCAAGCATACGTGAGTGACAAGGTACTTGTTTCCACTCGCCGTTTTCCCAGTAGAACGAATCGCCTTGAATCTCAAGCATGTTCGTTTCTGGATCAAAGTTAG
This sequence comes from Vibrio sp. 661, assembly GCF_033339315.1. Taxonomy (NCBI): domain Bacteria; kingdom Pseudomonadati; phylum Pseudomonadota; class Gammaproteobacteria; order Vibrionales; family Vibrionaceae; genus Vibrio; species Vibrio sp. 661. Next base: position 5,293 of record NZ_JAWOUJ010000015.1, on the reverse strand, counting down.
TTGCGAACTTCTTACCGTGGTCGCCTGCGTTTACATCCATTACGTCGATAGTATCGATTTCATCGAACAGATGCTTCACTGCGTATGCGGCAAACACCGATACTACGCCCGGATCGAAACCAGCACCAAGAATACCTGTAATGCCCGCTTCTTCAAACTTCTCACGGTAACCCCACTGCCAATCGTAAGCTTGAGGTACTTGTTGGCCTTCAGAGCACAAATCAACCGCAACAGATGTATCAAGGTATGACACTTTAGCTTGGTAACATGCTTCCATAATAGACATGTTCACCCAAGGAGGACCTGCGTTGATCACTAAGTCAGGTTGTACTTCTTTAATTAAAGCAACTAAAGAATCTACGTCGTCCGCGTTTACCGCTCGCGCTTCTAATTTCTTAGTTGAATCTTTCAGATTGTTTTTCTTCTGAATCGATTCGATGATTTTCTCACACTTACCTACGGTACGTGATGCGATTGTGATATCACCCAGAACGTCGTTGTTTTGTGCTGCTTTATGTGCAACTACCCAGCCAACGCCGCCTGCACCAATCTGTAGAATTGCCATAGTTTTCCGTTACCTTTGTTAAACTAGCTCTGCCGCTAGCGTATTGATTTTTGAGAGCAAAGATTCAAAGTCCGCCGTCGTCAGACACGGGTTCAAAATCGTAAATTTCAATGCAGTTTTATCGTCGACAATGGTTTCACCCAATACCGCAATACCGCGTGTTAACGCTTCTAAGCGCAACGTTTTGTTCAGTTCATCAAGATCCGCTGATTCATTTGTCGCGCGGAACAGAACCGTAGATAGTGATGGTTCAGCCAACAACTCAAAGTGTTTGGTTTCTCGAATCATGTCCGCCACTTCAAGCGTCTGCTCAAGCAAATGATCATACATATCGCCTAGGGCTTTTGGCCCTACGCTTTGCATCGTCATAAACACTTTGAGCGCATCAAAACGCTTAGTTGTCGCAATAGACTTATCCACCAAGTTCGGTAGTTCGTCGTGTTCGCGGTTCAAATAGTCTGCATGGTGAAGCAGGAATTTAAAGTTAGACTTGTCATTTACCAATAGCGCACCACAACTGATGGTTTGGTAAAACAGCTTATGGAAGTCTACGCTGATGGAATGTGCACGCTCACAACCTTTCAGACGCGCTTTTTGGCTACTTAGAATCAGAGCTCCACCGTATGCACCGTCGACGTGCATCCACATGTCATGTTTCGCTGCCATATCGGCGATAAAGTCTAAGTCATCAATAGCACCGTGGTCCGTTGTACCCGCTGTACCAACAATGGCAAATGGGATCAAACCTTCTGCTTTGGCCTGATTGAGAACTTCGTCTAATTTAGTGACATCCATCGTTCCATCGGCATTAGCATCGACAGTCATGACCGCTTTTTCACCCAATCCCATCCAAGACGCTGATTTTTGAACCGTGAAGTGGGACTTTTTCGAACATACAATACGTAGCTTGTCTGCGTATTCAGGAAGGCCAAGCTTTTGAATTGAGTGTGCACTGAGTTTGTCAGCAATCCAATCTCGCGCAAGCATCAAACCCATTTGGTTACTTTGCGTGCCGCCGCTCGTGAAGATACCGTCCGCTTTTGCACCTAACTCATATTTATCGCATAGCCAGTTCACAACTTTCTGTTCAACATAAGTCGCTGATGAAGCTTGATCCCATGAGTCCATCGACTGGTTCAAAGCCGCAATCATTGCCTCTGCCGCGATCGCTGGCATCAACGGTGGAGTATGTAGGTGAGCAATACAATCTGGATGTTGAGTAAAAATTGCGTTTTTCGCGACCAGCTCAGCAGCATCGTCGATAACGGATTTAAGAGGTGCATTTCCATTATCAAGATCAACGTCGTGAATCGCTGCTTCCAATGCTTTTGGATCCATACCTGAATACGGTGCAGTCACTTGTTCAAACACTGACTTCATTGCCGTAGTAGTGTGATTCATCACCGAAGCAAATTCATTGCTGCCCATCTCTCCAGTGTGGATGAAATGCTTCTTCCATTCATCTTGTGGCTGAGTTTCGATGTGACTACCGCCAGCGGCTAAAATCGCGTCTTCAAATACACGTAAAGCAAAGTCGATTTGCTGAAACGAGATGATAAGAGGAGGAAGGAAACGAATTACTGCGCCTTCGCGGCCACCTTTCTCAACGATCAAGCCACGCTCGAGTGCTGCGCGTTGAATAGAAAGTGTGAGTTCACTATCCGCTTGAGGTTCACCAAATTTATTGAGCTCACCGTTTGGGGTTTTAATCTCCACGCCTAGCATCAAACCTTTGCCACGAACCTCTGCGATACAGTTCACACGCTTTTGAATACTTTCAAGGCCGTAGCGCAAGTACTGACCCGCAATATTGGCATGCTCAACAAGATTATCACGCTGGATAATTTCTAATGCTTTCGCACCAGAGACCATGGCTAACTGGTTACCACGAAATGTACCTGTGTGCTCGCCCGGCTTCCATGTATCATGTTGCTTGTTGATAACCAATAGCGACATTGGTAATCCACCGCCAATTGCTTTTGATAAACACAGAATATCTGGAACAATGCCCGACTCTTCGAACGCGAAATTGTAGCCAGTTTTACCAACACCACACTGGATCTCATCGAAGATCAGTAAGATACCGTGTTCATCACAAATACGACGTAACTCTCGTAGCCAGAATGCTGGCGCAGGAACAACACCACCCTCACCTTGCACTGGCTCCACGATAATTGCGGCAGGCTTCATAATGCCTGACTCATCATCGTTTAAAAGACGATCGATATAGCGAATACTTGCTTTTGCACCTTCATCACCGCCAAGCCCAAAAGGACAACGCAGGTTGTATGGGAAAGGCATAAAGTGCACATCCGACATCAAACCAGTTCGACGAGCTTTGGTGCCTAAGTTACCCATCATCCCCATCGTACCATTAGTCATACCATGGTATGCGCCACGGAAGGCAAACATAGTGTTGCGACCGGTAGTCTGTTTCGCGAGCTTGATAGCAGCTTCAACCGCATCAGCTCCAGACGGGCCACAAAATTGGATAACGCTGTTCTCGCTTAACTCTTGAGGAAGAAAAGACTTAACAGATTGAATAAACGTCGTTTTTGCTGATGTTGCAATATCTAGCGTCTGATATGGCAGTCCTGAATCTAATTGTTCTTTCAGCGCTTGGTTTATTTCAGGATGGTTATACCCCAAAGCTAGAGTGCCTGCCCCCGCAAGGCAGTCTAGAAAGATCTGTCCACGCGTATCTTCAACCAAGCACCCAAAGGCTTGTTTAATTGCGATCGGCAAACGACGTGGATAAGAACGTACTTCAGATTCATGCTCAGCCTGATCAATCAATACTTGATCTGGCGTTAAGTCATACGTTCCCTCAACGATAGGAACCTGAGACGAAAAAATGTTTGCGATATTGCTATCGACTTCAAAGGCAGTGCTCATACTACATAATCCCTTGAATTATAATAATTCTATATCCTGTATTAATAATCATTAGAATGAAATTACAGGAGGTGTGAATACCCCTCCGCATTTGTCAGTGCATAAATGACAAATACAGATCATCCGCCACGATACTCGCGACTTTATATGTAAAAGGGATTAATCAAGGTTCTGTAATGCACCCGTTTTGTAAAACAGGACATTTCGGCAGTATGAAGCTGATTAGTGTGTGTTTATTCAAAGGTTTCAATGTTGGGTTTCCCATTAATATGCCGCGTTTACAGCATTAGTATCCCGTCTATCGACAAAAGGCTTTGCCGATACCTACCCTACGCAGTGTCACAATCAGCTTGAATGGTCACTACGCGTATCCCCCAGAGATCAAACGTTGTTAATTACGCTCCGAGATTGCGCGCGAATTTATCACAAAATAAAATCTTCTGGCAACGATTTTTCATATTAGTAACAGTGATGTAAATCACAACAAAACATACCCCATCGAAACTCGCATGTTCATATTCATGAGCTAAGCTTTTCTGCTTCTCTCAAACAGCTGTTATTTAAACAAATATTCTTGAGATATCATCACCTCATCCAACAGAGGTTTAAGGTTGTGCTGCTTAATCGTAAAACATTCCTTTCTATATCCGGAACATTTAAAAAGATAGCATTCTCGTCACAGCTTTGCCTGGAGCAAGAGTGGTTATTCTCCACAAGTGATGGTTTAAACATAGACTAGTAGGAATGGCTAAGATGCTTTGCAATGGCAGAATGAACAATCACTTGAGTCAATGAGACAAAGGGTTCGTTACTTAACGAAGTCTGTGACAGAAAAGAAGTTTGAGATTTTCAAAAAATACGAAAAAGGCCTAACATTTTCATGTTAGGCCTTAAATCTGGAGCGACACACGAGGTTCGAACTCGTGACCTCAACCTTGGCAAGGTTGCGCTCTACCAACTGAGCTAGTGTCGCATTTAATATGAGATGGTGCCCCGGGCCGGACTTGAACCGGCACAACGCGAACGTCGAGGGATTTTAAATCCCTTGTGTCTACCAATTCCACCACCAGGGCACACAAATATTCTTTGTGATGCCTTTACAGAAAAGTAAAACACCATCTGATATCGCCAATGCCATATCAATAAAATTTGGAGCGACACACGAGGTTCGAACTCGTGACCTCAACCTTGGCAAGGTTGCGCTCTACCAACTGAGCTAGTGTCGCATTTTTCTCGAAAGCCATTCGCTCTCAAAAGAATAATGGAGGCGCCTCCCGGAGTCGAACCGAGGTCCACGGATTTGCAATCCGCTGCATAGCCACTCTGCCAAGGCGCCTCATTTGTGAATAAAGATAAGCTTTTTCACCACCCTTTCGAGCCGTGCTCTCTTGGGTACGGGATGCATTCTACGGATTCGAGCGATCGAGTCAACACTATTTTTATTTTTTTAAATCGTTTGACTAGAATTTGTGCGAAAGACGATGGATTGCTTAGTTTTAATACTAAAAATCGCTTAAATACACTTGTTTATCATAAAACTTTGGCTACGCCTTACACTGCTGGCCGTGCGTTGCGTGCATTGAAGTATTAATAATCAGAAGACTCGCCTCTCTAAGACTCTCCAAGGACAAAAACAAGACTTAGATCACAAATAGAACTCTATCGAAGCAAAAGCCCCAGATACAAATTGCAAACATGGCCGTTAGCAAGCATTGAAAAGCGAGAGAAGCCAAAAATGCTGTAGATTGTCTTAGATGTAAATTACCACCTTCTAAAGAAGGTGGCTTTGTGTGAGCCCCCTAAAAGGGGGCCTTTGTTTAGTCCAGCGCCAAT
>NZ_JAWOUJ010000014.1:0-112101 GCF_033339315.1 Vibrio sp. 661 | reverse complement strand
TTAGCATGAGTAGTTTTACAGGCAAAGCCGAAACGGATGATAACCACCTACTGAAGTAGGTGGTTTAGGGCTGAAAATAAAAAAACGCCGCATAATGCGACGTTTTTTCTAAACAAATGAGAGGCTTATGCAGCGTCTTCTTGCTCGCTATCTTCTTCAACAGCTTCAAGCTTCTTTGCTTTTTTTGGTGCAGGTTTACGTTTTGCACCCAGAGCGTAAAGCACTTCTTCTTTGTTTTGCGCAAGGAACATTGCAAGATCTTCTTGCTTACCTTCGTCTTCTAGAAGTTCACTTTTACCCAGCAGTGAGAATAACTCGTCTGCCATATCCAGCATTTTGTCGTATGCGTCAGCTTCCGCTTTAGAGGTAAAAGTCATTTTCTCTTCTCCATTGCGTTCTACCACGTACTTGACGATTACAGCCATGGTTGGTCCCCTAATTTGGTGTATTGATACTGGCTTTTTATACAGTTTTTGACCAATCAAGTCTAGCGACAAGCCTCAGAATGAGAGACACGTACAACTAACTGACTAGCATTTAAACTATCTTGGTTTCACTTTGCGGATTTGTCCGCCAAAGGAAGGTTTGTTGGTCGCTCCCAATCTTGGCAAAATTCGATAAACGTTTTGAGCAATGGGCTTTGATATTTCTCTTTATGAACCAGTAACCAGAAGCGACGTTTCATATCTAAAGGCATGTCGAGCAGTTTTACGCGGCCGTCACGAATAGCAGGTTCTGCAGACAAACGTGATAAGCAACCTAAGCCTAACCCTGCCGATACTGAGTTGATCAGCGCTTCGGTGGTATTGAGCTGAAAAGCTTCATGCCAATGTTCCAAGCGCGGCGCGACAACGCGCATAAAAAATTCGCGTGAACCAGATCCTGCCTCTCGCAATATCCATTCACTGTTTTCTAGCTCGGTTAAGTTTACTGGCCCTTCGTGCGCGGCTGGGTAATCGGGCGCGCAAATCACGCACATTTCATCTTCGCTAAACTGGGTAGACTGCAATTCAGGGTGAAGTGTTTTGCCCTCAATGAGGGCTATGTCTAACTCGTAATCGGTCAGCATGTCGCAGATTTGTGCGGAGTTAGAAATGAACAGGCTTTGAGAACGATGGTTCGTTTGCTGACGAAATTCGCTAAGCAAATAGGGCGCGACTTGGTTGCCAATGGTGTCGCTGGCACCAATGCGAAGTTGGCCCGATAGCGCTTGGTCACCATCGAAAATGCTCTCGATGTCTTTGGCTCGGTTGAGTAACTCATCCGCCAGTGGTAGCAGTTTTTGACCTTCTTGGTTCAAAATCAGTCGGTTATTAACACGATCAAACAAGTGATGGCCGATCTGTTTTTCTAATTCTGAGAGTGCCATGCTCACTGCGGCTTTCGATAAAAAGAGACTATCAGAAGCTGCTGTGAGCGTTTTGTGCTGCGTGATCGTCGTAAACACTTTCAGTTGTTTAAGAGAAATGTGACTTGCCATACCCCACCGTTAAGTAATTCTGAACGTTTGTTTTAAATAATTAGATATATCGGAACGAAGTGCAAGCGTATTATACGTCCCATCAAGAGTGAGTCTGGTTGAGGTCATTATGATTCAAAGAACAAAAGCAAAAGTAATGGGAGCACCAACTCCAATGGCGGGTTTGGCTCTTGGTATTGCAAGCTTGGGCTGGAGTTGGGAGAACTTCGCCGAATTACATGGCTACGGACAGTGGATTAGTGCGGGTATCGCGAGCATATTATTGGCTATATTGGCAACCAAGTTTTTGCTACATAATCATCTATTGAGACAAGATCTTGCTCATCCGGTTGTGGGCAGCGTGGTTCCGACATTTGCGATGGGAACCATGGTGGTTTCAAATTCTCTCGGCCATTTTTACCCATTAGCTGGCGATGCGCTTTGGCTGATTGCGGTGGTTTTGCACATCGTGTTCTTGGTGAGCTTTGTTTACCATCGCGCCAAAGATTTTGAATTGCACCACATGGTTCCTAGTTGGTTTGTACCGCCTGTGGGTATTATCGTTGCGGATGTGTCTTTCTCTGGCAACCCGATGTTAGCACCAGTGGCACAAGGTGCATTGATGTTTGGTATGGTGGCGTACGCGATCATGTTGCCGATGATGATTTACCGTTTCATGTTCACCCATGAAATTCCGGATGCAGCGAAACCAACAATGGCAATCATGGCAGCGCCAGCAAGTCTATCATTGGCAGGGTACTTAACGGTCACTGCGACACCATCACCAGTGATCATCGCTATGCTATTTGGTATCGCGGTATTGATGACAGCCATCATTTACCTCGCATTCTTTAAATTGCTTAGACTGCCATTTAGCCCAGGCTATGCGGCGTTCACTTTCCCGATGGTGATCGGTGCGACGGCGCTGTTTAAAATGGCGAATTGGATGGAGTTGCAAGGATTGGCTGCGCACTATGTTCAACAAGTGCGAGGCTTAGCTGGTCTTGAGTTGATTGTGGCAACATTTGTTGTCTCTTATGTGGCTTTACAATACATCAACAACTTATTGATTCAGCCACGCTTGATGCACGCTCATCACGCTTAAATAGCAGATAGGAAAAAGCCTCTTGGTCTTACAACCAAGAGGCTTTTTTATTTCAATCGGCGTCGATGTTGGACACTAGCCTTTTTTGTAAAATCGCGACATCTCATCCAGAGAATGACGAATGATATCGACAGGAACTTTCTGTTCTTTCTCGACTTTTAACTGGCGATTCAGTTGCTGAGAGTGCCCGCCAGGGTTTACCACAAGCATCAGTTCTTTGCCGACCAATGCATAGTTGTAGTAGCTGCCTGCAATATACCAATCGCGAGAGGCAGAGCTATCAAACAAGTTATGACCAACGCTGTATGAACTCGTTGTGCCTTGAACGTCAAACAGCGTATTCATCATGGTTGGCACGACGTCAAAATGGGTCGTGCGGTAATCAACTTGCTCTGGCTGACGATTTGGCATGTACACGTAAAGAGGCACATGTACTTGAACGTCACTGTAGTTACCCGTGTGGCCCCAATAGTTCATCTTATGGTCATTAAACTCTTCACCATGATCTGATGAAATCACCACAATGGTATTGTCTAAGTCGACGTTTTTCAGCACATCACCAATCAAGCTATCGATGTAGTACAACGAGTTTTTGTATCGATTATGGTAAAGCGAAGCGTCAAAATCGTTGTTGAGCAAAATGTGGTCAACGCGTTCCCAGTATGGTTTGAATTTCGCAAATTCAGGTTCGGGAAATACTGTGCCGTGGGCGGCATCGTAGAACAGAAAACCAAAGTACGGCTTGTCGCTATCCTGCTTTTGGAACTCGATGAACTTGTCTGTTATCTGCTGATCGCGCTCGACAGCTGTTTCCCCAGTTTGTTTCAGGGTCAAGTCCGACACTTTTTTGAATACCGTGCGAGAAAGTGGCGGGCTGGTGAGCGGTGCCGAGCCAAAAATGCCCATGCGGTAGCCTTCTGCTTGCAGCGTATCCATAAAAACAGGAGAGCGTTGACTTGCGTAAAAGCTTTCCCAGTAGGTTGCTGGCAAGCTGTAAAACAGGCTGAAAATACCCGCTTGAGTTGAGTTGCCGCCGCTCATATGTTGTGTGAAATTTACCGTTTTTTCGGCGAACTTGCTGACATTTGGCATGATTTCCGGCGTCGCATCACTGTAGCGCCACGCGTCAACCAAGATAAACAAAACATTGGGCTGTTTCTCTTTGCTTTGCACTTGAATCGGCGCAAGCGGGTAGTTGAGTGAGCTACGTTCAATGTTGGTTAACTCTACGCGGTTCTTCGATGCAATGTTCTCATCCACTAGGTCGTGTTTGTAAATAAATTTACGAGCCGTCAGCGGGTAGTAAAGTGGCCAGTTATTCGAAAACTGACTGACTTCATCGTCGTAAAGTGCGTTTTTGTACGCATGAATCATCTGCGTGCTAAGCAATACAGCAAACCAAACGCTGATCAAAACGAACTTAGCTCGGCTTTGTGCCAGTTTATTACTTACCCAAACGGTACAGGCGAGCCCGATCACCAGAACGGCAACTTCACTGACGAAGATAAGCCAACTCATCCAAGAAATATCGAAGACATCACCGCCACCTTCGAAAAACATACGGATTAATAGGGCGTTGATGTGAAGTTTGTATTGCTGAAAAACGAGGATATCGACTTTAAACATGATCAATAGACAGATCGCGATAGCGATCACGATACCTTTGAATGCTCGAGTCGGTAGAAAAGAGAGCAATAAACTCAACAACATAAATGGAAGAGCGATCAAGCCCAGCCAGCCATATTGAGTCGAAACCAAATAGTAACCTTGCAACAAGGTTAGCGGTTCATTCTGATTGTTAGACAACACAAAAGGATAACAAGCGATCGACAGGTACACTGCAAAGCAAGCAAAAAAAGCAATCAGCCAAGCGCTGTTGGAAGACAGTTTGCGAAACATACTTTTTGTTTGTTTATAAATTATGGGTAGAGGGAGTATAAAACAGTGTTTTTTATTATGGAACAGTTGCGACGAATGTCACATTTTGTATGGAAGTGTCAGACTTGATTGACATGTGAAAATTCAGAAGATTCATACTCTATTTGAGTGATATATAACCTTTTGTTTTTTCCGAACGCGAGATCACTGCGGGTTTAAATGGGGCTGTGCTAAGCTAGCTAACAGTTTCAATCGGCGCTCGGTATTCCCAATTTGTTTACTGTTTATCACTCCAACCAAGTTGACGTTCTTAAATCACTCCTTGTCGAACTGATTCGAATCAGTCCGCTGGAAAACCCGTTCGAAAAAGAACAAATTCTGGTTCAAAGTCCGGGCATGTCCCAGTGGCTAAAAATGGAATTGGCCAAAGAGTTTGGTGTTGCCGCGAACATTGATTTTCCGCTCCCTGCTACTTTCATTTGGGAAATGTTTACGCAGGTGTTGCCAGACGTGCCAAAACGCAGTGCGTTTAACAAAGAAGCGATGACTTGGAAGTTGATGCATCTGCTGCCGGGGCTTCTCAACCAAGAGGTGTTTTCGCCGTTAGCGCAGTACCTCAAAGATGACAGTGACCACTCTAAGCTGTATCAGCTGGCTGAGAAAATTGCCGATATTTTCGATGGTTACTTGGTGTATCGTCCGGAATGGATCGCAAGTTGGGAAGCTGGGCAGAGTGTGCCAGAGCTGGAAGATGAGCATCCGTGGCAGCCGATCTTATGGCAAGCGTTGTATGATCACACTGTGTCGTTAGGGCAGTCTCCATATCACCGTGCCAATCTTTATGAGCACTTTATCGACACATTAGCGAGTTTTAACGGCAATTTTGACCATTTACCCAAGCGTTTGTTTGTTTTTGGTATTTCTTCGTTGCCGCCTCGCTATATGGATGCGCTAAAAGCAATTGGTGAACACATCGACGTGCATCTGATGTTCACCAACCCGTGTCGTTATTACTGGGGTGAAGTTCGAGATCGCAAATATCTGGCTCGTTTGGCGGCGAAACATCGTCAGCACGTTGTGTGGCAGGACGATCACTCGGAAGTGCAAGGTGAAACTGAGCAACTGAAAGGATCACTGGAAGATAATGTGATCGATGAGCTGCACACCGATGTGGTCGGAAACAGTCTGTTGGCATCCATGGGTAAACTCGGGCGCGACAATATGTATCTGTTGTCTCAGCTGGAATCTCATGAAATTGAAGCCTTTGTTGATGTTGAGCGCGACAGTCTGCTCCATCAATTGCAAGCGGATATTCTCAATCTTGAAGAACATCAAGATGACCAACAGATTGAAAACAGTCATCACAAACAAGTGGTTAGCTTGGGTGATAAATCACTGAGCCTACACGCTTGTCACAGCCCGATGCGTGAAGTGGAAGTGCTGCATGATCAACTATTGGCGATGTTCGACGCTGACCCAACGTTAAAACCGCGCGATATTATCGTGATGGTCGCGGACATCAACGCTTACAGCCCTGCGATTCAGGCGGTCTTTGGTAACGCACCGGGTGAGCGTTTTATTCCCTATTCGATTTCTGACCGAACCGCCGATCAAGAGAGCCCAATTCTGGCCGCATTTATGCAGTTGGTGAACTTACCCAATACGCGCTGTTTGGCATCAGAACTACTCGAACTTCTGGAAACTCCAGCGATATTAAAGCGTTTTGAACTCAGCGAAGATGATTTCTTACAAGCCAAACAATGGGTTGAAGAATCGGGAATTCGCTGGGGGTTGGATGCCAATACCGGACGCGAATTTGAACTGCCGGAAACTCGTCAAAACACATGGCAATTTGGTATTCAACGAATGTTGCTTGGCTACGCGATGCCAGAATCCGCTGGTTTGTTTGAAACCGAGCAAGGCAGTTTGTCTCCGTACAACGAAGTGCAAGGCATGGGCGCAGAGCTGGCGGGCAAGTTGGCACACTTTATCCAACAAATTAGCACTTATCGAAGCAAACTTTCTCATGTTCAAACTATCGATGGTTGGCGAGAGACTTTGGTTTCACTGCTGGATGACTTCTTCTCTGTTGAGTTAGAAGGCGAAATGGCGCTCAAATCCATTCGCGATACGCTCAGCCAACTCAAAGAGCAATTAGCTGATGCCGCATTTGATGATGCGTTATCGCCGTCGATCATCAGCCAATACCTTCAAAACAAATTATCTGGCACACGAGTCAGCCAGCGCTTCCTTGCTGGTCAAGTGAACTTTTGTACTCTGATGCCGATGCGCTCTATTCCGTTTAGAACCGTTTGTCTACTGGGGATGAATGACGGCGTGTACCCACGCTCCATGCCGCCAGAAGGCTTTGACTTGATGACGGGAAGAACCAAGCTGGGCGACCGTTCGCGCCGAGATGATGACCGTTACCTATTCCTCGAAGCGATGTTGTCTGCACAGCAAACGCTCTACATCAGTTATGTTGGCCGTTCAATCCAAGACAACACCGAGCGAGTGCCTTCGGTTCTGGTTTCTGAGCTGATGGAATACTGTCACCAAAACTATTGTTTAAGTGGTGATGAAGCGTTGCCCGTTGATGAGTCTGGCGACAACTTATTAAATGCGTTGGTGAATACCCACGCCATGGTGCCGTTTAGCCCAAGGGCGTTCCAAGGCATGCACGCCAGCTACGCGAAAGAGTGGATTCCGGCGGCATTGACTCAAAGTAGTCAATCGCAAGGCTATGTTCGTCGTGATTTTAATCGGGCATTAGACGACTATCTGTTAGGAGCGACGTTCCCACTTGAGCTCGACTTAGTAGAGTTGCAACGTTTCTGGCGTTTACCAGTGCAGTATTTTTTCAATCGTCGTTTAAAAGTAATCTTTGAACCGCCACTACCGGTGATGGAAGACGACGAACCCTTTGTTTTAGGTGGTTTGGAAAGCTATCAAATGCGTGATGAGCTGTTAGAAACCTTGCTTGAAACGACATTGATGCAGCCAGAGAAAAAAACAGAGGTGCTTAAACACTTTATGAGTCAACAGCGCGCGCAAGGCAAACTGCCGGTGGGGGCGTTTGGTGATATCGAGTTTGAAACCAACCGAGTTCAGGCGGAAGAGCTGGTGGATAAACTGGCGTTTTTATCTGGTGCGCCTCAAGACGATTTGGAAATCGACCTGACGTTTGATTCCTTGTTTGAGCGAAATGAAGGCGAAGAGAAAAACGTTCGCCTAACAGGTTGGCTAACTCAATGCTACCAATCCGGTTTGATTCGCTATCGAAGCGGTAAGATTCGCTCGCAGGATTACCTTGCTGCGTGGATCGATCACCTTGCCATGTCGGCGTCGGGTCATGCTAAGAAAACCCACATCATTGGTTACGATCGTAAAGAAGGCGCGCTGCATTTGATCTACCCAGAAATTGCCGATGCTCAGTATGCCAAACAGCTACTGACTGAATTAGTTCGCTTACTCTTCGAAGGCATGACTAAGCCTTTGCCTTATTTCCCGAAAACGGCGTTGGCTTGTGTTGAAGCGGGCTTTAGTCGCGGTCAGTGGGTAGATGACGAAGAGAAATCTTTGAAGAAAATGGCTGACGCATTCAATGATGGCTTCATGAGCCCGGGCGAAGGCAATAATGCGTACATCTCTCGAATTTGGCCTGCTTGGAATGATGAGTTGGCCTCAGAAGTTCGTTTGCTGACAGCATTAGTTTTGCAAGGTGCGCGCTTAGCGGTTCAAGACGCTGATGACGTAAAAGCGTAATAAAGACAGTTGGATAAAGAGAAGGAAGAGTAGGGTGGCCGCCAGAAAATCATTATTTTTTGTAGGGCGTTCGCTGTACGGCCACAAGGTCAGAGGGACCATGATACTTTTGTTTAATTCATTTGAGTTGTGCCGCCAAAAGGTTTGGCTTATCTCGTGGGGCGCATACTAACGGTACGTCTTATGGATAACCGTGAGAAAGATCTCACAAAGCTCTAAATTATCCAACTTGTTAAACATATTAATAGAATTTTTAACTATAGATCACATTTATTAGGTGATACGTCCTAGTAAATAATCCGGAGAGATTCAGCGTTATGGATCAAATGTCAGGTGCAGAGTGTCCTCTACATACATTAGACCGCACAGAGCAACCTCAACCAACGCCACTAGAACCGATGACGTTTCCTCTGCATGGTGCGAGGTTAATCGAGGCATCAGCAGGTACAGGTAAAACCTTCACTATTGCAGGTTTATATCTGCGCCTTTTGCTTGGTCACGGCAGCGCGGAAACTCGACATCGCGTACCGCTTACGGTCGACCAAATTCTGGTCGTAACCTTTACCGAAGCGGCAACTGCGGAATTACGCGATCGTATCAGGGCAAGAATCCATGATGCGCGAATCGCGTTTGCGCGTGGACAGAGTTCCGATCCGGTGATCCAACCTTTGCTTAATGAGTTTGACGATCACAAGCAAGCCGCAGAAATTTTATTGCAGGCAGAGCGTCAGATGGACGAGGCGGCAGTCTACACCATTCACGGTTTTTGCCAACGTATGCTAACGCAAAATGCGTTTGAATCTGGCAGCCGATTTAATAACGAGTTTGTGACCGATGAAAGTCACCTAAAAGCGCAAGTTGTAGCCGATTACTGGCGCCGCAATTTCTACCCGTTGCCATTTACTTTGGCTGGAGAAATTCGCCAGCTATGGGGCTCTCCATCTGCGTTGTTGTCTGACATCAGCAATTACTTAACTGGTGCGCCGTTAAGCCTTTCTGTTCCGGCAATGAAAGGCAGTTTGGCTGATCTTCATACTGAAAATCTGAAAAAAATTGATGAATTAAAAGCACAGTGGCGAGAAAGCCAAGATGACTTCTTCACGCTGATTTCAGATTCAGATATTAACAAACGTAGCTATACCAAAAAGTCTCTGCCGACGTGGTTGGAGGCGGTAAACGCTTGGGCGGCAACGGAAACTACAGGTTACGATTATCCAGACAAGCTGGAGAAATTCGCGCAAAACGTCTTGTTGGAAAAAACACCGAAAGGCAGTGCGCCGCAGCATGCGGTATTTGAAGCCATTGAAACATTTCTTGCCAATCCAATCAGCTTAAAAGCGCCACTGCTTGCTCATGCGATTGAACATTGTCGTGTGATGCTGGCCAACGCGAAAAATCAAAAACAGTGGCTCTCTTTCGATGATTTGCTGACGCAACTTTCTGCTTCTATCGATACGGACGAAAGCGAGCTTTTAGCGGCGCGTATTCGTACTTTGTACCCTGTCGCAATGATTGACGAGTTCCAAGATACCGACCCGCTTCAATACAGTATTTTCAGCCGTATTTATCTGAACAACCCGGAATGTGGTTTGTTTATGATCGGTGACCCCAAGCAGGCGATTTATGGCTTTCGTGGCGCAGACATTTTCACCTATATCAAAGCGCGTAACCAAGTAAGTGCCCACTACACGTTAGGAACCAACTGGCGTTCTAGCGCAGATATGGTGCAGGCGGTAAACCAAGTATTTGCTTTGCCAGACAGCCCATTTATCTATGATTCGGACATCCCGTTCTCACCCGTTAAGTACAGTCCCAATGCCGAAAAACGCATTTGGACTATGGGTGGTCAAAAGCAACCCGCGCTGACTTATTGGTTGCAAGAAGCGGACGATAAGCCGCTACCAAAAGGCGAGTATCTGACTCGAATGGCAGAGGCGACCGCAAGCCAAATCCAAGCTATTTTGACGCAGGCTCAACAGGGGCAAGCGTGTCTGGTGAATGGCGAAAAACAGAAAGCGGTTCAAGCGGGCGATATCGCGGTGTTGGTTCGAACAGGTAGTGAAGGTCGAATGATCAAACAAGCGTTGGCAGACCAAGGCATTGCCAGCGTGTACCTGTCTAACCGAGACAGTGTGTTTACCAGTTCGGTGGCGCAGGATCTACAGCGTCTGCTGCAAGCGGTGCTGGCTCCAGAAAATGACCGTGCACTGCGTGCAAGTCTTGCCTCTGAGCTGTTTGCCCTCGATGCAGCAAGTTTGGATGCGCTTAATAACGATGAAGTGGTGTGGGAAAACGCTGTTAACGAATTCAAAGAATATCGCAAACTTTGGGTTCAACGTGGTGTGCTGCCGATGTTGCGCGCTGTGATCAGCAAACGCCATATTGCCGAGCGATTACTAGAAGAAGGCGCGAGTTCACAGGGTGAGAATGGTGAGCGAGTACTTACCGATTTAATGCACATTGGTGAACTGCTTCAACAAGCCAGTAATGAACTGGATAGCGACCACGGTCTGCTGCGTTGGCTCGCTCAGTCTATCAGTGATGCGGAAAACGGTTTGGGTGGCAGTGATGACCAAATCCAACGTTTAGAATCGGAACGTAACTTAGTGCAGATCGTAACTATTCACAAATCAAAAGGCTTGGAGTATGACCTTGTATTTCTGCCGTTTGTGTTCAGCTATCGAGAAGCCAGCGAAGCAAAATATTACGATGCAGCCAATGACCGCACGGTACTGGATATCACTGGCAACGATGCGTCCATGAAGCAAGCGGACAAAGAGCGTTTGGCGGAAGACTTACGCTTGATATACGTGGCACTAACGCGTGCTGTGTATGCGTGTTTTATTGGAGCCTCGCCTTTGCGCAATGGTCGTTCGACCAAAGAGCCAACTGGCGTACACCGCAGTGCGATTGGCTATTTGATTCAGAATGGTCAAGAAGGTGGCATCAACGATTTGCACCAAGGTTTAACAAAGCAACAAGACGAGCTTGATTGTGTCGTCGTGGCCGATCCGCCGCAGAAACTCGAAGAGAAGTACGTAGCGCCACAAGAAGAAGTACACGATCTTAGTGCGAAAGAACTGCAAAACCCTATCGACAGAAACTGGCGCATCACCAGTTACTCTGGCTTGGTCAAGCAAGGCTCTCATCACGCCGAGCATGATGCCACGATTGAGATTACGGGTTTTGATATCGACTCATCTGAAGAGCAAGACGAAGCGGATTTGGTGGAGCCAGAGCGCTCTATTTTTACCTTCCCTCGTGGTGCGCGTCCGGGTACGTTCCTGCACAGCTTGTTTGAGGAAGTTGAATTTACTCAGCCAGCCACTACGGAAGAGAATACACAAATCATCCTTGGCTTGATGGAAAGCGAACAGCTCGATGAAGAGTGGCTACCTATTTTACAGCAATTGATTGATACCGTACTCGCAACGCCGTTGGATGGTAAGTCTTTGCTGCTGAATCAAAAAGCACCGTCGCAACGTTTGGTGGAGATGGAATTTTTGTTGCCGATTGAAGTTTTGTCTGCACCGGCGTTAAACCGAGTCATTCAACGTCACGATCCGTTGTCGGCGAAAGCGGGGGATTTAGGTTTCCAAACCGTGCAAGGCATGCTCAAAGGTTTTATCGACTTGGTGTTTGAACATCAAGGTAAATACTACGTGCTTGACTGGAAATCGAATCATCTTGGCGACGATGTGACGCACTATCATGGTGAGGCTCTGAAATCGGCGATGGCAGATCACCGCTACGATTTGCAGTACCAGATTTATGCGTTAGCCCTGCATCGTTTCCTACGCAGCCGATTGGCCAATTATGATTATGAACAGCACTTTGGTGGCGTGTATTACTTGTTCTTGCGCGGCATGGATGGGCAGAGTGACCACGGCATTTTTGCCGCGAAACCAACTTTCAAGTTCTTACAAGAGATGGATCGTTTGATTGATGGTCAAGTACTTGAAACGCGCTCAACTCAAGCCGGGCAGATGGAGCTACTTTAATGACGACAAATCACAATCTTCATTCTGACCAAGATAGCCTATTGGTAGTGTTGGAACGCTTGGCGCACAAAGGTGCTATTCGTCAGCTCGACTACCAATTCGCCTGTTTTATTGATTCTCAAACGCATGATGAACAGTCGGACAGCCAAGCACTGGCGTTTATCGCGGGTGTTGTCAGTAGTGAGCTTGGCAAAGGACATATCTGTCTGCCTCTGTTCGATGCACAAGGGCAATCTACGGATTTAGCCAGTAAGCTAGGGCTGTTTGGTGAGTCGGCATTGGTGCTCAACACACAGTTGCAAGGCATAGACTGGATTCAAGTATTAAAAAATTCCACCGTGGTCGGCGCGCAAGGAGAAGCCTTGCCGCTGATGTTCGATGGCGAGCGTCTGTATCTGCACCGCTATTGGCATTATGAAGTGACACTGGCGGAAAAGCTCAATCAGTTGGGCGCCGCAGTTAACTTGCAACCACAAGAGTTTGCGCGATTATCCGAGTTGCTCAACCATTTGTTTGCACGCCAATACCATTTTCTGTTTAACGCGTTAGGCAAAGCAGTAGAAGCGGGAAGCAGCAACCAAGTGTTGCGTCAGCAATTGGTGTGTGACCACCTTGATGTGGTCGCAAGCGAATCGTTGGATTGGTACGCCATTGATTCCGTGCTTAGCAATGCGCGCAAAGTTCAAGATTTGCAAACACTGGATGAACTCGTACCACTCTCAGCTTGTGTGAACTGGCAAAAAGTCGCGGCGGCGGTTGCGTTAACTCGTCGATTTGCTGTGATTTCTGGTGGCCCAGGTACGGGTAAAACGACGACAGTAACCAAATTGCTTGCTGCTTTGATTGAACAGGCGACGCACGAGAAAAATCTAACCATCAAGCTGGTGGCCCCGACGGGGAAAGCGGCGGCGCGATTAACCGAGTCCATTGGTAAAGCAGTGCAAGAACTGCCAGTTTCTCCGGAGCTAAAAGCCAAAATTCCGACTGAATCGAGCACCTTGCATCGATTGCTTGGCGCGATTCCTAATAGCGCAGAATTTCGTCACAACAAGCAAAATCCACTGCATTTGGATATTTTAGTTATCGACGAAGCGTCGATGGTCGATTTACCGCTGATGTACAAAGTGGTCGATGCCTTACCGAAACATGCGCGGCTGATTTTGTTAGGTGATAAAGACCAACTTGCCTCAGTTGAAGCAGGGGCAGTGTTGGGTGATATCTGTTCGTTCCATGCATTGGGTTATGGCAAAGAGCAGGCGTCAGCCATCGCAAAACTGACGGGGTTCGATACTTTAGCCCATACGGGTAACAGTGCATCTAGCATTGCTGATAGTTTATGTATGCTGCAAAAGAGCTACCGATTTGATGCTCGCTCAGGCATTGGTCAGTTGGCAAAAGCGGTTAACTCAGGTTCTGCTGCGAGCGTAGATAACGTCTGGGCGCGTGACTTTTCCGATATCGAACATTTCGCACTAAGTAGTCAACATTACAACCAAATGATGCAGACGTTGGTGCAGGAATACGGTCGTTACCTCAAACGCATTGGACAACAGGAAATCGATCCTAAAACCGGAGAGCCAGAGTCGCTAACGCACAAAGCCAAAGTGGTGTTAGATACCTTCAACCAATGCCGACTGCTGTGCGCGATCCGTGAAGGTGACTTTGGTGTTGCTGGGCTAAACCAACGCATCGAGAAAGCGCTCGCGGCGCGCAAGTTCATTCAAGTTCAGGATGAAATTTGGTATCACGGCAGACCCGTCATGGTTACGCGTAATGATCACGGTTTAGGTTTGTATAACGGTGATATTGGTATTTGCATGCGAGATGACACTGAAGAAGAACCGCGTTTGAAAGTCTTTTTTGAGTTACCTGACGGCAGTGTGAAATCGGTCTTACCGAGCCGAGTA
The DNA here is from genome assembly GCF_033339315.1 of Vibrio sp. 661. Lineage (NCBI taxonomy): Bacteria > Pseudomonadati > Pseudomonadota > Gammaproteobacteria > Vibrionales > Vibrionaceae > Vibrio > Vibrio sp. 661. The sequence goes on along the minus strand of NZ_JAWOUJ010000014.1, from coordinate 97,986 downwards.
CCTGAACATGAAACGGCTTACGCCATGACCATCCATAAATCGCAAGGCAGTGAATTTGATTACACCCTGATGATTTTGCCACCAGACTTTAGCCCGATATTAACCCGTGAGTTGATTTACACAGGCATTACCCGCGCGAAAAAGCGTTTAGCTCTTTACGCCGAACTTAATGTTCTGAAGCGAGGCATTAAGGTGAAAACCACTCGTGCGAGTGGGTTAGTACAGCGGCTTACCAACTGATTATGGACTTAGTTTACAGTCAGTTTTACCTTTGTTACATGTCAAACTTGGTGATGAGTTGTGTTTTAACAATTCTCTTTCTGAAAGAAAAGTCATTTCAATTGATGTTTTTGAATCTGAAACGTTAACATTATACGCAGTTATGGGCATAAGGATCTGAATGAAATGAATACAACTTACTTTAACAGCGTTAATAGGTATAGCTACATATATAGTGTTAAGCCTGGTGATACTCTTACGAGAATTATATGGAAGTTTTATCATTTTAAGTTTGGAACAGATGGCTATAATTTTGCTCTTGCTCAAATAAAAAAAGACAACCCTAAAATTTCAGACCCTAATTCGATTAAATCTGGTCAATCTATTTACTTGAGAAAGTTGAACGTTTCAAATACCAAGCAATCTGAGTTTTCTTCTAAAATTGCCATTTCAGATCATGATCAAGCGCAATTTGAATCAACGATGAAATCTATGTCGCAAAACGAAAAGGAAGCATTTTGGGCTCTTTCTTGGCTTGATGATAATTGGGGGCCTGCGAGCGCAGGTATCGGTGCTACTTTTGCGTCCATGGGGGCTTTATTAGGAGATAGTGAAAAAGGAAATGTTGCAGAGCTAAAAAAGCTTGATGGTTTATATAGAGATTATAAATCAGGAACGTTTTCGAAAGGGCAGTATGATTATCGCAGGAAAAAACTATTAGAGAATGTAGCAAAAAATCTTGGACCAACTGAGAAGCTTCTCTTTAATGGTAAGAAAGCTCGAGAGGCTATGAGGATATCTAGAAACGGCGGGGTTATGACTACTGCGGCGCTTAAGAAGAATACAGATAGGTTAGCAAAGTTATCAAAAGTAGCAGCTAAAGGCGGCACTGTATTAACTGCAGTTAATATTGGTATTGCCTGCGATCAGATAGCTAGAGCAGACTCTAACGCAAAGAAAAACGAAATATTGGTGGAAACTGCAGCAAGTACAGTAGTTGGTTTAGCTGGCGGGGCCGTTATATCTCTGGTAGTTATGGCTACTCCAGTTGGTTGGATAGGCGCTATCGCTTTAGGGGTTGTCTCTGCCAGTGCTAGTTATGCGTCTGGTAAAGTTGTTGCTGATAAATACAAAGAGTTATATAGCAATATAGACTTAGTTGGTAAGACCAAGGTCGGTGAAGTTTGCAGTTATTAGAAGTTTCTTTTATTACATTTTTTGTTGCAGGTGCTTTGTTAGTTTTTTGGTACCTGATAGTAGGTATTTTGCTTATTGTTATCACGCCGCAAAAAGTAAAGCACTATGCATATACTAGTGAGCACTATACAGATATTGAGCTTGCTTTAGTTTCTGGATTTCATTTTGGGGCCTTAATACATGGATTAGCTCTTGTTGCCGCAGTTGCATTTCCTAAGTTGGCCAAAAAAAGAAAGCTAACAGATATTCGTAGAGTTTGCCCAAAGTGGTTCATAAGTATTGGGCTAGTGTACTGGACTATTTTAATCTTTATCGTAGTCACTATTTTTGCATCTTTGTTAGCTATGATTTTGTTTTGAATTGATTACGTACGTAAAAGAAGACCGAGCTTATGGCTCGGTCTTCTTTTATGCATGTTTTGCAAACGCGTTGGTAAAAGACACGCTGCGTATTTTGTATTGCTGTTGATAAGCAAGAATAAAATCTCGGATAGCGTCATTTACGGGGAAAACACAGTGGACGTCTAGGCCTTCTAAAAACTGATTGTCAGCCATATCCCAGAAGCTTTGAAGCGAATTACAAATGATTGTTCTCATAACAGTGCTCGTCTCGGCTTATTTAAAGTCAGATTAACAACTGTCCTTGGTGTGCAATACGGAGCTAACTAGTTTTTCAATTGCCCAGTATTTTAGGGTGAAGGCTACATTACATCACCTAGATCCATTCGTATTGGTTAAAAACCAATCACTAGCGAGCAGAGTATAGCCAACCAAATGTATATTTAAAAGATAAAATTGGAACGAAAATCAAGCAATGGTTTGCGTATTTCTAAGTTGGTGTTTATATGATGACCCGCTAGTCCGGAGTAGGGTTTATGTGTGGCCTTACTCCTAAACAAACTCGTTCCTAAACAAGCTCGATGTGCAGGGTTGAGCGTTAATGAACTGAATCCTGCCCTTTGAGGTTAGTTGGTATAGTGGAACGTTAAGTTTCGCTCCCTGATTTAAGGTTAAGCTATAAATCTAACGCTAAGATTTTGGACTTACGCTGGAAGTTATATAACCCTTGTTTGGCTCCAGGCAAATAGTCGACACTGACTTCGTAAAAACCTTGCTCTCTGAACCAATGCAAACTGTGTGTCGTGAGGACAAAAATCTGATCAATGGTTTCGGATTTAGAACGATGTTTCATGTAGTTGAGCAGTAACAAACCTCGGTTGCCATCACGATAGTCAGGGTGAATCGCTACGCAAGCCATCTCAGCTTTGCGCTCTTCTGGGTATGGATAAAGGGCGGCACAGCCAATAATCAAGCCGTCTTTTTCGATGATGGTAAATTTTCCAATCTCTTGCTCTAGCTGCTCTCGAGAGCGCCTAACGAGTACACCTTGTTCTTCTAAAGGACGAATGAGGTCTAAGATACCGCCAATATCGTCAATATTAGCTTGCCTCACTTGTTCAGCACTCGCCATAACAACTTGGGTTCCGATGCCGTCGAAAGAGAACAACTCCTGAATTAAGGCGCCATCTACTTTATAACTGATCAAGTGGCTACGAGGTACTCCGGCACGGCAAGCGGCAATAGAGCCTTTAAGAAAGCGCAGTGTCCCAGTGTTGTAACCTAGGTCAGGAGACGTATTTTCAGAAAGCGTTTTGATGACATGCTCCGCCTCAATTGGTAGTAACTCGGCGACAGCATTGCCGTTGTCATCAATGACACCTTGTTCTGAACAGAAACCAATCAGTTTGTCTGCGCCTAATTTGATCGCCAGTTGTGTCGCGACTTCTTCAGAAAGTAAGTTAAAACACTCGCCAGTCACGGAGCTCGCAATGGGGCCAAGTAGCACAATAGAGCCTTGGTCTAGCGTGCGATTAATCGCGTCGGTGTCAATGCGGCGAATACGTCCACTATGGCAATAGTCCACACCATCATCAACGCCGAGTGGTTGAGCAATGATGTAGTTTCCGCTAACGACATTGAGCTGGGTACCTGCCATCGGAGTATTGTTGAGGCTCATTGATAGGCGCGCAGTAATCGCAAGTTGAAGTTGTCCGGCAGCTTGCATAACAACAGATAAAGCCGATTCATCCGTAATGCGGATATTTTTGTGGTAAGGCGTAGTGAGGTCTTGTTTTTCTAGCAGCTGATTAATTTGAGGACGTGCACCATACACCACCACGACTTTGATTCCGAGGCTGTGCATGAGGGCGATATCATTAATAATGTTGCCAAAATTTTTGTGTGCGACGGCTTCTCCGCCCAGCATGATCACCATGGTTTTTCCGCGGTGAGCATTGACATAAGGTGTTGATTGACGGAATCCTTTTACGAGAGCAGTACTACGAATTTTCACTACAGCCATTCCTTTGTTTAATTATGTTAAAATAATGCCTTTTTATTCACTCGGTGGCAAGGTGAAATTTTGGAATAAAGCACAAACATATTGAGGTAGGTTCTTGGTCCCGTTAAGAGGGAAGGTTACAATGTTGGCGTCTTTCCTCAATACGTGAACCTCATGTCTTCTGCTGTTAATAAGAATGCTGCGATCACTGCTTCAAATCTGTCAAAAACGTCATCTAAATCAATGCTTCGTAAGTGGCTAGAGCGTTCTCTCATGCTTATAGCGATAGTTGGAACCGTTGTCGTGTGCATGCTGTATAGTGATTTGATTACTCGAACCATTAATCCGCCCATTCCCAAATCGACAATTTATGGTCGCTGGGTTGAGCAAGATGTTGCGCCTTATGCTCGTGAAGAATTTGTGTTGAGTGAGCGCGGTGTTACCGTAAATGGTTCTACAGTGGCGACCAGTTTTGAATTCGATGGGGATTCGTTTTCGTATCGAGTTGGTTCAAATGAGCGGCACTTCAATTTTGTGGGTAAGCAGCATGCAGAAATGAAGCTGGATGCCAATGCACATTATCTACCTGTATTCCGTTTAGAGGGGCGTGCAAGGATTGCGGTAAGATAGTCGTTTTTATCTTTGTCTGTTAAGCAGAGATCTCTTGCGTCTGTGAGTCACATGGATGATCACAATTTCATCTCTCAATCAGTAAATCTTACTTTCAAACATAATCCGGACAATTCCGTAATTCTTCCGCTGCTATCATGTTGCATTAACTGAATGAATTCACAACGAGTAAACGGATTGGCTTAGCGTTGAAACATTTTGTCGTTGCTTTTCAATTGCACCGTATGCATTTGTTTGCCATCCTTTTGCTATTCTCTTTTACGGAAAAGACACGTGTTAAAAAAACTCCTTCCTATTATCTCTTTGAGCCTACTCTTTGGCTGTGCTCAAAAAAATGATCGTGCTCAGCAATATCTTGATGGTGAGTTTCCTCAGATCCTCAATAAAGTGGACGTAGTTGAGTCTAACAAACCACGCGATTTTACTGAATTTAACAAGCAAGCAGAGCAAGTGGTGATAAAGTCACCATCCATGGCGAAGATTTACCAACCGTTATATCAACGATTAAGTGAGTGGGCGCAACAAAGCGGAGACACCAGCGCGTTGAGTGCGTTTGGCATTCAAGCCGCGCAATTGGGTGGTGGTGATAAAAAAGGTAATGTGCTGTTTACCGGATACTTTTCTCCCGTGATGGAGCTGCGTCATACACCAAACGACATTTTTAAGTACCCAGTTTATGGCAAGCCAAACTGCTCATCAGATTGTCCGACTCGCGCGGAGATCTACAACGGGGCATTAGATGGCCAAGGTTTAGTGCTAGGTTATGCACCTAACCGTATTGACCCGTTTATGATGGAAGTGCAGGGCAGTGGCTATGTGCATTTTGAAGATGATGATACGTTGGAGTACTTCGCGTACGCAGGGAAAAATAATAAAGCTTACGTTAGTATTGGCCGCATTTTGATTGAACGTGGTGAAGTGCCGCGTGAAAAAATGTCTCTCAAAGCGATTAAAGAATGGGTAATGGACAACGACGACGCAACAGTACGCGAGTTGTTGGAGCAAAACCCTTCTTACGTCTTCTTTGCGCCAAAAGTGGAAGCGCCAGTAACGGGATCGGCTGGTATTCCTTTGTTGCCAATGGCCGCGGTCGCGGGTGACCGTTCTATCTTACCAATGGGGACTCCAATCTTGGCGGAAGTGCCACTGCTGAATGCCGATGGTACGTGGAGTGGTGCGCATCAACTGCGAATGCTGATCGTTTTAGACACTGGTGGTGCTGTAAAACAGAACCATTTGGATCTGTATCATGGCATTGGTGCGAGAGCAGGAACGGAAGCAGGGCACTACAAGCATTTTGGTCGAGTTTGGAAACTTGGGCTGGAAAACTCACCAACTCAAGCGCCTTGGGCTTTGCCGCCAGAAAAGCTACAATAGCCATCCAAGAAAGAGGAACCGCCTCTTATCTAGACATTTCATCAAAGAGTGCGTATAAATCGCACTCTTTGTTTTTCTATCGATCATCTGGACTTCAATATGCGTGAACTCGATACCCCAGCATCTGACAGCTACAATCAACGCTTTGGCGGCACTCGTCGTCTTTATGGCAACAGTGAAGTGGACATTCTTCGCGCTGCACACGTTTGTGTTATTGGTATTGGTGGCGTGGGTTCATGGGCGGTCGAAGCGCTGGCCCGTACTGGGATCGGTGAGTTGACTCTGATTGATATGGATGATGTTTGTGTCACGAATATTAACCGCCAAATTCATGCGATGACGGGCACCGTTGGCCAAAGCAAAATTGAAGTGATGGCCGAGCGTGTCAAATTGATCAACCCAGAGTGTAAAGTCAATCTGATTGATGATTTCATCACGCCAGACAATCAACATGAGTACTTAAGCAAAGAGTTTGATTACGTGCTAGATGCGATTGACAGCGTAAAAGCGAAGGCGTCTTTGTTGGCGTATTGCCGCAGCAACAAGATCAAAGTGATCACCACGGGGGGCGCTGGTGGTCAGGTTGACCCAACGCAGATCATGGTCGCTGACTTAACGAAAACGATCCAAGATCCTCTAGCGAAGAAAATCAAAGACACCTTGCGTCGTCATCATAACTTCCCTAAGAATCCGGCTCGTAAGTTTGGTATTGATTGCGTGTTTTCAACCGAGCAGCTGAAGTATCCTCAAGCAGACGGTTCAGTGTGTGGTGTGAAGTCGACAGCGGAAGGCCCAAAACGTATGGATTGTGCTAGCGGTTTTGGTGCGGCGACTGTTGTAACTGCAACGTTTGGCTTTGTCGCGGTATCGCGAATCGTTGAGAAGTTGATTTCAAAATATAAGAAGTAAACTAGAAGAAGAGCGCATCATGACAGATTTTCCCGTTTCTCCATTTGGTACAGATATCACCAGCGAAGACATTGTAGCGACTATGCAGCAATTTCAAGGCTGGGAAGATCGCTACCGTCAGGTTATTCAGTGGGGTAAAAAGCTGCCACAAATGCCAGAAGAGCTGAAATCAGAACAAGTTACCGTTTCGGGTTGTGAAAGCTTGGTGTGGTTAGTGAGCAAAGAGCAAGATGGCGTTTGGCATTTTTGTGCGGACTCCGATGCGCGTATCGTCCGTGGATTGATTGCCTTGGTAATGGCAGCTTATGACGGTAAAACGGCCGATCAAATTCAAGCATTTGATATTGATGCTTATTTTGATCAGCTGGGGCTTGTCTCCCATTTAAGCCCGTCACGTGGTAATGGCTTGAAAGCTATTGTAGAGCAGATTAAGCAAATCGCCGTGTAACGAGTCATTTTCCCAACTCTTAAAAAACGCCGAATAGCCTAACTGTTTGGCGTTTTTTGTATCTGAGTTGAGATATTTTTTGCATATGGATAAAAAGTATGCAAATGGTCGACTATTTTAGCGTTAATTAACCATTCTATTGATCCTGGTTCATTATATTGCCCACTTGGTTTTTATAAACTCAATTGTATTTAAAATTTGTCTATATTAGATAATAGACATATGCCCCATTCGCTCCTATTCCCCAATGTGGAAACACACTTGGAAGCGATTGGGTTACTTAGATACAAATGCTAGGAACCTCCCTATATGCAATTCACCTTGGAACATGCGCAAGACGTGTTATCCGGAATGCCAGACCCCACTTTTATTCTGAGTGAAGATGGTATCTATATTGATGTTTTTGGAGGAACAGATAAAAAAGCCTATCACGATGGAAGTAATTTGATAGGTGAGACGCTGCACAGCGTACTCGAGAAAGATAAAGCTGACTGGTTTATCGAACAGATAAATCGGTCACTGAAACAAGACAGTATTGTGACGATCGAGTACAAGATGTGCGCCGACAGCATTCAGGGAATAGATGCTAACAGTGGGCCAAGAGGCGACCTATACTACGAAGGCAAGATCTGCCCACTCGCTATAAAATACCGGGGTCGTCGCGTTGTCCTTATTCTTACACGCAACATCTCCAATCGCCACCGAGTTGAAACCCTTCTTCGCCATCAAAGCCAAATAGATGCTCTCACCAATATCTACAACCGACGTGTTTTTTTCGAAAAGCTCACAGAAGAGGTCATTAAAGCTCAAGAGCCGAACTATCACTCCGCGTTGTTATTGTTTGATTTGGACTTTTTTAAAGTCATTAATGATAAACGTGGTCATGATGCGGGAGATTATGTCTTAGAGACGTTAGCTGATTTGGTTTCTCACTTACTCGTCAAAGATGAAATTTTCGCAAGAGTCGGAGGGGAGGAGTTTGCGATTATTTTGCCAGAAACTTCTCTGTCGGCGGCGAAAGAGGTAGGAGAGGAAGTACGTTCCCACATTCAAAATTGTCAGTTCGAATTTGAAAAGATTGAAATTCCGGTCACGGTGAGTGTAGGCGTGGTGGAAATAGGCAGAAATGAAACCACCAAACGTTTGTATGCGCATGCAGATAAAGCGCTTTATGCTGCGAAAAGAAATGGCAGAAATTGCGTGGCGACTCTGGATAGGCAGATGGAGTAACCTTGTTGGTTACTCCAAATCAAACCGTTGGCGTTATAGCATGTCGACGGCTTTTTCTACGGCGGCGATGAGTCTTTCCACATCGTTCGTCGTGTTATAAATACCAAAAGAGACGCGTACCGTGCCTTTCACATTTAGCGCATCCATCAATGGGTGAGCGCAGTGGTGTCCTGCTCGTACCGCAATGCCTTGTTGATCGAGCAGCGTCGCAATATCTTGGTGATGAACGCCGTCCATGACGAACGTCAGTACAGAGGCATTCGGTTGATAGCCTAGAATATGAATGTCATCCAAAGCGCTTAGTGCTTGGTAGGCCTTATCCTGAAGCGCATGGAGATGAGTCTCTACTTCGTGATGGTCAAAACCTTGGTACCACTCAATGGCTTTCGCTAGAGCAATCGCGCCCGCAACGTTTGGTGTGCCCGCTTCAAATTTTCCAGGAAGTGCAGAAAACGTCGTTTTTTCGAAAGAAACGCGTTCAACCATTTTACCGCCGCCGTGCCATGGTGGCATGGCTTCCAAAAGTTCAAGCTTGCCGTATAAAACCCCAATGCCTGCTGGTGCATAAAGTTTGTGACCTGAGAAAACGTAGAAATCGATATCTGATGTCGATAAATCAAGTTGCTCATGTACGATGCCTTGCGCGCCATCAACTACAACAACCGCGCCAACGTTGTGCGCCAGTTCAGTGATTTTTTCGATAGGTTGGCGTGTGCCTGTTACGTTGGTTATTTGTGCGCAAGCAACAAGTTTACAGCGGTCAGACAGAAGCGCCTCAAATGCACTGATGTCGAACTGGCAATCTGATGTCATCGGAACTTTAATGACTTTAGCACCCGTTTGCTCTGCCACGATTTGCCAGGGCACGATGTTGGCGTGGTGCTCCATCTCGCTAATCAAGATCTCATCACCTGGTTGTAACGTGCTACGGGCGTAGGTTTGAGCAATTAAGTTCAGTGCTTCGGTTGCGCCCCGTGTCCAAATGATCTCTTTAGAGCTGTTTGCACCAATAAAGCTTGCCACTCGTTCTCGTGCCGCTTCAAATTGGCTGGTGGCATTAGCCGTTAAACTATGGCTGCCACGGTGAACATTGGCATTTTGCGCACTGTAGTAATGACTGATGACATTAATCACACATTGCGGTTTTTGCGTTGTCGCTGCGCTATCTAGATACACTAAGGGCGTATCGTTGACGGATTGGTTTAGAGCAGGAAATTGCTCGCGTACAGCATTTACGTCAAACATTATTCTTCACCAAGCTTGTGGTAGTGCAGAGTAGGCAGAGGGATCATTGGTTCAGCAACTGACCATGCGTGTTTTTTACCTGAGAGTTGAATGATTACTTCCATCGCGAACTCTAAAGCTGTACCCGGACCTTGACTGGTGATCAGGTTGTGGTTGATATCAAAGGTCACGCGTTTGCTGCGCCACTTCTCTTCCGGGATATGTGACTGAAAGCTCGGGTGACAGGTCATCAGTGATTGTGGGAAAAGATCATGGTGTTGCAATACCAACGCCGGTGCTGCGCAGATAGCAGCGACCAATTTTCCCTCGTAGATGTGCTGCTTAAGGATTTCTATCATCACCGTGCTATCACGAAAAATTTCTGCACCACCAACACCACCAGAAAGCGCTATGGCGTCAAACTCATCATCAGCGATATCGACTAGCTTACAATCGGCAGTTAGTGTGACTCCGCGAGAAGCTTTCATCGTCAATGAGCCATCAAAAGCAGCACTCGCTACTGTAACGTCATAACCCGCGCGAACCATCATGTCGATAACGGTGACGGCTTCCATTTCTTCGGTGCCCGGAGCGATTGGCACTAAGATTTTCTTACTCATTGTTCTGTCCAGCTTTGTTCTATTTGTTTGATGCGTTGGTAAAGTTTTAAATTCTCAGGCGTATTGATGCGATGTTTCTCGGCAGCCTTTAACAAGTGTCCGGTTATAAAATCAATTTCCGTTCGACGCTGATGGAATACGTCTTGTCTCATTGAAGAATAGTTCTCAGCTGTGGCGTTCACCACTTGCATTACCGTATCGAAAAGAGAGCGAAACTCGATAGCAATACCTTCTTTACTCATTACTTCAACCAGTTCTTGAGTGATGCTTTCGAGTTGTATCTTAAACTCGGGCTGCGCAAGCTCACCATTCTTACACTGGTGAATCGCAGTCAGTGGGTTAATCGCGCAGTTGATCGCTAACTTAGTCCATAACGCAGATTGGATGTGTGGATTCCAAATGGCCTCTGGAAGGGCATGATGCATAACATCTTGCAGAAAAGCGCACTGCATTCCTTTGTCATTATAACCACCCACTTGCGTTGTTCCGTGACCGGTATGCAGTACGTGTTGGTTATCTGGTTTGTATGCGCCGTGCGTCGTTGTGGCGAGCACGATAGGATTGTTTGGCAGAGCCTTCTCCACGCCAGAGGCGGTACCCATACCATTGTGCATCAGCATGATAATCGTGTCTGCGTTGATATGAGGCAGTAAAGGCTGAATGGCGTCTTCCATTTGCCAAGCTTTTACCGTGATCAAAATGAGATCTGCTTTATTTACGGAGGAAATATCTTGATTACTGAATACGATTGCGGGTGTGTCATCCAACTGAAGTGATTGTTGGCTTTCAGAACTTCTTCCCCACAATGAAACATTGTGCCCGGCAAGCTTAAATTTTGTTGCCCAGAGTGAGCCCACCGCACCTGGACCGAGGATAAGGATATTCACCAAACGCTCTCATTAAAAAGGTTTGCTGCAAGGATAATGAGGGAAAAAAGGAAAGCAAATAAAAATGGCGCCGAAAGGCGCCATTTTTGAGCAAACTTAGTGGTTCAATTAGAACTTGTAAGTTACAGCAAGGTAGTGGCCAAAGCCAGTTGACTTGAACCCATCAGTATCTTTGATACCGTACACGTCTTTGTAACCTTTTAGACCGTAACCCACTGCGAAGCGGTCTGAGTGCCAGTAGATACCGTTGAACATTGCACCACCGTTTGACGCGGTTGAACCAAACTTGTTACCAGCATCATCATCCATACCGAATTGGTAATCGATGTAGCCTTGGTAAGAAATGAATGAACCGTTCTCGAAGAAGTAGAATGGTTTGAACCAGTTAGTCGAGATTTGGAAACCGTTCCAATCCTTTTTGTTGCCGTCGTAAGTGCCGTATAGGTTAACACCAACTTTACCAAACCAAGGAACCATTACGTCAGAACCTAGACCGATTTTTTGAGAGTTAACACCAGAGTTACCACCCCACTCGATTAGAGTTGCAACGTATAGCTCTTGAACTGGACCGAAAGATAGGTCTTTACCAGTTACCGCATCTAGAGACATACGTGGAGCGAATTTCATAAAGATCTTCTCTGCGCCAGCTTTGTCGCTACCTGGATCAGAAGTTAGGTTGAATACATCAACGTAGCCGTAAAGGTCGAAGATACCAGAGCGGCCGCCGAATTCCATTTCTAGGTAGTCGTGTGAAGACTCACCTGGAAGCTCGTCAAATGCACCCATTAGGTTAAATTGCATCCACTTGTAATCGTTTTTGTGAATATCGCCGTCAGAGTAATCTGCCGCCATAACTGGAGCTGAAGTAGCCGCTAGAAGGCTAAGAGCTAAAAGTGATTTACGCATAAGGGGACTCTCTATGTTTGTAATGATTCAGAACACGCAATCTGTGCTGCGCTTTCCAATTGGCGGGAATAATAGCGATAAAAATCCCAAATGAAAGTGATAAAGGGTGCAAAATGAAACGTTTTTGGTGAGTTGCATCACGAAATTATCTTTATTTACGGAACTTTTTGTTTGTTGCATTTTATTGCAATAAATATGTGATTTGGATCGTTTGCGTGAGCGATTTTATGACTTTTTAAGCCAGTCGATTAACCAACATAAATCGTTAGTGATCGGAGTGATAAGGGATTCGTATGTATCCGTGAATCAAAGAGGACGTTTGAATGAAAGAAGTCATGTTATTCCCACTCACTTCAGTTGTACTCCCTGAAGGTAAAATGAATCTGCGCATTTTTGAGCCACGATATAAGCGAATGGTAAAGGAATGCAGCCTACAAAATGTGGGTTTTGGAGTTTGCCTAGTAGGAAGTGAAGGTGACCCTAAAGACGTGGGTAACGTTTCATCTATCGGAACTTTGGTCAGGATCGTTGATTTTGAAACACTCAGTGATGGTCTTCTTGGTATTACAGTCGCTGGTGAGAAACGCTTTGTTGTCAAACGAGTTCGTGCAGATGCGGACGGCTTACGCCATGCAGAGGTCGAATGGTTAGACAATTGGCAACATCCAGACAACTCACCAGATTTCTTCTATTTAAGCCAGCAGTTATCCCATGTTTATGAAGAGTTTCCTCAACTTGGAAACCTCTACCAGCATCGTTTTTACGATGACTCAGCTTGGGTGACCCAGCGCTGGCTTGAATTACTTCCTTTAGACTGCAATCTGTTCGAACAGCTCGTTGGCGCAGAGAACTGCATTCCTGCGTTGCAATTTCTGACAGAAGCCATAGAAGCCCCGACTAACAAAGAGGCAAGGATATGAAAGGATTTGGCAGAGCTGCGCTAACTATGGTGGCGGCATTAGGACTGGCGGCGTGTGGCTCCGACAGTGACACTATCGAGTATTCCAATTTACAAGCAGTGCACGCGTCTTCTGATGCGCCGCTTGCAAATGTGTGGATCAACGATAAACCATCATTAACGAATGTTGATTATGGTGTGGGATCTGGCTACGTTAAATTGCGAGAGGGGATGAATTCGATTCAGGTCGATGTTCAGCTCCCAGGTAATGAAACCGCGACCGTAATACCTAAAACAGAACTAGATCTTGATTCCGACCTCAATTATAACGTGTTCGTTGTTGGCGATGCCGATGGTTCGCCAAACCCAGTTGAGCCTTTAGTTGTGACTCGCAGCGCCGATTCAATGGCTGATGCCAATAGTCTAGATGTTCAAGTTGTTCATGCAGCTTCAGGCGTTCCTGCTGTTGATCTTTATGTCACTGAGCCAGGTGTTGCTCTTGCTAGCGCGACTCCAATAACTAACCTTGCTTACAAAGCTTCTACCGACGTATTGAACATCCCAGCTGGTGAGTATCAAGTTCGACTTGCCGTAGGAGACAGCGTTGCTTTTGACTCCGGTACAGTACCTCTTGCGGCTAATTCCAACTTGACGATTGCCGCTATCGGCACAGGAGACTCGAATAGCACGTCACCTGTCAAACTCTTGGTGTTGGACGGTTCGGGCTCTTCTATAATTGAAGATATGGGCAGCCAAGCTGAAGTAAGAGTCGGACACCTTGTCGATGGAGCGCCAGTCGTCGATGTTAACGTTAACGGGGCGGCCTTCGCTCCTCTTGCCGACTTAGCGTTCAAAGAGATTCGTGGTTATTTGGATCTTGCTGCTGGCGCTTACGATATTGACGTTTACGTGGATGGCACAACAACCAATCCTATTATCGATGTTGACGGATTAATGGTTGCGGGCGGAAAGGATTACAGTGTTTACGCAGTCGGTGTTGTTAGCCCAGCGATTGATATCGAACCTCTGGTTGTTGAAGACATGAGACGTGCAGTGGCAACTAGCGCGACGCTGAATGTGACACACGCGGCGGCTAATCCTATAGCGGAAATGGTGGATATTTACCTCACTACGAGTGCAGGAATAGATGGAAGTGATCCAACCATCGCTAATTTTGCGTATAAAAATAGCGTACAAGGATTATATGTCGCTGAAGGTACATATTATGTAACGGTAACAGTGGCTGGTAACCCAAGTATTGTTGCGGTTGACTCAGCACCAGTCAATGTAATGAACGGTGTTGTGTACCAAGTCGTTGCCATTGATGATGGGAACAACGGTGGTTTCAACTTGTTGGTCGATGACGTGACCGATTAGGACGAATGGGAGGAGGAAACTCCTCCCACAAATTAAGGCCGATTATGATGAGTGATAGCCCGAAAAAACTGGGGCGCAGTGATTGGAACGATTACATGGATAAAGTGAAGGATCGAGACAAAGATGCGTTCGCTTTTGTATTCCGTTTTTACGCACCCAAGCTGAAGCAATTCGCTTACAAACATGTTGGTAATGAGCAAGTTGCTATGGAGATGGTGCAAGAGACCATGGCGACAGTTTGGCAGAAAGCGCACCTCTATGATGGTGAAAAGAGCGCGTTATCGACTTGGATATATACCATAATCCGAAACCTTTGTTTTGATCTGCTGAGAAAACAGAAAGGTAAGGAATTACACATTCATTCTGATGACATTTGGCCGTCAGAGTATTATCCACCTGATCTTGTTGATCACTATTCACCAGAACAAGATATGTTGAAAGAACAGGTGGTTAAGTTTTTAGATATATTACCGAAAAACCAGAGAGATGTTTTACAAGCGGTATATCTTGAAGAGTTACCTCATCAACAGGTCGCGGAATTATTTGATATACCCCTCGGTACCGTAAAATCCAGGCTGAGGCTTGCAGTAGAAAAGCTAAGGCATTCAATGCATACGGAGCAACTATGAACAAACACCCAGATAACAGCTTGTTAGAAGCATACGCTTCGGGAAGCATTGATGCAGTTTCTGGTCTTGTGGTCGCAACCCATTTAGAAACATGCACCAAGTGCCGAGCTTATGTGAACCAAGTCGAAGCAAGTCAAGCGAACATCGTAAGTGACATACCTTCTGAGTATGTTTCTGAATTTGACGACATGTTTAATGACATCATCAATGCGGAGCCAGCGACTGATAATATCGTGATCCGCGACTCTGCTGCTGTTAATGTGGCAGGAAAAAGTTTCGCTCTTCCTAAAACTCTAGCGCGTTTCTCTGACCTCGTAGGGTCATGGAGAAGTTACGGAGGCAAGGTTTTCAGTGCTCAGATTGACCTAGGGGAAGACGCTCGTGTCAGCTTAATGTACATCGGGGAAGATGTGCAAATTCCTCAACATACGCACAAAGGCCTGGAGTCTACATTGATCCTACATGGTGGATTTAGTGACGAGGATGGCCAATATGAAGAAGGCGATTTGATGATTAGAGACGCATCAGTGAAGCACAGCCCTTACACTAAGGCCGGAGAAGACTGCTTGTGTTTAACCGTATTGACTGAGCCGATGATCTTTACTCAAGGCGTGGCACGTATATTTAATATGTTTGGTAAAGGGTTATACCCATAGACCTCTTATCTTATATCTCGCAAAACAAAAACCACCGAATTCGGTGGTTTTTTATATGTTTCGTTAATGTTTGTGACGTGCTTTTTCCAATAGAGCATCAAAGTAATGTCGTAGCGAGTACAACATAATCAAGCTTGGCACGACCATGACAGCGGTAAGCACGAAGAATGTGCTCCAATCATTAAGATAATCCACTAGCTCGCCACTGAAAGAAGCAAGAGTCGTCCGTCCGAAGTTTCCTAGAGAAGCAAGCAACGCATACTGAGTTGCCGAAAATGCTTGTCCGGTTAGAATCGTCAAAAATGAAACAAAAGCGACAGTTGAGAAAGCAGTCGTAAAGTTATCGACAATAATCGTGGCTAAGTACAAGTGCTCGTTTGGGCCTACCGAAGCAATCCAAGCAAACATCAAGTTACTGGCAGACATAGCAATACCACCGATCATTAATCCACGTACAATACCAAACCTAACGTTGAACATGCTTCCGACAAAAGTAAAGAAGATGGTGGCTCCCCAACCAATCAGTTTGGAGTAATAGCCAATTTGTTCATTGCTAAAACCAATATCTTTGTAGAACGCGATCGACATCCTGCCCAAAAACGCTTCGCCAATTTTAAATAGGAAAACGAACAGCAACAGAGTAATCGCGACACGGACACCATTGCGATTAAAGAAATCAAGGAAAGGTTCCACAACAGTCACGGTAAACCAAGCTACGACTTTCGAACCAACCACTTCTTTGTGGCGTTGTTCAGCGGCAGACTGAAGTTGTTCGCGTTGAGTCTTAGGTTCACCGACTAAAATCGTAAAGACCATTAGAATGCCGACTATCACCGCCATCCCGTAATACACACCATTCCAACCGACACTGTCAGCATTAACAAACGCTAAATAACCCGGTAGTGAATAACCTGTCCACCAGCCAATGACCGCCATTGCAGAAGCTTGAGGCAGTTTAGACTCTTCTGACTTTGGGAAAGTATCAATACGAAAAGCATCAATTGCGATGTCTTGTGTCGCTGAAGCCGTTGCAATACACAAGGCGAGTAGTGACGCAAACACCAAGTTTTCCGCTGGATTAACACCGGCAATAAATAGGGTAGCGACGAGTACGATACTTTGACAAAAGAAAATCCAGCTACGTCTTTGCCCCAGCAGTCTAAAGAGGACTGGCAGCTTCACGCGGTCAACCAGAGGTGCCCACAGAAAGTTGATCGCATAGACCGCAAAAACGCTACCAAAATAGCCAATTGCGGAGAGGGTCAAGCCGGCATCTTTTAGCCAACCTGACATGTTTGAACCGATAAGAACCCACGGAAAGCCGCTAGAGCAGCCCAGCATGAAAACCCACATGAGTCGTTTATCGAGGTAACTTTTTACCGTTTCCAACCAAGTGATGGAAGGTAATGAAGACATAAATCAATCCAATAAAATGAAGCCGTTGAAAGAGAAAGCCCTTCGATTATTCAAAGGGCTTATCGTTTTGGCTATTTAAGTAGTGTAGCTTTGGTGATGACGATTTGCGTCTCTGGTACATCACGCATTCGGCCTACCGTCGTGGTCGGCTGCTGAGCCATTTTCTGGATAACGTCGAACCCCTCAGTAACCTCACCAAATACAGCATAACCTGGTGGTCGAGCGCCATAGTTGAGAAAGTCATTGTCGACTAAGTTGACGAAAAACTGACGAGTTGCAGAGTTTGGTGCATTGGTTCGTGCCATGGCGATGGTAGCACGGTCATTGTTTAGACCATTATTTCCTTCGTTTTTGATTGGCGCGTATGTTTTCACCATCTGCATATCTTGGTTAAAGCCGCCACCTTGTGCCATGAAGCCTGGGATAATACGATGAAAAATAGTACCCTCGTAGCTCCCATCTTCTACATATTTTAGAAAATTAGCGACAGTGATAGGTGCTTTCTCTTCGTTTAACTCAACCGTAAATGAACCAAGTGTCGTTTCAAACGCTACTTTTGGTCCAGCCCAAACGCTGCAGCTGAGTAGTGCTAAGGACAGAATCGCTTTGCGTAACATTAGAAACGCTCCTGCATGTATTGACGAAGCTCAGGGTCATTGGCAATCTCTTTAAGCGTCAATGTCACCACATCATTCAATGTCTCTTCAATATCGGCATCAGAAGCACTCAATGTGCCAGATCGCTTTGCTGTACCTGTATAAGTTTTGACTAGCTTGCCCTCAGGTGTCTCTGCTGTGATTTCCAGCACAACTTTAGCATCCATCTCATTTTCCATCACCGAATGCTTCACGTTGACCAACGCTTCTTGAACGCTCAATTCAATCGCGTTGTTGCTGTTTAGATCCGCATGGAAACCTTGAGATGAGAATTGCTTCTCTAATGCTTCTTCTAACGCAATACGTAAATTCTGTTTAGCATGAAGAGGAAGAATGTTCGAACGGCCGTTATCCACCAACGCCACGTACTGCGCTGCACGTACATCTTTGCTGGTCAAACTGTAAGTCTTGCCTTGAACAATTGGATTGGTGCTCAATGTGCTTTCTGGCATCAGGTTCAGCTGAGGTTGTTGAGGGGCTGAACACGCAGCAAGCAACGCAACCGAAGCCGCAAGTACCAATTTTCTCATTTTATTATTCCTTTTAACTATTTTGCTAAAGCTTATTTTGCGCTTAATTTAGCAGGATTTTTTGTAGCCTGTAAAATCACAAACTTATTGTTGGAAGCGATAAGTTTCACATTTTTATCGCCAAACAGACGTTTGAGTTTTGCGTCGTACCCGAGGTGACGATTTCCGATAACCAGTAAACGGCCATTTTCACTTAATACTTGTTTAGCATCGCAGAACATTTGCCAAGCAATATGATCGGTGATTGCCTGTTGTTGATGAAACGGTGGATTACACATAACCATAGAGCTGCTGCTGTGTTTAAAACCGTCCAAGCAATTGTTCGCTATGCACTGTATGTCTCTATTTTCACCAAGGTTGTCGCGTAGGTTCTGTTTTGCCGACTCAAGCGCCATAAAGCTTTCATCAACACATGTTAGCCGAGCATTTGGATTCAACTGACCAAATTTAACAGACAGAACACCATTGCCGCAGCCGAGGTCGATGACATTGTCTATTGAAGGGTCTTGAGGCAGGTGCTGCAGCATAAAGCGTGCACCTAAATCTAAACTTTCTCCTGAATAGACATTTGGCATGTTCTTGAGTTCGATATCTTCGCCATCAACGCGCCAAGTCGTGAAAGGCATTACTTCAATCGTAGGCTCAACTGTTGCTTGAGAAAACACCAATCTGTGCTTTTTCCAGGCCAAAGATGTTTTTGTTTCGCCTAAGTATTTTTCAAACAGTTTTAGCGTCGAAGTATGAATGTCTTTCGCTTTATTGACTGCAATGACGGGGCAGGAAGCCGGTAGCGCCTTTCTTAATTGGCTTAGTATCCACACTAGATGGCGGTTACTTTTGGGCAGTTGCAGCAAGACGAGATCAATATTGGCAGGAACGAGGTCCATCGTGGTGGCAAACGCTACTTTATTGCACTGGTTTTGCTCGAGATTTTGCTGTGCACCTTTATGTGAGATGAATGAATCACTCATTAGCGTTACATGGTGCTTTTCCGAAAACCAGCAGGAGAGGGCACCAAAGCTGTCATTAATCACGAGGATGTTTTGATTGTCTGGCAAAGCAAGCTCTTCAACATGATTAATAAGATACTCATCACCGGCATCCCACGCTTGTAGCGTTTCGTTACTACGTTTTGGGAAACGATGAAGTGTTAAGCTTCGCTCGTGAAGGTTCAGTTCGGTTTTCATAGCTAAATGTAAGTTGATTTAGAAATTAAGTGTTATTGTCGCAAATGATGACGTGTCGAGATACAAAAAGCTGTCAAATTTTACGAGTTCAGTGATGGCTGCTCTTTAGACATGTTCGTGGAGTCAAGCGCCTTGAGACAATATGTCTACAAAGTGCGTCAATAATGAGAGTGACGTTTGAGTGATGCATGTCTGCTTTACTTAGGTATATACTTATGGAATTCGCATCAATGAGGAACGAATATGATCCAAGAAATCATAGAGAAGAAACTACACAGTGAGCTGCAACCCAGCTATCTCAAAGTCATTAATGAGAGCTACATGCATAATGTGCCACCAGGCTCAGAGAGTCATTTCAAAGTGATTGTTGTGAGTGATTCGTTCGCGGGACAGCGTTTGATTGGGCGCCATCGTCAAGTTCATCAAATTTTGGCAGATGAACTGGACAACCACATTCATGCATTAGCTATTCATACATATACTGATGAAGAGTGGAAGCGTGAACAAGATGGCGCCCCTGATAGCCCGATGTGTATGGGTGGTGGTCACTAAAAACGCAAGATATAAAGGTGCAGAGAAAGGTGGCTTAAGGCCATCTTTTTTCGTTTTACATTCTTTAGGGACGTTAACGTGGCACAAATTCTGGTTAAAAAATGTGTTAACAGTGTTTCAACAAATGAATGGAAATTGCAGAATATTTCAGGCGATGAATATCACTTTTCCATAAGATATGTATGGAATATGGCATTTGTGCGATGGGTCAAAGTTATGACTATTCTTTGACCTTTTAGACCTGATTCTACCGAAATAACCCCTCTATTCTAATGATTGATCATGGCATCAAGTTCCTAAAAAATGCTAGACTACGGCACCTGATAAATCTCGCGTATTCCTTGTGACGAGATTTTTAATAGGATGTTGCGATTTTGATGTTTAAAACAACATCAAAACCGGACACTGATGTCGTGTCTAAAAGTTACGCAATCAAAAGAATCTTTTTCCCGATAAAAGTAGTGCAAGTGCGTATGATTACAATAAAGAAGGGCTTGGATCTTCCTATCGCAGGAACTCCATCCCAGGTGATTAATGATGGTAAGACCATCAAAAAAGTCGCCTTGCTTGGCGAAGAGTACGTTGGCATGCGACCTACCATGCATGTCCGCGTTGGTGATGAAGTGAAAAAAGCGCAAGTTCTTTTTGAAGATAAAAAGAACCCAGGCGTGAAATTTACTGCACCAGCAGCCGGTAAAGTGATCGAAGTTAACCGTGGCGCTAAACGTGTCCTTCAATCTGTAGTGATTGAAGTGGCAGGTGAAGAGCAGGTGACATTTGATAAGTTCGAAGCCGCTCAACTTTCAGGTCTAGATCGTGAAGTGATCAAGACTCAGTTGGTTGACTCTGGCTTATGGACCGCTTTACGTACTCGTCCGTTTAGCAAGGTTCCTGCAATCGAGTCTTCTACTAAGGCTATTTTCGTAACTGCAATGGATACTAATCCACTAGCAGCTAAGCCTGAGTTGATCATTAATGAGCAACAAGAAGCATTCATTGCTGGTCTAGACATTCTTTCAGCCCTGACAGAAGGCAAGGTTTACGTATGTAAATCTGGCACTAGCTTGCCACGCTCTTCACAGTCTAACGTAGAAGAACACGTCTTCGATGGCCCTCACCCAGCAGGTCTTGCTGGCACCCACATGCATTTCCTATACCCAGTAAATGCAGAGAATGTGGCATGGAGCATCAACTACCAAGACGTTATCGCGTTCGGTAAGCTGTTCCTAACTGGTGAGCTATGCACAGATCGTGTTGTGTCTCTAGCTGGCCCAGTTGTGAATAACCCTCGTCTAGTTCGTACCGTAATGGGTGCAAGCTTAGATGACCTAACAGATAACGAGCTGATGCCTGGCGAAGTTCGTGTGATCTCTGGTTCAGTACTAACAGGTACACATGCAACTGGTCCACACGCATACCTTGGCCGTTACCATCAACAGGTTTCTGTATTACGTGAAGGCCGTGAAAAAGAACTATTTGGCTGGGCAATGCCTGGTAAGAATAAGTTCTCGGTAACTCGCTCTTTCCTTGGTCACGTATTCAAAGGTCAGTTGTTCAATATGACAACGACGACTAATGGTAGTGATCGTTCAATGGTTCCAATTGGCAACTACGAACGCGTAATGCCTCTAGATATGGAGCCTACTTTGCTGCTTCGTGATCTATGTGCCGGCGACACAGACAGTGCTCAAGCACTGGGTGCGCTTGAACTGGATGAAGAAGATCTAGCATTGTGTACCTTTGTATGTCCAGGTAAGTACGAGTACGGTACGTTACTTCGTGAATGCCTAGATACTATCGAGAAGGAAGGGTAATTTTCATGGCTCTTAAAAAGTTTCTTGAAGACATCGAGCATCATTTTGAGCCTGGTGGCAAACACGAAAAATGGTTTGCCCTGTACGAAGCTGTAGCAACAGTTTTTTACACCCCAGGTATCGTAACAAATAAAAGCTCGCACGTTCGTGATAGCGTTGACCTAAAACGTATCATGATCATGGTTTGGTTTGCGGTATTCCCAGCAATGTTCTGGGGTATGTACAACGCAGGTGGCCAAGCTATTGCAGCACTTAACCACATGTACGCTGGTGACCAACTAGCGACAGTTATCGCAGGTAACTGGCACTACTGGCTAACAGAAATGCTTGGCGGCACTATCGGTGCGGAAGCGGGTGTTGGCAGTAAGATGCTACTAGGTGCGACTTACTTCCTGCCAATCTACGCAACAGTATTTATTGTTGGTGGCTTCTGGGAAGTGTTGTTCTGTATGGTGCGTAAACACGAAGTTAACGAAGGTTTCTTTGTAACTTCTATCTTATTCGCACTTATCGTTCCACCAACGCTACCTCTATGGCAAGCGGCGCTAGGTATCACATTTGGTGTTGTTGTAGCAAAAGAGATCTTCGGTGGTACAGGTCGTAACTTCCTTAACCCTGCACTTGCAGGTCGTGCATTTCTATTCTTCGCTTACCCAGCGCAAATTTCGGGTGACGTAGTATGGACTGCAGCTGACGGCTTCTCTGGTGCTACTGCTCTTAGCCAATGGGCTCAAGGTGGTAACGGTGCTCTAGTTAACACAGTAACTGGCGCTCCTATCACTTGGATGGACGCGTTCATCGGTAACATCCCTGGTTCAATTGGTGAAGTATCGACTCTAGCTCTAATGATCGGTGCAGCGATGATCGTTTACATGCGAATCGCTTCATGGCGCATCATTGCGGGTGTGATGATCGGTATGATCGCAGTATCGACTCTGTTTAACGTGATCGGTTCTGACACTAATCCAATGTTTAATATGCCATGGCACTGGCACCTAGTTCTAGGTGGTTTTGCATTCGGTATGTTCTTCATGGCAACGGACCCAGTATCAGCGTCATTTACTAGCAAAGGTAAATGGTGGTACGGCATCCTGATTGGTGCAATGTGTGTGATGATCCGTGTAGTTAACCCAGCGTACCCAGAAGGTATGATGCTGGCGATTCTATTCGCGAACCTATTCGCACCTCTGTTCGACCATGTAGTGATTGAGAAGAACATCAAGCGGAGACTAGCACGCTATGGCAAGTAATAACGACAGCATTAAAAAGACGCTGGGTGTTGTTATCGGGTTGAGCCTTGTTTGTTCAATCATCGTATCAACAGCAGCAGTAGGTCTGCGTGATAAGCAAAAAGCTAACGCTGTCCTAGATAAGCAATCAAAGATCGTTGAAGTTGCAGGCATTGACGCAAACGGTAAGAAAGTACCAGAGCTATTTGCTGAGTACATCGAACCTCGTCTAGTAGACCTTGAAACAGGTAACTTTACTGAGGGTAATGCATCTACGTACGATCAACGTGAAGCATCAAAAGATGCAGAACGTTCAATCGCATTGACACCAGAAGAAGACGTAGCTGATATCCGTCGTCGCGCGAATACAGCAGTGGTGTACCTTGTAAAAGATCAAGATGAAGTCCAAAAAGTTATCCTGCCTATGCACGGTAAAGGACTATGGTCGATGATGTATGCCTTTGTAGCCGTTGAAACTGATGGTAATACTGTGTCTGCTATTACTTACTACGAGCAAGGTGAAACTCCTGGACTTGGTGGTGAAGTAGAGAACCCTTCATGGCGCGATCAATTCATTGGCAAGAAATTGTACAATGAAGATCACCAGCCAGCGATTAAGGTCGTGAAAGGCGGCGCACCGCAAGGTTCTGAGCACGGTGTTGATGGCCTATCAGGAGCGACGCTCACTAGTAATGGTGTTCAACACACATTTGACTTCTGGTTAGGTGATATGGGCTTTGGTCCTTTCCTAGCAAAAGTTCGTGACGGAGAACTTAACTAATGTCTAGTGCACAAAACGTTAAAAAGAGCATTCTAGCGCCAGTATTGGATAACAACCCAATCGCGCTACAAGTTCTTGGTGTATGTTCTGCTCTTGCAGTAACAACTAAACTAGAAACAGCTTTTGTAATGACACTAGCGGTAACATTTGTAACTGCGTTGTCTAACTTCTCTGTTTCATTGATCCGTAACCACATTCCTAACAGTGTGCGTATCATTGTTCAGATGGCAATCATCGCATCGTTAGTAATCGTGGTAGACCAAGTGCTAAAAGCTTACCTATACGATATCTCTAAACAGCTATCTGTATTCGTTGGTCTGATTATCACTAACTGTATCGTAATGGGTCGTGCTGAAGCATTCGCAATGAAGTCTGCGCCAGTACCATCTCTTATTGACGGTATTGGTAACGGTCTAGGTTACGGCTTCGTTCTTATCACTGTAGGTTTCTTCCGTGAGCTATTTGGCTCAGGCAAACTATTTGGTCTAGAAGTTCTACCTCTAGTGAGCAACGGTGGTTGGTACCAGCCTAACGGCCTAATGCTACTAGCACCATCAGCATTCTTCCTAATCGGCTTCCTTATCTGGGTAATCCGTATTCTGAAACCAGAACAAGTAGAAGCGAAGGAGTAAGGACGTCATGGAACATTACATTAGTCTGTTAGTTAAATCGATTTTCATCGAAAACATGGCTCTGTCTTTCTTCCTAGGTATGTGTACTTTCCTTGCCGTATCTAAGAAGGTTAAGACCTCTTTCGGCCTAGGTGTTGCAGTTGTGGTAGTTCTGACTATCGCTGTTCCTGTGAACAACCTGGTATACAACCTAGTTCTGAGAGAGAACGCGTTAGTTGAGGGCGTGGACCTTAGCTTCCTAAACTTCATCACCTTTATCGGTGTAATTGCAGCACTTGTACAGATTCTAGAGATGGTCCTAGATCGTTTCTTCCCACCTTTGTACAACGCGCTAGGCATCTTCCTACCGCTGATCACAGTAAACTGTGCAATCTTCGGTGGTGTATCTTTCATGGTACAACGTGACTACAACTTTGCTGAATCGATCGTTTACGGTTTCGGCTCTGGTGTGGGCTGGATGCTAGCAATCGTTGCTCTTGCAGGTATCCGTGAGAAGATGAAGTACTCTGACGTACCTCCAGGTCTACGTGGTCTTGGTATCACATTTATCACTGTAGGTCTTATGGCGTTAGGCTTTATGTCTTTCTCTGGTGTTCAACTGTAAGTCGGGTAAACCGCAACAATTAAGGAATAGTCAATGGACATTATTCTTGGTGTAGTGATGTTTACTCTGATCGTACTTGCACTAGTACTAGTGATTCTTTTCGCTAAGTCTAAGCTTGTACCAACAGGTGACATTACAATTTCTGTGAACGATGACCCTTCTCTGGCGATCGTTACACAACCAGGTGGTAAGCTACTGAGTGCTCTAGCAGGTGCTGGCGTATTCGTATCTTCTGCTTGTGGTGGCGGTGGCTCATGTGGTCAGTGTCGCGTAAAAGTTAAATCAGGTGGTGGCGACATCCTACCAACCGAGCTTGACCATATTACTAAAGGTGAAGCGCGTGAAGGTGAGCGTCTAGCGTGTCAGGTTGCAATGAAAACTGACATGGATATCGAGCTTCCTGAAGAAATCTTCGGCGTTAAGAAGTGGGAATGTACTGTTATCTCTAACGATAACAAAGCGACATTCATCAAAGAGCTTAAGCTACAAATTCCAGATGGCGAATCAGTACCTTTCCGTGCTGGTGGTTACATCCAGATTGAAGCTCCTGCTCACCACGTGAAATACGCAGACTACGATATTCCTGAGGAATACCGTGAAGACTGGGAGAAGTTCAACCTTTTCCGTTACGAGTCTAAAGTTAATGAAGAGACCATTCGTGCATACTCTATGGCTAACTACCCAGAAGAGCACGGTATCATCATGCTTAACGTTCGTATCGCAACTCCGCCGCCGAACAACCCAGACGTACCACCAGGCATCATGTCTTCGTACATCTGGTCTCTAAAAGAAGGCGACAAGTGTACTATTTCTGGTCCATTTGGTGAGTTCTTTGCGAAAGATACAGATGCAGAAATGGTATTCGTTGGTGGTGGTGCTGGTATGGCTCCAATGCGCTCACACATCTTCGACCAACTTAAGCGTCTGCACTCTAAGCGTAAGATGTCTTTCTGGTATGGCGCACGTTCTAAGCGTGAAATGTTCTACGTAGAAGATTTCGATATGCTACAAGCTGAGAATGACAACTTCGTATGGCACTGTGCACTGTCTGATCCACTTCCAGAAGATAACTGGGATGGTTACACTGGCTTTATTCACAACGTTCTTTACGAGAACTACCTACGTGATCACGAAGCGCCAGAAGACTGTGAATACTACATGTGTGGTCCACCTATGATGAACGCTGCTGTAATCGGCATGCTGAAAGATCTAGGTGTAGAGGATGAAAACATCCTACTAGATGACTTCGGTGGTTAATTCCTCCAAGTGATTGAATCTATGGCTAGCTCTCCAAGAGCTAGCCATTATTTTTTATAGACATAAAACTGATATTCAACAGTTGATATAGGTAATCGGATTGAAAGGATTGGTCCTATTTCCCATATCAATTCAACAACATTGGGAGTTAACAAGTGAAAAAGTGGCTTGTTGCATTCGCTTCTCTATTGATTTTGGTTGGCTGTGAGCAGCCTGCAGATCAAATTCATTTAAGTGGCCCTACCATGGGGACTTCTTACAACATCAAGTATATCGAGCAAGATGGTATTCCAACGCCAAAAGCGATGCAGACAGAAATTGATCGCTTATTGGAAGAGGTTAATGACCAAATGTCGACCTATCGTGACGACTCAGAGTTAAGTCGTTTTAATCAGCATCAAACGAGCGAGCCATTTACAGTTTCGACACAAACAGCAACGGTAGTGAAAGAAGCAATTCGCCTTAACGGTCTTACTTTAGGTGCATTGGATGTGACGGTCGGCCCTCTAGTTAACCTGTGGGGGTTTGGTCCAG
The DNA here is from genome assembly GCF_033339315.1 of Vibrio sp. 661. Taxonomy (NCBI): domain Bacteria; kingdom Pseudomonadati; phylum Pseudomonadota; class Gammaproteobacteria; order Vibrionales; family Vibrionaceae; genus Vibrio; species Vibrio sp. 661. The sequence goes on along the minus strand of NZ_JAWOUJ010000014.1, from coordinate 71,247 downwards.
AAGCTCGTCCAGATGTAGTTCCAACCGATGAAGAACTCGCTTCTCGCAAAGCAAATACCGGTATTCACCACCTATCTGTTGATGGTAATACACTGTCCAAAGATCTTCCTAACTTGTACGTCGACCTATCGACGATTGCGAAAGGTTGGGGGGTTGACGTGGTTGCTGACTACCTTCAATCTGAAGGGGTACAGAACTTTATGGTCGAAGTCGGTGGTGAAATGCGTCTCAAAGGTGTCAATCGTGAAGGTGTGCCTTGGCGTATCGCAATTGAAAAACCGACCGTTGATGAACGTTCAATTCAAGAAATTATTGAACCAGGCGACATGGCAATTGCAACAAGTGGTGACTATCGTAATTACTTTGAGAGTAATGGTGTGAGATACTCTCATATTATTAACCCACGAACAGGCAAACCAATTCATCATAAAGTGGTGTCTGTAACGGTATTAGATAAATCGTCGATGACTGCTGATGGTCTTGCAACTGGTCTTATGGTGCTAGGTGAAGACAAAGGCATGGCAATTGCGAACGAAAATAATATTCCTGTTTTCATGATTGTGAAAACGGAAGATGGTTTTAAAGAGTTGGCTTCGGAAGCATACAAGCCATTCATGAAGAAATAACAACAGAAGTGAGCATGTTTTTATGAATACATTTCTAATTACCTTTGCTGTGTTTGTCGCGGTAATCACTGCAATGGCTGTCGGATACATTTTCCAAAAGAAAGTCGTGAAAGGTAGCTGCGGTGGCCTAGGGGCAGTTGGCATCGAAAAAGTGTGTAATTGTCCAGAACCCTGCGATGCGCGTAAAAAACGTGAAGCGCGCGAGGCTGCGCGTGCTGAGAAATTGGCGGCGTGGGAAAAAGATAGAATTGCTTAGTATTGGTTAATCGTACTAAGAAAGTGATAAAGCTCAGCGTTCTGCTGAGCTTTATTTTTAGGTAGCTAACCAAAACTCAGATGTCCGAGAAAGAGCCTAATACCATGTTTTGTTGTTTCTTTCTCTCATGTTACAGAGCAAGACCACACCGATAGTCATTAGGACGAAGAAATGATTTGGTTACGTCCGTTCTCTTTGGCCATGTAAAGTCGCTCATCCGCCACTTTTATTTGTTGTTCCAGCTCCCCCTCGATGTTGCTTACACCAATACTCGCGGTCACAAGAATGTTTTTGTCCAAATAAGTTATTGGCGTTTTTTCTATGCGCTGTCTCATTTGTTCTAAGCGTGTTAGAAAGCCGTCATAGTCGCCACTGGCTTGAATACAAAACTCCTCGCCACCAAGCCTAGCGACAATATCATTTGGAAAATAGATTTTTAGAATATTCGCTATCATGACTAGCACTGCATCGCCGCCCTCATGTCCGTATGTATCATTTACTTGCTTAAAGAAATCGATATCAAGCATCGCGATGTTTCTTTGAGCGTTTTCTACATGGGGCTGCTCAAACAGAAAGCGGCGGTTCCATAAGCCCGTTAGCGCATCTTGATTTGCCATTTTAAACAGTTCAGATGTTGCGTCTTTGATATCTAACAGTTGGTGAATACGGCAAAAAAATTCTTCTTGATTAAATGGCTTGTATAAAAAGTCATTGGCCCCTGCTTTTAGAAACCTAGCCGTCATGGTCTTAGAGTTACTACCCGACAAGCCGAGAATGGCTAATTGATTTTTATCCCACTTCCGACGTAATTCACGCACCATAGTAATGCCATCTTTAACGGGCATATCATGGTCGGTTAAAACGAGAGTGATATCTGGATTTTGCTCGACAAGCTCTAGGGCTTTTTGCCCATTGTCAGCTTCCAACGTCTGAATATATTGATGCTCCAAAAGTTGGGCAATGTGTCTTCTTACGGTGTGTGAATCATCAACGACTAAACATTTGTGTTGTTGATTGTTGGTTAGTCGCTTGAGGAGTGGTAATAGATAGGAAACGGACGCCATGCTGTCTTTCAAAATATAGTCGAGGACACCTTTTGCAAGCATCTTTTCGCGAGTGTCTTCTTGAAATCGAGCCGTTAAAACAATGACACGATGACCATGTTCCAAAACGAGGTCAATAATCTCGCCATCTTGAGCATCCGGTAAACAATAGTCTAAAACCGCACAGAAGAGGTCCTGTGCTGAAGATAACAAGTTCTTTGCCTCCGCGTAGCTTTCCGCTGCGATGACCTCATAACCAGCTTGGCTTATTGTTTGGCAAAGAAAGTTTTTAAATGCACGACTATCTTCAACAACCAGAATCTTATTACTCAAGCGCAGTCCCCAAAATTAATTGTTTAAAATCAATGATAACTAAAATTAAACTTATCGCCATCAAAAAAACACATGTCAACCAAAAGTAGAACAACTACTCAAATGTTTGACACGCATCCGTTAACATCACATCATTATTCCTGTCTTAGTTATATAATTATGTTTAGCTAACGTAGGGAGAAAGTAGTATGGAAATGCATCAACATGGTATGGCTGAGCTATTTCAACAACTGGGCCTCGGTAGCTCTCCTCAAGAAATGAAAGATTTTATTAATCAACATCGACACAAAAGAGATTCTGCGCCTTTACATGAAGCTAGCTTTTGGACGATGTCACAGGCGAACTTTCTAAAACAAGCCATCGAAGAAGATGCAGATTGGGCCGAATTAGTCGATCAATTGGACGTAATGCTTCGAGATTGACGTTCGCTTAAACACGCCCATTTCTCTTCAGGTAGATTTGATTTATACTGTTTTTTTGAACAGTGCTTTGATGGCTATGTCAGATCGAATTAGAAAAATTATTCATGTCGATATGGATTGTTTTTATGCTGCCGTAGAGATGAGAGATAACCCCAGTTACCGTGGCATTGCACTCGCTGTTGGCGGACATGAAAAGCAGCGTGGAGTGATTAGCACCTGTAATTATGATGCGCGTAAATATGGTGTTCGCAGTGCAATGTCAACGGCGCGCGCGCTGCAACTCTGTCCTCATTTGTTGGTTGTGCCCGGTAGAATGCATGTATATAAGCAAGTCTCTCAGCAGATTCGTGCTATTTTTGAGCGTTATACGCCTATCATTGAACCTCTCTCATTGGATGAAGCATACCTCGATGTCACGGACTCGACAGCTTGCCGTGGCTCCGCTACGTTGATCGCAGAGTCAATTCGCCGCGATATCTGGAGTGAACTTGGGTTGACGGCATCGGCGGGCATTGCTCCGATAAAGTTTCTTGCCAAGGTCGCGTCAGACATGAACAAGCCCAACGGTCAGTTTGTGATTCCGCCAGAGAAAGTCCAAGAGGTTATCGATAGTCTTCCGCTAGAGAACATTCCTGGTGTGGGGAAGGTGAGTCTTGAGAAGCTCCACCAAGCCGGTTTTTATCGATGTGAGGACATTAAAAACAGTGACTATCGAGAGTTGTTGAGGCAGTTTGGTCGTCAGGGTGCCTCCTTATGGCAGCGAAGCCATGGAATTGATAATCGAGAAGTCGTTGTTGAGCGCGAGAGAAAGTCCGTCGGTGTGGAAAGGACATTCAGCCAGAACATCGCAACCTATGATGAATGTTGGCAAGTGATTGAGGAGAAACTTTATCCTGAACTCGAGAAACGTTTAGAGCGTGCAAGCCCAGATAAGTCGATTATTAAACAAGGTATTAAAGTCAAATTTGCCGACTTTCAACTGACAACAATTGAGCACATCCATCCGCAATTAGAGCTTGAGGACTTCAAGATCTTGCTAAGAGATATTCTTAAACGCCAAAATGGACGGGAAATTCGCCTTTTAGGCTTGAACGTGATGCTCAAGCCCGAAGACCAAGCGCGTCAATTGAGCTTTTTTTAGGCCCTTACCGTTTCTACCTGCGTTAATACCTGCTCAAAACTTACATTTGCCATTGCACCATAACCTGCTAGCTTTGAGGCTTTTAGCTGGCTAATCAAAGGAGTGCTGATTCCGCACAAGAAGCGAGCAACGGCATCATTACTGATGGCCGATGGGGAAAGCTGAATAAACTCCCGCGCCCATATCGATACTTGAGATTGTTCAATATCTTCAGGTTCTGGTGCTGTGAATGTGGCGACGTGACCACGACACACGGAGCAGTGACCACATTGCTTTGGTGCATCGTGATCCGCAAAGTAGTTCGCCAATTGTGAGCTCAAACAGTGCTCGGACTGGAACAAGTGCAGCATGGTGTGGATTCTTTCGATATCTTTGCTTTCTTTGGATTGGAACAGTTCATACAGTTGTTGGATTAAAACATCCGAGCTCTGTTTGGTTGGCATAACTGAGTACACGTCCGTCAGTTGTTTGCTCTCTAGTTCTATCCAGCCGTTCTGGTGAAAATAGTCGAGCGCTGCGACAACTCGGCTGCGTTCCGATTGATAGTTCATCCATAGCGCTTCTAGATCAACTTGGCACCACACTTTGGCTTTTTGTGAGCAGGAAAAAATAGCCTCCACAAATTGACGTCGCTCGCCTTGAAATTGATTCACAATAAATTGCTGATCGTGCAAAAACTTAAACCGATATTCCGCAAAGTAACTGTACTTTGCTTCAATGACGTTATGTAGCTCCAAATAAACCAACAAGGTTTTGAGTGGCAATTGGCGGATATTACTTTCACGCGACAAACGCAGTGGCACTACCTCCCATTGTGGAGCATGTTCTTTCGCTTGCTCGACTACATAGTTAATTGACGTAAATTCTGGTGTGTCACCATAGACAAAATTCTCCAACACCGTTAGGCCGGACGTATTGCCTAGCAGAATGCACTCCGAGCGTTGCCCGTCCCTGCCTGCACGTCCAATCTCTTGTGCGTAGTTCTCGATTGATTTGGGTAAGTCGAAGTGAATGACGCGTCGAATATCAGATTTATCGACCCCCATACCAAATGCAATCGTTGCAACAATACAGTCAATTTGGCCATCCATGAACTGCTGTTGGATTTGTTCACGAACGTCGCTTTTCATGCCAGCGTGGTATGCGTGAGCGTTAATGCCAATATGGATTAATGACTTTGCTACTCGTTCTGCTGTTTGCTGCTGCGTCACGTATACGATGGTCGGAAGCTTAGGTGAAGAGGCGATGATCTCACTGAGCTGTTCTTGTTTCTTTGTTTCCTCACACGGGATCACCGAGATATCCAGATTAGAGCGGTAGAAGCCTGTAACGGTAATATGTTCACTGGAAATATCGAACTTTTTTTGCATGTCTTCAATAACTGCAGGCGTTGCCGTTGCGGTGAGAAGTAAAGACTGTGGGATGTTCAGTTCACGTTGATATTGCGGTAGTTTGAGATAATCTGGACGAAAGTTATGCCCCCATTCGGAAATACAGTGCGCTTCATCAATGACCATCAAAGAAATCGGTACTTGGCGAATGAATTCACGAAAACGCTCATTTTTTAGTCGCTCAACAGAAATCATCAAGATTTTGATTTGTCCATTCTTCACGCCAGCCATGACCTGTTGTGCTTCTTCTCTACTTTGACTGCTATCGATAGAAGCGGCCGCGATTCCTTTACTTTGTAAAAAGCTCAGTTGATCCTTCATTAACGCCAACAACGGAGAGATCACCAACGTAAGGTTGGGTAATATGGTTGCAGGTAGTTGATAACAGAGTGACTTCCCCGAGCCTGTAGGAAAGATTGCCGCAGCAGAGTAACCATTCATAACGGCTTCAATAACGGGTTGCTGACCTTGGCGTAATGAGTCAAAACCAAATACAGATTGAAGTGTTTGATGCAGCGAGTCACTTTGCATAATAGGGAAACCTTTCTTTGATGGTAAACTTGGCTACATTAACACACCCCGAATACTAAACGCGCGTCCTAAAAGTATGAACAAAGCTGACTTAGTCCAAATTATCATCCAACATCTGGAAGAAAAACTTCAAGTTGCCCATTCATCGGCTCAGCGAGCTATCGATGCCGCCACAGATGAAGAAACTGTTCCCGAGCACAAGTACGATACATTGGCACTTGAAGCCGCGTATCTTGCTCATGGACAAGCCATGCGAATTCAAGATAGTGAAGAGGAGTTGCGTCAATATCGTTCTTTAGTGACTCGTAACTTTAAGAATGCGCCTGTTGGTGTTGGTGCTTACGTTGTTCTCGCAGATGAGAATTTGATCGAAAAGCACTTCTTTGTAGGCCCTTGCTCTGGTGGTTTGACTGTTCAATATCAGACTCTGGAAGTCTTTGTCTTAACAGCCAAATCTCCTCTGGGTCGAGCGTTGTTCGGGAAAGAAGAGGGTGATGAGGTTGACGTGAAAATAGGAGATAAAACAACTTGTTACGAAGTCGTGACGATTTGCTGACATCTCATGTATCACTCAGTGTTATGTTTAACACGAGTAATGTTAAATAAAAGAGAATGACATGAAAAAGCTTTTTACACTCTCATTGCTGATGGTCAGTGCTACTGGTTATGCAGCGCAGTGTCGTGTGGACATCAATAATGAAGTCCGTATGGATGGGCAAAGCTTGGAAATTCGCCAAACGACAGGTGATAAAGCTGTCGTGGATGAGGATAACAACCTCTTCATCAAAGGTGAGCTAATTGAACTCAATGCCGACCAAAAAGCGGCAATTGAAGACTATCGCGAAAAAATGAACGCGTATATTCCACAAGCAAAGCAATTGGCGAGTGATGGTTTAGCGCTTGCGAATGATATTATTGATGATGTTGCGGAAAGCCTCGATGCACCTGGTGCGTTTGATAATGTAAAAGTCGCAGTAAAGGACTTTTTCGCAGATGTTGAATCACGTTACTACAAAGATGGTGATTTCATCCTGCCTGCGGAAAGTTTTGAGTCCATGACACAAGGGTGGACTGAAGACTTTGCAAAAGCACAAGAGATCTTCAATAAAGAGTTTTTAGCCAGTTCGTTGGATGCTTTATCGAAAAAAATGAAGGAAGAGGGAGGGATAAACCTCACTGCATTATCAGAGAGTATGGCTGAACTCAGCGCGAAAGTAGAAGAGCGTTTAGCCGAGCATTCGAAAGAGGTAGAACAACAAGCAGAAGACTTGTGCGATTCGCTGGATGACATGGCAGGGCAAGAAAACGATCTGTTGAAGAAAATCCCTGAGCTAAAAGATTACCGAGTATTTACGATTTAATTACTCATTAAAAAGCAAAAACTCGATGAGATAAAGAAAGAGAGCACTATTGTGCTCTCTTTGCGTTTTACTCGCTTATTCTTTGATAGCTTATTGCGCATTCATCTCGGTGAGCTTATCGCCGACAGGTTTTGAGAAGTTAAAGCCATCATGCTGATCCCAGTTGATAGACCATGTCATTACTCCTGCATAATTCGGGTAATGGTACGCTGGTTTAACGGTGCCACATGAAGTGCCTTTGGTTAAACAATCTAGTGCGTTGATAATATTCTGTGTTGGAGCCTGCCCTGAATTTGCCGAGCTAGGACCTGAAGGTAAACCGATTGCGACTTGATCATCGCGCAATGGTGCAAATTGAGTGCCGTCGGCCAACTCAAAACCTTCGATAAGCATTTTAGATTGCGCTACCATCATATCCACAGAGCCTTCTGGTGCACTGCCTGGCAGGTATGGGTTTGGCAAACCGCCGTTGTTATATAACTGGACGTGAAGCAAGTCGAGCGTGCTGCGTGTCTCGTTTATCACAGGAATGTAAGCTCCCCAAATACCGCTGTAAGCCACATAGCCGCCTTGAACATAAGGGTGCTCAGGCGCCATGGTTAGGTACATATCTCCACCCATGTTTTGCTCTATTTGAAGCAAAGCACGACCAAGGCGAGCTTGAATTTGCGAGCCATGAACTAAGTTAGAACCACTCTCTAAATCCACATCTAGACCATCAAAGCCCCACTCAGCGATAAGACCTGTTAGGCTAGAGACAAAGTTGGCTTCATCTTGGTCGGTATTCAGCGTAATCGTGCCTTCTGCGCCGCCAAGAGAGAGAACAAACTTCTTACCTTTAGCTTGAAGCGCTGCCATGTCCTGCTTGAATTGTGTTGGATCGAGTGCTGGACAATCGCTGTAAATATCGCCTGAATATAGATTAAAGTGCACAGTGCCATCACTGTTGCGATCATTTTCAGCAAAGGCAATATCAATCACATCCCAAGCATCTGCCATATCTGCTAGACGAATTGGACAGCCCGCACCATTTACAAAATTGTGCCAGTAACCGATGAGTTTATGGCGTTTCTCTACTTGCTCAACCACCGTTATTGCTGCGGCGTCAGACAGTGCATTGCTTCCTGACAAATCCACAGCTTGGGCGCTAACTGTAAAGTTACCAAGTGCAGTTGGTGTCCAGTTGGCTGTGTAAGGTGCTGTGGTATCGGTTGCAACAATAGAGCCGTTGATCATGAAATCAACGTGTTTAATGCCTGAAGTTAAAGACGTTGCATCGGCGCTTAATGCGAGACTTTTGCCTAATCCGACGGTTTGACCGCTGCTTGGTGAAGTCAGAGAGACGACCAAATCTTTATCGCTGACTTCCACACCAACCAGGGACTCTGACGTGTTGTTATCATTATCGGTTGCGACGGCTTTAAGCTGGTTAGCGCCAATAAGTGTGGCGTTCCAAGTAACGGAATATGGTGCTTGAGTGGTGACCCCTAAGCTGGTGTTGTTCGCAAAAAACTCAACTTGCGTGACTGTGCCATCAGCATCGCTTGCGTTTGCCGTGATTTCGTTATTGCTGCCAGCGAGCACGACTTGTCCATCCGTTGGTGCCGTAATGGTAACTTGCGGTGGTGTCGAACAAGCACCTAGGCCACTCCAAGCATCTTGCCAGTATAGCCCTTCACCAGGCTCGTAAGCCCATGTCGCATCCGAGGAGCACCAACCAGCAACATCACAACGATATTTTTGGTTGAAGTGAGAAATCAGGTCGCCAGCTTGATAACTTGTGCCTGCCACATAAGGTACTGCATCTGCACATCCGCCCGTTCCGGTTTCTGAATTACTAATAACCAGCGCTACTTCTTGGCTCATCGTTGCGAGGTTTGTATCATCAGTCGCTTGTGCTTTGAACGAGTATGTACCTGGACTAGCGGTCCATTGATATTCGTAAGGTGCGCTAGTATCAATGGCGACAGATTGATTGTTTACGAAGAACTCAACTTGTGTGACCACACCATCAATATCGTCAGCTTGAGCGGCTACGGTTAGGTTATCGCCTACATTAAGCACTTCTGTGCCTACTGGGCTTGTCAATGAAATGCTTGGTGGCGGTAATTCGACTTGTGGTTGAACTTGGATAGAAATCGTCGTGGTGCTAACAGCTCCCTCATTATCTGTCGCAATTGCGGTCAATTGCGAGATCCCTTCAATAGCTGTCCAAGAAGCTTCGAATGGTGCTTGAGTTACCACAGCAACGGTTTGGTTGCCTGCAACAAACTCAATTTGTGTGATTTGGCCATCTTCGTCAGCTGCGTTGGCTAACAAAGTGATCGCACTGCCTTCGGGAATTTGTGCGTTGTTTATTGGAGAGGAGAACGACACCGTTGGTGATAAATTGTTGCTTCCACCATCACATTGCCCTAACGCTTTCCATGCTTCCCAAGATCCTGAGTTGGTCACGGGATCATTGCCTTGCGTCCAATATGCAGCCTCATAAGCGGCTCCTTGCGTTTTTACTAAAGCGCCCGATGTATAAGTCGCAGTGCTGTCCCAGTCGGGTAAACTTTGACAGTTATAGGCTTGAGCTTGGTAGCTGGCGCTGAGTGCTACAACCATCGCTCCGTGAAGTAGGGTGACCTTCATTTTCCTCTCCTTGAATCATGGGTATAAATGAGAACAGAGTAATAACTAGCTGATAAATAGACATTAGGGGGAAAAAGCGAAGCACAATATTCTGCTTTTCGACACAGTATCACGAGGAACAGTTCGTCCCTTACACCAGAGCTCATTATTTTTCGGCTCACTTCACGGCAGAAGGATTGGTAAAATTCAGCCACGTAAAACGAACAACAGTCGCGAGGCTTTTGAGCGATGAATATGAGATGTACGTTAAAATTTACAAGCTGAATGACTACAAATTGTTTCAACTGTCGAGGATTTAACCGAGGTGCTCTTGTTGAATAGTGAATATTGCTATAGTGTACTAGTTAGCTAGTTCAATGATATTTTTGTGTGAGTAGTATGACACAGCAAACCTCTTCTCAGCCTCGCGAGCATTTTGGCTCTCGTCTCGGGTTCATCTTAGCTGCCGCAGGTGCCGCAGTTGGCCTTGGCAATATTTGGGGCTTCCCAACTCAAGCAGCCAGTAATGGTGGCGGTGCTTTCCTGTTAGTTTATTTGGTGATGATTCTTATCGTCGCATTTCCGATGCTGGTGGTTGAAATGGCGATTGGTCGCCATGGTCAAGCCAACCCTGTAGACAGTATGCGTGCAATCACAGATAACCCTGCCGGTAAAAAGCTCGGCGGCATTGTGGGTTGGATTGGTTTAAGCGTACCAAGCGCTGTCTTAGCGTTTTATTCAATTGTTGGTGGTTGGTTGATCTGCTTTTTACTGGGTGCAATCACAGATCTAATGGGGTTAGAAGCTGCAACTCAATGGCTAAAGGGCTTTAGTGTTGAACGTAACTTGTTCGGAACCATTACTTTTTATGTACTGACGATTCTCATCGTACAAGGTGGCGTAAAACAAGGTATTGAGAAGTGGTCCACACGTTTGATGCCAGCATTGTTTGTTTTGTTTGCTCTGCTATTTGCTTACATCATGACGCAAAACGGTGCGATGGAAGGTCTGAAACATTACCTAGTGCCGGATTTTGAAAAGGTATGGGACCGCAAGTTGATTCTTGCTGCAATGGGGCAGGGCTTCTTCTCGCTTACGATCGGTGGCTGTTCAATGCTGATTTATGGCTCTTACTTGAGTAAGAAAGAGAACCTACCAAAGATGGCGATGAACGTGACCATGGTAGATACTGCCGTTGCTTTCATTGCAGGATTAGTGGTGATGCCAGCGATGTTTGTGGCAATGCAAAAAGGCGTTCAGATCTATGCAGAAGATGGCTCTCTATTAAGCTCTGATACGTTGGTATTTACCGTATTGCCATTGATGTTTGATAGCTTAGGTTTGCTTGGTCAATTGTTCTCTATTGTGTTCTTCTTATTGCTGACGATTGCGGCGCTAACGTCCTCCATTTCAATGTTAGAGTGTCCAGTGGCTTTAGTGAGTGAGCGCTTCAATACTAAGCGCAGCGCAACGAGCTGGGTTTTAGGTGGTCTCATTGCCTTGTTCAGTGTGGTGATTGTTTATAACTTTGGCGCTCTGTTTGGTATGGTCGCGACGGTTGCTACTCAGTATCTACAACCAACCGCTGCGCTCTTATTCTGCTTATTTGGTGGTTGGGTATGGAATCGCAACTCAAAAATCAAAGAGCTTGAGCAAGGTTGCCCGGAGTTTACGCAAGGTTGGTTTGGTAAGTTATGGCCTGCGTATGTGAAGTTTGTATGTCCAATTCTTGTGGCGACAGTCATCTGGGCTTCATTTGGCTAACCGAGACGCCTATCGAATAAAAGAAAAGGGCTTGATGGTAACTCATCAAGCCCTTTTTCATATTGGTTATTCTCGTTTCGGTTATCCGCCAAGCATGGTGTGGATTAACGGAATTGTCCTGCTTCTGGAAGAAAGTCAAAACCAGCAGAAGCCAGTTTTGTCTCCAGTGCTGTGCGTTCGATATCGAAGAAAGCCACCAGTTTATCTAAGTCACCACCGAAGTCGTCGCGTAGCTTCATATTCACAATGCTCATCAGCATGACAGGATCCATGGATTCAAAGTTCGCTAGATTCATTACTTATCCTCAAAATCTGAAATCAGTAGGTTTGCCGCAGCAAATGCCGCTTTTTCACGCACTTCTTTAGGCAGGGACTCATCCGCTGCAACATCGTTCAGTGCTTTAACTGCACATGAAATTGCTTGGGGAATATAAGCTTGATCGCCACTACCAATCTGAGCATAAAGCTCACGAACCAGTTCACAACAGCCGTATACTTGCATGTTTCTTTCCACTAAATGATAACTTATCTCAATATACACACAGCGGATTTGAAACTCAAAGTACAGAGTTGTTTTGGCTCAAGTTGAAGGTTTGCTTGAGCGAGATTTAATCACTGCATTTGTGCTTCTAACTGCTGAGTGACTTCTGGTGAAAGTTGAAGTTGTTTTGCTAGTTCTTGCAGATACGCTTTTTCCATAAAGTTTTGTTCATCAGCGACGATCAAAGACGCTAGGTAAATTTCTGACGCTTGTTGAGGAGAGGTCGCCTGATTAGCAATTTCAGCAGGATCAAGCGGTTTGTTTAACTCTTGCTGAACGAGGTGACAAACGTGCTCATCTGCGCCCATATCCGCGAGAGCTTGTTCAATGCGAGCCATTTCCTCTTCATCAACGTGACCATCAGCTTTTGCAGCTCCAATCATTGCTTTTAAAATTAAGACACTGTGTTTGCTGTCATCGGGGTCAAAGGTTTCTTGAACACCTTGACCGGATTGCTTGGCTTGCCAGTCGTTATACACTTTGTAGGCCAAGGCTCCAAGCGCAGCTGCGCCACCGACTTTTAATGCGCTTGACCCTATTTTTTTAGTCATTTTTTTACTTTTCTTTGAGCCCATCAACATACCGATGAGGCCTCCGCCTACAGCACCTGCTCCTAGCGTTTTTAGGCTACTTGAATTTGATGAGGATTTGATGTTGTTGGTTTGTTTGCCCAATGCATCTGCACCTTGCTTAAGTAAATCTGATTTGAGTGCTTGGTTTAGAAGACTTTTTAAATCCATAACTGACCTCCTTTAGATGATGAAATCAGTTTAATAGCAAGAAGCTGAACCAAAGATTAACAAAGTGAATAGTTCGAAAAAGGTGGAGGGGGGCGTTGAGCTGTAATAAAAAGGGCTGACCGAAGCCAACCCTTTTTAACTATTTGAAACTACTTCAAATGCGAACTCGTCTAGTGCTTACTTTAGTTGAGCTTTTACGTGCTCAACAATGTCAGTCATTGCGACTGCTGTTTTCTCACCAGTAGCACGGTTCTTGTATTCGAAGTTGCCTTCTTTCATTGAGCGGTCACCGATAATAATGGTATGCGGTACACCAATAAGCTCCATGTCAGAGAACATTACGCCTGGGCGTTCTTTACGGTCGTCAAATAGCACTTCGATGCCCATTGCTGTTAGCTCAGCGTACAATTTCTCAGCGGCTTCTTTCACTTCTTCTGACTTGTGCATGTTCATTGGAACGATCGCGACCTGGAATGGTGCGATTGCATCTGGCCAGATGATGCCGTATTTGTCGTGGTTTTGTTCAATAGCAGCCGCTACTACGCGAGTGATACCGATACCGTAACAACCCATTTCTAGGATGACGTTCTTACCATCAGGACCCAGTACACCACAGTTCATCGCTGCGGAGTAAGCGTTACCTAGTTGGAAGATATGGCCAACTTCGATACCACGCTTAAGCTGGATAATGCCCTTGCCACATGGGCTTGGGTCACCTTCCACAACGTTACGTAGGTCTTCAACTTGGCCAAGCTCTACATCACGACCCCAGTTAATACCGAAGTAGTGTTTGCCATCGATGTTCGCGCCCGCACCGAAGTCGCTCATTACCGCAACGCTGCGGTCAACAATGAACGGCAGTTTAAGGCCAACAGGGCCAAGTGAACCTGGGCCTGCACCGATAAGCGCACGAATTTCTTCTTCAGATGCCATTTCCAGTGGAGCTGCAACCTGAGGAAGGTTTTCTGCTTTCACTTCGTTCAGTTCATGATCACCACGAATAATAAGCGCGATGATTGGCGCATCAACTTCGTCAGATGCTTTCACAAACAGTGTTTTCACTGTTTTTTCAATTGGTAGTTCGAACTGCTCAACCAATTCAGCGATTGTTTTCGCGTTTGGCGTATCAACCAACGTCATTTCTTGTGTTGGTGCCGCAGCCTCAGAGGCTGGAGCTAGTGCTTCTGCTTTTTCAATGTTTGCCGCGTAATCTGACTCGCTAGAAAATGCGATGATATCTTCGCCGCTTTCAGCCAGTACGTGGAACTCTTGAGAGCCGCTACCACCAATAGCACCGCTATCTGCAAGTACAGGACGGTAATCCAGACCCATGCGATCGAATGCTTTACAGTAAGCATCGTGCATTGCGTCGTATGACTTTTGTAGGCCGTCTTTATCAATGTCAAAGCTGTACGCATCCATCATTGAGAATTCACGTGAACGCATTACACCGAAGCGTGGACGACGTTCGTCACGGAATTTGGTTTGGATTTGGTACAGGTTTAGCGGAAGCTGTTTGTAAGAGCTCACTTCATTGCGAACAAGGCTAGTGATCACTTCTTCAGCGGTTGGGCTAAGTACAAACGGACGAACATGACGGTCAGTAAAGCGAAGTAGCTCAGGACCCATCTTTTCGCTGCGGCCTGTCTCTTCCCATAGTTCAAACGGCTGAACAACGGGCATCAAAGTTTCGACTGCGCCTGCATTGTCGATTTCTTGACGAACGATGTTTTCGACTTTACGCAGTACACGTAGACCAGTAGGTAGCCAGGTGTATAAACCTGAAGCCAGCTTACGGATCATACCTGCACGTAGCATGAGCTGGTGGCTCACTACTTCTGCGTCGTTTGGAGTCTCCTTCAGAGTAGAAAGAAGATAATTACTGGTACGCATTAAATTTATCCGTTTATTTAAGTTAGATACTCAAGCTTGAATAAGCAGGAGTATGGGAGTTCCCTAAAGGGAAATTTGTTAGCCGTCTATAATATCAGCCAATTGCGTTTGTCAAAAGCTTTCAATAGCGGTAACCGTTATTAAGTTGCTTGTTGCTGTGAACTTTACGTTCAAGTCGAACAAATTTACCGCATATTCTTTGTCGTCCGGCTTGTTTTTCTTATATGCAGGGCGAGGATCTTGTGCCAGAACTTGTTCAATGACTGATCTTACATAGTCAGTATCGGATCGATTTTCTATCGTTGCTAATGCTTGAGCAGAAAAGGTGACTTGTGACTTTTCTGGTTCTTGGTCTGCGTATCCGCCTTGTGCTTCCGAAATAGAATCCGAATAGGGAATATAAGGCTTAATATCCACAATCGGTGTCCCATCCACGAGATCTACACTGCCTAAATCAAGATAGATTTGATCGCCTTGCTTAGTGACTCCTTTCACTTCAACGGCTGACATTCCGATTCCGTTTGGACGGAAAGTCGAGCGCGAGGCAAAGACACCAATTCGTTCATTGCCGCCTAATCGTGGCGGACGTACAGTTGGTTTCCAACCAGCTTCCAGGTTCTGATCAAATAGAAACAACAACCAAACGTGAGAAAACTGTTCTAGCCCACGCACTGCTTCAGGGCTATTTGCTGCACCTAACAGTTTTACGCGTGCTTTAGCCTCTGGTACTAAGCGTGGTTGGCGCGGAACTGCAAACTTTTCTTTGTACGGTGTCTCAATGACGCCGATGGGTTCGATGGAATACATGGTGGACATCTTTAAGAATTCATTGAGATGAAAAGTATCACAAATTTCTCTTGCTTTTCTTGTTGATAATGATTATTAATTAAAATGTTATAACATAACAATTTAATTGAAAGGAAAAGTATTATGAAACCAGGAATCCACCCTGAATATCGTCCTGTGGTGTTCCACGACACCAGTGTAGATAAGTACTTTGTCGTTGGTTCTACGTTGAAAACGGAGAGAACCATCGAATGGAAAGATGGCAAAACTTACCCTTACTTTACGTTAGATGTGTCGTCAGCTTCTCACCCGTACTACACCGGTAAACAGCGCGTTGTACAAACCGAAGGTCGAATTGCGAACTTCAACCGTCGTTTTGGTCAATTTAAGAGCGAAAAGGAATAAATCATGAAGGTAGTAAAATCATTAAAAAGTGCAAAAAGTCGTCATCCGGATTGTCAGATTGTAAAACGGAGAGGGCGTCTTTATGTCATTTGTAAAACGAACCCGAGATTCAAAGCTGTGCAAAAGTAATCAGCCAGCATATATCTAACTTATGGTTTTGTTTAATTGATAATGTTGAGTTAATTATCTTACATGGATGAAATATCTACATTTTTATTCAATGTTGGTTATAAATGCCTCTGTTCGTCACAGTTTGTAACATTTAGGGCTTTTATTTGACCTTCTACTCAAGTACCCTTCGCACGCTTTTTGACATTTTTGTCACATTTGCATAGGAATAAAAACAAGGAGGGAACAGATGAGTTCATCTGATTCAATTAAACAAAACTCGCCTAAGAAGCCGCTGTTTACGCGCTTTTTGGATACTGTCGAATATTTGGGGAACTTATTACCCCACCCGATCACACTATTTGCCATTTTCTGTTTAGCCATTCTGGTGATGTCGGGTATTGCAGGATACTTCGAAGTTTCCGTAGTTGATCCTCGTCCTGAGGGTGCAAAAGGTCGTGCCGCGGATGGCATGATTCATGTCGTTAGCTTGCTTAACGCTGATGGCCTTGAACTAATCGTTACCAATCTAGTGAAAAACTTTGTCGGCTTTGCACCTTTGGGTACGGTATTGGTTGCGATGTTGGGTGTTGCTATTGCTGAATACTCAGGCTTGCTATCTGCAGCAATGCGTGGCTTAGTCATGGGTGCATCTCAACGCATGGTAACAGTGACGGTCGTTTTCGCGGGTATCATTTCAAATACGGCATCAGAGCTTGGCTATGTGGTACTTATTCCACTGGCTGCAATGCTGTTCCATTCTTTAGGTCGTCATCCACTTGCCGGTCTTGCTGCGGCGTTCGCTGGTGTATCTGGTGGTTACTCAGCAAACCTACTTATTGGTACGGTTGACCCGCTGTTGTCAGGCATTACTGAAACGGCGGCGCAAATGATCGACCCAACTTACACTGTTGGTCCAGAAGTTAACTGGTACTTCATGTTTGTGTCGACATTCTTCATTGCAATCACAGGTGCGTTTGTTACTGAAAAAATTGTTGAGCCAAAGCTTGGCAAATACAGTGAAGAAGAAGCTTCAGAAGATTTGTCGAACGACAAAATGGGTGGCTTAACAGACATTGAGAAGAAAGGCCTAAAACTAGCAGGTGTTGCTGTACTGGTTGTTTCAGCGCTGCTTGCTTGGACGGTTGTTCCAGAAGACGGCATTCTACGTTCTGATGCAGGTACAATTGCAGGTTCACCATTCCTGAAAAGTATCGTGGCATTCATCTTTGTGTTCTTTGCTATTCCAGGCTTTGTGTTTGGTAAAGTTGTTGGCACGATGAAGACGGATCGCGATGTAATTGATGCAATGGCGAAATCTATGTCTTCTATGGGCATGTACATTGTATTAGTTTTCTTTGCGGCTCAGTTCGTTGCTTTCTTTAAATGGACTAACTTCGGTCAGGTATTCGCGGTTGCTGGCGCTAGCTTCCTGCAAGAAATTGGCTTAACTGGTCCAATGTTGTTCTTTGCCTTCATCCTGATGTGTGGCTTTATCAACCTAATGATTGGTTCGGCATCGGCACAGTGGGCAGTAACGGCTCCGATTTTTGTTCCTATGTTGATGCTTGTTGGTTATGCACCGGAAACGATTCAGGCTGCTTACCGAATTGGTGACTCGACGACAAACATCATTACTCCAATGATGAGCTACTTTGGTCTGATTCTTGCCGTAGCGACTCGTTACATGAAGAACTTAGGTATCGGTACGCTGATCGCGACCATGCTACCTTACTCAATCTGCTTCATAGTAGGTTGGAGTGTGCTCTTCTACCTATGGGTATTCGTATTTGGTTTACCAGTAGGCCCTGGCGCAGCAACATACTACACACCGTAGAAAACGGTTACCTCACACAGCTCCATTATAAAAAGCCTGCGAACGTCGCAGGCTTTTTTATCGATTGAGACTGTGTACGCAGGCTTACCTGATTATAGATGTCGGTTTATAGCTGAAAACGCATCAACAAAGGGCGATAAAAGTGCTGAGTGAGCCAGCATAAGCTTTTCCAAATTATGCGTTTGTACCAAGGTAAGTGCGCAATATAAACATAGCTAAATTCAATTTCTGGCCGGGCTTTTCTGTTGCGTTTAAAAGCCGGAGCACCTGAGCTCATATTAAAACGACGCTGGAATATCATTGCGTGGCGGATGGTATAGGCCGATATTCGACGATACAATGCGAGGCGTTGTGGCTTATTGGTATCGTAGCCAAAAATTGGGCAAGTCATATCATTATCAATTTCTACAATGCCTAACGTAGCCAGCATCTCTTCTTGATAAAACAGTCCCACTAACTTTACTAATTTGTTCTGGCTCGCCTGTTTTAAATATTGGGTTGAAAACTGGATGTTATTGAGGCTGTATTTATCAAGGTAAAGCATGTCATATAACTCTTTGGCACGCTGAAACTCTTCATCAGTGGTCAGTGGCCTAAACTGCCAATCTTTATCATTAAGCAGTTTGAAGTCTTTCGTTAAATCTCGGTTGAAGCTGAACGCTTGCCAATCATCAAGTAAATACACTTGTCGTGTTACCAAGCTTTGCCATTTTGGCTGCTTCAATCGCTGAATTAAGTGTGAATGCTGACGCTGGTTGAGGGAGCGAAGCACCAAGGGAAAGGTGGGGTATTGATCGAGTGCGACGCGACGCAGTTCATCGAGATTTAAGGCTGCCCATTGTTCGCTATACATATTGGTGGACAAGCACTGATTGTTGAGCGTTTGGACTTGATCCAATCCAGCCAATGATAAGATTGGTTTAGTCATATTAATAAGTAACTTACATACCCATCGAACAGCCACATTTTTGACTTTGTGAAGCTCTTCTTCGGCGTAGCCACTAAGCAGTGTCATAGGGGAGACTGCATAACAGTTGTTTGGTATTTGTGGTGTTACGGAGTAAGGAATGGCAACATCATCGATATAGTAGCAACCAAAGCTTGCTGTGCATTCATCAATAGGATTTGACTGCATAAGAGTGATAAAGGTTTGATGCCATTCTTGAGAGGAAAGTGTCATGAGTTCAATGCCTCTCCATTCCACTCAATATCAACGGTAGAAGCGTCGCTCCACTTCGTCTTGTTCTGCCTAGCTAACCGGAGTAATTCAAACATACTCCGGATTTGGCTCCCGACCGGTAAGTTATGCTGTTGCATCACATTCACTCCAGACCACCAATCTTGCCAAGTTCGAGCCTTGAACAGGGATAACCCGCCTTCAGCGATGAGTGTTATTGGACCTAAATGATGCAATCGCTGCTTGGAAGGACTGGTAAACTCCATATTAGGAAGCAGTTGGTTGCATCGAGACGAGAGTAGGTGCAAACCACTGGTGGCTCTTGGGTTACATTCAATCACGTAGAGTTCATCTTGTGATTTGATGAAGTCAAACGACACTTGCCCATGATAAGTATGACGTTTACCAAAAGCTGCGATAAATGTATCTAGTCGTTCGCACGAGATCGGCTGAAAAGCACTGGCGGCCGAGCCGTTTACACAGTATTTCGGCACATAAGCTTGGTGTGCTTTAAGGTCACCATGTTCAAAAATGGCATAGTTACACACCGGAGTCCCATGGATTTTTTGTTGCTGAACCCAAGGGTAAAGGGGCGATATCGTGGCGGCAGAAATAGACTGAGTCGTCACATCTCTTATGACTTGCCCGCCAAACCGAGAGTAAACGGGCTTTAGAACGGTTCTCTTATTAATTTCAATCTCACTTTTATCAGCGACCAAACGAGTTTTTGGAAGTGTGATTTCTGGCAAACTTTGAAGCTGTTCAAAGACGGTCAACTTGTTGTGCAGGGCATTGAGTAGTCCCACATTGGGCAGAAAAAAATCTACTTCTGGGCATTGTTTGGCAACATGAGCCAAGTAATACACTTCTTCACAAGTGGGTATCACTATATCAATACGCATCTGAGTAATGATTTTTAGGATCTGTTGTTGATAGGTGGGAAACGCAAATCGAGGCGAAGCGGTGGGGATATAAGACTCGATGCCTCGCAAAAACGATCCTAGAGGTTTTTTTAGCGAATCGGTGAGAGTTACGTCATGTCCATGATGCATACACATGGTTGCCCACTCTAGTGCAACTGGTGATCGGGCTCCGGTGATTAAGACCCGCATATGTTCACCACACGTCGTTGTTTATTCATTGGCGTCCAAATAGGCGCAGGGCGGTAACTAAATCTGACAGGATCAAGCCGCAATTGGTCAAACAACTTTATCAAGGCTTGATGTATAACCCGATGGTGGTGAACATCCGCTTCAATTTGAATGGTTTGTGACCCTGTTTGGGTGATTCGGTAATCCACGCGACTTTGGGCGGATAGTGTTATAGCGCGGTAGATGAGATCTGGTAACACCGTCACTGGGACGTGGTTTGCGTTTAGCGTGAGGCGATCACCACATCGTCCGGCAATTGCGCCAAGAGGTTCAAATACGCCATTATCCTGTTTATTCTCAATAATATCGTCGAGCTGATAACGAATAATTGGCTGAGTTTTACGACGAAAATCCGTAATGATTGGGCTGTAATGAGTACGTTCGGTATTCAGCCAATGTTTTTCGATGTAAATAACATCTTGATTCCAGCGCATTTGTCCATGCTGATCAGTACATGCAAGAAAACCTTCAGTACATTGATAGACTTCATGGAGTTCGCTGTCGAACCGTTGAGAAATAAAGTGACGGTCACTCTCGGTTAGGACTTCTGCACCAGAAATGATCCGCTGTGGTTGAATTGCGGGTTGACCAAATTGACCGCTGAACTGGGCGCAGAGCTGAAGAGCTTGCGCACTACCAACCAAAAGCGTGGGTTGGAACTCATCCAGCTCTTTTATCCATTCTTGGTAAGGTTTGGTTAAATCGGCATAAAAAAATGTTACAGGCCCTTTCGCGACGGATTTATACAGTGGGCTGTTGGCGCGCAAGGCTAGAGCAATTCGGTGTTTTTGCCATAGGTTGGGCAACAGGCGAGCCAATATATTGCCAGCCCATAGTTGTGTTTCCTGTTTGTCAGCAAGAAACAACCCGCGCATGCCTGATGTGCCCGAAGAAAGCCCAACAGTAACATCGCCAACTTTCGAAGCGGCGAAGTTGCGTGACTGTTCTGCGTCGAGTGCTTGTTGCATTAGCTGTTCAGCATCTAAGCCTTTCGTATTCAACTCCGAGAGGTTCTCCATCATGGTTTGCTTATTCATGATAGGTAAATCACTGAGTGGTGCACCTTGAAGTGAGCGGTAATACGGTGAATGACGGCATACCCAATCCAAGTGTTGCGTTAAGTGTTGTTGCTGCCATGTTTCGACTTGTTCCCTTGAGCCGAAGGGGCGGTAGCGGGTTCGCCAGAATTCTGAGATAAGCGTTCTCACTTCATCCATCCTTCTTTGATTAGCTGCTGGATAGTTTCCTGACAATGTGAAGGCACGAAGCGAACAAAGTGGTGGGTTTGTTGGTAGCAACTTCTCAACTCGGAGAGGGTGTTTTTATAGGCTTTTGTATCATCGCAAAGCATGTTCGCCAGCCAATGTTGATCGATATTTTCACTCAAGCTCTCGATTAACCAGCATGCATCGGCGAGTAAGAACAGCCAACTTTGGTCTCTTTTAACTAGCAAGCCCACTTGGCCAGCTGCATGGCCTGGCAAGCTAACCATATAAATAAATCCATCGTCGAACATGTCTTTACAGAGCAAATTAACACCTTGGCACTGAGGAAGAATTTGGCTGATTGGTACAGAAAAATCACTATGAATGAATAAGTTAGGTTCAAGCTGTGGAGGAAGTAGAGCTTTTAGGTATCCTTTTCTTACGCCTCCAATTCGACCACTTTTAGTAATTGCATCTACCCCTTTTTGTTGGCAATGCAATTGAGAGTGGGAAAACTCAGACACGGCAGCAATGTGATCAGCATGGAAGTGGGAGAGCACTAAGTGTTCAATATCATGAGGTTTGAGACTTTCTTTTGCTAACTGCGCAACAATTCCGTGTTCTTTTTTATAGCGACAAGGTGTTGTCCAAGCATAAAAACGTTCAGGGAAGGGACGAGTCGCGCTAAAAAAATGCTCGTGATATCCCGTGTCAAACAGGATGTTGCCTTGTGTTGGGTGCTGAATTAACGCAACGGCTGCCGGAAATGCTCTAGGCTTGATACCAGAACCTGGTTTGACAACAAAGCCTGGGTGTACGCAGTGTCCAGCCTCAAAGATTTTTATTTTTAGACCAGTTTGCATACTGCTGTATTCCTTCTTGAATTGAAAAAAGCGGTTGGTAATTCAGTGTTTGTTTAGCCTTGCTGATATCCAGAGTTTGATGATAGTTAAACAATCCTGCGCTGTATGAGGTGAGCCTTGGTTCTGGCTGATGTGGTAAGTGCCTTCGTATTTGCTCACTGAGCTTTAATAATGGTGATACCACACCGTATGGTAATGATTGTAACGTTACTTTTAGGTTTAACCCCTCACATAAAGCTTGCAGAACAGTCTCAATTGGCATTGGTTCGTTGTTGGAAATGTTGAACACATCACCATGCTGAAGTCGGTCTGCCTGAGTGCAAGCGAGCATCGCTGCATGGGCAACGTTGTCGACATAGGTCAGATCAACCACAGGATTTCTACCCGATGGCAGAAGCAGAGTGTTGTTTTTTATCGCCTTAAGCACTCTTGGGATAATCGCGCGATCATTGGGTCCAAAAATGCCACGCGGCCTTAAAATGATCGCTTTACTTCGGCCTTTTACGGCTTCAATTTCCGATAGGTATTTTGTGTGTGCATAATCATTACACCAGTATGAAGCTATGGCGTCGGTTTCTCGAATATTCCAACGGTCTTGATGGTCAAAGTAGACGCTGGTGGAGGAAATATGGATAAAACGCGAGATTTGATGGGTATTAGCCGCATTGACGAGGTTTTTGGTGGCATCTACATTGGCTTGATAAAACGCCTGCCACTTTCCCCATGGGCTTGAGAGAGCGGCACAATGGATGATTGCATCCATACCTTGGCATACCGCATGAACTGCTGAGTGGTCTCTTAAATCGACTATATGTGGGATAACATCGAATTGCTCGGCGAGTTGTTTAGCGATGACTGTGTTTCGTGCTGTAAAATGCAGTTCATGCTGCTGGTGAAACATTCTCAGAATTGCGCTACCCAACATCCCGCTGCCACCAGTGACCAATATCTTCATAGTTTTAGCACTCCCATCCCTAGTGACAACCCTGCGGCGGTGCCAGCTAATAACACATGTTTTCCTGCGGTTTCTGGCTGATTACGCAGCCAGTGTAAGTTAATTGGGAGTGAGGCGGCGACTTGGTTTCCCAAAGTCGAAAAGTGATTAACGGTTTTCTCTGTTGGTAGCCCGGTGAGTGAAGGCAGTTTTTTTAATCCATGCGCGCTGGCTTGATGAGGAAGAAAATAATCAATATCGCTGAGTGTTACCGGAGAGGCGTCAAACCCTTTTTTTAGAAACGCTGGTAAGGCTTTACGCACATGTTTAAAGAGTGCTTTGCCCTCCATCTCAAACTGGCAACTTTTTAAATAGGCTTGATGCTCGGAGGTATGCGGATTGATATGACTACCTCCGCCCTTAATTTGACAAAATGAATACCCGGTATGATGCGTTTCAAAGTGACTGGTGAGCAATCCATCATCGTTGCGTTCTTCGAGCAAAAATGCGGCGGCACCGTCTGCGAATAGCGTTGCAACTTCTGGTTTGAGCGTAAAATTTCGATTCAGTGTGATGCCAGTGGCGAGTTCGCTGGTGACAATAAGAATCCGACGGTATCGTTTTGCTAAGAATAGACTCTGGGCAAGATCAAGCGCAGAGAGAAAGGATAAACAGGTGCTGTTCAAATCAAAGCTTTCTAGCCATGTTGGAGCGTCTAACGCGGCGAGAACCGCTGAGGCGTCGTAGGGTAGAGACTGGTGGTGTGTGCCGCTAGCGTAGATAAGAAGATCAACGGAGCTTAAGGTATGTGTGTTTCCTAAACACTGCTCTATTGCCTGCACTGCCATGTAAATAGCGGTCTCTTTTATATTGGCTACATGACGATATTCAACGTCGAATTTATTTCGGCAGGTCCCTGGCGCTAATTTTAGGAAGCGATCCATCTCTCGATCAGACCATTGATTCGTTGGCAGGTAGCTTCCACTGGAAACGATGTTAAAGCCCATTATTCTCTATACACTTATTAAAAACGTCGTTCAAAATAAACCACGTTGCATATTGAAGCTATGGCGAGCAAGATGAAAAATAAACAGAACAAAACAAATGGGAGTAAGAGCACGCTTTGGGTGCAATGCTGAGAATGAATTTTCAGGAATGAGCCAGGCTTTTATTTGCTGGCTCAATTTGAATAGAGTGAGGGTTACTTCTTAAATTTCGCCAAAATACGATCCAAATGGTTTGCAAATTCGCGTCGATCGGTTTGAGAAAGCGCGGCGGGCCCACCTGTCTGAATTCCGCTTGAACGCATGGTTTCCATAAAGTCGCGGATATTTAGGCGAGCTTTGATGGTGTCTTTTGTATAGAGCTCGCCACGAGAACTGAGGGCTTGAGCGCCTTTAGAGATAACCTCATCTGCAAGCGGAATATCTGACGTGATCACCAAATCGTTGGCTTCCACACGCTTGACGATTTCGTTGTCTGCGATGTCAAATCCCGCAGGGACTTGCAGCGAGTGGATGTTGTCTCTTTTCGGCACAGGGACAACGTGGTTAGCGACAAACGTACATTCAATCCCCGTACGCTCGGCGGCACGCACAATGGTTTCGCGAATAACTTTCGGACACGCGTCTGCATCTACCCATAACTTCATGATGACTTCTCACTGAGTTTCGCTTCTAACTCTTCAATACGAATGGCTAGCATTTTTACGGTGCGCTCTAGGGCTTCAAGACGATCATTATCGGTGTGGTGTTGTGCTGCGATTTCAACCTTGGGTACGCGTTGAGCACTCTTCCAACTTTTTATTGCGGTGATTAATGCTGGCATTGGAACTGGCGTTTTCAAGCGTGCTTTCACTAACGCTACGGTTGGCTCTTTTCCTTGTTGTTGCAACTGTTCCATTGCCGCTTCTAATTCTTTAGTAACGTCTTGAGTTAACATTTTTAATCCTTAACAACGATATATCTATCATCATACGTTGAGTGCGCTAATTTGGCGAATGGCATTTTGGAGAGTGTAGTGTGAGAGATCTCTTACATAGGTTGTGAGAGAAAACGATTTCGTAAGCGGAAAAAGAGAAGCTGAAGAGCTTAAGTTTCTGATAAATAATGATCTAACAACTTGTTAACCAATGTGAGAGCCAAATATTTATCTTAGATAGATTGTCTATTTTTGGAAAAGGCGTAAATTGAGAGTTGTCAGCAGGAAGCAGACATGGAACAGGAAAGCACCAAGGATTTGGTTATCGTCAGGAAGACGATTTGGTTGGTCAGGATGATTAATCAAGCATGGAGCGTAGGACATTGTAAGGATACGATCATCAATAGGATGTTGATGACTAAGGATAGACAATGGACCCCTCTAGGATTGAGGCTATGGACAGCATCAGGAAGATGCAAGGGACACCGCTCAAGGAACAAGTGACGTGTGCTAACGAGGAATGTTAGCAGCCAGGATGATAAGGACACCGCTAGGACGGCGACGTAAGGAATAAGCTGACGGAATCAGCCACTATTATGGATGATGCATGGAGCACTTTTAGTAGCCGGACTGCTGCGAGTAAGACCATGACCCCGATACTTATGTGTCGGGGTCTTTCTTATATAAAAACGATATCCAGTGTTCTCATTGAATTAAGCATCTCGATGTTATTTGGGGATATCAATATCACAAAATATATAAATTCCTAATAACACTTAATAAAAAACAACTCAGATCAATATCCTTTCCAACCAGTTGGTTTAACTTTCGGCTTCTCTACAAGGTGTTAGCCCGCAATCATTGAGCATGTTCAGCTCATCGAGTTTGTGATCTGCGGATAGATTAAGTTTGTTGTAATCAAGGAACAGATGTGGCCATAGTAACCAGAAGAATGCTTCTTCTACCCTACAATGAGTCGTTGCAACTAGAATTCGTCATGCTGAATTGCTGTGCGAAAAACCGTGCTGAATTGAATGGTCCGTATACAGTTGCGTCTGCCAAACAGATGTTTGAGAAAATACTGGATGATGAGAACATTTATAGTATGGCAGTGCTAGAGAGCACCAGTCGTGACTATATGGGGCACGTGTTTATTGCTAATCTCGATTCCGAACCTGAATTAGGGTTTATTTTTGATAAATCATATTGGGGTAAAGGGTTAGCAACAGAAGCACTAAAAGCATTTTTCCCCAAAGCGTGCCGTGAGTTGGGCTTGAATAAGGTGAAAGCTAACGTGAATAGCAATCATCAGGCTTCTATGGCGGTACTGAAAAAGCTGGGATTTGTTAAAACAAAAGAAAGTAAGGATGTATATGGTCCTTACTTTGAAATGGAATTTACAAGCGATGCGGTGGTAGGTGAAAGTTCTGCGGCCTGAAACCGACCATGGTTAACTCTCCTTGGTAGCAATCGTCACCAAGAGATGAAAACTCAAATTGATACACCGTATGCCAACGCCAGACTCCGTCTGGCGTTTTTAGTTTATGGGCACCAAAGGCGATGCTGATTAATTGGAGATCCAATTGCTCACATTTACGCGTGATGGCCGCTTTTGCGAGTTCGGCTTGGCGACGCTGTTGCCAAAACAGGTAACAGAAAAAGCAGAGCCCTAAAATTGCTAAAAGATCACCAATCATTCCTGAACCTTTCTTAGCTTTTTGTTGTTTGTTGTAAGCTTACTAGCGCATTTGCTAGTTCCTCTGATGGGTTTGAATGCAGTAAAGGCAATAACACCATTCTTAACTCTGGCAGCATCACTAAATCGGCAAATAACTGATTAAATAGGGCTTGATTACCGGTTTGAGCTAAACGCAGCAAAAACTGTTCTGCTACCTTTTCATTGGCGAGTAAGTGCCAAGCGCGACCCGCCACACCAATCAATACCTCCTGATGGCTTAAACGAGGGCTATGCAATATCGCATCTAATACTGGAGAGGCGACTTCTGTTGGTGCACCAGCAAGGGCTCGGATAAGTGCTGAAAGTAGGAAGAGATCAGGTTCGCTACTTGCGATTTCTTGCTGTGCCTTTTCCGCGATACGTTCTGCTAAACGCTCTTGAAGCTCTACGTGCTCAAGCGCACCTAATAGGGCATAAAGTGGCTCATTTGGTAGGTGGTTCAACGCTTTGCGTATCATTACCCCGTTTTGCTCTTTGTCCAGGCGAGCGGCTATGTCTGTGATACCTTGCAGACCTACAGTTTGCCAATTATCCCAGCCTAAACCTCCAGAGAAGTAATGCTGGGTATGCTCGTAATATTGGCTGGTAGGAAGATTGAGGTTTGCGCGGACCTGGCTATGAAACACGGCCATTTTATCTTCGGAAGGTTTGAAAGTGTATGGGTTGTTAGACAGCTTTTGCTGTTGCTCTTCAGTGATATCATCATTGAGGCGTGTTCCCATAGCCTCCACGACGTATTTAATGAAATTGCCGATATCCGCTTGCTTTAACAAACCGCGCTCGTCCAATTCAAACTTTAGAAACCAAATCCAAGGTTGCTTTTGTTCATTCCAGTACGCGATGGCAAGGTGTGCTTTACGCTGCATTGGGAATGGGTACGGTGCTTGACCTTTTTCTACATCGGCAAACTCTTTCTTAGCGATGGTTTTGATACGACGACCAAGATCGAAGATTTGATAATCACAGCGGCTGTTGTTCAACAGTTGAGTGAGGGTTTGAATGTTTTCCATTAAATACGACGTCCTAACGTTCTTTTCACAAGAAATGGTATCATTCTCGGCTAATTCAAGGTTCGAGATAGAATTAATGGTAACAAATACTCAATTGGTCGACTTACTTCACCAACTTGAAACGCAGCTTAAAGAACATAAGTTGTGGCAACACACTAGGCCTTCAGAGCAAGCCTTACAAAGCGTGGAGCCATTTGCGATTGATACATTGCATCCTCATGAGTGGTTGCAGTGGATCTTTATAGACAGAATGCACGTGCTAGTGGAAAACAACCAACCATTGCCAAGAGGGTTTTCTCTCGAGCCCTATTTTTCAGAAGCGTGGAAGCAGGAACCGCAGTTCGCAGAGCTGCTTGTTACAATCCGAACCATTGACGAACTGTGTAAGTAAACTAATGCTAGAACAAAAAATAGCGCGATCTTCAGAACCAGTTGAGCTGGAGATCGTTTATCAGGATGAATATTTTGTAGCGGTCAACAAGCCTGCCGGCATGTTAGTGCATCGCAGTTGGTTAGATAAACACGAAACTCAGTTTGTCATGCAAACTTTGCGTGACCAAATTGGTCAGCATGTGTTCCCATTGCATCGTCTGGATCGCCCAACATCTGGTGTGCTCGTGTTTGCGTTGTCGAGTGAAGTCGCATCACAAGTCATGCCGATGTTTGCTGAACATAAAATGGAAAAGACATACCACGCAATAGTACGCGGTTGGATTGAGGAAGAGGGCGTTTTGGATTACGCGCTCAAAGTCGAGTTAGACAAGATTGCGGATAAGTTCGCTTCACAAGAAAAAGAGGCGCAAGAAGCGGTGACGGAATATAAGCCGTTGGCTAAAGTGGAGGTTCCCTATTCGACGGGTAAATTTCCTACAACGCGTTATTGCTTAGTTGAGATGAAACCTAAAACGGGGCGTAAGCACCAACTTCGTCGTCATATGGCACATCTACGCCATCCGATCGTGGGTGATACAACGCACGGGGATGGAAAGCACAACAAGCTGTATCGCACAGAGTTTGAATCTCATCGTCTGCTACTGCATGCTTCAGAGTTACGGTTCGTCCATCCATTTACCGATCAAGAGATTGTCATGACGGCCAATCTTGATGAAACTTGGCAGCAATTGTTCACTCGATTTGAGTGGGATGAATCGATGATTAACAGATAATCGGTGCAGTTAGATCTAGATAATGATTGGGTACAAATAAAAAGGGTTAGCATCAATGCTAACCCTTTTTTAAAATTTAAGACTTAACGTTTACTTTAGTTTTTCAAGATCCGCTTCGATCTCTGCGATCTTACTCGAAACGACTTTTTCTAAATGACGAAGGTCTGAAAGAATTTTCTCTTTTACATCAACCTCAGGTTGTTTCGTTGGCTTAGTGATTTTATTCAGTTCATCAATGACTAATGTGAGGTTACGGTTGATTTCCGTTACTTCTTTATATTTGTGA
Source organism: Vibrio sp. 661 (assembly GCF_033339315.1). Lineage (NCBI taxonomy): Bacteria > Pseudomonadati > Pseudomonadota > Gammaproteobacteria > Vibrionales > Vibrionaceae > Vibrio > Vibrio sp. 661. Next base: position 42,003 of record NZ_JAWOUJ010000014.1, on the reverse strand, counting down.
CTGCCACTATCAACAAGAACATTTTTGATTTGGCGTGGGTATTTGAATTTAACGCTTTTAGCGAATAGTTCGCCTTTTTGCTTGTGGAAATAGATCTTGAGTACGTCTTTGTGTGCTTCTTGGCGTAGGGAATAACGTTCAATCTGCTTAGGGTCGTGAATACCCAAACCAGTGAGGTGGGGATACATAGGCTACCTCTATTACATCGAATTGATATTGATATAACTGTAGCAGCCTATGTATGAGCTAGATAGCTGATATTTAGCCAAAATGCTTAACTTGTGGGCAAGATCGCTCTCGCCCTGAACCGAAAAGATTGGCAGGTTTTATCTAAGCTGCGACCTCATCAGATAACTTTTCGATCAATCTCTCTCTTAGCTCATCCTGTTGTTCTTCACTTAATCTTCCCCCTGCATCACTGGTTAAAATAAACAAGTCTTCTGCTCGCTCACCAATGGTGGTGATTTTTGCACCATGAAGGTTGATATTTAAATCAGCAAACGTACGGCCTACTTTGGCCAACAGCCCTGGTGTGTCTAGCGCGACAAACTCCATTAAAGTGTGTTTTTTACCTTTGGTTGGTAAGAAGTCGACTTTGGTTTTCACGTTAAAGTGCTGAAGTTTGTTCGGAGTACGGCGCGTTTTAATCTTGGTTGGTCGGCCTGCCTCCAGTACATGAGTGAGGTGTTTAATCACCGCGGCGTGACGAGACTCATCGATCGCTTCGCCATGTTGATCGAGTACCATAAAGGTATCAATCACGTGCCCATCTTTGCTGGTCATGATTTGCGCGTCGTGTACATTAAAATTACGCCTATCTAACTCCGCCACGACTGTCGCAAATAAAGCAGGCTGGTCTTTCGTATATACAAACACCTCAGTGCCGCCACGAGTGGCTTTTTTACTGATCAACACCAAAGGCTTAGTCGGATCTTCCATGCGAAGTAAGTGTTCGCAGTGCCACGCGATTTGCGTATGGGTATGACGAAGGAAGTAGTCAGCTTTGAAGCGTTGCCACAATACTTCAATTTCGCGCGCGGCAAACCCCTCTTTGCGCAGCATAGCGGAGGCCATTTGTTGATTGTGGCGAATTCGCTCACGCACATCGACAGGGTTCTCTAGGCCTCTACGTAAAGCACGTTGTGTGGAGTAATACAGCTCCGCAAGTAAAGTTCGTTTCCAAGCATTCCAAAGTTCTGGGTTGGTTGCACAAATATCTGCAACTGTCAGGCATACAAGATAATCGAGAGATTCTTCGTCTCTGACTTTTTTGGCAAACTCGGTAATGACATCGGGATCATAAATGTCTCGGCGCTGTGCGGTGACAGACATTAATAGATGATGTCTTACCAACCAAGCGACAAGTTTCGCTTCGGGCTTCGATAAACCATGCTCAATGCAGAAGTCGTACGCTTCTCCTTCACCGATAATCGAGTGATCGCCGCCACGACCTTTCCCGATATCGTGGAAAATAGCGGCAATAATCAGCAGCTCTTTCTTTTGCATCCGAGGGTAGACGTCACAGCAAATTGGGTGCTTCGCATGATTTTCTGGGTCACTAAAAGTGTTGATGTGTTTAAGTAAGCGAATACTGTGTTCATCAACTGTGTAGGCATGGAATAAGTCAAACTGCATTTGACCAACAATCTGACTCCATTGCGGTAAATAGGCCGCCATAACCCCTAATCGGTGCATGAGGCTGAATGCTTTGTGCAGAGCATTAGGGTGACGACATAACGCCATGAACTTTTCACGCGCAGCAGGAATGGTGTGCAAAAACTTGTTGAGCCGACGCCGAGCGGTGCGCAGTTGACGCAGCGTTGGTGGGCTCACCCCTTCAATAGTTGAGTCGTTAGCAATATGTAAGAACATATCCAGAATAGTTTCTGGGCGAGCTTGGAACAATGCGGGTTTCCGCGCTTCAATTAAAGAACCGCGACGTTGAAAGTCCGTATCGAGAATCTCGGCACTTTCTGTCGCCCCACCATTAATGATCGCTTGGTCAAAGAGTTTGAGTAGCATTTTATTGAGCTCTGCCACACGACGAAGCGTGCGGTAGAACTCTTTCATCATCATTTCTACGCCTCGGTTGCCTTCTCCGACGTAGCCTAGATTTTTCGCAACTTGTGCTTGATGAGCAAAGGTCAAGCGGTTGTCATAGCGGCGAAGCTCCATGTGCAGAGCGAAACGTACTCGCCAAAGGAAGTCCTGACATTCAACCAATTCTCGGTATTCTGCGTCAGTTAAAAATCCGTATCGGCTCATTTCCAACAATGAAGTCGCACCAAAGTGACGTCGAGCGACCCAGCTTAATGTATGAATATCGCGCAGCCCGCCAGGGGTTGATTTAATGTCCGGTTCTAAGTTGTAGGTCGTGTCGTGGTAACGTGCATGGCGTTCGCGCTGCTCTTGAATTTTAGCGCGGTAAAACGTCTCACTTGGCCAGAAGGAGTCTGATAACACGACTTTCTTCAGTGCCTGAAAGGAGTCCTCGCTTCCACACAGCAGTCGCGCTTCTTGCAGGTTTGTCGCGACCGTTAGATCGGCTTTACCAATTTCAGCACATTCAGTAACGGTGCGAACAGCGTGTCCGACCTCGAGTTTTAAATCCCACAACAGCGTAATGAATTCGCTGATTTTTGCTTCTAACGCGGTTGGCAGTTTATTGTTCGACAGAATCAAAATATCGATATCGGAGAGCGGATGCAGCTCACCGCGTCCGTAGCCACCAACGGCAACTAGGGAAATGTTGTAAATATCCTTGAAACCAAAATGCTGCCACAAACGATTGAGAAGCAGATCCATATATTCAGCTCTGGCTAAAACCAAGCTTGTTACCGGATGATGATTGAGAAACTCTTGGTTTTGATTAGAGCTAAACTTCTCTAATTCTTGTTTGAGTTCACCGATATTGATTTGTTCATCGGAAAAGGTAAGAGGGGACTGAAGTGTCATATTTGCCATCCGTGCAAGCTAATCTAATAACAATCTAACAAATTTGCGGCAGATAAAAAATATCCCCGCCGAAGCAGGGATATAGTAAACAACGAGTGGTCGTCAGCTTTACGCGTTTTTCATTAGGCGAGGAATCGTATCGTCGCTACGAAGCGTCAGTACTTCACAACCTTCTTTTGTTACTACAATGGTATGTTCCCATTGCGCAGAGTTCTTGCCGTCGCCCGTGTAAACAGTCCAGTCATCTTGTGCATCAACAGAGCAACCAAATTTACCTGCGTTAATCATCGGCTCAATAGTAAAGCACATGCCTTCTTTTAATACGCGGCGGTCTTTGTTCTTGTAATGAACCACTTGTGGTTCTTCATGGAACTCATCGCCGATACCGTGACCACAGAAGTCTTTCACAATAGAAAACTTGTTGCGAGGATTGTTCTTGTTGTTCTCTTTGATGTACTTCTCGATAGCTGTACCGATGTCGCCAACTGTTGAACCTGGCTTAACGGTACGCATACCAACGTACAGTGCTTCTTGAGCTACCATGCACAGACGTTTGTTTGCAGGCGAAACATCACCGACTAGGAACATCTTAGAAGTGTCACCATGGTAACCCTGAGGACGCACGCTCAGATCGGCATTCTCATCATTTGGAACGATTACGGTAATATCAACGTTTAAGATGTCACCATCTTTTAGTACCGCCGGCTTCATTTGGCCGTTGCTACCGATTTCGTCTTTTTCCGCTGGAATACCGTGGCATACGATATGGTTGATTGAAGTACAGATCGACTTAGGGAAACCATGGTAATCAAGCGGAGCAGAGTATGCGCCTTTTTCTAGAGCGTACTCATGACAGATTTTGTTTAACTCTTCTGTCGTCACACCAACTTTGATGTGTGGTTCGATCATTTCTAGAATCTCTGCGGCTAGCTTGCCCGCAATGCGCATGCGTTCTATTTCTTCAGCAGTTTTAATCTTGATTGACATTGGCTTTCTCTACTTATTCCTAAGCACGTAAACGTGCGAATGGCCGCATTCTATCAGACATCGGGGCGTTAACCCAAGTTAGATAGGAATATGCATCATTCTTAATTCGATCATATGTTTAAAGTTTTGCTTATAAATAGGAGAAAGTGGCTCGGTGAAGAAATAATTTTTACTAGCCACAGTGAGCTAAAATATGGTATAAAGCGCGCCGGAATAGAGGACTGTTCTCTTCGTTTAGCAAAGTTAAGCGGCGAAGCAAGCTTCATCCGAATAACCTTTTATCTTTAAATCACACACATTCCGTCACATATTCCGGGGTGCTGAGCAGAAGCTTGGTCGGAGTTATGGGGAATGTGGAGGCCTAACCCCATAGAGGATTTTAAAATGGCAACTGTATCAATGCGCGATATGCTAAAAGCTGGTGTTCACTTCGGTCACCAGACTCGTTACTGGAACCCAAAAATGAAGCCATTCATCTTTGGCGCTCGTAACAAAGTTCATATCATCAACCTAGAAAAAACTGTACCAATGTTCAACGACGCTCTAGCTGAACTAGCTAAAGTTGGCGAGAAGAAAGGTAAGGTTCTATTCGTAGGTACTAAGCGCGCTGCATCTGAAGCTGTTAAAGAAGCTGCAATCGCAAGCAACCAGTTTTACGTAAACAACCGCTGGTTAGGCGGTATGCTTACAAACTACAAAACAGTTCGTCAGTCTATCAAGCGTCTAAAAGAACTAGAGACTCAATCTCAAGACGGTACTTTTGACAAACTAACTAAGAAAGAAGCTCTAATGCGTACTCGCGAAATGGAGAAGCTAGAGAAATCTCTTGGTGGTATCAAAGACATGGGCGGCCTACCAGACGCTCTATTCGTAATCGACGCTGATCACGAACACATTGCAATTAAAGAAGCTAACAACCTAGGCATTCCAGTATACGCTGTGGTAGATACTAACTCTAACCCAGACGGCGTTGACTACGTAATCCCAGGTAACGACGACGCGATCCGCGCTGTACAGCTATACCTGAACGCTGCTGCTTCAGCAGTATCTGAAGGTCGTAACAAAGACGTAGCTGCAGTTGCTGAAAAAGACGGTTTCGTAGAAGCTGAATAATAGCGGCTCTGTGTCACACTTGGTCTATGTGAAACCTTTGTGTAGCATAAACTAAGTTATAGTTAGCAATGGGGGCCGACAATGTTAGGCCCCTGTTTTTTACCTTATTTCGAATCAAACGAGGAAGACAGAATGGCAACTGTAACTGCTGCTCTAGTTAAAGAACTTCGCGAGCGTACTGGCGCTGGCATGATGGAATGTAAGAAAGCGCTTGTAGAAGCAAACGCTGACATCGAACTAGCAATTGAAAACATGCGTAAATCTGGCGCAGCGAAAGCAGCTAAGAAAGCTGGTAACGTTGCAGCTGAAGGCGCAATCATCATCAAAGAAGAAAACGGCGTTGCTGTTCTTCTTGAAGTTAACTGCCAAACTGACTTCGTTGCTAAAGACGGTAACTTCACTGCATTCGCAGAAGAAGTTGCAGCTGCAGCTCTAGCTTCAAAAGCTTCTGTTGAAGAACTACAAGCACAATTCGAAGACGCACGTGTAGCTCTAGTAGCTAAAATCGGTGAAAACATCACTATCCGTCGCGTAGAATACGTTCAAGGCACTGCAATCGCTTCTTACCGTCACGGTGAGAAAATCGGTGTTGTTGTTGCTGGTGAAGGCGACGCAGAAACTCTTAAGCACGTTGCAATGCACGTTGCTGCTTCTAAGCCAGAGTTCGTTAACCCAGAAGACGTACCAGCTGACGTAGTAGAAAAAGAGAAAGCGGTTCAAGTTGAAATCGCAATGAACGAAGGCAAGCCTGCTGAAATCGCTGAGAAGATGGTTGTTGGCCGCATGAAGAAATTCACTGGCGAGATCTCTCTAACAGGTCAAGCTTTCATCATGGAGCCTAAGAAAACTGTAGGCGAAATGCTGAAAGAAAAAGGCGCTTCAGTTTCTACGTTCGTTCGCCTAGAAGTAGGTGAAGGTATCGAGAAGAAAGAAGAAATGAGCTTCGCTGAAGAAGTTGCAGCAGCTCAAAAAGGTTAATCCTTAGAGACTGTATAAAGATTAGACCGTAGCCAAGGCTGCGGTCTTTTTATGAGCAGTGAACGATTAGCCGTGATGAATAGCCATAACTGAAGTTGTGTCTATTCATGACTGTTAATCAACAACTCTCTTTGGAAGGTAAACTCCATGACTACGAACCCTAAACCAGCGTATCAACGTATTCTATTAAAACTGAGTGGTGAAGCTCTTCAAGGTGAAGACGGTTTTGGTATTGATCCTGCGGTCCTTGATCGTATGGCACAAGAAGTTAAAGAACTGGTTGAACTGGGTGTTCAGGTTGGTGTAGTTATCGGTGGCGGTAACTTGTTCCGTGGTGCAGGCCTAGCTGAAGCTGGTATGAACCGCGTAGTTGGTGACCACATGGGTATGCTTGCTACAGTAATGAATGGCCTAGCGATGCGTGATGCTCTTCACCGTGCATACGTAAATGCGCGCGTTATGTCTGCAATCCCTCTAAAAGGCGTATGTGACGACTATAATTGGGCTGATGCGATCCGTGAGCTTCGCCAAGGCCGAGTTGTCATCTTCTCTGCTGGTACTGGTAACCCGTTCTTTACAACGGATTCTGCTGCTTGTTTACGTGGTATCGAAATTGAAGCGGATGTCGTACTAAAAGCGACGAAAGTTGATGGTGTATTTACTGCTGACCCTGTAGCAAACCCAGACGCAGAGCTGTATGATAAGTTATCTTATGCAGAAGTTCTGGATAAAGAGCTGAAAGTTATGGACTTGGCGGCGTTTACGCTAGCTCGTGACCACAAAATGCCAATCCGCGTATTTAATATGAACAAGCCAGGCGCACTACGTCGCGTGGTTATGGGCGAAGCAGAAGGCACGCTCATCAACGAATAAGCTTGGCTTAAGGTGCCACTCCAAAGTGTTAGGGTGGTACTTGCTTTGCTCAACCGTTTTAGGCTTTCTTCAGGAAAGATGACATTTTTAAGGTGAAACTGTGATTAACGAAATCAAAAAAGACGCGCAAGAGCGCATGGATAAAAGCGTTGAAGCGCTTAAGAACAACCTTTCTAAAATTCGTACAGGTCGTGCACACCCAAGCCTACTATCTGGTATTTCTGTAGAATACTACGGTGCAGCAACACCTCTAAACCAAGTAGCAAACGTTATTGCTGAAGATGCACGTACACTTGCAATCACGGTTTTTGATAAAGAGCTGACGCCGAAAGTAGAAAAAGCGATCATGACGTCTGACCTTGGTCTAAACCCTATGTCAGCTGGCACTATCATCCGCGTTCCACTTCCACCGCTAACGGAAGAACGTCGTAAAGACCTAGTTAAGATCGTCCGTGGTGAAGCTGAAGGTGGTCGTGTTGCTGTTCGTAACATCCGTCGTGACGCAAACAACGATCTTAAAGCGCTTCTAAAAGATAAAGAAATCTCTGAAGATGAAGACCGTAAAGCACAAGACGAAATTCAAAAGCTAACTGACGTTGCAGTTAAGAAGATCGATGAAGTTCTTGCTGCAAAAGAAAAAGAGTTGATGGAAGTTTAATACTCCCACACACATCACTGTTGGAAAACGCTGTGCTCACAGCTCAGCGTTTTTTTATGTTAGTCTATCCAACTGATGGAACTCAATTAACTCCCTATGCAAAATTCTCAAGCCTTCTCTGATTCCCTTCCTAAGCATATTGCCATCATTATGGACGGTAATGGCCGTTGGGCTAAGTCCAAAGGAAAACCTCGCGTATTTGGTCATAAAAAAGGCGTTAGTGCCGTTCGTAAGACCGTGGCTGCTGCTTCAAAACTAGGCATTAGAGCCATGACGCTGTTTGCTTTTAGTAGTGAAAACTGGCGTCGTCCGGAGGAAGAAGTGGGTCTTTTGATGGAACTGTTTATCACGGTCCTGTCTAGTGAAGTAAAAAAACTACACAAAAATAACTTACGGTTGCGCGTGATCGGTGATACCAGTCGATTTAGTGAGCGTCTACAAAAGAAAATTGTAGAAGCAGAAAACCTAACGGCAGATAACACGGGTATGGTGATCAACATTGCAGCCAACTATGGCGGTAAATGGGACATCACAGAAGCTGCTAAAACGTTAGCGCTAAAAGCACGTAACGGTGAAATTCGTGTAGAGGATATCAATGAGCAGCTAATCACTGAGCATTTGACCATGGCAGACCTACCGGAAGTGGATCTTTTAATTCGCACCAGTGGAGAGTGCCGCATCAGCAACTTTATGTTGTGGCAAATGGCTTATGCAGAAATGTACTTTACACCAGAGTACTGGCCAGAATTCGATGAAGACAGTTTGGTAGAAGCTGTGACTTGGTTTATCAACCGAGAACGTCGTTTTGGCTGTACAGGTGAACAAATAAAGGCATTGATGGCAGCTCAATAAGGACTAGTTAGTTTGAAACAGAGAATAATAACAGCACTAATTTTAGCTCCCCTGGTTATTTTAGGCATTTTTAAATTACCGCTAATGGGCTTTATTGCCGCTTTAACTGCAATAACGCTATTAGGTTTTTGGGAGTGGACTCAGTTTACAGGAAGCAACTCTCGCATTGCTGCCCTTGTGCCGGCAATCATTATTACCGGACTTAGTTTTCTATACATCTCGCCTGATGCATATAGCCTCAATCACTTAACGACACCTCATTATGTCGTCTTGGGTATTGGTTTTGTTTGGTGGATTATTGCTAGCTTAATGGCGATTACTTACCCCAAAACGACGAAATCTTGGCAAAGTAATTTTGTTTTACGTCATGTATTTGGTTTTCTGACATTAATCCCATTCCTTTGGAGTGTGATTATTCTCAGAGCGTATGACATCACTGTAGATCCATACCACGGCGCAAAGCTTGTGTTGTACGTTTGTTTCTTGGTATGGGCTGCAGATAGCGGCGCCTACTTTGCAGGCAAAAGCTTAGGCAAACGTAAGATGGCTCCTCATGTAAGCCCCAATAAAACTATTGAAGGGCTAATTGGTGGCATTATCACGGCATTAATCGTAGCGTGGGCATTTGCTGATTGGTTCGACATCCAGTTCACTAGCCCTGTCCATATGGTGCTGATTACGCTAGTGACTGTCGTTATTTCAGTGCTTGGTGATCTGGTTGAAAGTATGTTCAAACGTGTCTCAGGCATTAAAGACAGCAGTAACATTATCCCAGGGCACGGTGGTGTGCTAGATCGTATCGACAGCCTAACCGCAGCATTCCCAGTTTTTGCTCTTCTTTACTACGTATTCTAATTTATCAGGAGCGGCGTCGTCGCTCCTGAGCTTTCTAACGGTCTTACAACATGCAAAAGTTAACGATTCTTGGTGCTACTGGATCAATTGGTGCAAGCACGCTTAAAGTGGTCGAACAAAACCCAGATCTGTTTTCTGTCGTTGCCTTAGCGGCAAGCACTAACGTTGAAAAGATGATCGGTCTATGTCGTCAGTGGCAACCTAAGTATGCGGTCATGGCAGATAAAGCTGCGGCATCTCAACTTCAAGCTGAGCTACACTCGGTTTCACCAAGTACCGAAGTGCTAGGTGGTGTTGATGCGCTATGCCATATTGCTTCGCTGGACGAGGTCGACAGTGTAATGGCTGCTATTGTAGGAGCAGCCGGCTTATTGCCTACTATGGCTGCCGTGAAAGCAGGTAAGCGAGTCTTGTTGGCAAATAAAGAAGCACTTGTAATGTCAGGCCAGCTATTTATTGATGCCGTTGAAGAATTTGGCGCAGAGCTACTTCCCGTCGACAGTGAACACAACGCCATTTTCCAATGTTTACCACAGCAAGTACAAACCAATCTAGGTCGTTGCAATTTACAAGAACATGGCATTTCTCATATTTTGTTGACTGGATCTGGTGGTCCTTTCCGTTACACTGACATCGCAGAACTGGAGCAGGTGACACCCGCTCAGGCGATCGCTCATCCAAACTGGTCGATGGGGCCAAAAATTTCTGTTGATTCTGCCACGATGATGAATAAAGGCCTTGAGTATATCGAAGCTAAGTGGCTATTTAATGCTGCTCGCGAACAACTGAAGGTGGTTATTCATCCTCAATCTGTGATTCATTCTATGGTTCAGTATCGTGATGGTTCGGTCTTGGCACAAATGGGAGAAGCGGATATGGCGACGCCAATTGCGCTCACCATGTCATACCCGTCAAGAGTAGAAGCTGGGGTTAAGCCGCTAGACTTCACGAAAGTTGGTGAGCTGACGTTTTTGCAGCCTGACTTTGCTCGTTACCCATGTTTAAAACTCGCAATTGATGCTTGTTATGAAGGTCAACACGCAACAACGGCATTGAATGCAGCTAATGAAGTCGCTGTTGATGCATTTTTAAATAACAGACTAGGTTTTACCGATATTGCTCGCATCAATGAGTCTGTGTTGAATAAAATCAACGCAAGCTGCAAAGCTGAGAATGCGAATAGCTTGGAAAGCTTGCTCGAGCTAGATAGAATGGCACGAACTATTGCCCTAGAAACCATACGCGAGCGTAGCTGATGACTGGTATATTGTGGAATCTCATTTCTTTTATCGTCGCACTGGGCATTCTTGTTGCCGTGCACGAATTTGGGCATTTTTGGGTTGCTCGCCGTTGCGGCGTTAAAGTTGAAAAGTTTTCAATCGGTTTCGGCAAGTCTATTTGGAGTAAAGTAGGCAAAGACGGAACGGAGTACAGCATCTCAATGATCCCTCTCGGCGGCTATGTGAAAATGGTTGATAGCCGTGTCGATGAGGTGCCAGAACATGAGAAGCACTTAGCGTTTGATAAGAAGCCGTTATGGAAGCGAACCTCTATTGTTGCGGCTGGCCCCATCTTTAATTTTCTTTTCGCAATTTTTGCCTATTGGCTGGTATTTCTAATTGGCATCCCTGCTGTTAAGCCTGTAATTGGTGAAGTTACGCCCAATTCGATTGTTGCGGAAGCTGGAATTGAATCTGGAATGGAACTTAAATCGATATCTGGTATCAAAACTCCGGATTGGGAATCAGTAAATATGGGATTGATTTCTCATATTGGCGATGATTTGATGACGGTAACACTAACGTCAGCGAATGAAGTTGGTTCAGAAGTAACGAAAACGCTCGATTTACGTGAGTGGAAGTTCGACCCAGAAACTCAGTCAGCGATGCAGTCGTTAGGTTTTGCTCCGTATACACCGGAGGTGTATCGAGTTATCGAGCAGGTCTCGCAAGGTGGAGCGGCGGAAAAAGCCGGTGTGCTTCCAGGTGATGAGGTTGTCGCAATTGGTCAACAACGCGTGACCGAATGGAAGCAAGTGGTTGAAGCGGTTCGTTCTAATCCTGATACACCGCTTGAATTGACGGTGTTACGTCAGGGTTATGAGCAAACATTGACGCTGACGCCCGGTAGCCGTGAGCTAGCTAACAAAGAAGTCGTTGGTTTTGCAGGTATTGCACCTAAAGTCGCAGAATGGCCAGAAAGTTATCGCTTCGATCTTCAGTTTGGTGTATTCGAGTCAATAGGTAAAGCAGTAGACAAAACTGGCCAAGTCATTGGTTTGACAATCAGCATGCTTAAGAAGCTTATTGTTGGAGACGTTGGTCTGAATAATCTGAGTGGACCAATATCAATAGCCAAAGGCGCAGGCGCGACAGCAGATTATGGTTTGGTCTACTTTTTAGGTTTTCTCGCTCTAATTAGTGTTAACCTAGGTATTATTAACCTCGTTCCTTTACCAATGTTGGATGGCGGTCATTTGTTGTTTTTTGCAATTGAAGCAGTCATTCGACGTCCTGTTCCTGAGAAAGTGCAGGAAATGGGCTTTAGAATTGGTGGTGCGATTATCTTCTCGCTCATGGCGTTAGCGCTATTTAATGATTTTACTCGTCTGTGATAGTTCAGAGACAAAAGCAGTAGCAAGGAATAATTAGAACAAGTATGGCGATTAAGCGAATTCTATTTGCAAGTTTACTGGCGACCAGTGTATCTGCAAATGGAGCAGAGAACTTCGTAGTTCAAGATATTGAAATCGATGGATTGCAACGTGTAGCACTGGGTGCTGCATTGTTGAAAATGCCTGTACGTGTCGGTGATACCATTGGCCAAGGCGATGTTGCAGAAATTATCCGCGCCCTGTATGCATCTGGTAACTTTGAAGATGTGAAAGTGTTGCGTGACGGTGGTGTTCTGATGGTTCAAGTCAAAGAACGTCCTACCATTGCAAGCATCTCTTTTTCAGGTAACAAAGCAATCAAGGACGAGCAGCTACAAGAAAACCTGAACGCGTCTGGCGTTCGTGAAGGTGAAGCGCTTGACCGCACCACGCTAAGCAACATTGAAAAAGGCTTAGAAGACTTTTACTACAGCGTAGGTAAATACAACGCAACAGTAAAAGCGGTGGTGACTCCACTACCACGTAATCGTTCTGATCTTAAGTTTGTCTTTACTGAAGGTGTGTCGGCAAAAATTCAGCAAATCAACTTTATCGGTAATGAAGTGTTCAGTGATGAAGAACTGCTTTCGCGCTTTAACTTAAATGTTGATGTGCCGTGGTGGAATTTCCTTTCTGATGAAAAGTATCAAAAGCAAGTTCTTGCAGGCGATATTGAAGCACTCAAATCATTCTACCTGGATCGTGGTTACTTAAAATTTAACGTTGATTCGACACAAGTTGCAATCTCTCCTGACAAGAAAGGGGTATACATTACTCTTGGTCTAGAAGAGGGCGAGGTTTACACCGTTAAAGACGTGAAGTTCCGTGGTGATTTGATTGGCGAGGAAGCGACGTTCGAAAGACTTGTGCCATTTGAAGACAATGAGACATACAACGGCTCGTTGGTTACTTCAATGGAAGAAGGGATTAAGCGTGTGCTTGGTGAGTCCGGTTATGCTTATCCTCAAGTGAATACCATTCCAGAGTTTGACGACGAGAATCAAGAAGTTTCTTTGGTCGTTAACGTAGACCCGGGTAACCGAATTTATGTTCGTGATATTCGCTTCACGGGTAATAACTCAACCAAAGATGAAGTCCTTCGTCGTGAAATGCGTCAGATGGAAGGCAGTTGGTTGAACTCGAAATCGATTGAAACGGGTAAAACTCGTCTAAATCGTTTGGGCTACTTTGAAAATGTTGAAGTACAGACGGTTCGAGTTCCTGGTAGTGATGATCAAGTTGACCTAGTTTACTCTGTCAAAGAAGCGAACTCTGGTAGCGTTAACTTCGGTGTTGGCTACGGTACAGAATCGGGTGTGAGCTTCCAGGTTGGCCTGCAACAAGATAACTTTATTGGTAGCGGTAACCGTGTTGGTATCAACGCGATGATGAATGACTACCAGAAAAACATCAGTCTAGATTACCGTGATCCGTACTGGAACTTAGACGGTGTAAGCTTAGGTGGTAAGGTTTTCTATAACGAATTTGAAGCTAAAGAAGCCAATATCGTTGACTATACCAACGAAAGCTATGGCGCGAGCTTAACGTGGGGCTTCCCATTCGATGAGTTGAACCGTTTTGAATTCGGTGTCGGTTATACGCACAACAAGATCGGTAACTTATCGCCTTACTTGCAGGTAGAGCAGTTCTTACGAGCACAAGCAGACAACATTGATTCTAGTGGAGCGTTGAACACAAACGACTTCGACTTCAATATCTCTTGGACACGTAATAACTTAAACCGTGGTTACTTCCCAACGGCAGGTAACCATCAGCGAGCATTCTATAAAATGACCGTACCTGGCTCTGACGTTCAATACTTCAAAATGCAGTACGATGTTCGCCAGTATGTGCCATTGACTAAAAAGCACGAGTTTACCCTCTTGGTTCGTGGCCGCTTAGGTTACGGTAATGGTTACGGTCAAACGGATGGTAACGATAACTTGTTCCCATTCTACGAAAACTACTACGCAGGTGGCTTTACATCGCTTCGTGGCTTTGGCTCAAACTCTGTTGGTCCTAAAGCGGTTTACCGTGATACATCTGGTTCAAACAATGGCGCAGATACAGCAACAGATGACTCTGTTGGTGGTAACGCCGTAGCGCTAGCAAGTGTTGAGTTGATTGTCCCAACACCATTTGCATCAGAAGAAGTACAAAACCAAATTCGTACCAGTATCTTCTTTGATATGGCAAGTGTTTGGGATACGGAGTTTGACTACCGCGATTCAGGTGCGGAATATGGTGACCGTTACTACTACGATTACTCAGATCCAACCAACTACCGCTCTTCTTACGGTGCGGCGTTGCAGTGGATGTCTCCAATGGGGCCACTAGTATTCTCACTAGCGAAACCAATTAAGAAATTTGATGGCGATGATGAAGAGTTCTTCACATTCACTATCGGTAGAACTTTCTAAAGAGGAAAATATTTTGAATAAAATGATCAAAGCGGCTGGGATTGGCCTTCTTGTACTGAGCTCTTCAATGTTTGCAAATGCGGCAGAAGCTGCACAGAAAATTGCTTACGTAAATACAGCTCAAGTTTTTCAAGCTCTTCCTCAACGTGAAGTTGTACTACAAAAAATGCAGAAAGACTTCAAAAGCAAAGCTGATGAACTGAAGTCAATCCAAGCACAAGCTAAAACAAAGATTGAGAAGCTACAACGTGACGGCGAGCTTTTGGGTCAAGACGAAGTTGAAAAGCTACGTATCGATATCGCGAAGCTAGACAGCGAGTACAAAGTGAAAGCACAAGCACTTGAAAAAGCAAGTGCGCGTCGTGAAGCTGAAGAAAAAGCGAAGCTTTTCAAAACGATTCAAGATGCAGTTAAGAAAGTCGCAGACAAAAATGGTTACGATCTTGTGATTGATATCTCTGCTTTGCAGTACGGCAAGCCAGAATACAATATTTCTGAAGACGTAATTAAAGCTCTAAAATAAGAAGTTATGAAGACATTAACATTAGCCGAATTGGCGACAATTACCGGGGGTGAGCTGTTTGGTGACGAGTCTCTCGTTGTAAGCCGTGTTGCCCCAATGGATAAAGCACAAGAAGGTGACGTAACCTTCTTGTCTAACCCAAAATACGCAAAACACCTTTCTGAGTGCCAAGCTACCGTTGTTATGGTAAAGGCTGAGCATAAAGATCAATGCGTTGGAAATGCGCTAGTGGTTTCAGACCCTTATGTCGCATTTGCTCGTGTGGTCCAAGCGATGGATTCCACACCAACACCGGCAGACGATATTGCACCAAGTGCTGTGATTGCCGGCGACGTTAAGATGGGTGAGAACGTTACAATCGGCGCTAACGCTGTGATTGAAACGGGCGTAGAACTCGGCGATAACGTAAGCGTTGGCGCTGGTTGTTTTATCGGTAAGAACGCCAAACTAGGGAATAACACCAAGCTTTGGGCTAATGTCACTATCTATCATGAAGTGTCATTGGGTGATGACTGTCTCGTTCAATCGGGTACCGTCATTGGCTCTGATGGCTTCGGTTATGCGAATGACAAAGGCGAGTGGATCAAAATTCCTCAGCTTGGTTCAGTGCGTATCGGTAACCGCGTTGAGATTGGTGCTTGTACTACGATTGACCGCGGTGCACTCGAAGATACTATCATTGAAGACAATGTCATTCTGGATAACCAACTTCAAATCGCGCACAACGTGCAGATCGGATATGGTACCGTGATGCCTGGTGGTACTATTGTCGCGGGCAGTACAAAAATTGGTAAGTACTGCCAGATTGGCGGCGCGTCTGTTCTGAATGGCCATATCACTATCGCAGATGGTGTGGCGATTACAGGTATGGGCATGGTAATGCGCAGTATCGAAGAAAAAGGCCTTTACTCATCAGGTATTCCACTACAAACGAACAGAGAGTGGCGTAAAACTGCAACTCGAGTTCACCGTATTGATGAGATGAATAAGCGCCTAAAAGCGGTTGAAAAACAGCTGGAACAGAAAGAAGAAATTTAGAACAAGTTATCTTTCGCTCTGTATTTAACGTGAAAGCTAACAGGCTCTAGTTCCATATTCTGTACGAAGACTCGCGAAATGCGGGTCTTTTTCTTCTATAATGACGCGCTCTAAGTAGATTTAACTCCAAGATGGTGCGTATTTTGCTAGTATATTGCAAAGCGATTCGGCTTTACGACCTGTTGCCACGTTTGCCATCTTGGCGGCAAAAAATTGATATAGGAAGACGACTTTGACTACTGAAAAGAAAACGATGAACATCTCTGAAATTCAAGAGCTACTACCTCATCGCTACCCATTCTTATTGATCGACCGAGTGATAGACTTCCAAGAAGAGAAGTACCTTCACGCGATTAAAAACGTGTCGGTTAACGAACCTCAGTTCACAGGTCACTTTCCTCAACTACCAGTATTCCCAGGTGTTTTGATTTTAGAAGCAATGGCTCAGGCAACAGGCTTACTTGCATTTAAATCATTTGGTGCACCAACAGAAAATGAACTGTACTACTTTGCAAGCGTAGACGGCGCGAAATTCCGTAAACCAGTGGTTCCGGGCGACCAATTAGTTATTGAGGTAGAATTTCTGAAAGAACGTCGCGGCATTGCTGCATTTAGCGGTGTAGCAAAAGTTGACGGCGAAGTGGTATGTTCTGCAGAACTGAAGTGTGCTCGTCGAGAGTTTTAATATGATTCATGAAACCGCTAAAATCCACCCGGCAGCGGTGGTAGAAGAGGGCGCCAAAATTGGTGCTAACGTAACAGTAGGTCCTTTTACGTACATCACCTCTACGGTTGAAATTGGTGAAGGCACAGAAGTGATGTCTCACGTTGTGATCAAAGGTCACACAACTATTGGCAAAGATAACCGTATTTTCCCACATGCTGTCATTGGTGAAGAAAACCAAGACAAAAAATACGGTGGTGAAGACACAACTGTGGTTATCGGTGACCGTAACGTCATTCGTGAAGCGGTCCAAGTTCACCGCGGCACAGTGCAAGACAAAGCAACCACGATCATTGGTGATGACAACTTATTGTGTGTGAATGCACACGTTGCGCATGATGTTGTTATTGGTAACCACACTCATATCGGTAATAACTCGATTCTTGGTGGTCACGTTACTGTTGATGACTATGCCGGTGTGATGGCACTGTCTGCGATTCATCCGTTTTGTACAGTGGGCGCTTACGCATACATTGGCGGCTGTTCAGCTGTGGTGCAAGATGTCCCAGCTTATGTACTCGCGCAAGGTAACCACGCTACTCCATTCGGCTTGAACCTTGTTGGCTTGAAGCGTAATGGCTTTGAGAAACCAGAGATTCGTGCGCTACAAAAAGCGTATAAAGAAATCTACCGTTCAGGTAAGACGCTAGAAGAAGTGAAGCCTATTCTGGCTGAAATGGCTCAAGAGTGGCCGGCTGTGAAGCGTTTCTCAGATATTCTGGAAACGACGGAACGTGGCATTATTCGTTAATTGGCGAATGAACCAATAAATAAAAAGATCGTGACCAAATTTGAGGTTACGATCTTTTTGTGTTTTATGGATAAGGCAAACCGTTATCCATAGCGCACAGGAAAAATAGCGAAGTAGATATGGAAAGACCATTACGTATTGGCATCATTGCCGGAGAATTGTCTGGCGATACGCTAGGTGAAGGCTTTATCAAAGCAGTAAAGCAACAATATCCAGACGCAGAGTTCGTAGGCATTGGTGGTCCGAAAATGATAGCCCAAGGTTGCGAGTCTCTGTTTGATATGGAAGAGCTTGCGGTGATGGGATTAGTCGAGGTTTTAGGCCGCTTACCGAGACTTCTTAAAGTGAAAGCTGAGCTCGTTCAGTATTTTACTCAGAATCCGCCTGATGTTTTCATCGGGATCGATGCTCCTGACTTCAACTTACGCCTGGAGCTTGACCTCAAGCAAGCGGGCATTAAAACCGTTCATTACGTGAGTCCGTCTGTTTGGGCTTGGCGTCAGAAGCGCATCTTTAAAATAGAAGCGGCAACGAACTTGGTGCTAGCATTTCTTCCGTTTGAGAAAGCGTTCTACGACAAATTTAATGTACCTTGCGAGTTCATTGGTCATACCTTGGCTGATGCCATCCCACTAGAATCAGAACAAGCGCCTGCACGTGAGTTGCTTGGTTTAGAACAAGATAAAAAGTGGCTTGCTGTCCTGCCAGGCAGTCGTGGTAGCGAGTTAAAAATGCTCTCAGAGCCATTTATTGAAACCTGCAAGTTACTCCATAAAAAATTTCCAGAACTGGGGTTTGTTGTCGCGCTTGTTAATCAAAAACGCCGTGAGCAGTTTGAACAAGCATGGAAAGTGCTCGCACCAGAATTAGACTTCAAGTTAGTTGATGACACCGCACGCAACGTCATCACCGCATCCGATGCCGTGATGCTGGCCTCCGGTACCGTAGCGTTGGAGTGTATGCTTCTCAAGCGTCCAATGGTGGTGGGTTATCGTGTGAATGCATTTACTGCTTTTTTAGCTAAACGTCTATTGAAAACAAAGTATGTGTCATTGCCGAATATCTTGGCGGATGATGAGCTCGTCAAAGAATATCTACAAGATGAGTGCACACCAGACAATTTGTTTACTGAGGTTTCTCGCTTATTGGAAAGCGACAATAAACCGATGTTAGATAAGTTTACGGAAATGCATCATTGGATCCGTAAAGATGCGGATCAACAAGCCGCAAACGCGGTTCTAAAACTGATTGAAAAATAGAGATTTATCATGGCTGTTAAACCAAAAGCGACCAAAACCAAAGTTGAACTCCCTCCGTTTGAATATCCGCAAGGTTACCAGCTTGTGGCCGGAGTCGACGAGGTAGGACGTGGTCCTTTGGTGGGAGACGTCGTCACCGCTGCGGTTATCCTTGATCCTAACAATCCTATTGAAGGGTTGAACGATTCGAAAAAATTGACCGAAAAGAAACGCATGGCGTTGCTTCCTGAAATCAAAGAAAAAGCATTGGCGTGGGCGGTCGGGCGTTGTTCTCCTGAAGAAATCGATCAACTGAATATTTTGCAGGCGACTATGGTTGCGATGCAGCGTGCAGTGGCGGGGTTACAGGTTCAACCTGATTTGGTGTTGATTGATGGTAACCGTTGTCCGGAGCTGCCAATGGATGCTCAAGCTGTAGTAAAAGGCGATCTACGTGTTGCCGAAATCAGTGCGGCTTCAATTATTGCCAAAGTCGTGCGTGACCAAGAGATGGAAGAGTTGGATAAACTTCATCCACAATTTGGCTTCGCGAAGCACAAAGGTTACCCAACTAAAGCGCACTTTGAAGCGATTGAGCAACACGGAGTGATCAGTGAACACCGCAAGAGTTTCAAGCCAGTAAAAAAAGCGTTAGGCATAGAATAATCAAACGATCTAATTGGTGTTATAAACCCAACCTCTTTAGGTTAGAATCCCCAACAAAATAGAGTTACACGGTACCTGTTAATGTCAGATCCCAAATTCATCCACCTGCGTGTTCATAGTGACTTCTCGATGGTGGATGGCCTCAACAAAGTTCCGCCAATCGTAAAGAAAGTTGCTGAGCTCGGTATGCCCGCAATGGCGTTGACCGACTTTACCAACCTATGTGGTTTGGTGAAGTTTTACGGTACGGCGCATGGCAGTGGTGTTAAACCGATCATTGGTGCTGACTTTAAAATGCAGTCGGACGAGTTTGGTGAAGAGCTGACACAAGTGACTTTGCTTGCGGCGGATAATGTAGGTTATAAGAACCTGACGTTATTGATATCAAAAGCGTACTTACGTGGACATGTTCAACACCACCCAGTGATTGATAAAGCCTGGTTGGCTGAAATGTCTGAAGGCTTGATTGTATTATCCGGCGGTAAAAGCGGAGAAATTGGTCGCGGCCTTTTGAAAGGCAACCGTCAAATAGTGCAAGGGTGTGTTGATTTCTATAAACAGCATTTTCCAGATCGCTTTTATCTTGAGCTACTTCGTACCGGTCGTCCAGATGAAGAAACTTATCTTCACTTTGCGGTTGAATTGGCAGAGCAGCAAGACTTGCCAGTAGTGGCGACCAATGAAGTTGTATTCCTGAGTCCAGACCTATTTGATGCTCATGAAATACGCGTAGCGATTCACGATGGTTACACATTAGAAGATCCGCGTAGGCCAAAAAACTACAGTCCGCAGCAATATCTTCGTACAGAAGAAGAAATGTGCGAGCTGTTTGCTGATATTCCTGAAGCGTTAGAAAACAGTGTCGAGATAGCGAAGCGTTGTAACGTGACTGTGCGCTTAGGGGAGTACTTCCTACCAGCTTTCCCAACCGAAGGGATGAAAGAGACTGAGTTCCTAGTCATGAAATCCCGAGAGGGGTTGGAAGAGCGTTTAGAGTTCCTATTTCCAGATGAGGAAGAGAGGAAACGTCGCCGCCCTGAATATGATGAACGTCTTCAGATAGAGCTAGATGTTATCAACCAAATGGGATTTCCTGGTTACTTCTTGATCGTAATGGAGTTCATCCAGTGGTCAAAAGATAATGGAATTCCTGTCGGTCCTGGACGTGGTTCCGGTGCTGGTTCTTTGGTGGCTTACGCACTAAAAATCACCGATCTGGATCCACTAGAATATGACTTGCTGTTCGAACGTTTCTTGAACCCAGAACGTGTTTCGATGCCCGATTTCGACGTCGATTTCTGTATGGATAAACGTGACCAGGTTATTGACCACGTTGCGGAAATGTACGGTCGCGACGCGGTATCTCAGATCATCACGTTTGGTACCATGGCGGCAAAAGCGGTAATCCGTGACGTTGGCCGCGTATTGGGCCACCCATTTGGTTTTGTTGATCGTATTTCAAAGCTGATCCCGCCCGATCCAGGCATGACGCTAGATAAAGCGTTTAAAGCTGAACCTGCACTACCTGAATTGTATGAGGCCGATGAGGAAGTTAAAGAACTCATCGACATGTGTCATATTTTGGAAGGCTGTACGCGAAACGCCGGTAAACACGCTGGTGGTGTTGTAATTTCACCTACAACAATTACCGATTTTGCGCCAATTTATGCAGACGCTGAAGGTCACTTTCCGGTTACTCAATTTGATAAAAACGATGTTGAGACCGCTGGCCTAGTTAAGTTTGACTTCTTGGGTTTACGTACCTTAACCATTATTGACTGGGCGTTAGGACTGATTAACCCACGCCTAGAGCGAGAAGGGAAAGAACCGGTTCAAATTGAATCCATACCGTTAGAAGACCCTGCCTCTTTCCGTTTGTTGCAAAACTCTGAAACGACAGCAGTATTCCAGCTTGAATCTCGAGGCATGAAAGAGCTGATCAAACGACTTCAGCCAGACTGTTTCGAAGACATTATCGCATTGGTAGCACTCTTCCGTCCGGGTCCTTTGCAATCGGGCATGGTAGATAACTTTATCGACCGTAAACATGGTCGAGAAGCGATCTCTTATCCAGATGAAAAGTGGCAACACGAGTCGCTAAAAGAGACGCTTGATCCAACCTACGGCATCATCCTGTACCAAGAGCAGGTAATGCAGATTGC
This sequence comes from Vibrio sp. 661, assembly GCF_033339315.1. Taxonomy (NCBI): domain Bacteria; kingdom Pseudomonadati; phylum Pseudomonadota; class Gammaproteobacteria; order Vibrionales; family Vibrionaceae; genus Vibrio; species Vibrio sp. 661. Next base: position 20,557 of record NZ_JAWOUJ010000014.1, on the reverse strand, counting down.
GCAGATCTTAGCGGGTTATACGCTAGGTGGTGCGGACATGCTTCGTCGTGCAATGGGTAAGAAAAAGCCAGAAGAGATGGCAAAACAACGTGCTATCTTTGAAGAAGGTGCGATAAAGAACGGTATCGATGGCGAGTTGGCGATGAAAATCTTCGACTTGGTAGAAAAGTTCGCCGGTTATGGTTTTAACAAATCGCACTCTGCTGCTTATGCATTGGTTTCTTATCAAACTCTTTGGCTGAAAACACATTATCCTGCCGAATTTATGGCTGCGGTAATGACAGCCGATATGGATAACACGGAAAAAGTCGTTGGCTTGGTCGATGAGTGTTTCCGTATGAAGCTTACCGTGCTGCCACCAGACATCAACTCTGGCCTATATCGCTTTAATGTTGATGAAAATGGCGCAATTGTTTACGGTATTGGTGCGATAAAAGGGGTTGGTGAGGGTCCTATCGATGCGATTCTTGAGGCGAGAAATAAAGGTGGTCACTTTAAAGACCTGTTTGATTTCTGTGCTCGAGTTGATCTAAAACGCGTCAATAAACGAGTGATAGAGAAGTTGATTTACGCGGGCGCGTTGGATCGACTAGGCCCACACCGCGCGGCGATGATGGCGTCACTCAATGATGCGGTAAAAGCAGCAAGTCAACATCACCAAGCTGAGGCGTTTGGTCAAACGGATATGTTTGGTGTGCTAACGGATGCACCTGAAGAAGTAGAGCATAAGTATACGCAGGTTCCGCCTTGGCCAGAAAAAGTGTGGTTAGAGGGCGAGCGTGATACCCTAGGTCTATATTTGACAGGGCACCCAATTAACGCCTACGTAAAGGAACTAAACAAATACACCAGTTGTCGACTAAAAGACGCAACGCCCACTCGCCGCGATCAATCTGTCACGGTAGCCGGCCTGGTTATTGCCGCTCGTGTAATGACGACCAAGCGTGGTACACGAATTGGTATTATGACACTGGATGACCGAAGTGGCCGCATGGAAGTGATGTTGTTCTCAGATGCGCTGGATCGATACGCTGAACTTCTCGAAAAAGACAGAATTTTGGTCGTTTCTGGACAGGTCAGCTTTGATGACTTCAACGGTGGCCTTAAAATGTCGGCGCGTGAAGTTATGGATCTCGGCAGTGCGCGCGAGAAATACGCTCGTGGTTTGTCGGTATCGATAGATGCAAATCAGATCAACGATCAGTTTTTTGAGCAGTTCAGCCGTATTTTAGAACCGCACAAAGCCGGAACCGTACCCGTCAATGTATACTACCAGCGTGCCGACGCCAGAGCGCGGTTAACATTGGGCACCGAGTGGCGAGTTACGCCAAGTGATACATTACTCGACGATTTAAAACAGTTGCTTGGCAAAAGCCAGGTAGAACTCGAATTTAACTAAAAATTCAGCGCAATATGTTAGACGCTGAGTAAACAAGGATTCATAGATGAGCCTAAACTTTCTTGAATTTGAAAAGCCAATTGCAGAACTAGAAGCGAAAATTGAAGCATTACGTGATGTCTCTCGTCACGGTGGTGATTCTGCGATTGACCTGGATAAAGAAATCGAACAGCTTGAGAAGAAAAGCTTAGAGCTGAAGAAAAAAACCTTCAGTGACCTAGGTGCATGGGAAACAGCTCAACTGGCTCGTCACCCACTACGTCCTTACACGCTGGATTACATCCAACACGCTTTTGAGGAGTTTGATGAATTAGCCGGTGACCGCGCGTTTGCAGACGACAAAGCGATTGTGGGTGGCATGGCTCGCCTTGAAGGCCGCCCTGTGATGATCATTGGTCACCAAAAAGGTCGTGAGACCAAAGAAAAGGTGAAACGTAACTTTGGTATGCCGAAACCAGAAGGCTACCGTAAGGCTCTACGCTTGATGGAAATGGCAGAGCGTTTCAACATGCCGATCATCACATTTATTGACACGGCTGGCGCATACCCAGGTGTGGGCGCAGAAGAACGTGGTCAATCTGAAGCTATCGCGAAAAACCTAAAAGTGATGTCTGGTCTTAAAGTACCAGTAATCTGTAACGTTGTCGGTGAAGGCGGTTCTGGTGGTGCATTAGCAATCGGTGTAGGCGACTACGTGAACATGCTTCAGTACTCTACGTACTCAGTAATTTCTCCTGAGGGTTGTGCTTCAATCTTATGGCGTGATTCAGACAAAGCGCCACAAGCGGCAGAGGCAATGGGCCTAACTGCTCCGCGTCTTAAAGAGCTTGAACTGATCGACGAAATCATCGAAGAGCCACTAGGCGGCGCTCATCGCGATCATGTTCAAATGGCAGCGAATATGAAAGCGACACTACTTCGTCAGCTAGAAGATCTAGAACAACTGGATGAAGAGACGCTACGTGAACGTCGTTACCAGCGCCTAATGAGCTACGGTTACTGTTAATTTCGGTGATTGCTGTTAAGCGTTAGCTGATATCTCAAGTGATAACAGTTAAAATAGAAAGGGTTGGATGAGAGTCCAGCCCTTTTTTGCACCTATCGGATCGTTTATGGAATCGCTTTACCCGCATTTTGCTCAAGTTCTCGACCGCTACTATCAATTAGGCACTAAGGTTGTCTTAGCGTTTAGCGGAGGAGTGGATTCACGTCTTTTACTCGAATTACTCAGTCGCTACCAACAAGCGCACTCTGTAGAGTGTCACGCTGTGTATGTGCACCATGGTTTAAGCTCGAATGCCGATAATTGGGCCGATAAATGCTTACTTTGGGCACAACAAGTGGGGATATCGTGCTCGATCGAGCGAGTGAGCTTAGACATCAGCAATGGTGAAAGTATTGAACTTCTTGCTCGTGAAGCTCGCTACCAAGCCTTAACTAAGTACATTCAAGAAGGCGATATACTGTTGACTGGTCAACATGCCGACGATCAAATAGAGACTTTTCTCCTTGCGCTTAAGCGCGGCAGCGGGCCTAAAGGGTTATCTTCGATGGCGGAGAGTATGCCGTTTTCTTGCGGATCTCTAGTTCGACCATTGCTTACTATCAAGCGGAAGACCATCGAAGACGCCGCTACTAAATTAGGCTTGGAGTGGGTGGAAGACGAAAGCAATAAAGATACCCGTTATGATCGTAACTTTCTTCGTCATTGTGTTATTCCTGAATTGTCTGGTCGCTGGCCGAGTATCCATCAAGCGGTTCAGCGCAGTGCAAGTTTATGTGCTCAACAAGAAGCGCTATTGGATGAACTATTGAGCGCGGTGTTTGAACGCGCTTTACAAACGGATCTAAGTTTGAGTATTGAAGAACTGGCTAAGCACAGTGGATTAGCGCGTGCGCGCTTGATTCGTATGTGGCTGTCTAAGCTTAATACTAGTATGCCGACTCAGGTACAACTCAATCTCATCTGGAATGAAGTCGCATTAGCTCAGCAAGATGCCAACCCCAAACTACAACTTAAACAAGGTGAAGTGCGCCGTTTTCGAAATTGTCTCTATTGGGTAACGGAAACGGCTGACGTCACTGAGTGGCAAAGTACGATTCAAGTTGATGCGACTTTGTCGCTGCCAGAGCGGCTAGGGGAGCTGACCTTAACGACGAGTTCTAGCAACGCAACGATTGCGCTTCCGAGTCAGCCAGAATTGCTTCGCGTGACCTTTAATCCGGAAGGCTTATCAGCGCATCCAACCACGCGTAATCACAGTCGAAAACTGAAGAAGTTGTTCCAAGAATACAATGTGCCAAGCTGGCTGCGTCGTCAAATTCCGATTTTGATGTATCAAGACCGAGTCGTTGCTGTGGCAGATCTGTTCGTTGATCAGGCATTTAATGGTCAAGATTGTGAACTTATTTGGCGCAGGTAATGAAAATTCATGCCACAATGTCGATTATAAAATATAAAAATCCTTAAATAATAATTAATTAGGTGAAGCAATGAAGAAAACAATCATGGGTGCAATGGTGGCGTTAACCATGTTCAGTGGGCAGGCTCTAGCTGCGGGAGATGCTGCAGCAGGTCAAGCAAAGTCGGGAGTATGCGCGGCGTGTCATGGCGCTGATGGTATTGCTGTCATTCCGGGTTACCCAAATCTGAAAGGGCAAAATGAGCAATATATTATCAGTTCAATTAAAGCTTATAAAAACAAAGAGCGAACAGGTGGGCTTGCTGCTGTGATGCAAGCTCAAGCTTCATTGTTGTCTGATGAAGATATCGCTAACCTAGCGGCTTACTACGCAAGTTTGAAGTAAACGCGAGTCTGAAAAAGCTTGGACGATTGGGCATTGAGCAGTCCTCATTGGGTTTTATCAACTCACGATATTCGCTATGTTAATTTGCTCAGCCTGGATTTTCGCTGGTGGATCAGAGACAAACATTGAATGTTGCGAAACGCTAAACGATAATAAGCGCAATCGATTGAAGCTTAAGGGATGAACATGAAAAAAATTGAAGCGATTATCAAGCCATTTAAACTGGATGATGTTCGAGAAGCGCTAGCTGAAGTTGGCATTACAGGGATGACTGTCTCTGAAGTGAAAGGTTTTGGTCGCCAAAAAGGTCACACAGAGCTTTACCGTGGTGCAGAGTATATGGTGGACTTTCTACCTAAAGTGAAGCTCGAAATCGTTGTAACGGAAGATGTGGCTGATAAATGCGTAGAGACAATCATTGAAACCGCGCAAACTGGTAAGATTGGTGATGGTAAAATATTCGTCACTGATATTGAGCGTGTGGTTCGTATTCGTACTGGTGAAGAAGACGAAGACGCGATCTAAGGTTTCTTGTCACCTGTTTCGTATTTATTATGCTAAAAGGGAGCCAAGTGGCTCCTTTTTTGTTGTTTGCTTATTAGTGAAATCATTTAACCCGAGATTGGTTGTTCTAGATTTCGGGTGCCTACATTCAGGTTTGTCGTATGTTTAAGCGTTTTTTTCTGGCGTTAGCTTTTCTCGTAATGGCGGTATTGGTTGGCTTCCAGGTTATTTTCACCGTACCAGATCAGCCGCAAATTATTACTCAAACAGGTACCGAGCTGACACAAGATATCAGGTGCATCGAATTTAGCGATTCAAAAGCTCTCGATCATGACGGCAAAATCAATGTGCTTGTCTGGAATATCTACAAACAGAACCGGGCTAATTGGCAACGTGCACTCGATGAGTTTTCTGCTGATAAGCAGTTACTGTTATTGCAAGAAGCCAGCATGACACCATCATTTAAACAGTGGTTGGTGGATGGTCGCTGGGTTAGTAATCAAGTGAGTGCTTTTAAGGCGCTGGGTAGCGGTGCCGGTGTAATTAGTATTGCTCAAGGGCAACCAGAAAAAGCCTGCGCTTACACCTCTAAAGAGCCGTGGCTTCGCTTACCTAAGTCTGCATTATATAGCCAGTATCACTTGAGTAATGGCGAGAAACTCGCAGTGGTGAATGTACATGCGATTAACTTCACCGTGGGTACAAAAGAGTATGTATCTCAGTTAACGGCGCTTGAAATGCTTTTAAAGCATCATGTGGGGCCAATTCTATTTGCTGGAGACTTCAATAGCTGGAGTGAATCTCGCGTTAATGCGATGAGGCAGGCCTTAAAGGCTGCGGACTTACAAGAGGTGACGTTCTTGCCGGATCATCGAGTCCAATTTATAACAGGGTTACCACTGGACCATGTGTTTTACCGAGGTCTGACGCTTAAGTACGCAAAAGCGCCGCAGAGCGACGCTTCCGATCATAACCCATTGTTATTGTCATTTACGTTAAATGACTAGCTTAGGTTACCACAATATAAAGTGCCCAAATAACGTAGAAGAATACCCATGGCAGGCTTGCAATCACCAAAGCTTGGCCACGTTCAAACTCCGTCCACGTCAGTACAACGCCGTAGCCGAGCACAATGTACCAAGGCAGAAGCAAAGGTAACGAGCTAGCGAAATGAGACCATTCGTTAGTAAGAGGCAGCTTTAATAGACCATTGAGGCTATTTAAATCGGCAGCGTAAGTCATTACCTGACCATGCTTGAGTAGCAAGCTCGCGTAGCTTGCTACATCGCCCAATACTGCTGGGAATAAGATAGCACACGATGCGGCAAACCATTTCCAGTAACCGTATTGTTGTTTGCTTGCCTTTGTTGCAAGAAAGAACCAAAGCGCGAGCAATAGTAAGGTGGCAAAGCGGTTGAATACATCATTGATGATCGCGCTTGCCATTAGCGTGTTTGGTTCTAATAGCTCAATCTGCTTCGGGTCGATTTGCTGAAATTGCGCAGCAAGTTGGTCACTGAGCCACGTGAAATCGACATTCGAAAAGTAAGCACCCCAGAATAAAAACGGACTAAGCATCAGGAAGATGAACGGTTGCCATCCCCATCCACCGCGTTGATAAAGCGCAAGAAAACAAGATGTTGGAGAACGAAAAATGTCCAACAGCATCACAAGTGGATTGCTTGATGGGTTCATACACTTACCTTCGTTACGTCAACGTACAACTTAAGCTTTTGACCTGGTTGTAAGTATTTTTTCTTGTGTAGTGAATTCCATTTCACGATGTCGTTCGTTTTTACTTTGAACTTGCTTGCAATGCCGCTAATAGTGTCGCCAGAGCGAACGTTGTAGAAAACGGTACGGATCACAGAGCCTTTGTCTGAGTCCTTCCAAATCACTAGCTTTTGACCCACACGCAATGGATCTTTAGGGCCCATACCATTCCATTTAGCTAACGATTTATACGACACTTTATTGTTACGTGCGATTGACCACAAACTTTCTCCAGACTGAACGACATGGGTGAGCTTGAGTTGACCACGAGCACGAGATTGAGTCTTGTTTAATCGGTTTTGTGCCGTTAATGCATATTTTGCATCGTCTTTTGTTGATGTCGGAATCAATAGGTATTGACCAATACGAATGTTGTTATTCGATAGGCCGTTGGCACGTCGAATGACTTTCGTGGTTGTGCCGTATTTATTAGCTAGCACGCTTAAAGAGTCACCAGATTTCACCTTGTAGCGAGCGACCTTCATCCCTTTACCGCGATTTTTCTCCACCTTGGTGAGAAAAGTCTCTTTTTTCTCTACGGGAATCAAAAGTTGGTGCGGCCCCTCAGGCGCTGTCGACCACTGGTTGTATGCTGGGTTGTAACTCTGCAACTCTTTTACGCTAATGCCGGCATAATCTGCGGCAATAGCCAGATCTAACTGCTCTTCTGGATCAACAAGCGTTAGAACAGGCTTGTTTGGAATTGCAGGAATATTAAGTCCGTACTTGTCTTGGTTTGCGATAACGTCAGCCAAGGCCAATAGCTTAGGAACGTAACTACTGGTCTCTTTTGGTAAGTCTAATGAGAAGAAATCGATAGGTTTACCGAGCTTTTTATTCTTACGAATTGCGCTAGAAACACGGCCACCACCGCTGTTATAAGCGGCGATTGCATGTTCCCAGTTACCATCAAAACGCTCGTTTAGTTGTACTAGGTAGTCCAGCGCTGCATCCGTTGCTGCTGCCACATCTCTGCGACCGTCATACCAGTAGTTTTGCTCTAGTCCCATCATTTTTCCGGTGCCAGGGACAAATTGCCACAACCCAGCCGCGCTACCATGTGAGTAGGCAAAGGCATCGAATGAACTTTCCACTACAGGAAGTAAAGCAAGCTCCATTGGAAGTCCGCGCTCTTCGATACGTTTTGTGATCATGTATAGAAAAGGAGTCGCACGCTTAGATACCGTGTAAAGGTGATTTGGGTGCTTTAAATACCACGTACGGTAGTAGTCCACTTTCTTGTGGTTTGGGATATCCATGTCCAGCTGCATGGCGATACGTTGCCACACATCTTCTTGTTCTTGGGGGGAGAGAACTTTAGGCGCGTCGTTAGCGGATTTTTTTGCTAGTGACGATTTATTGCCCGGTTGAGCTTTTACTGCATTTTGCTTTGCAGTCTGCTCAGATTTATTGGTTTCTGGTGTAGAAGACGTTGAATCTGACTGAGTCAATTGACAGCCAGATAATAACAACGCCAACGCCCAAGTATACTTCAAACGCATGGATTCAGCCTATTTAGGGCCTGTTTATCTTCACCTGCCTGTCGCGCAACGTAATGTGCGTGGCAGTCGCAAGATAATAGACATCTTTTAAACACTAACTAATTTATAGAGGCAAAGAGCTTCTAATTATGCAATGGGGAGAAATTCAAATAGATTTATATCAACCCCAAACGTAAGAGAAGCGCCAGTGGCGCTTCTCGAAAAATCAGTCCCTGATAATACTGGGGTCTTGCAAACTTACAAGCAGAAAATGGTTAAAATTCGTTCTTCCACTCGCGTAAAGCAGTAAAAACCGAGCATGGATCGCTATTTTTAATGCGACTAGCAACAGATTGAACCACGTCAGGGTTAGAGGTTCGCAAGAACGGATTAATCCACTTTTCTTTGCGTATTGTTGTTGGAAGTGTCGGAATGTTGAGTGCTCGCAGTCGGTTTACATCGTCGCGATATTGGCGAAGTTGCTCATTGTCAGGTTCAACCGCTAGAGCAAACGCCACGTTACTCGCCGTGTATTCATGTGCGCAGAAGACTTGAGTTTCTTCTGGTAGAGACGTTAGTTTGCTCAGTGATTCAAACATTTGCTCAGGCGTACCTTCAAAAATACGACCGCAGCCAGCAGAAAAGAGCACATCACCGCAAAACAGTTTTCCGTCCCCAACGTAACCGATATGGCCCAAAGTATGACCGGGTAACCCAAGTACTAAGAAAATCTCACCAAACAACTCTAGCTTGTCGCCTTCTTCCATTGGTGTCGTTAGGGTTGGAATTGGCTCTGATTTTGGGCCCACAACGGCGACGTTAGGAAATGCACGCACTAAGTCTGGAACGCCACCAATGTGATCGTTGTGGTGGTGCGTAATTAAAATCGCTTCTAAAGTTAATTCGTTAGCCTGCAGAAATTCTAATACTGGCTTCGCATCGCCCGGATCAACGACTGCGCAGCGCTTATCGCTATTTTGTATCAGCCAGATGTAATTATCATTAAATGCGGGTATGCTTTTGATCTCTAACACGATTCGTTCTCCGTCACCCATTTTAGTCAGGTGGTTAATGAAACCAGCACTCAGCAACAAAACTATACCACACCCGTCGACTTGGTCAGCAATGAACAACGGTCCGTGGGTGCTTGAGTCAATCCAGACCCGACTTGATGAATGGTGCCCGAAACTCTTCGGCTACCATATGCTCAAACTGGGCGGGTTGAGCTGTGAGCTAACCAGCTGTAATTGTAACATTCAACACCAAGTCAACGTAGATATCCAGAACCCGTTGCATAATGTGATTGCAGATGGTTACGAATTACCCTTTTTGGAAAAAAGCTTTGATGTTGTGATACTCGCTCATCAGCTCGACTATGCAAGCGATCCACACCGTTTGTTGCGTGAAGTCGATAGAGTGATGATGGATGATGGCTATGTAATTATTACTGGATTCAACCCATTAAGCTTGACTGGATTAGCGAGTTTGCTTCCATGGCGTAAACATAATTTGCCTTGGAGTGGACGAATGTTTACGTCGAACCGCATCAAAGATTGGTTAGGGTTACTTAATTATCAAGTGATTCATTGTGATCGTTATGCGCTGTTTCCGATGAAACGTTACCGTACGATGTGGACATGGTTGGAAAATAGTCTTGGTGATTGGGCATCACCCGCTGGGAGTTTGTATTACATAGTCGCGCGGAAACGGACATACCCTCTCAAGCCTATCAAACCGCATTGGCGCTTGAAGAAAAAGCTCACACCACTTGGGGTGATGAATCGAGAGGGTAACACTATGAGGAAAGAATCTCGCTAAGAGGGTTGGTAACCTGTATCTTCCTCAGTTGGGTTTTCTGCAGCAGTCCGGGCTAGCTCATCACACATTTCGTTCTCACGATGGCCCGCGTGGCCTTTTACCCAATGCCATTCAACTTGATGGCGTGCGGTTTCTTTGTCTAGAGCTTGCCATAAATCGGCATTTTTCACGGGTTTTTTATCCGCTGTTTTCCAACCACGCTTCTTCCAGTTATGGATCCACTGAGTAATACCTTGGCGCACATATTGGCTGTCAGTCGTTAAAGTGACTTTACAAGGTTGTTTTAACGTCTGTAGCGCGACGACAGCCGCCAACATTTCCATGCGGTTGTTGGTAGTTAACGTATAGCCTTTGGAAAGTGTCTTTTCTACGTCTTTGTAACGCAATACTATGCCGTAACCACCTGGTCCTGGGTTACCTAAACAAGAACCGTCAGTGAAAATCTCAACGTGTTTGGTCATATTTTTTGGTACTATTAGCCGAAACATTTAATAAAGCATAGTCTGACATACATAACCTTATGAATACCAGCAGCAATTCTGAATATAACCGCATTGTCGTTCTCGATACCGAAACCACAGGTATGAACCGCGAGGGTGGTCCTCACTACATGGGACACCGCATTATTGAAATCGGTGCCGTGGAGATCATCAACCGTAAGCTGACTGGTCGTCACTTCCACGTTTATTTAAAACCCGATCGTGAAATCCAACCAGAAGCGGTTGAAGTTCACGGTATTACGGATGAATTCTTGGTTGATAAACCGGAATACGCGAGCGTGCACCAAGAGTTTCTTGAGTTTATTAAAGGCGCAGAACTTGTTGCCCACAACGCGCCCTTCGATACCGGCTTTATGGATTACGAGTTTGGCATGCTCGATCCTAACATCGGCAAAACGGACGACTACTGCAAGGTGACCGACACCCTTGCTATGGCGAAGAAAATCTTCCCTGGTAAGCGAAACAACCTTGATATCTTATGTGAACGTTACGGTATTGATAACTCGCACCGTACTCTCCACGGAGCTTTGCTCGATGCGGAGATTCTAGCCGACGTTTACCTCTTTATGACGGGTGGTCAAACGAGTCTAGAATTTAACGCGAATAAACAAGAGGGTGGAGTAGAAACCATTCGTCGTATTGAAGGAAGAAAAGCGCTAAAGGTTTTGCGCGCAAGTGCCGATGAACTAGAAGCTCACCAAAAAAGATTAGAGTTGGTGAACGACTGTATTTGGCATCAATAGGAGAAGCTATGTTGAGGGCTTTGTTGGTCGCGTTTTTAGCGATATGGAGTAGTCTCTCGAGTGCTGCGAGTGAATCTACAATGTCTTTATTAGACAATCGCTTTCGAGTTGATCCAACCATCGAGCAGATCACGTTTTTGGTTTATCGTGAGCAAAGTTCTCAGCCAGTTGTTTTAGTCCGTCCTGACGGTAAAAAATACTATGCTTGGGGCTCTTACGACAATGTACGTTGGTATCAAGAAGCCTCACTCGATATTATTTCCGTTGATAACCCTATGCCAGGTCCATGGCAGGCTGTGGGGAAAGTTACGCCTAAAAATAACATCCGCTTAATTTCTCACCTAAAGCTCAGTACGGATCTGTTCCCAAACCGATTATATAATGGGGAAGCGCTTAAGTTTACAGCTCGCCTGACCTCCGACGGCAAACCTCTTGTATTGCGCGACTTCCTTGATCGCGTGAATCTGCGCGTGACATTTACCAAGTTTGTCGAAAATGAAGATGAGCTGATCAAAGAAGCTCGTCCAGTGCCGATGGTTGTGGGTGAGTTTTCTGATGACGGCCGCGGCTTGGATGAAAAAGCAGGGGATGGAGTGTTCACGGTTCAGCTCCCAATAGACGTTGAGCCTGGTAAGTACCGCGCTCGCATCACGTCTGGCAATGGCGTATTCTTACGAGCGCAAGAACAAGTCATCTTGGTTTATCCGAACCCAATCTCTCGTACTTTTATTCAGGCTCGTAATCACGATAAGCCACACCAATTAGTGGTGAGTGGCGAGCAAGGTATGATTGCACCAGGCTCTATTGCAGTCACAGTGAAAAAGGACGCTCCCGATGGTTTCATTAGTTACAGCCAAGGACAGGTCTCTAAAGATGGAATGAGAGTTACGTTGGACCTCAATAACGATGCTGAGCTTGGTAAGTACGCATGGCGCGGCGAGATCTTTGCCACTGATTTTGCAACCCAGCGTCCGTTGGTGTTTCCTATTCCAGAGCAAACTTTCAGTGTTGTTGATGAAGTTGATCTAGAAGCTGCTCGAATTGCAAAAGAAGCTGAATTAGCCGAGCAGCGCCGTATTGAAATGGAAAAGCAAATTATCGCTGAGCGGGAGGCTGAGCGTAAGCGCAGCATGATTATTATCGCGGTAGGTAACTTGATAATGCTGCTGATTGTGATCATTGCATGGATAGTTTGGCGCAAAATTAAAGCGAAGCGCGATGCCATGCCAGAGATGCAATTAGAAGTACCAAAGAAATAGTAGTAACACACACATAAAGCGAGAAACGGAGCCAATCGGCTCCGTTTTTTTTCAAGTTACCAAATTGGAAGAAGAAAAATGGATAAATTATGAATATTTAAGTTTACTGTACTCAAATATATGTTTTGGATTTTATATAAATAATATATCATTTTTACTTTCTAAATTGGTTGCATTTTTTATGTGACTAACTTTCAAAATAATCAATTAAAGATAAAGAAATAATGAATAAAATTTTAGCTTTTTTTTGTGCAGTGATAATTGTAGGTTGCTCTTCTATTGATAATGGTATTAATAATCCAGATGCGGGAAGTAATAATTTAAAATCACTTGATACCTTCACTTTTGATCCCTTAAGTAAAATCCAAAAAGTAGAAATACCAACTTATTATGATGGCTTGTTTGATACAGCAAGACCCTATTTAGATGAAAAGTACCCTTACACTTATGTCAGTAAACCTCAAGCATACATAATTGATGACGAGATTATTTCTTTTGCTCCCTGGTTTCCTGTGGAAGGAAGGTTTACGGTTTTTCCAACCGCTCACTATATAGTTATAACTCAAGAAACCGAGAGTGGCTTAGTCTCCGCACGATTTAATCATGAACAAGTAATTAAGCTGTTAAGTGAAGAGTATAAAATTACTGAGCATACAAGTCCGTTTTTTCATTATGTTCTAGAGGTTTCTCCAAGTGAACAAGCCAATTTTGTAGAAGATATCCATAAAAAATTGAGTAGACTTCCTTCAGAATAAGGATTGCTGGTTGAATTTTGATCAATAAAGTCAGGGGTTCTGGCTTTATTGATTGCATGGAGTTCTATTTATATTGATTTGGGCTTTGTAATAGGTAGTACGCCATAATAACAAGAGCCGATCTTGTAGGGTTTCTGGATAAATATTCAGCTGTGCGTGATAAATAAGAATAAGTAAACGCGAGGTCTCTGATGAAATACAAAAAGCGTCAGAAGTATAAATACACTCTCCATTCTGAAGAAAAGATTGAGACTCACATTTCAGTGAGTAACGCGTATGACAGCCCTTTTCTTAGTTTGTCCAAACAAGGCGTGTTAACGATTAAAAAGGGCTATGCATGGGATGGAGCGAGTGGGCCAGCGTTAGACACAAAAAACATTATGAAAGCTTCTTTAGTGCATGATGCTCTTTACCAACTCATGAGGGAAGAGGTGTTGCCACAAAGTGCTCGAAAGCATGCGGATACGTTGTTGAGAGAAACATGTTTAGAAAAAGGAATGTCTAGCTTCAGAGCAACTTATATCTATTATGGCGTCAGAGTTGTCGGTGGCTTCTTTTCTAGACCTGATACTTTGTGTGCTTAATGGGAACATCTTTCCAACGTTTAACTGTTTATTCATACAGTTTGGTTATGTAAGCTCCAAGGTGATACAAAGGAGTAGTACATAATGACAATAAGATATGATGAGCATGTGCCAAGCCCGAAAGAATACTGTGATATGCGTATCAAAGCCGGGCTATCACCCAAATCGTTGAAAGCTGCTGAAATTGGTCTACCCAATTCGTTATATGGCGTATCTGTTCGGGATGAAGGAAAGCTCATTGCAATGGGTCGGGTTGTTGGTGACGGGGCGTGTAACTTCGAAATTGTCGACGTTGCCGTTGACTCTGATTATCAAGGTAACGGTTTAGGTAGAAAAGTCATGGAATACATCGACGGTTATCTTTCTTCTGTTGCACTTGAAGGCTCTTACGTTTCTATGATTGCTGATGAACCGGTCTTTTACGAAAAGCTTGGTTATAGGCTGGTGGCTCCTAAAAGCCAAGGGATGACAAAAAAGTTTAAGCCAAAGGCATAACACGTATTCAGCTGTGAAGATAAGCACTAGAAAACAGGAGTTTAATTTCCTGTTTTCTATATTAAATTTCTATTTAAGCCACTTCTGGAATTGGTTTGGGTGGCTGCTCTAAATCAGGCTCTTTTTGAACAGTAGGAATTTGTCCCTCACCCACAGCACTGATGTAACAGCCACTAAGTTTAATGGCAAGGTACATATCAGCTCGCAGTAAGATGCCTCCTTCACTGGTGCTGATACCAGTAAGCTCACACCATTGACGAAGACGTCGTTTCCTTCCTGCGAGGATTAAGCGTACGCCTCTCTTTTTCAAAGTATTGTGAATATCTGCCAGTGTTGCCATCACACTGAGATCCAAGTGAGTAAAGCTCGACACGGCGTCGATGACAACGCAACTTGCGTCTTTGTGATGCTCTGCCTGCTCTAACACTCTACGTTTAAAGTAAGGAGCATTGAAGTAAGTTAGCGGTGAGTTAAAGCGGTAAATCACCATTCCAGGAATAGGCGAAGCTTTTCCTGAGTCGTCGATGGTCCGAATGGTGCCTTTTTCATCCAAGCCAAGTAGCTGATCACTCGGCCGCATGACAATCCGTAAAAATTGAAACAGCCCTAGCAATACCGCCAAAGTGATCCCCGGTATTACACCCACGATCAACACAGAAATAAAAGTAATGATGGCCAGATAAAATGCATCTTTGTCACGAGATTTTAATTTCCAAATTGCTTTAAGATCGAGCAGCGATAGGGACGCAATGATCAATACAACACCAAGTGAAGCGATAGGGATGAACTGTAAAGGCTCGTAAATAAATACCGCAATAATGGCAATGGTGATTGCAGAGACAATCGAAACTAATTGAGATTTACCACCATTTGCATCATTAACGGCTGTGCGTGAGTCAGCGCCGCTTATCGCGAAACCTTGTGAAAACGCTGAGGCAATGTTGGCAAAACCCAACGCCTGAAACTCTTTATTTGCATCAATATCATAACCGTTTTTAGCCGCGAAACTGCGGGCGGTGAGCATCATGCTAACAAAACTGACAATCGCAAGGTTGAGCGCCGGGACCACTAGTTCACGGACTTCACCTAGCTCAAACTCCGGTGTTTGAAACTGAGGGAAGCCACCTTGAGTGAGTCCGACAACCGATACGCCCATCTCTTGTAAATGGAAAAACCAAACTGACGCAGTAGTTACGAGGATCGCCAGCATGGCAGCAGGCCAAGTTGGTCGGTAGCGTTTGGTGAGCAAATAAACGACAACTGTCACGATACTCAGAGTTACAGTAGGCCAATGAAGATCGGTTAATCGTTGTGGAGCTTCCCATAAACGTTCCAGTAAATAACGTTGCTCGTATTTCAAACCGACTACTTTCGCAAACTGACCAACGATAATTGTGAGAGCAACACCGTTGAGTAGACCCAAAAGAATCGGACGAGAAAGGAAATCTGCAAATACCCCTAGCTTGAAACGACTTGCCAGTACACACCAAATCCCCGTCATCGCTGTCATGGTCATAACCAACTGCCAATGTTTTGTGGGGTCACCTGCGGCAAGTGGTGTCACAACAGCAGCAATCACTGCACAGGTTGCTGCATCGGGTCCGACAATGAGTTGTCGAGATGTGCCCATCATGGCGTAAACCAACATTGGCAGTACACACGAATACAGACCGACAATTGCGGATACACCAGTTAATTGTGCGTAAGCTATGGCAACTGGCAGTGCAACCGCGACAACAGAAAAGGCGGCTCTAAAGTCGTTAACAAACCATTCTTTTTGATAATGCTTAAGCTGAACAAGCCCTGGGAACCACTGTGCGAGTAATATTTTAGCCAACGGATTTACCATATATGTGAGTGAGTTACTTAAAGTATACACCGCTTAGTTGGAACGTCTGTGAGTTAGTTATCACTGGAAATCGGGGGAAAGATTGGAGTGCGAGGATTTTATTGCGCAGGGGGGCTTTGTAGTGTGAGGTGTTATGAATCCGATTCTGGAAGCAATAAAAAACGGGAGCTGATACTCCCGTTTGTGGTCTCAGATTCTAGAGTTACGCGACACTATCCATCTGAGGGTATAGCGGCTTTGCGGCAAGCAGTTCCGGCTCAAAATCGTCAACGTTGATTGTATCTAGACGATGCTGTTCCGCTTCTCTGAGTAGATCGGCTTCTTCTTGCGTGATAAAGCCTTGCTCTAGCCCTTCCTGAGCAATCATATCCAAACGTAAGAATGGGCGACGCTTACCTTGCGCTTTACATACTTTGTCAAACACAGGCTCAGCTTGAAGAATGACTGATAGTGCAAGCTCAATCTTACCTGCTGCGTTGTGCTCGGTTGGTTCAAGGTATTGACCGCGACCAATGCGTGAGCGCGTTGCACTTGGCGTTTGTAGAATGCGTGCCACTTTACTGTCTAGTTTATCGCTTGGTGCTTTGCGTACGCGACCAAATGGCATGATTAATACGCGTAGCGCACGGCCAATTACTTTGTTCGGGAAGTTTGCTAAGAATTCATCTACTGCCACTTCCGCTTGTTTCAAACTGTCTTGTAGACCCCAGTGTACTAATGGTAAATCTTCGACTGGACGGCCATCTTGCTCAAAACGTTTCAACGTCGCAGAGCTCAAATATAGCTGGCTTAGAATGTCACCAAGACGTGCTGATAGACGCTCTTTACGCTTCAAAGAGCCACCTAGCACTGCCATTGAGATATCCGATAGCAGAGCAAGGTTTGCACTGTAACGGTTCAATTGTTGGTAGTAACGCTTGGTTGCATCTTTGGTTGGTGATGAAGAGCCCAGACCGTCGCTCAAACCAAACCAGATACTGCGCACTAGGTTACTCATTGTAAAGCTCACGTGACCAGCAAGCGCTTTATCAAATTTCTCGACAGCATTACTTGCTTCAGAATACGCCGCGTTCATTTCTTCAAGAACGTACGGATGGCAACGGATTGCGCCTTGGCCAAAGATGATCATTGAGCGTGTTAGAATGTTAGCACCCTCAACCGTTACCGCGATTGGCGCACCTTGGTAACCACGAGCTAGGAAGTTAGAAGGTCCCATACAGATACCTTTACCGCCTACGATGTCCATTGCATCGATGATGCTTTGCTGGCCGCGGTGCGTACAGTGATACTTCACGATAGCTGAGATTACTGAAGGCTTTTCACCTAAGTCGATACCCGCAACGGTTAAGTTGCTTGCTGCATCCATCACGTAAGCATTACCACCCAAGCGTGCTAATGGTTCTTCAACCCCTTCCATATGGCCGATAGGCTGTTTGAACTGACGGCGAATACGTGAGTAAGCACCGGTTGCCATTGCCGCAGTTTTGATGCCACCTGTTGAGTTTGAAGGTAGCGTGATACCACGTCCAACCGACAGACACTCAACCAGCATACGCCAACCTTGGCCCGCCATTTTTTCGCCACCGATAATGAAATCGATAGGAACAAAGATGTCTTTACCGCGCGTTGGACCATTTTGGAATGGCACATTGAGTGGGAAGTGTCGGTTACCAATCTCAACACCTTTGACATCAGTTGGGATAAGCGCACAAGTGATGCCAAGATCTTCTTTGTCGCCTAGCAAACCTTCAGGGTCGCGAAGTTTAAATGCTAAGCCTAGTACCGTTGCGACTGGCGCTAGGGTGATGTAGCGCTTGTTCCAAGTCAGGCGCATACCCAGTACTTCTTTTCCTTCCCATTCGCCTTTACAGACCACACCGTAATCTGGAATAGAGCCTGCGTCAGAACCCGCTTCTGGGCTCGTTAAGGCGAAACAAGGGATTTCCTTACCTTCAGCTAGACGCGGTAAGTAATGATTTTTTTGATCTTCAGTACCGTAGTGTTGCAGTAGCTCACCTGGGCCCAAAGAGTTAGGAACACCAACGGTAGACGATAGAACGCCAGAAACACCCGTTAGTTTTTGTAGTACTAGTGATTGCGCGTATGCTGAGAATTCCAGACCACCGTACTTTTTCTTAATGATCATGGCGAAGAACTTATGATCTTTCAGGTATTGCCAAACTTCTGGCGGTAAGTCCGCGAGTTCATGGGTCACTTGGAAATCACTCACCATGGCGCACACTTCATTCACAGGGCCGTCTAAAAAGGCTTGTTCTTCCGCACTTAACTTAGGTGCTTGAATCGCGTGTAGCTTTTGCCACTCTGGTTTGCCTTTAAACAGTTCGGCTTCCCACCAGACGGTACCTGCGTCTAACGCTTCTTTTTCGGTTTGAGACATAGCTGGCAGCACTTTCTTGAAAAGTACTAACGCTTTGCGGCTAATTAAAGACTGACGTACGCCAGGAACCGCGAGCACAGCTGCGGCGAGAACGTAAATAGCCCAACCAATAACGCCGACAGTTCCTGCTACTGTAAGAGCCAGCATGGCCGCGGTGAGTAAGCTAATAGATTTCACGAGAGACATGCGGTGGTAGAGCGTAATGCCTAGCACGATCGCCATCGTGATGATTGAGAGCAAGATGTCCATATATATTTTCCTTTTCAGACTTTATAAGTTTTGTACGTCTGCATGTTAGGTAAGAGGTCTAACCAGTTGGTTTAAGTGTAATCAAAATATTAAGGAAATGTAAAACATAAGATTGGATAAAAAGTGATCTAAGTAGAGTTAAAATTCTAAAGTTGAGATTTGAGTGATGGTTTCATGAGCAAGTTGACAAGTTTATTACCATCACTAATCTAAATCTGTTGGTTCACTATCGACACTAATTCTCGTTTGTGGGTAAACTCAGAGTAATCAAACCCGAGTTCAGGTTTATGAAATGTCCGATACCAAATTGGTATCAGAACAATTTGCTCAGTGAGTCTAGAGCTGACTGAAGCCGAAATAATAAAGAGAACGTCTTATGTACCATGATCTGATTAGAAGTGAATTAAACGAAGCTGCTGAAGTGCTCAACAAATTTTTAAGCGATGACCATAACATTGCGCAAATCGAAGCAGCGGCGAAAATGATTGCTGACTCATTCAAGCAAGATGGTAAAGTATTGTCATGTGGTAACGGTGGTTCTCACTGTGATTCAATGCACTTTGCCGAAGAGCTAACAGGCCGTTACCGAGAAAATCGTCCTGGCTATGCTGGTATTGCTATTTCAGATCCAAGCCACCTTTCTTGTGTGAGTAATGACTTTGGTTATGACTTCGTGTTTTCACGTTATGTAGAAGCGGTTGGTCGAAAAGGTGACGTACTGTTTGGTCTGTCGACTTCAGGTAACTCAGGTAACATCCTGAAAGCGATTGAAGCAGCACAAGCGAAAGGCATGAAGACGATTGCGCTAACAGGTAAAGATGGCGGCAAAATGGCAGGCCTTGCAGATATTGAAATCCGCGTGCCACACTTTGGTTATGCAGACCGCATTCAGGAAATTCATATTAAGATTATTCATATCATCATTCAGTTGATCGAAAAAGAGATGGAATAATCGTTTACGGCCACCGTTTCGAGCTGTGTTGTTAGGGAGTTTTTTAAACCATGTGTGAATTGCTCGGTATGAGCGCTAATGTTCCAACGGATATTTGTTTCAGTTTTACTGGGCTCATGCAGCGTGGAGGTCGAACCGGCCCACACCGTGACGGATGGGGGATCACCTTCTACGAAGGGAAGGGCTTTCGAACCTTCAAAGATCCCAAGCCAAGTTGTGAGTCTAAAATTGCAGAGTTGGTACAAAATTATCCCATCAAAAGTCGTGCGGTCGTTAGTCATATCCGACAGGCGAATCGTGGTGGTGTTAATTTAGAAAATACTCATCCCTTTACACGTGAGCTGTGGGGTAGGTATTGGACGTTTGCGCATAACGGTCAGCTCTCTGGCTATCAAGACTTGCATACAGGTCGACATCGACCTGTCGGTGAAACAGATAGTGAACTGGCATTTTGCTGGTTATTGAAGCAAATGGAAGATCGATATCCTGAGCCACCAAAGGATATGGAGTCGGTATTCTTATATGTTGCTAAATGTTGTGATGAGCTAAGAGAGAAGGGTGTATTTAACATGCTTCTGAGTGATGGTGAGTATGTAATGACGTATTGCACCAATCATTTGTATTGGATCACAAGACGCGCACCGTTTGGAAAAGCCGCGTTGCTTGATGAAGATGTGGAAATTAACTTCCAAGAAGAAACAACGCCACACGATATCGTTTCTGTGATTGCAACTCAACCTTTGACGGGCAACGAAGCTTGGCAGCGTATGAAACCTGGCGAATACGGCTTGTTTCACCTAGGTGAACTAGTCAAAAATAATGCCTCTGAACTGGTAAATGTGCCGTTTGCGGCGGCTAAGCCGGGCAATCAAGCGCCAACCGAACCGTTAGAGTGATGGTCTCTTACTCTGAATGACCCGTCCTGATATGGGTTGACACTTTTTAACTAAAACGCTCGATGTACTTCATCGGGCGTTTTGTATTTTAAAG